>NZ_BATB01000011.1 GCF_000466965.1 Limimaricola cinnabarinus LL-001
CTGCGCCGCCGGTGAGGGGCTATCTAGGGATGGGGCGCGTGAGTCGCAACAGCAAAAACGCCTCTCCGGAGCAAAAAGTTCTGATTGCCCGAAAAATCAGCGATCTGAGCGGTTCGCGCGGCGCTAGAGGCTGTCGTGCAGGATCGCTTCCAGCGTGGCGACACCAAGCGGGAGAGGGTTGCCGCGCATGGAGGACGATCCGCGCGAGGCTTCGGCCAGCACGGCGATCTCGGAAGCCTCGACGCCCATTGCCGCGAGACGGGGCAGGCCCCAGGCATCGATACGGGCTTCGAGAAGGTCGATGGGGTCGCCCGTTTCGCCCAAGGCCGCGCCGATCCAAGACGCGACCTCGTGGTGACGGGTCAGGTCGCCCCCCTCCCCCGCCACGGCCCGCGCGTTGGCGCGCAGAACACCGGGCAGGAGCCGCCCGCAAAGTGCGCCATGCGGTGCGCCGGTCGCTCCACCCAGCACGCCTGCGAAGCCATGCACCGCGCCCAGCCCCGCATTGGCCAGCGCTAGCCCGCCGAACAGGCTGCTGAGCGCCAGATCGTCGCGCGCGGCCTCCTCCTCGTGCTGCATCAGGCATGACAGGGCCTTCAGCCCGCGCGGGATCGCATCGCGGCACAGCGCGTCGGTGAAGGGGGTAGCGCGACACGAGAGATAGGGCTCGATGACCTGCGTCACTGCGTCGAGTCCCGACGCCAGTGTCACGCCGCGCGGCGCATGATCGGTGAGCGCGGGATCGACGATCGCCAGGTCGGCGAGCATCCGGTCATCGCGCAGGCTGACCTTGCGGCCATGGCTGGGCACGCCGATCACGGCGTTCTTGGTGACTTCGGCACCGGTGCCCGCGGTGGTCGGCAGGGCGATGAAGGGCAACGGGGCCACGTCGAGCGGACGCCCCTCCCCCACCACCTCGAGATAGGTCATCGCCGGGTGCGGCGCCGGGATCAGCGCCGCCGCCGCCTTGCCCATGTCGATCGCCGAGCCGCCGCCCAAGGCCACCACGACATCGACCCGACGCTCTCGGCCCCGCGCCACCACGGCGTCGAGATCATCGAGCAGCGGCTCGCCGGTCTGACGGATCTCCTCGACCTCGGCCCCGAGCACGCGCAGTTCGGCGGCGAGGCGGTCGGCGACCGCGTGACTGCCACGCAGCAAGAGCACGCGGCCGCCGCTGGCACGGATCGCCGAGGCCGCTTTGGAAGCGCGGCCGCGCCCGAAGACCACGCGGCCCGCGGTGAGGATGTCGAAGCCGGTCATACCGAGCGCGTCGCGGCCACCGCGCGACGCCAAGCTCCGTAGCCCGCCTCGCGCGCGGCCTCGTCCATCGCGGGGCTGAAGCTGCGCTCCAGCTTCCAGCCCGCCGCGAAGCCCTCCATGTCGGGATAGATCCCCGCCTTCATTCCGGCGAGCCATGCGACGCCCAGCGCCGTGGTCTCGGTGATCTCGGGGCGATCGACGGGAGCGTCGGTGATGTCGGCGAGGAACTGCATGGTCCAGTCGCTGGCGCTCATGCCGCCGTCCACTCGCAAGGTCGCGGCGTCGCCTTCGCCCTGCCAGTCGGCGCGCATCGCCTCGAGGAGATCGCGGGTCTGGTAGCCGACGCTTTCCAGTGCAGCGCGCGCCATTTCGCGCGGGCCGGTGCTGCGGGTCAGGCCGAACACCGCGCCGCGGCAGTCGGGATCCCAATAGGGCGCGCCCAGGCCCGTGAAGGCGGGGACCATGATGACACGCTGCTGTGGGTCCGACCCCTCGGCCAGCCCTTGTGTCTCGGACGCCTTTTCGATCAGGCCGAGCCCGTCGCGCAGCCATTGCACCACCGCGCCCGCGATAAAGATCGAGCCTTCGAGCGCGTAGGTCGGCTTGCCGTCGAGTTGGTAGGCCACGGTGGTCAGCAGCCGGTGGGTCGAACGCACAGGCGTCTCGCCGGTGTTCATCAACGCAAAGCAGCCGGTGCCATAGGTGGATTTCAACATGCCTGGCGCGAAACAGGCTTGGCCCAGCGTCGCCGCCTGCTGGTCCCCCGCCACGCCGAGGATCGGGACGGGCGCGCCGAGCAGTTCGGTCGTGCCGAAATCGGCGGCGCAGTCGCGCACCTCGGGCAGCATCTCCATGGGAATGTCGAGCATGCCGCAGAGGGTGCTGCTCCAGCGTCCTTCATGGATGTCGTAGAGCATGGTACGGCAGGCATTGGTGGCGTCGGTGGCGTGTACGCGGCCGCCGGTGAGGTTCCAGATCAGCCACGTATCGACGGTGCCGAACATGAGTTCGCCCCCGCGCGCCCGGTCGCGCGCGCCTTCGACGTTATCGAGGATCCATTTGAGCTTGGTGCCCGAGAAATAGGGGTCGATGATCAGCCCGGTCTTGGCGATCACCGCCTCCTCCTCGCCCCGCTCGCGCCAGTCGCGGCAGAAGGCGGCGGTGCGGCGGTCTTGCCAGACGATGGCGTTGTGGATCGGGCGGCCGGTCTCGCGCTCCCATACCAGCGTGGTCTCGCGCTGGTTGGTGATGCCGATGCCAGCGATCTCGGTGGCGGCGATGCCGGTGGTCTCCAGTACTTCGCGGCAGACCTTGAGCGTGCAGTCCCACAGGTTGGCGGGGGCGTGCTCGACCCAGCCGCTGTCGGGGTAGTGCTGCGGGAACTCCTCCTGTGCCAGACCGACGATCTTCATCTGCGCATCAAAAAGGATGGCGCGGCTCGAGGTGGTGCCCTGATCGATGGCGAGGATGTGGGTCATCGGATGCTCGTGTCTTGGAAAAGGGCGCGCCACGAAGGGGGAGGCTTCGCGGCGCGAATACCGGGGCCCGAGGGCCCCGGCGGTTCACAGGCTCACTGCCAGGACTTGATCAGCTCTTCGTAGCCGATGGTCTGGGGCTCCTCGTCCTCGTTCTCCAGCTTGGGCTTGGGCGCGCCGGGCTGGTCGAGCCAGTATTGCGGGTCCTGCTCCTCGTTCATGACGGGGCCGAGATCGCCCTGAATGCCAGCCCGCTCGAGCCGCTCGAGCACCTGTTCCTGCTGCTCGCAAAGGCTGTCGAGGGCCTCCTGCGCGGATTTGGCGCCGGAGGAGGCGTCGCCGATGTTCTGCCACCACAGCTGCGCCAGCTTGGGATAGTCGGGGATGTTGGTGCCGGTGGGCGACCAGCGCACCCGGTCGGGCGAGCGATAGAACTCGACGAGACCACCCAAGGCGGGCGCGCGCTCCGAGAAGCTGTCGTGCTGGATCGTCGACTCGCGGATGAAGGTCAGGCCAGCATGCGACTTCTCGACGTCCACGGTCTGCGAGGTGACAAACTGCGCATAGAGCCACGCCGCCTTGGCCTCGTCGACGGGGGTGCTGTCGAGAAGGGTCCACGACCCCACGTCCTGATAGCCGACCTTCATGCCCTCTTCCCAATAGGCCCCGTGCGGGCTGGGCGCGAGGCGCCACTTGGGCGAGCCGTCCTCGTTCACGACCGGGATGCCCTCTTCGACCAGCGACGGCACGAAGGTGGTATACATGAACATCTGCTGGGCGATCTCGCCCTGCGCCGGCACTGGGCCGGATTCGGAGAAGGTCATGCCGGCGGCGGCGGGCGGCGCATAGGCCTTGAGCCAGTCGACGTATTTCTCGATCGCATAGACGGCCGCGGGCGAGTTGGTCGCACCGCCGCGCGCCACGCAGGAGCCGACGGGCTGGCTGTTCTCGTTGACGCGCACGCCCCATTCGTCGACCGGCAGGCCGTTGGGCTCGCCCTTGTCGCCCATCCCGGCCATCGACATCCACGCATCGGTAAAGCGCCAACCGAGGCTCGGGTCCTTCTTGCCGTAATCCATGTGGCCGAAGACCTCGCCCTCGACGCCCATATGGCTCAGGTCGCGACCGGTGAAGAACTCGGCGATGTCCTCATAGGCCGACCAGTTGACCGGCACGCCGAGCGGATAGCCGTACTCGGCCTCGAAATCCGACATGTTCTTCTCGTCGGTGAACCAGTCCTGCCGGAACCAGTAAAGGTTCGCGAATTGCTGGTCGGGCAGCTGGTACAGTTCGCCATCCGGGCCGGTGGTGAATTGCAGCCCGATGAAATCGTCGAGGTTCAGGGTCGGGCTGGTGACGTCCGCGCCCTCGTTCGCCATCCAGTCGGTCAGGCTGCGCGCCTGCTGATAGCGCCAATGCGTGCCGATCAGGTCGCTGTCGTTGACATAGGCGTCGTAGATGTTCTCGCCCGACTGCATCTGCGTCTGCAGCTTCTCGACCACGTCGCCTTCGCCGATCAGGTCGTGGGTGACCTCGATCCCGGTGATCGCGGTGAAGGCCGGGGCCAGCACGGTGGCCTCGTATTCATGCGTCGGGATGGTTTCGGAGACCACGTTGATCGACATGCCCGAGAACGGCTCGGCGGCGTCGACGAACCATTGCATCTCGGCTTCCTGCTCCTCGCGGCTGAGGGCCGAACGCTCGATCGTGTCATCGAGGAACTGGCGCGCGGCCTCCATGTCGGCCATGGCGGGCCCCGCCAGCAGCCCGAGCGCGAGGCCCAGCGCGGTGGTGGATTTCAAAAGCGGGTTCATATGGTTTCCTCCCATTTATCGAACCGACGCCGTCCTCCCCGAACGGCGCTTCTTAAAAGCTCGTCAGACCCAGCGGAACACCGCCGCGGCGTAGACGAGACAGACCAGCATCGCCCAGGGCTGGGCCGCATCGACCAGACCCAACCAGGCGAGATTGATGAAGGCGGAGCCCAGAAGCGTGATGAAGAGCCGGTCGCCGCGCGTCGTTTCGATCCCCAGCACGCCGGTGCGCGGCGTCTCGGGATAGCGAATCGCCAGCACCGTGAAGATCATCAGAAGCAGCGCGATCGTGCCAAAGAAGATCGCCGTCGGGACCGTCCATGCCATCCATGCCATGTCGTCTCTCCCTCTCTCAGACGCGGCCGAGGGCAAAGCCCTTGGCGATGTAGTTGCGCACGAACCAGATCACGAGTGCGCCGGGCAGGATCGTCAGCACCCCCGCCGCCGCCAGCACGCCCCAGTCGAGGCCGGAGGCCGAGACGGTGCGGGTCATCGTCGCCGCGATCGGCTTGGCATCGACGCTCGTCAGGGTACGCGACAAGAGCAGTTCCACCCATGAGAACATGAAGCAGAAGAACGCCGCCACCCCGATGCCGCTCGCGATCAACGGCATGAAGATCTTCACGAAGAACTTGGGGAAGGAATAGCCGTCGATATAGGCGGTCTCGTCAATTTCGCGCGGCACGCCGCGCATGAAGCCTTCGAGAATCCAGACCGCCAGCGGCACGTTGAACAGCGTATGGGCCAGCGCCACCGCGATATGCGTATCGAACAGCCCCACGGATGAGTAGAGTTGGAAGAAGGGCAGCGCGAAGACCGCGGGCGGCGCCATGCGGTTCGTCAGCAGCCAGAAGAACAGGTGCTTGTCGCCCATGAAGCTGTAGCGCGAAAAGGCGTAGGCCGCGGGCAGCGCCACTGCAATCGAGATGGCGGTGTTCATCGTCACGTAGATGATCGAGTTGACGTAGCCCATGTACCATGACGGATCGGTCAGGATCTTCTCGTAATTGGCCAGTGTCAGGTTGCGCGGCCACATCGAGAAGCCCGAAAGGATCTCGGCATTGGTCTTCAGGCTCATGTTCAGGAGCCAGTAGATCGGCAGCATCAGAAACAGCAGGTAGAGCGCCATCACGATCACCGAGCCATTGGGCCGGAACCGGCGGCGGCTGCGGGCGCGCGGCTCGGCGGCGCTGACGTCGCCGGGGATCGAGGCCGCGCCGGGGGCGGAGGTCGCGTCGGTCATCAGACACCATCCCTTTTGTCGAGGTTGGTCATGACGGTGTAGAACACCCATGAGATCAGCAGGATGACGAGGAAGTACATCAGGCTGAACGCCGCCGCCGGGCCGAGGTCGAACTGCCCCAACGCCATCTTCACGAGGTCGATGGACAGGAAGGTGGTGGCGTTGCCCGGGCCGCCGCCGGTGACGACGAAGGGCTCGGTGTAGATCATGAAGCTGTCCATGAACCTGAGCAGGATCGCGATCATCAGCACGCCCGCCATCTTCGGCAGCTCGATGAACCGAAACACCTTCCAGCGCGAGGCCTGGTCGATCTTGGCGGCCTGATAATAGGCGTCGGGAATCGATTGCAGCCCGGCATAGGCCAGAAGCGCCACCAGCGAGGTCCAGTGCCAGACATCCATGACAATGACCGTGGCCCAGGCATCGATCACGTTCTGAGTGTAGTTGTAGTTCACGCCGAGCTTGGCCAGCGTGTAGCCCAGAAGGCCGATATCGACCCGACCGAAGATCTGCCAGATCGTGCCGACCACGTTCCACGGGATCAGCAGCGGCAGCGACATCAGCACGAGGCAGAACGAGGCCCAGAAGCCCTTCTTGGGCATGTTGAGCGCGACGAAGATGCCCAGCGGCACCTCGATCGCGAGGATGATGCCCGAAAAGACGAGCTGGCGGCCCAGCGCGTTCCACATCCGCTCGCTTTCGAGCATGTCGCGAAACCAGTCGAGCCCGGCCCAGAAGAAGACGTTGTTGCCGAAGGTGTCCTGCACGGAATAGTTCACCACGGTCATCAGCGGGATCACCGCCGAAAAACCGACAAGGATCAGCACCGGCAGGACGAGAAACCAAGCCTTCTGGTTGACGGTCTTGTTCATCACGCGGCCCTCCCCTGCGCGGTCCCCGGCGCGACGCGCCACTCGTCGGCATAGACGTTGATCGCCTCTGCATCGAAGCTCACCCTGTCGGCCCCCGCCGGCACCGGCGTCCCCTCATCGAGGATCGCGTTGGCCGTCGTGCCGCCGACTTCGAGCCGGACGATCTTGTGACGGCCCACATCCTCGACCCGGGTGATGCGCGCGGGCAGCCCCTCGCCGCCCGCATGCAGCCGGACGAATTCGGGCCGCACACCGATCTGCACCTGCCCCGCCACGGGGGCGTAGCTGTCGCCCAGCGGCACTGTCACGCCCCGCACGGTGGCCGTGGTCCCCGACACCTCGGCCTCGAACAGGTTCATGCCGGGCGAGCCGATGAAGAAGCCGACGAAAGTGTGCGCGGGCCTCTCGAACAGCTCCTGCGGCGTGCCGATCTGTACCACGCGTCCGTCAAACATCACCACCACCTTGTCGGCGAAGGTGAGCGCCTCGGTCTGGTCGTGGGTGACATAGATCATCGTGTGGCCGAAGTCGTGATGCAGCTGCTTGAGCTGGGTGCGCAGCTCCCACTTCATGTGCGGGTCGATCACGGTCAGCGGCTCGTCGAACAGAAGCGCGTTCACGTCCTCGCGCACCATGCCGCGACCCAAGGAAATCTTCTGCTTGGCGTCGGCGGTCAGCCCGCGCGCCTTGCGCTTGAGCTGGTCCTCCATACCGATCATCGCGGCGATGCTGTTCACCCGCTCGGCGATGTATTTCGGATCGGCCCCGCGGTTCTTGAGCGGAAAGGCGAGATTATCGCCAACGCTCATCGTGTCGTAAACCACCGGGAACTGGAACACCTGCGCGATGTTGCGCTCGGCCGTCGGCGCGTCGGTCACGTCGCGCCCGTCGAACAGGATGCGGCCCCGGCTCGGGCGCAGCAGCCCCGAGATGATGTTGAGCAGCGTGGACTTGCCACAGCCCGAAGAGCCCAAGAGCGCGTAAGCCTCGCCGTCGACCCAGTCGTGGTTCAGCTCCTTGAGCGCCCAGTCGTCGTCGGATTTCGGATGCTTCAGGTAGGAATGCGCGAGATTGTCGAGCGTGATCTTGGCCATGTCAGGCGGCCTCCACATAAGCGGCGGGGGCGACGAGCGTGCCGTCCTCGGCGAAGACATAGACATGCGCCGGATCGAGATAGGCGGTGAGCGCCTGCCCGGGACGCAGGTTGCGCACGCCGTGGATCAGCCCGACCCAGCGGGTGTCGTGATGGTCGAGATGCACAAAGGTCTCGGAGCCGGTGATCTCGGTCACCGCGAGCCGGGTTTCGAACGCGATGTCGCCGGGAGCGCCGCGCTCCAACTCCATGTGGTTGGGGCGAAAGCCCCCCTGATAGCGCCCGTCGCGCAAGGCCCCCAGCGCGCCCGCGGCCGGCACCTCGCGGCCGCCGTCAAGATGCAGGCCGTTCCCGCGCTTCTCGAAGGGCAGGAAGTTCATCGGCGGATCGGAAAAGACCCGCGCGGTGGTCGCGTCCACCGGGTGGCGATAGACCCGCGGCGTCTCGCCGAACTGCGTCACCCTGCCCTCCCAGAGCGTGGCGACATGGCCGCCCAGAAGCAGCGCCTCCTCGGGCTCGGTGGTGGCATAAACGAAGATCGAGCCCGCCTCTTCGAAGATCCGTGGGATCTCGGCGCGCAGCTCCTCGCGCAGCTTGTAGTCGAGATTGGCCAGCGGCTCGTCCAAGAGCACCAGACCGGCATCCTTGACCAACGCGCGGGCCAGAGCGCAGCGCTGCTGCTGGCCGCCCGACAGTTCCAGCGGCTTGCGGTCGAGAAGCGGGGTGAGCTTCATCATCTCGGCCGATTTGCGCACGGCGGCGTCGATCTCGGCCTTCGACTTGCCCGAGATCCGCATCGGCGAGGCGATGTTGTCGTAGACCGTCATCGACGGGTAGTTGATGAACTGCTGGTAGACCATCGCCACCTTGCGGTCCTGCACCCGCTGGCCGGTCACGTCCTCGCCGTTCCACAGGATGCGGCCCGTGGAGGGCTGATCGAGCCCCGCCATCAGCCGCATCAACGAGGTCTTGCCCGACAGGGTCGGGCCCAAGAGCACGTTCATCGTGCCGTTTTGCAACGTGAGGTCGGTGCGGTGGATATGGGTCTGCCCCTCCACCCGCTTCGACACGCCCTCCAGCGTCAGTGTCATTCTCGTCCTCCCCGGTCGCGCGGCCTCAGCCGTGCCGCGCGGCCCTCTCTCCCTGCATCCAGTCCTCCAGCGCCGCCGCCTGATCTCCCGTCAGGCGAAGCCCCAGCTTCGATCTTCTCCACAGCACGTCATCCGCGCTGCGAGCGTATTCCTTTTCGACGAGCCATGCGACCTCGGCCTCGGTCAGCGTCGCGCCGAAATCGCGGCCCAGATCTTCCGGGCGCTTTGCATCGCCGAGGATGAGCCGCGCCTCGGTGCCGTAGGCGCGCACCAGCCGCCGCGCCCAGCGCCGGTCGAGGAACGGATAGTCCGCCTCCAGACCCGCGATCAGCGCCTCGACCCCGTCCACCGGGAAATCGCCGCCGGGCAGTGCGACGCCCGCCGTCCAATGACCCTTCTTGGTCTCGAAGAAGGGCGCGATCTTCTCCATCGCGCTCTCGGCAAGGCGGCGATAGGTGGTGATCTTTCCGCCAAAAACGTTGAGCACCGGCGCGCCACCTGTCGCGTTGACCTTGAGCGTGTAGTCCCGCGTCGCCGCCGTGGCCGAACTGGCCCCGTCATCATAGAGCGGACGCACCCCGGAATAGGTCCAGACGATGTCGTCGCGCGTCACCTCGCGCTCGAAATAGCGACTCGCGAAGCGGCACAGATACTCCTGCTCCTCGGGTGTGCAGACAGCTGGTTCCGACGGATCGGGGTGGTCGGCATCGGTGGTGCCGATCAACGTGAAATCGGTCTCGTAGGGGATCGCGAAGATGATCCGCCCGTCGGTGCCCTGAAAGAAATAGCACTTGTCGTGGTCATAGAGCCGCTCGGTGACGATGTGGCTGCCGCGCACGAGGCGCACGCCTTCGCGCGTCTCCACATCGATCGCGCCCTTGAGCAGCTTGCCGACCCACGGGCCACCCGCATTGACCAGCATCCGGGCACGGTGCGTGCGCCGCGCGCCGGTTTCGCGATCCTCAACCTTGACGGCCCAGAGATCGCCCTCCCGCGCGGCGTGCAGCACGCGGGTCCGCGTCATGATCCGCGCGCCGCGCGCCTCGGCGTCGCGGGCGTTGAGCACGACAAGACGCGAATCCTCGACCCAGCAGTCGGAATATTCGTAGGCCGTCTCGAATTTGGGATCGAGAGGCGCGCCCGCCGGGTCGCGCTGCAGATCGAGCGTGCTGGTGCCGGGCAGGATCTTCCGCCCGCCCAGATGGTCGTACATGAACAGCCCCAGCCGGATCAGCCAGGCCGGGCGGCGGCCCCGCATCCACGGCATTACCGTGCCCAGAAGCTTCGAGGTCGGCGTGTCGCTCTCGAACCGCATGCTGGGATGATAGGGCAGCACGAAGCGCATCGGCCACGAGATATGCGGCATGGCGCGCAGCAGCGTCTCGCGCTCGATCAGCGCTTCCCGCACCAGCCGGAACTCGAAATATTCGAGGTAGCGCAGCCCGCCATGGAACAGCTTGGTCGAAGAGGAGGAGGTCGCCTGCGCCAAATCGTCCATCTCGGCCAGCACCACCGACAGACCGCGTCCGGCGGCGTCGCGTGCGATGCCGCAGCCATTGATGCCGCCGCCGATCACGAAAAGATCCGAGACCGGCTCCGATGCCTGAGATGACGACACGTGGACCCTCCCGCCCGGTGTTCGGTTCAACGGCGAGACTGCATCTTCGAGCCGCGTCTGGCAAGTGCAATTTTTCGTTTTCGTTCGCTTTTCGCAGGCGCCCCACCTTGGACGGAGCCTTACCACACGAAGGATTCGGGTGCGCCGGTTCCGGAGACGCGACCTCCAAGGGTGTCGCAATTCCGCGATTCCGTTGCATTCCGCACAATACCGCGCATTATGGAACATTCACGAGGGGAACCGCGCCGATGTCACAGAGCTTTCGCCAACCCGAGATCCTCGAGATCGCGCGCCGCGAGGGGCGCGTCACCGTCGAGGGGCTGGCCGAGCATTTCAACGTCACGCTGCAGACGATCCGCCGCGACCTGACCGATCTGGCCGAGGCAGGACGGCTCGACCGGGTGCATGGCGGCGCGGTGCTGCCATCGGGCACCGTCAATATCGGCTACGAGCACCGCCGAAGCCTCAACCCCGGCCCTAAATCCGCGATCGCCGCCGCCTGCGCCGCCGATATCTCGGACAACGCCTCCATCTTCCTCAACATCGGCACCTCGACCGAGGCCGTGGCCCGCGCGCTCTTGCGCCATCGCGGGCTGATGGTGGTGACAAACAACATCAACGTGGCCCATATTCTCGCCGAAAACGCCGAGGCGCAGGTGATCGTCACCGGTGGCACGCTCAGGCGTTCGGATGGCGGGCTGGTGGGTGCGCTCACGACCCAGACGATCCAGCAGTTCAAGTTTGATCTCGCGGTGATCGGCTGCTCCGCCCTCGACGAGAGTGGCGACCTGCTCGACTTCGACATCGAGGAGGTCGGCGTGAACCAGAGCCTTCTGGGCCGCTCGCGCCGCACGGTGCTGGTGGCCGATCGCTCCAAGTTCTCGCGCACGGCGCCTGCGCGCATCGCCTCGCTGCGCGAAATCGACGCCTTCTACACCGATGCGCTGCCGCCCGCCGCGCTGGCGCAGCGATGCGCCGACTGGGGCACGCGGATCGTCATCGCCCCCGCCGATCCGGCCGCGAACTGATCGGTCCCGCACTGGCACATCGGCGCACCAGCCCCTAAATGGGGCCGGTGTTCCAGACCCGCGCCCGGAGGCTCCATGCAATCCGCCCTGCCCAGACTGGCCTTTCGGCTGGTGCTGATCGTCCTGCTGATCGCGGGAAATCTGTGGCTGGCGCTATGGTTGCGCGATTTCGCCGCCGAGATGGCCGCGCAGGGCCGGATCGAACTGTTCGGCGCCACCGTGGCCGGGCTGCTGCTGCTCTATGCGCTGGTGCTGGCGATCCCCTTCGTGCCGGGGGCCGAGATCGGTTTGGCGCTGCTGATGACGCATGGGGCCTCCGCCGCGCCTTTTGTCTGGGGCGCGACGGTTCTGGGGCTGAGCTTTGCCTACGGGGCGGGCCTCGCCCTGTCGGGACCCCGCATCTGCGCGGCGCTGGAGCGGCACGGTTTTGCCCGCGCGGCGGCGACGCTGGGCCGGTTGCGGGAAACCGACCCCGAAACCCGGATACGGCGACTTGAGGACAGCGTGCCGCGCTGGGCGCGGGCCTGGGTGCTGCGGCGGCGTCACCTTCTGCTGGCGCTGCTGATCAACCTGCCGGGCAATTCGCTGATCGGCGGCGGTGGCGGCATCCTGCTCGCCGCTGGGCTAAGTCGTCTGTTCCGGCCCCTGCCGCTGCTGCTCACCCTCGGGCTTGCCACTGCCCCTGTGCCACTTCTGGTAATGATCATCGGGCCGGGCATCCTCGGCTGATACACCAGCGCCTCATTATCGCGCATTCGCTGCCTAGGAGTGAGATGTTTTCGGGCGATTGACGAAACGACCGGCATGCTCTGCCTGCAAAAGTGGCCAAGGCGTGCCCGTCGCGCCAAACCTTCCGGCAAACCGCCGCCGGAGACCCCATGCTGCAGCAGTTGCCCCGCCCTGCTCCCGACATCGCGCCGTCCGGGCCGCCCCGCGCGCGCGGCCTGCTGCGGATCACCGCCGAGGTGGATGCGACAGGCGCCGCGCGGCTTGGGCTGCTGCGGCAGGAGGGGGCGCTCAGGGCGCTGTTCCCCCGCCTGCCGAACCGGGTCGAGGCGGTCGTTCTCAACACCTCCGGCGGGGCGACGGGCGGCGACCGGCTGCGCATTGAGGCCGAGGCCGGGCCGGGCGCGCATCTGCGCCTCACCACCCAGGCCGCCGAGCGCGCCTACCGGGCCACGGGCAGCGTTCCGGCGCGGATTCGCAACCACCTCCGCGTGGCCACAGGCGCCCGGCTCGACTGGCTGCCGCAGGAGACGATCCTGTTCGAGGGCTGCCATCTCGACCGCCGCCTCACGCTCGACCTCGCCCCCGGCGGCCGGGCGCTGATCGTGGAGCCGGTGATCTTCGGCCGCGTGCTGATGGGCGAGAGCCTGCGTGATGCGCGGTTTCGCGACCGGGTCGAGATCCGCCGCGACGGCGTGCCGCTCTATCTCGACGCGCTCTCCTTCTCGGGTGATGTGACGGCCCATCTCGCCCGCCCGGCGGTGGCCAATGGTGCCGCCGCGATGGCGAGCGTGATCCTCGCCGCCCCCGAGGCCGAGAGCCACCTCGCGCCCTTGCGCGCCGCCCTGCCCGCCGCCGCCGGGGCCACGCTTCTGGCCCCCGATCTTCTCGTTCTGCGCCTGCTTGCCGCCGACGGGTTCGATCTGCGCGCGGCGCTGCTGCCCGTGCTCGACCGGCTCACCGGCGGCACGCTTCCCGCCTCATGGAGACTGTGACATGAACCTCACCCCCCGCGAAAAGGACAAGCTGCTGGTGTCCATGGCCGCCGAGGTGGCCCGCCGCCGCCTCGCCCGCGGCGTCAAGCTCAACCATCCCGAAGCGATCGCGCTGATCACCGACGCGGTGGTCGAGGGCGCGCGCGACGGGCGCTCGGTCGCCGACATGATGCAGGCCGGGGCCGAGGTGATCACCCGCGCGCAATGCATGGAGGGCGTGCCCGAGATGATCGCCGAGGTGCAGGTCGAGGCGACCTTTCCCGACGGGACCAAGCTCGTCACCGTGCATGACCCAATCCGCTGACCAGACCCCCGGCCCGATCCGCCGAAAGGACGACAGATGACCCGCATTCTCTTCGCCACCCCGCTTGTCCTTCCCGCCCCGGCGCTGGCCCATGCGGGTTCTGCGCATCAGCACGCGGGCTGGGCCGGGCCGCTCCTCGGCCTCGCACTGCTCGCCGCCGCGATCCTGCGGGGTCTGCGCGCATGATCCCCGGAGAGCTGATGCCGCGAGACGGCGAGATCGAGCTGAACGCAGGATCCGAGGCGATCACCCTGATGGTCGCCAACACCGGCGACCGGCCCGTGCAGGTCGGCAGCCATTTCCACTTTGCCGAAGCCAATCCCGGCCTCGATTTCGACCGCAACGCCGCGCATGGCCGCCGCCTCGACATCGCCAGCGGCACGGCGGTACGCTTCGAGCCGGGCCAGCGCCGCGAGGTGCGGCTGATCGAGATCGGTGGCGACCGGCGGATCTTCGGCTTTCAGGGCAACGTGATGGGAGACCTCTGATGGCCACGCGCATTCCCCGCGGCGACTATGCCAACATGTACGGCCCCACCACCGGCGACCGGCTGCGCCTTGCCGACACCGACCTCGTGATCGAGGTCGAGCGCGACCTCACGACCTATGGAGAGGAGGTGAAGTTCGGCGGTGGCAAGACGATCCGCGACGGCATGGGCCAGAGCCAGCGGACGCGCGCCGAAGGCGCGGTCGACACGCTGATCACCAACGCGCTGATCCTCGACCACACGGGCATCTACAAGGCCGATGTCGGCCTGCGCGACGGGCGCATCCACGCCATCGGCAAGGCGGGCAACCCCGACACCCAGCCCGGCGTCGACATCGTGGCAGGCCCCGGCACCGAGGTGATCGCGGGCGAGGGGCGCATCCTGACGGCGGGCGGCATGGACAGCCATATCCACTACATCTGCCCGCAGCAGATCGAGGAGGCCTTGGCCTCGGGCGTCACCACCATGCTCGGCGGCGGCACCGGGCCCGCGCATGGCACGCTCGCCACCACCTGCACGCCGGGGCCGTGGCACATGACCCGGATGCTGCAATCGGCCGATGCCTTCCCGATGAACCTCGCCTTCGCGGGCAAGGGCAACGCGAGCCTGCCCGGCGCGCTGCACGAGCAGATCCTCGCGGGCGCCTGCGCGTTGAAACTCCACGAGGACTGGGGCACCACCCCGGCGGCCATCGACTGCTGCCTGCGGGTCGCCGACGAGACCGGCGTGCAGGTGATGATCCACACCGACACGCTGAACGAGGCGGGTTTCGTGGAGAACACGGTGAAGGCCATCGCCGGGCGCACCATCCACGCCTTTCACACCGAGGGCGCGGGCGGCGGCCACGCGCCCGACATCATCAAGATCTGCGGCGAGATGTCGGTCCTGCCCGCCTCGACCAACCCCACGCGCCCCTTCACCGTCAACACGGTCGAGGAGCATCTCGACATGCTGATGGTCTGCCACCACCTCGACAAGCGCGTGCCCGAGGACATCGCCTTTGCCGAGAGCCGGATCCGGCGCGAGACCATCGCCGCCGAGGACATCCTGCACGACATGGGCGCCTTCTCGATCATCGCAAGCGACAGCCAGGCGATGGGCCGGGTCGGCGAGGTGCTGATCCGCACATGGCAGACCGCCGACAAGATGAAGCGCCAGCGCGGGCGTCTGGCGGAAGAGACCGGCGAGAACGACAACTTCCGCGCCCGCCGCTATATCGCGAAATACACCATCAACCCGGCGCTGGCGCATGGTCTGGCGCGCGAGATCGGCTCGATCGAGCCGGGCAAGCGCGCGGATCTGGTGCTGTGGCATCCCGCCTTCTTCGGGGTGAAGCCCGAGATGGTGCTCTTGGGTGGTCAGATCGTAATGGCGCAGATGGGCGATCCCAACGCCTCGATCCCGACGCCGCAGCCGGTGCATCTGCGCCCGATGTTTGGCGCCTATGGCCGCGCAGTGGAACATGCGGGCGTCACCTTCGTGTCCAAGGCGGCGCAGGAGGACGGGCTGCGCGACAAGATCGGCCTCGCCAAGCAGACGGTGGCGATCGAGGACACGCGACACGTCACCAAGCGCGACCTGAAGCTCAACGACGCGCTGCCCAGCGTCGAGGTGCACCCCGAGACCTACGAAGTGCGCGCCGACGGCGTGCTGCTCACCTGCGAGCCTGCCGAGGTGCTGCCGATGGCACAGCGCTACTTCCTGTTCTGAGGATAACCATGACCGATCTTCCCACTGCCCGGCACTTGCACCGCAAGGGTGACTGGTCCGGCCCCGCCGAGACCTGCGCGCTCGATTACGAGGGTCGTTTTTTGCGCCGCAAGCGGCTGGAAACGGCATCGGGCCGTCCCTTCCTCGTCGATCTCGCGCAGACCACATCGCTCGACGCAGGCGATGCGCTGGAACTGTCGGACGGCAGCCACGTCGCGATCGAGGCCGCGCCAGAGCCACTGACCGAGGCGCGCGGCGACCTCGTCCGTCTCGCTTGGCATGTCGGCAACCGCCACACCCCCTGCGAGATCCGTCCTGATTGCCTCGTGATCCGCCGCGACCACGTGATCGCGCATATGCTGGCGCATCTGGGCGCGGAGTTGCGCGACGTGACCGGGCCCTTCACGCCCGAGGGCGGGGCCTATGGCCATGGCCGCACCCATGCCCACGACCATGTCGCCACCGCTCATGCTCACTGATCATCAGGCCCTGATGCTGATGCGCTGGCTGTCGCCGGGCTACCCGGTCGGGGCCTTCGCCTATTCGCACGGGCTGGAGCAGGCCATCGCCGAAGAAAACGTGCGGGATCGCGCCACGCTCGAGGACTGGCTGCGGGACACGTTGGAGCATGGCGCAGGCCGCAACGACGTGCTGCTGCTCGTTGCGGCCTATCGCGACCCGGACGACACCGCACGGACCGACGCCGCCGCCCGCGCCTTTGCCGCGAGCCGCGAAAGGGTGATCGAGACCGAGCGGCAGGGCGCGGCCTTCGCGCGCACCGAGGCCATCGTCTCGGGCGGCCCGGATGCGCCGCTGAGCTATCCTGTCGCCATCGGCGCGGCAGCGGCGCGCCATGCGTTGCCGCTACGGCCCACTTGCGCGCTCTACCTCCAAGCCTTCGCCGCCAATCTCGTCACGGCGGCGCAACGCCTGATGCCGCTGGGCCAGACCGAAGGCCAAAGACTGCAATCCGCCCTCGCGCCCCCCTGCGCCCGCATCGCCGAGGAGACCGAGCACGGCACGCTCGACGATCTCTCCTCCACGACCTTCATGGGTGACATCGCGTCGATGCGCCACGAGACCCTGCAACCGAGGATATTCGCCACATGAGCACGACCTCCATGAACGGCCCCCTGCGCATCGGCATCGGCGGCCCCGTCGGCGCTGGAAAGACGACGCTCACTGCCGCTCTGGCCCGCGCCCTTGCGCCCGATCACTCCATCGGCGTCATCACCAATGACATCTACACCCAAGAGGACGCCGAGGCCCTGATGCGGATGCAGATCCTGCCCGGCGACCGGGTGATCGGCGTTGAAACGGGCGGCTGCCCGCACACCGCGATCCGCGAGGATGCGAGCCTCAACCTCGCCGCCGTGGCGGAACTCGAACGGCGGCATCCAGGGATCGAGGTGGTGCTGATCGAATCGGGCGGCGACAATCTCTCGGCGACCTTCTCGCCCGAGTTGGCGGATGTGACAGTCTATGTCATCGACGTCGCCGCAGGCGAGGAGATCCCGCGCAAGGGCGGTCCCGCAATCACCCGGTCGGATCTTCTGGTCATCAACAAGACCGACCTTGCGCCGCATGTCGGCGCCTCGCTCGAGGTGATGGAGCGCGACGCGGCCCGGATGCGCGCAGGCCGGCCCTTCACCTTCTGCGCGCTGCGCCATGGGGGCGGCATAGACGAGGTGCTAGGTCACCTGCGCCGGATGGGCGGCCTTGCGGCCCCGGACGCGGCGCCCGCTCTGGCACCAAGCGCCGCGGCAGGGTAACGAGGAGCGGCAGCGACGGAGCCCCCTTGGCCTATCTCGACAACATCCGCACCTTCGTCCGGGTCTACGAGCTGGGCTCGATGTCTGCCGCCGGGCGCGACATGCGGATCTCGGCCGCCGTCGCCTCGGCCCGCATAGGTCAGCTCGAGACGCATCTGGGCGTGCGCCTGTTCCAGCGCACCACCCGCAGCCTCGCCCCCACCGAGCAGGGCCGCAGCTTCTATGATGGCGCGCGCGCGGTGCTCGAAAAGGTCGAGGAGGCCGAGGCGCTGGTCTCGGAAATCACCGAGACCCCGCGCGGCACGATCCATGTCGCGGCCCCTCTGGGGGTGGGCCGGCGACTGATCGCGCCGCTGCTTCCTGGCTTCGCGCAGGCCTACCCACGCATCGATCTGCGGCTGCGGCTGTCGGACCGGATGATCGATCTGGCCGCCGAGGCGATCGATCTGCGGTTCTTCCTCGGCCATCCCGCCGACAGCGACCTGACAATCCGCCAGATTGCGACCTGCGCGCGCGTGCTCTGCGCGGCACCGGCCTATATCGACCGGCACGGCGCACCCCGCGATGGCAACGATCTGGTGGCGGCGGGGCATGACTGCCTCAACCTGCGCTTTCCCGGCGCCACGGAGTTCCGCTGGACGCTGAGGACACCGCAAGGCCCCCGGCCCTATCCGGTCAGGGGCCGCCTCGAATGCGACGATGGCGACGTGCTGACCGCTTGGGCGCTCGAAGGGGCGGGCATCGCGATGAAACCGGTGTTCGAGATCGCGGAGCATCTCGCGGCCGGGCGTCTCGTCCCGGTCTGCGCCGCAACGCCGCCGCTGCCGGTACAGATGGCCTGCCTCTTCACGCATCGGCGGCTGCAGGATCCCAAAATCCGCATCTTCATGGACCATGTCTCGGGTCGCGTGGCGAGCGCCGTCGCCGCCGCCGAGGCGAAGGCAACCAAAGTCGCGGCGGAACAATCGGCAGGAAATTGCTGACGGCTCGTCTTTTCGGGAACCGCTTCTGATCCTTTTGGGCGACTCTGTTATATCGGGGGAAGAGCCAGAGGAGATCGCCCTTGTTCGCAGCCGTCCAGTCCGTGCAGGCCCCGGAACGTCCCGTCAGCCCTTCCGAAACCGGTCCACTCGTGCGCACCGCCATCCTGCTGGCCCGCGTCTGGGAGCTGCGCGACGCACAGATGGTGGCGATTCTGGGCGGCATGCAGCCCGAAAGCTGGCGTCGCTGGTGCGCGGGCCAAGTCGAGATCGTCGATCGCGAACGCCTGCGCCGCATGGCACTGCTTCGTGATATCCATATCGCCACCCGCCCGGCCTGCGCCGGTCTCGGCGCCGCCGACTGGATCCGCGCGCGTCAGCGCCAGCTTGGCGATCGCAGCCCGCTGCAGCTGATGATGTCCGGCCGGATCGAAGATCTGGTGCGGTTGCGCGACAGCTACGCCTCTCTCGCCGCCTGATTTCCCGAAAGGGGCGTCGTTGCTCTGACGGGACTGTCCCGGTTGACAGATCCGTGCCGACGGATAGGAGGGCGCTCTCGCCCCTCCGCCGGAGATCCCCGTCATGGACCTGTCCCTCGCGCCGTTTCTCGCGGCGCTCGATCTCATCGCAGCCGTCTCCTTTGCCGCGACCGGCGCGCTGGTCGCCTCGCGCAAGGAACTCGACATCCTCGGCTTCGTCTGGTTCGGGGTCATCACCGGCGTCGGCGGCGGTACGCTGCGTGATCTGCTGCTCGGGCTGCCGGTGTTCTGGGTCGAGGATCCGACCACCGTGCTGGTCTGCATCGCCACCGCCATCGCAGTGCATTTCGCGGCACATCTGATCGAATACCGCTACCGCTACATCCTGTGGCTCGACGCCTTCGGCATGGCGCTGGTGAGCGTGGTAGGCACGCTCAAGGCGCTCGATGCGGGGGCCGGGGTCACGGTGGCGATCGCCATGGGCGTGATCACCGCCAATGTCGGCGGCATCATCCGTGACACGCTGGGCCAAGAGCCCTCGGTGATCCTGCGCCGCGAAATCTATGTCGCGGCCTCGATGCTGGGTGCAGCCGCCTGCGCGGCGCTCGAGGTCGCGGGAGCGGGTCGCGAAGCGGCGGCGCTGGCAGGCTTCAGTGCGGCCTTCGTGCTGCGGATGCTGGCGCTCTGGCGAGGCTGGTCGATGCCCGCCTACAAATCGCGCCCGGGCCGTGAGAACCCGCCCACCGGCTTCGAAACCGACACCTGACATGTGAAAAGGGGGGCCCGGAGGCCCCCCTTGTCTTTGCCGCCTGATGCGTGACCCTCAGCCCAGGGGCCGGGTCAGCGCCGGGTTGGCCCATGCCCCGCGGTCGATGTCGAGATCGGCATAATCCTCGATCTCCAGAACCGGCTCCACCGCGCCTGCGCGCAGCTGACGGCGGTAGTCGGCCAGAAGCCGAAGCCCCACCGGGAACAGCATCGCCAACGCCAGCAGGTTGACCAGCGCCAGAAGTCCCATCAGCGGATCCGAGAAGAAGAACACGGCCGTGGCACCCGGGGCCGCCGCGCCGAGGAACACCACCACCGGCACCGCGACACGCAGCAGAAGCCGCGCGATCTTGGTGTCGGAAAGGACAGAAAGCGCCGTCTCGCCGAGGTAGTAGTTGTAGATGATCGAGGAGAAGGCGAAGAGCAGCACCGCGCCGGTCAGGAAATATTGCGCCCAGCCGCCCAGATGATCGACGAGGCTCTGCTGCGTCAGCGCGACGCCGTCCACCTCGGTGGCACCAGGCACGTAGACATCGCCCAGAAGGATCACCATCGCGGTGCAGGTGCAGATGATGATGGTGTCGATGAACACCGACAGCGACTGCACGATGCCTTGGCTGATCGGGTGCGGCACCGCCGCCGCCGCTGCCACGTTCGGAGCCGAGCCGAGGCCCGCCTCGTTCGAGAAGAGGCCGCGCCGCATGCCTTGGGCCACCGCCGCGCCGACACCGCCGCCGACCGCTTCCTCGAGGCCCACCGCGTTGGCCACGATGGTCCACAGCGCCGCCGGAACCTCCGTGATGTTGAGCACGATCACGGCCAGAGCGAGCACGATATAGCCCAGTGCCATCACCGGGATCACCACGTCCGAGACCTGCGCGATCCGTTTGATGCCGCCGAACACGATGATCAGCGTGACGAGAGCAAGCCCCGCGCCGACCCAGATCGGATCTAGCCCGAGGCTGTCCTGCGCCGCCACGGCGACGGTGTTGCCCTGAAACGCCGAGAAGCCGAGGCCGAAGGAGGCCAGCAGGCAGACCGCGTAGAGCATCGCGAGCCAGGTGAACCGCTCACCCAGACCGTGAATGATGTATTGCGCCGGACCACCGCGGAAGGTGCCGTCATCCTCGCTGCGCTTGTAGAGCTGCGCCAGCGCGCATTCGAACAGAGAGGTCGCCATGCCGATGAACGCAACGACCCACATCCAGAACACCGCGCCCGGCCCGCCCAGCGTGATCGCCACGGCGACACCCGCGATGTTGCCGCCGCCGACGCGGCCGCCGATGGACACGAGCAGCGCCTCGCGCGAGGACACGCCACCGGCGCGATTGCCGCCCTCGGACAGCACGCCCCACATGCGCCCGAAATAGCGCAGCTGAACGAAGCCCGACATCAGGGTGAAGG
The DNA here is from genome assembly GCF_000466965.1 of Limimaricola cinnabarinus LL-001. Taxonomy (GTDB): domain Bacteria; phylum Pseudomonadota; class Alphaproteobacteria; order Rhodobacterales; family Rhodobacteraceae; genus Limimaricola; species Limimaricola cinnabarinus. Next base: position 21,123 of record NZ_BATB01000011.1, read on the forward strand.
TCCCGCCGAAAACAACGAGGAAGGGGATCAGCGCCCACCCCCAGGTGGCGTCTCCGATCCAGCCGAATAGTGTCTGCAACTGTGTCATGCGGTCCTGTCTCCCCTGTCACACCCGATAAGCACGGTGCGGCTCTGTGGCGCGTTTGCGCAAGCGGCGCAACGCAATGTTCCAATATGACCGCGTCAAAGAAGCACCAACACCACGGACCCCACATAGAGGCCAAGCACCAGAACGCTCTCGAAGCCGATCCGCACCGGTCCGGTCTTCTGTCGCCGCAGCATTCCCAGAAGCAGCACACCGGTCATCAGCATCGCGATGAGCGCGGTGGACCGGTCGGCCGGGCCGATCGCCGCGTAGATCGACCCGTCATCGAAGAAATCCGCCGCCGACAGGAACATCACCTCGAAGGCGTTGCCGCCGATCACATCGCCCACGGCGAGGCTGACCGCGCCGATCCGCACCGCCGCGATGGCGGTGACCAGCTCGGGCAAAGAATTGGCGACACCGGCAAAGACCGTGCCCACCGCGCTCTCGCCCATGCCGGTGATCTCCACGAGCGCGAGGCTCGCCTCGCCGATCACCCAGCCCGCTACCGCCGTCACCCCCGCATAGAGTGCGAAGCGCCGCCACAGGCCGGTGTCGGACTTGCCGCCCTCGCGGTCGGGCTCGGAAACCTCCTCGCGCGTCTCGTCGGTCTCAACAGGATGCCACATCGGGGCCTCATGCATCTGGGCAAGCAGGCGCAGGCCCAGAGCGTAACCCACCGGGATCAGCAGCGAGGCGGGATGCACGCCCCAGAAGGTGATCTGCGGCTCGGCGGAAGCGATGAGCGGAATCGACAGCAGCGCCACCAAAAGCACGCCTTGCGCGAGGCCGGTGACAGAGGCGGCGGCATGTTCGAGATTGGCGCGACGGTAGAACAGGTCGGCCACGGCGATGAAGGCGGTCTGCGCGGTGAGCCCGCCCAGCGCGTTGCCGACGGCAAGACCCGAGGCTCCCTGTGCTGCGGTCGAGATCGAGGTGATGGCGCCGGGCAGCGAGGTCGTCGCGCCGACGAAGAGCGCCCCGGCAACGACCTCGCCCATACCGGTGCGATCGGCCAAGGCGTCGGCCACATGCGCAAGGCGCACGCCCGCCAGGGCAATGGCCGCCGCCGCCATGACGAAAATGCCGGCAACGGCCCCAAGCGAGAGGCCACCCAGATCCATCTAGAGGACGGGCGTGACCATCATTCGGCGGCGATGAACTCGCGACCCTCGAACAGGGCGCAGGAGCCGTCGCTGTCGCCGATGGCGAAACCGGAGCCGCTATCGGAAATGTCGCAACGCATCGGGAAGATCGCCGACCCCGTGTCGCCCTGCGCTTGGTCGAGCGTCAGAATGCCATTGGCGACCGTGTAGACGCCGTTGACCCGGCCCAGCTGATCGCTGCCCGCCATGGAAAAGCGGCCATCCTGCGAGAACTTCACCGCGATGGGGCCAAGGGTGTAAAGGCCTGGTTCGATGGCATTGGCTGGGGCGACTGCCTCTTCGGTATCGCTGTTGGCCGAGGCCACGGCAGGACCGGCAGGCGCTGCGTTCGCCTGCTCGTCGAGAGCGGGGTCGGAGACGTCGATCGAAGGTGCGGCGGCCGCGGGAGCAGACGCTTCGGCGGCATCCGAGCCAATGTCGCCAGCCTCGAAGGCTCGAGCCGGTTGCGTGGCTTCGGTCTCTGTCTGTGCATCCTCCTGCGGCAGCTCGGTCACCTGCGGACGCGCCTGCGCACCGGCTTCGGCGGCGGTCGGCACGACGGGGGCGGCGGTTTCCTCCTGAGCGACGTCCTCCTGAGCGATGGGGGCCTCTACCTCGGCCTGAGCGTCAGGAGCGGTCGCCTCGCCGCGAGTCGCTTCGTCTTGCGGCAGGTCCGTCACCTGCGGGCGTACGACAGGGGTCGACGCGATGCCCTGCCGCGACGATGCGGCGGCAATGCGGCTTTCGATCTGCGCCAGTTCCTCGGCCCGCATGGCGAGGTTCTGCGCCAGCCGCGCCACTTCCTGCTGCAGCAGCTGCTGTTGGTCGCGCGCGGCCTCGACATCGCCGCTCAGAGCCTGCTGCTCTTCGCTGAGCTGAGCCACCTCGGTCTCAAGCCCGTCGCGACGTTCGGTCAGCTCGGCAACGCGTGCCTCCGCCTCGGCCACCTGCTTTTCCAGGGTCGTGTTCTGGGCCCGCAACTCACCGAGCTCGGTTTCGGCCTGCGAGACCTGTTCGGTCAGGTCGGCAGCTTCGGCGCTCAGCGTCGCGATGAGCTGGCGCAGCTCGGCCTCCTCATTGCGGGCCTGCTCCAGACGCTCGGTTACCTCGTTCAGCTCGGCGGCGGAGGCTTCGGCCTGCGCCTGCGCGTCGGCCCGGCGGCTCTCGATGCTGTCGAGCTCCGAGCGCAGCGGTGCGAGCTGCTCCTCAAGGGCCTGCGTCCGCGCCTGTGCCTGACCGAGATCGGTTTCGGCCGTGGCGATCTGACCGGACAGCTCCTGCAGCCGCGCTTCGGCAGGAGCGATCTCCGCCTCGATGGTGGCGCGGCGGTTCTCGAGCTCCTGCTCCTCGACGCGCATCTGATCGAGTTCCGCGCGCAGCGCCTCGATGCTGCCCATGGTCTCGGTCTGGATCGCCACCTGATCCTCAAGCTCGACGACCCGGACCTGCGTCTCTTCGAGATCGCTGCCGATCGAGGCGCGGGCGATGAGCAGCCACAGCACCAAGATCCAGCCGATCACCGCGGCGGCCACCGCGATCCAGAATTGTGACGTCTTGGGCCGCTTCGCGGGTCCGGCTGTATCGGTCATGTCGTGAAATCTCCCCTCGTGGCGCGTCGCGCGCACCGCATTCTTGTCGCCAAGAGGCAACCTAGGCAAGCGCGACAGGTTCCGGACCCGGCGCAGATTTTCTCAAGAATCCCCGTCATCGGGAGGGGGGCCAGATCGCGGCCACCGCCTCGCGCACCCGCCGCAAGGGATGCGTCACGGTCACTTCCGACAAGGGCAGGACCGCCCCGTCTGGGCCATAGCCCAACGCTGCCATCGCCTCCCGTGCCCCCTCGGGACAGGGCATCGCGCGCAGGTCATAATCGGCATTGCCGTCGCGTACGGCTTCCAGTGCATCCTTCGGCCCCTCCCCCGGCCTGTCGCAAAACGCCGCGAGCGCCTGCCGCGCCGTGCCGGGATCTGCCACGAGGTCCTCGTAGCGCAGGATCAGCCGGGCATGCAGCCTTCGGGCATCCATCAGCGCCAGCCGGTAGGCCTGCCCCCAATGCGCCACCAGATCTGCTTCGCCCAGATCGCTCCATTTCTCGGTCGCGCGCGCCACCGCCAGCGGATGCCGCGTGACGATGACGAATTGCGACAGCGGAAAGAGCTGCTGGTAGAGACGGCTGCGCAGCAGGTTCACTGGCGATTTCTCGACCCGCCACGGGGTTGGAGGAAACCACGGGTCCCAATCCGCTTCGATCCGTTCGCGCACGTCGAGCCGGTCATAAAGACCACCTTCGGCAAGATGCTGGTCGGGGTCGAAAGCAAAGCGCCCCGGCGCCCCCGACAGCGCGTCATGCGGGATCGCGCCTTGCAGGTAGACACCTTCGTTTTCGGGAATTGGCGCGTTCTCGATCGCGCCAATTCCATTGATGGATGCCGCGATCCGTGCGGCCAGCGATGTGCCCGACCGATGCAACCCACCGATGAAAAGATAACGATGGCGCATGGTTGCGTTGTCCTCGGGCGGATGGGTCACATGTACCTAGTGCGTTTGGCCGAAAAATCCCGCCTGGGTACGCACCGGAACATGAAGGGAACCGATAATCGCCAAGGAGCATTGAGCGGCGAAACCGACATCCCTGCCGAAAGATCCCCCCGATGTTCGTGATGCAAATTGCGCTCGGCGGTTGCCTCAAGGCGCCGCCGATCCACTACGGCCTGACTGACGATACCGGGGGCCACATCGCCTATGTCCTCGCTGCCGCCCATGCGCTTGAGGCGCGCGATGACATCGACTATGTCGAAGTGGTCACGCGGCGGTTCGACCGGCCCGATCTCGGCGCGGCCCATGCGCGGCCCTACGAGAAGCTGGGGCCGAAATCCGGCATCCTGCGGATCGACGACGGGGTGGCGGACTATCTGTCCAAGGAGGCGCTGGAGGCGCGGGTCGAGGCTTTCACGGCAGCGTTTCTGACCCATCTCGACGGGCTGGTCCGCAAGCCCGACGTGATCCATGCGCATTTCGCCGACGCGGCGCAGGTCGCGCTCGCGGCACGCGCGCGTTTCGGCATCCCGGTGATCTACACGCCACATTCGCTCGGACTCGACAAGGCGGGGGCCATGGCCGCCCCCGGCATGGCCCGCCGGATCGCGGCTGAGACCCGCGCCATCGCCGGGGCCTGCGCCACCGTGGTGTCGTCGCGCGACGAGGCCGAGCGACAGGTCAGCGCCTATCCGGGCGCCGATCCGGCCCGTATCCATTGCATCGCCCCCGGCGCCACCTTGCCTGCCGCCCCCGATCGCGACGCGGCCCGCACACTGATTGCGCCGTGGCTCGCCGCGCCCGACAGACCGATGATCCTCGCCGTCGCGCGACCGGTAGAAAAGAAGAACCTTGTCGGGCTGGTCGAGGCCTATACCCGTACCCCGGGCCTGCGCCAACGCGCCAACCTCGTGATTCTCGCCGGGCTGCGCGGTCCCGGACGGCAGGGCAGCGCCGAACAGCGCCGGGTCATCGCCGGGATCGAACGAGCGGTGCGGACACATGGGCTCGAAGGGCGCGTCGCCCTGCCGCCCGAGCACGACGCCACGGCTCTCGCGGGGCTTTATGCCCTCGCCGCCGACCGGCGCGGCATCTTTGCCAACCCTGCCTTCACCGAGCCCTTTGGCCTGACCATTCTGGAGGCCGCCGCCGCCGGCCTGCCGGTGGTGGCCACCTGTCATGGCGGCCCCTCGGACATCGTGACCCGGATCGGGCACGGGCTATTGGCCGAACCGAACGATCCGCCGGCCTTCGGCGCCGCGCTATCGCGGCTTCTGGGCGATGCCGACCTGCATGCGCGCTGCCGGGCCGCCGCCGCCGATCATGAGGACGCCTATTCCTGGGCGGCTTGGGCCGCCCGGGTGTCCGATCTCATGGCGCGCATCGCGGCACCGCGTCCATTGCCCGCCCCCACCCGCATCCTTGCCAGCGACATCGACAACACGCTCACCGGAGACCGGGGCGCTCTGGCCGGTTTCGCGGAATGGCGCAGGCAGGGCCATGCGCTCTTTGCCGTGGCCACGGGGCGCACCATCACCGAGGCGCGGCGCATCCTCGCGGAATGGGACATCGAAGAACCCGACGCCTTCATCACCTCTGTCGGCACCGAGATCTATCGGCGCGACGCGACGGGGCGGCTCGTTTTCGACGAAACATGGGCACAGGAAATCGAGTCGGACTGGCGGATCGACGCGATCCGCGACACCCTCGACAACCCCTCGATCCGGGCCCAGCCCGAAATCGAACAGCGGCGTTGGAAGCTGGGCTATCTGGGCGATGCCCGGCAGGCCATGCGCATCCGCAACCGGCTCGACATGGCGGGTCTCGCGGCGCGTGTCATCGCCTCGCATGGGCGTCTGATCGACGTGCTGCCGATCCGCGCCGGCAAGGGAGCGGCGGTTGCGCATTTGGCCAAGAGCCACGGGCTGACGCTCGACCACTGCGTCGTGGCAGGGGATTCGGGCAACGACGAATGCATGTTGCGTGCCGCCGATCGCGCCATCATCGTGGGCAATGCCGATGGCGATCTGTGCCATCTGCCGCGTCGGCCCGGCCTGTATCGAAGCCCGTTGGCACATGCGGCAGGCCTGCTCGACGGCTTGGCCTGGGCCGGGCTGCATGACGGGGCCGGGGCGCCGCAATTGCGGATGGCCGCCGAATGAAGCCGATCGGTTACTTCGTCCATCACCAGGGGCGCGGCCATGCTGAGCGCTGCGCCGCACTGGCGCATGCCCTGCCCGCCGCGCGGCCGCTGGTGATCTTCTGCGCCCGCGACGACATCTTCCCGCCCCTGCCGCCGCAGGCGCGCATCGTCACCATCCTTCGCTGTTTCAGGCCACGGGGGCGGAGGCGCAGGGGCTGGCCGATCTCGATACGCCGGACACATTGCATTGCGCGCCCGTCGGTTGGCCCGGCATCCGTGAGGCCATGGGGATCATCGCGCAATGGTTCCGGGAGCCGACCCGGCGCTGATGATCTGCGACGTCTCGGCCGAGATCGCGCAGCTGGCGCGGATCTGTTCGGTGCCGCATGTGAAGGTGGTCCAGCATGGCAACCGTAGCGATCCGGGCCATGTCGCGACCTATCGCGGCGCGCTGGGACTGCTGGCCCCCTGCCACGCGGCTTTGGCGCAACCCGACTGGCCCGACTGGATGATCGCCAAGACCCATTTCGCGGGCGGTCTCGGCATCGCGCCGATGCCCGCGCGGGATGCGGCACGGGCGCGACTCGGTATCCGGGCCGATGAGCGGATTGCCCTCGTCGTCTCGGGCGGCGGCGGGTCGGGCTTTGCACAGGCGCCGATCGGCGTCGGCGCGCGTGCCCTGAGCGATTGGAGCTGGCACAGCATCGGCCACGTGGAGCGCGACTGGCACGCCACCGAACCCGGCAACCTCACGCATCACGGCTGGGTCGACGACGCGCCCGACCGCATCGCCAGCGCCGATCTCGTCATCGCCTCGACCGGCAACACCACCTGCCATCAGGTGCTGGCTGCCGGGGTGCCGTGGATCGCGGTGCCTGAATGGCGCTATTTCGATGAGCAGCACGAAAAGGCCCGCGCCCTCGCGGAGGCGGGCCTTGCCCATGTGACACCACATCTGCCGTCCTCGGCCCACGCCTGGCGCGCCGCGGTCGAGGCGGCGCAGGCCGGGCACGATGCCGGGCGCATGCGATCCCTTGTCGACGCCGATGCCGCCCGCGCCGCCGCGTCCTGGATCGAAGGCTTGATCCACCGCGCCTGGGGGGCCGCTGCGCCCTTCGCCCTCGTTGCCGAATGACATTCCGGAGCCCCCTATGACAGCCTCAGCCCTGACCATCGCCCGCGGCGCGACGCCCATCTTGCCAATGTCGTACGTGGCCTTGCCCGCCAGACCGAACTGCCGGCCGAATTCGTGATCGTGCGGATGCAGGCCGAACCCTATGATCTGCCCGAGGCCCCCTTTCCGGTCCGACAGATCGCCCTGATCCGCGACAGCCTGCCACTCGCAGAGGCACGCAACCTCGCGGCCAAGGAGGCCGTGGGTGACGCGTTGCTGTTCCTCGATGTCGATTGCATCCCCGCCCCCGACTTCGTGGCAGACTACCGCCGCCACCTCGCCGTTTTCGACGGGCTGGTGATGGGCGAGGTCATGTACCTGCCCGACGGGGTCAACCAAGAGGGCTGGGACTATCCCGATTTCGAAGCGGTGGCCGAGCGCCATTCCGACCGGCAAGGCCCGCCGTCCGAAGGCATCCGGGACTGCAACGACTACCGCTGTTTCTGGTCGCTCAACTTCGCCATGCGCCGTGCCGATTTTCGCAAGGCGGGTGGCTTCGATACACGCTTTCACGGCTATGGCGGTGAAGATACGGATTTCGGCCGCGTGCTCGACAAGAAGGGCATCAAGATCGGCTGGGCCAAGGGAGCGCGGGTCTATCACCAGTACCACCCGCACCACATGCCCCCGGTGCACCACCTCGAAAGCGTGGTGCGCAACGCAGAGCTGTTCCGCGAGAAATGGGGCCACCGCACCATGGGGCACTGGCTGCACGCCTTCGCGCTCATGGGGCTGATCGCGCATGACGAGGAGCGCATCCGAATCCTGCGCGCCCCCTCGGAGGCCGATCTCGAGCTGACCCGGCACCAGAGCCACCGGCCCTATTGCAACTCGGCCGAGGTGATCCGCGAGATCGAGCGCCGCCGCGCCGCGACATCCGCCAGCCGCGTGGCGGCGGAATAGACCTCAGGCCCCGGCGATCGCCGCCGGGGTCATCCGCAGCTGGTGCGGCGCATAGGCGAGGTTGGGCCAATCCGCCTCGCGCGCCGCGACTGCCTCGGCATAGAGCGCCTCGTAACCATCCACCATCGCGCGGATCGAGAACCGCGCCTCGACCCGCGCCCGCGCCGCCGCGCGGGGCAGCGTCATCGCCGTCAGAATGGCCCGCGCCAAGGCGTCCGGGTCGTTGGGCGGCGCATAGGCGCCGCTGTCACCGATCACCTCGCGCACCGCGCCCTGATCGATCGCCGCGACCGGCAGCCCGCAAGCCATCGCCTCGATCGCGGCCAGACCGAAGGGTTCGTCCCATAGCGGTGTGAAGAGCAGCACCGAGGCCCGTCCGAAGGCCTGCGCGAGATCGACCCCCGCGAGGTGGCCGCCATATCGGACATCTCCCCCCAGATGCGGTTTCACCTCTGCCTCGAAGTAGTCGCGGTGTTCGATCACCCCGAAGAGCGTCAGTGGCACGCCCGCGATCCGCGCCGCCTGTGCGGCCAGATGTGTCCCCTTGGTCGGCGTGATCCGCCCCGCCCAGACCGCCGAGCCATCGCCCGAGGCGAAAACGGCCAATCATCGAGCGCGATGCCGTTGCCGACGACGCGGGCCGTGGTAGGCGGCACCTCCCACCAGCGGCCGAGCTGCCGCGTTGAGCAGGTCGTCACGAGATGCCATGGCGCGACGCTGTCGGTCATCGCGCGGCGCAGCACCTCGAAGGGCGGGACATGCATCGACGACACCATCGGCAAACGTTTCGCGCGCGAAACACGCGGCACGAAACGGTGCAGCGTGTTGTTGTGCACCACGTCGTAGCCACCTGTCGCCACGTGGTCGCATGCGCCGGCGAAGGCCGCGTCGAGATGCGCGATGAGCACTTCCGTGCCGTGAAAGTCGTGCCACGGGTAGCGGCGGTCGTAGTGCTCGGGCACGACCGGGTGCAGCCGCACCCCCGGCGGGGCGGCGCTGTCGCCGCTGGCCAGAAGCGTGACCTCGTGACCGCGCGCCACGAGAGCGCGCGCGAGGTGCCAGCCATGCGCCTCCATGCCACCCATGAAGGGCGGGCGCACGGGGTGGCGGATATGGGTCATCAGGGCAATCTTCACGGGTGGGACTCCGGCGCGGGTCTGGACGCCTGTCTGAGCGCCTGCCTGACCGACAAGCTGCGCCCGGTTCCGGGCCGGTCAAGGGTCCGTTTTGCCCCGGTGCGGGGCCGCACGGGGGCCGGACCGGAACGAAACGCTCGCGCGCGTCGTTGACCAAGGCACATCAGGCGGAAAGGACTTCCCATGAGCCTCAAACGGATTCTCGGCGTCATGCTGGCCTCTCGCATGGCCGGTCGTGGCCGCCGCCGGGGCAGCCTCGGCAGCGCGGCGCTTCTGGGTGGGCTCGGCGGACGCGGCATGCGCGGCAAGGCCGGCGTCGCGGCGCTGGGCTACATGGCCTATCAGGCCTACCGCGATCACCAATCGCGTCAGCGCGCCAGCGGCTCGACCGCGCACGCCCCCAGAACCGGCAGCAGCAGCTCGGGACTGGGCGGCATCTTCGATCAGATCGCCGGTGCGCTCGGCGGCGAGACACAGTCGCAGGAGGCGCCGGACCCGCGCCATCAGCAGGCCGCCGAGGCGATGAGCGACGACCGCGCGCTCCTGCTGATCCGGGGCATGATCGCCGCGGCCCATGCCGACGGCACGCTGAGCATGGATGAGCGTCACCGCATCACTGGTCAGCTCGACGAGGCCGAGGCCAGCGCCGATGAACGGCGGCTCATGAACACCGAGATCGAAAACCCCAAACCGCTCGATACGCTGCTTGCGCAGATCGACGATCATGACACGGCGATCGAGTTCTACCTCGCGTCCCGCGCGGCGGTCGATTCCGAGACCGAGGCCAACCGGGCCTACCTGACGCTGCTGCGCAATCGTCTCGCCATCACCGAGGACGAAGCACGCGAGGCCGAAGAACTGGCCCCCTGACCCTCGGGTCGGTCCTGCGGGAACGAACAAGGGCCGCTTCCATCGGAAGCGGCCCTTTTGCCATGCCGGGATAGGCGTGGTCTCGATCTCACTCGGTGTCGGTCGGCCCCTTGGCATAGGCGTCGGCGGTCTTTTCGGGTCCCGAACGCACGGCGCGGCGGCTGACCTTCTTTTCGCCCGGCGCGACAGTGTTGCCCCCCTTCTTCGCACCAAGCTTGCCCGGATCGACATCTTCGGTCGACTTGGCCTTCTTGGGGCGTCCCCGCTTGGGAGCGGCCCCCGGTTCGGCCGATTTCGCGGCAGCCTTGCGGCGGCCGCCCGTGGCCGGGGTGGTGTCGGCGATCTGCTCGCCCGGGGCTTCGGTCAGCCCCTCCTTCGCCTGCCGCTCGCCGATCTCGTCGAGACCGTCGGCGCTCAGCGGGGCGCCTTCGCTGCGGCCCGCCAGACCAGCGGCGGCGGCGGTGCCCGGTGCGACGTCGTTGTCGGTTGCCTCTTCGGCATCGATCTGCGCCGCGGCCTCGTGCCAATGATCCTGGTCGCGGCCCTCGGGTGCGCCCTCGTTCTGCCACAGATCATAGGCGCGCTGCCGAATCCGTTCTTCCCTGTCGTCGGCCATGGGGCCCTCCCGATTGAATCAATGCTCTTTTCCGGAGGTATCGCGCCAAGCGGCAATTGCGAGTCTCCGCGCCCGAAAAGCTTTGCGCAAACGCCGAACGCCCGGCGCGGCGTCTTGTGACGCGCCCGGTTGCGGCGATGATTTCGGTCTGAGCAGGAAATGGCGGACTGGGGAGGATTCGAACCCCCGACCCCTTGATTCGTAGTCAAGTACTCTATCCAACTGAGCTACCAGTCCGCTGTAGAGTGAGGCCGATCTACCGCCCGGTGCCGGGACATGCAAGGGCCGTTTTTCGGAAATCCCCGGTTTTCGCATTCGATCTCGCATGCCGTGGGGGCAGGCCCCGATCTCGCTCGGCCTCAGGACGATAAAGCGGGAGCGCTGCGTGGCAGGCAGATCGCGAACTCGGTGCCGGTCTCGTCGGAGCGGCTCAGCTCCAGCCGCCCGCCATGGCCACGCACCAGCTCGGCAGCGATGGCGAGGCCGAGACCCGAGCCGCCCTTGGCCACACCGCCGCGAAACGCGAGAAACAGGTGCTCGCGCGCCCGGGGCGGCAGGCCGGGGCCGGTATCCGTCACGAAGATCCACCACTCCTCGTCCTCCTCGCGGGCCGAGACGGTGACACGCCCCGTCTTGCCGGTCGCGGTGATGGCCTGTCGCGCGTTGCGCACGAGGTTCGACAGCACCCGGAACAGCTGCTCCGAATCGGCGCGCAGCACGAAGCCCGCGGGGATCTCCTCCACCAGCGCCACCTCGCCCTCGGGCGTCGCCAGACGCTCGGCCTCGATCACTTCCGCGACGAGCGGCGCAAGCTCGAACCGGGCAAGCTGCGGCGGCGGCTCCTCGGCCCGGCCGAAGGCCAGCGTCGATTCGCACAGGTTCACCGCGCGGGTGATCGACCCCACGAGCTTGGGCGCCATACGCTTGACCAGCGGATCCTCGGAGCCTTCGAGCCGGTCGGCGAAGAGTTGCGCCGAGGTGAGGATGTTGCGCAGGTCGTGGCTGACCTTGGCGACGCCGGAGCCGAGCTGAGCCAGCCGGTCCTTCTGGCGCAGCGCCGAGGTGAGTTGCGTCTCCATCGCCTGAAGCGCGGTCTCGGCCTCTCGCAACTCGCGCAGGCTGGCGCGCGGCGAGATGATCCGGCGCGCATCCTCGGGCGCGTCGGCATAGCTCTGGATCTGCCCCACCACCCGCTTGATCGGGAGCACGAGAAAGGCCTGCACCGCCGCGAAGAGCAAGGCCGCCGTCACCACCGAGATCACCGCCGACAGGATCAGGATGCGCAGGCCGTAGTCGAGCATCTCGGCGCGCAGCGGCGCCTCGTCCATCGTCACTTCGATCAGCAGCCCGCCCTGCTGCACGGGATCTCCGATCACGCGGATGATCCTCTCCCCGGTGCCGGTCAGCGTGCCCAGCGCGTCGCGGATCAGCGTCAGCGCCGGGACCTCGCGCAGATCATAGGTCGCATGGATCGGCTCGGGCAGCGGCGAGGACAGCGCAAGCTGACGCACCTCGTCGCGCCTGAGCACAACGTTGTAGACGCCCGCGTTCTCCAGAAGCTCGGCCTCCAGATCGGCGTCGAGCGTGTCGGAGGCCAACAACGCCAACGAGGCGATCTGCGCGCGTTCGAGCCGCAGTTGCAGGTAGTCCTGCCGAAACCGCGCCACCGATGGGACGAAGATCAGCACCTCGGCCAGCATCACGAAAACCGTGGTCAGGGCAAGAAAGCGTCCTGAGAGGGTATTGAACATCTGGTCCCTTTTGCGCCGCCGGGCGGCCGGACCTTCAAGGTATCCAGCGTTGCACCGCCCGGACGGCGGTCTTCACCCATTCGTTATCAAACAGGCTGGCGCTGAAATAGTTGCCTGCCGCGCGCTTGTTGATTTCGCCCAAGGTCGGATAGGGGAGCACCGCGCCCGCGATCTTCGACAGCTTAGTGCAGCTGGCGATGGCGATCGCCCAGACGCCGATCAGCTCGTCGGCGCTCGCGCCGAGGATCGTGGCTCCCACGGGGCGGCCCTTCACGGCCATCAGCTTGAGCGTGCCGAGGGTGCGGCCTTCGGCGATGGCGCGATCGTTCTCGTCATAGGCCATGCGGATCACCCTGAGCGCATCGCCATGCTTCTCGCGTGCCTGCGCCTCGGTCAGCCCGACCTGCGCGAGGCCAGGGTCGGTGTAGGTGGCCCATGGGATATGCGCGGTCTTGGCCTTGGATGGCAGTCCGAACAGCATGGAACGGATGATGACGCCCGCATGGTAGCCCGCGACATGGGTGAACATCAGTCCGCCCGCCGCGTCGCCTACCGCATAGACCCTGCGATTCGTCTTCGAGCGCAGATCCTCGCCCACCGTGATACCGTGCCGGTCATGTTTCACGTGTGCCACGTCAAGGCCGAGCCCGTCGGTCACGACCTGTCGGCCCACTGCCATCAGGAGGTGCGAACCCTCGAACCGGCCTTTTTCCGTCTCGACGGTGATCGCGCCCTCGTGGCCCGAGACGGCGGTGACCTTGGCCCCCTCTTCGATGCGGATGCCCTCGGCGCGCAGCCGGCCGAGAAGCTGCTCGGCCAGCTCGGGGTCGTCCTTGCCCAGCGCCTTCGCCCCCTCGATCACCGTGACCTCCGAGCCGAGCCTGCGATGCGCCTGCGCCATCTCGATGCCGATCGGCCCACCGCCGATCACCAGCAGATGGCGCGGCCTTTCGCGCAGGCCGAAAATCGTCTCGTTGGTAAGATAGGGCGTGTCCTCGATGCCATCGATCGGTGGCACGAGGGGGCGCGAACCGGTGGCGAGCACGAAGCGGCGCGCCTTGATCGTCGTGTCGCCCGCCTGCATCTCGTGGGGCGAGGTGAAGCGCGCGTGTTCGCGGATCACGGTGATGCCGAAGCCTTCGAACCGCTCTTGCGAGTCAACGGGCGCGATGGTGGCGATGCTGCGCGCGACATGCTCCTTCACGGCGGCGAAATCGATCTCGGGGGTAACCGGCGTGATGCCCATCTCCGCACCCTTGGTCATCGAATGCGCCTGCTTGGCTGCCGCCAGAAGCGCCTTAGAGGGCACACAGCCGCTGTTGAGGCAATCGCCGCCCATCTCCCCCTTTTCGATCAGCACGACGCGCGCGCCCATCTGCGCCGCCCCCGCCGCGACCGAAAGCCCGCCCGATCCGGCGCCGACGATGCAGATGTCGCAGTCGATATGGCTCATGAGAAGCCTTTCCGGCCCTTCACGGCCTTGATCACGAGGGGCAGCGCCGAAAGGGCGGCGAGCCCCAGAAGCGGCAGCAGGACATGGGGGGCGAAGATGATGCCGAGATCCGGCGTTTCACCGGCGGCGAAGACCGTGCCGAGCCCGGCCCCGACCGAGGTGAACACGAGCGAGCCCGGCAGAATGCCCAGAAGCGTGGTGACCCCGAAAGGCACCAGCCCCACGCCGACGAGCGCCGGCAGCAAATTGGCCATGAAGAACGGCACCACCGGCAGCAGCCGCAGCAGGAACAGCATCGACCACTGATTCTCACGAATGCCGTCCGTGATGCTCTTGATCCGCCCTGCGGAGGTGTCCATGCCGCCCGATAGCCGCCGTCCCAGTCCGGCCCGCGCCGCCAGGAAGATCAGCATCGCCCCGGCGGCCGCAGCAACGGTATTGAACAGGACACCGGGAAAGGTGCCGAACAGGAACCCGCCCGTCAGCGTCGCCACGGTGGCCCCGGGCAATGAAAAGGCAACAATCGCGACATAGGCGGCCATGAAGCACGCCACGGCGAGCGCGTAATTGGCGTCGCGCCATGTGACCAGCGCCTCGCGGTTGTCGCGCAGCGTGTCGAAGCTGAGCAGGTCGCGCAGAAAGAACGCCCCCGTCAGCGCGATGAGACCGATCACGATCAGCGGCAGGTGGCGCAGCCAGCCCGATCGGCGGGGCCCATGCTCTTCCACGGTCTCGATGCTCATCCCGGGATCTCCTGATCGGTGGCTCCCTTAGACATGCACCGCTGCGGGAAGGCCGCCCACCCCCCTCGCAGGCTCTTGATCCGCAGGGTGGGACTGTAACAATGCCGGTGATATGGGGATTCAGGCCCAGCTTGCGTTGACAGCCTGCCGATGCCTCTCTATGGCACGGGCTTCGAATGATGGCAGGCCCCGAATCCGGCATGGACGGCGGACGGCGCGGCCCCTTGAGACGGAGAAAGCGCAATGAAACGCACGTTCCAACCCTCGAACCGTGTGCGCAAAGCGCGTCACGGCTTCCGCGCCCGCATGGCCACCAAGGCCGGCCGGAAGATCATCAACGCCCGCCGTGCGCAGGGCCGCAAGGTCCTGAGCGCCTGATCATCGATCAGGTGGCAGCGGAAAAGACCCCCGTGGTCGGCAGCGATGCCGCCGCGCAGGGGTCTTTTGGCGTTGGCGTCGACAAGATGCGCAAGCGTGCCGACTTCCTGCGCGCCGCGCGAGCGCTACGGCAGGGCACGACCGGTTTTCACCTGCAGGGCAACCCGCGCGGGGACGGTCTCGACACCGTGCGCGTGGGCTTCACCTGTTCCAAGAAGGTCGGCAACGCGGTCGCGCGCAACCGCGCCAAGCGCCGCCTGCGCGAGGTGGCGCGCAAAATGCTGCCCGAACAAGGCCGCCCCGGCTGGGATTACGTGCTGATCGGCCGTGCCGATGTCACGGCCATGCATGATATCGAACAGATGGCGCGCGATCTAGAATGGGCGCTGGGCCGCGTCCATTCGCAGGCATGAGCCTCTCGCACGACTGTTGGCCCTGCCGGTGCGCGCGTATCGGCTTACCTTCTCCCCCATGGTCGGCCATGGCTGCCGCTTTCATCCGACCTGCTCGGCCTATGCGCTCGAGGCGCTGGAACGGCATGGCGGGCTCAGGGGCGGCTGGCTCACCCTACGGCGTCTCGCCCGCTGCCACCCATGGGGCGGCAGTGGCATAGACAACGTTCCCGACTGACCATATCCCTTCGGGCCACTCCCCGCCGGATCATTGCCTGAGCGTGATGACTCCACAGGCGATGCGGTCGCCCGCCCCGGCTTCGGCCTGATAGGTGTCGGGGTTCACATGCACAATGACCGCCGAGCCGTCCTCGTCGAACAGCGTGCTCTCGGCCCCCTCCTCCATTGAAAGCCGGTCGGTGAACATGTCGGCGTTCACCTCCATCTCGGCATCGGCATAAATGTTGGGCATATCGCCCGCATGCATCCCCGCCTCGTTCATGAAGCCATGCTCGGCCCCGTCGGGGTTGTAGTGATCGCCTGCCGCTTCGAAATCGGGATCACAGGTGCCTGTCTCATGAATGTGAAAGCTGTGGCCGCCCTCCGGCAGGTTGGTGATGCCAAGCGTGAGCAGCACGCCATTCGGGGTCTGGGTGAAGGCCACCGTGCCCATTTCCATCCCGTCGGCGCCGACCATGTCGGCCACGGCGTCCTGTGCGGAGGCGGCGGCGGGAAGCGCCAGAAGCGCGGCGCAGGTGATCAATTTCTTCATGGGGGTTCTCCCTTGGCTTGGGGCATTCTGCTGGCGGGAAAACGACGATCGGCCACCCGGCGTTCCACCCCTTTCTTCACTGGCCCTTTCTTCGCTGGCTCTTTCCTCGCGGGCGCCCGCGTGGCATATCCCCGCCGATCCACAGGAGCCCCGATCATGCTCGACGACGCCCAAGATGACAGCCATGACGACATCCACCCGCTCTTTGCCGGCGCGCCCAAGACCACGGAGTTCCGCAAGCTGCGTAAGCGGATCATTCGCGACACCCGCGAGGCGATCGAGAAATACGGCATGGTCGAGCGCGGCGCGCGTTGGCTGGTCTGCCTTTCGGGCGGCAAGGACAGCTACACGCTGCTCGCGGCGCTGACCGAGTTGCAATGGCGCGGGCTGCTGCCGGTCGAGATCCTTGCCTGCAACCTCGATCAGGGCCAGCCAGGCTTTCCGGCGACCGTTCTCCCCGAGTTCCTCGAACGCATGGGCGTGCCGCACCGGATCGAGTATCAGGACACCTATTCCATCGTCATGGACAAGGTGCCGCAGGGCCGCACCATGTGCGCACTGTGCTCGCGTCTGCGCCGTGCCAACCTCTACCGCGTCGCGCGCAAGGAGGGATGTTCGGCCGTGGTGCTGGGCCATCACCGCGACGATATGCTCGAGACCTTCTTTCTCAACCTGTTCCACGGCGGCAAGATCGCGACGATGCCACCCAAGCTCCTGAACGACGAGGGCGACCTGTTCCTCTACCGCCCGCTTGCGCATGTGGCCGAAGCCGATTGCGAGAAGTTCGCGAGCGCAATGAACTACCCGATCATCCCGTGCGACCTGTGCGGCAGCCAAGACGGGCTGCAACGCCAACAGATCAAGCAGATGATCGACCAGTGGGAAAGAAACGCGCCGGGGCGGCGCCAGAAAATGTTCACTGCGCTGAACCAGGTCAGGCCGAGCCACATGCTCGACCCCGAGTTGTTCGATTTCGCGGCGTTGACCCGCGATGCGCCCGAAAGGTAGCCGCAATTCTAACGATCCGGGCCCGTCACATTAAGAAACCGCTTAGATTGCGTTTCTAGGTTGTCTTCCTGTCAGGGCCCGGCGCGACCGCGCATCGGCCTCTCTTCGGCGGGACGAGAACACGCATGCGCAGTACGGTCGGCCTTCCCCTGCACCGCCTCATCGCAGCCCTCGCGGGACCGATCGGTCGCCTGACCCGCCCTGTCATGCTCGCCATGGCGCCGATGTTGCTGCTCGCGGCGCTGACGCTGGGGGGCAATCTCGGAGTCGCGCTCGTGCTCCTCGCGTTGCCGCTGACCGTGGCGAGCGCGGTTGGCCGGCCGATCCTGACGCGAGAGGGGACACGCGACCCGTTGACCGGGCTCGGGGACCGTGCCGCCCTGACCGCCGAACTAGACCGGATACTGGGCCGAAGCGGCGGGCCGCCGCGATCGGTCGCGGCCATGGTGCTCGAGATCGACGGCTTCAAACAGATCGAACAGCGGCATGACCGCGTCGCGATCGAATGGCTGCTTCGGATCGTGGGCGAAAGACTGCAGGACGGCCTGCGTGACGGCGACACGCTTGCCCGTCTCGATGGGGCCTGTTTCGGCCTGGCCCTCTCCTCGCGCCATCAGCCCGACCTCGAAACGGCGATCCAGCTTGGCCAGAGGTTGCAGGCTGCGGTCGCCGATCCGATCCCGGTCGAGGGCCTGCAGATCCATGTCACCGTATCGCTGGGCTTCGCTCTGGCATTGCGACTGGTGCGACCGGACGGGGCCGATCTCGTACAGGCCGCGACCCTTGCCTTGATTGAGGCACAGCGTGGCGGATCGAATTCGATCCGCTGCTACTCCGAAGCGATGCGCCACCGGGTGAGCCTGCGTCACGACCTCGCGGACGAGGTGGCCGCCGCGCTCGACAGGGGCGATGTCGTGGCCCATTTCCAGCCGCAGATTTCGCTGCGCAGCGGGCGGCTCACCGGTGTTGAAGCACTCGCGCGCTGGCACCACCCGGAACGCGGCCTGATCCCACCAGGGGAGTTCCTGCCGGTGATGGAACAGGCCGGGCTGATGGGTCGGCTGGGTGAGGTCATGGTGCAGGACGGCCTCAACGCGCTGCGCCTGTGGGACGCCGCGGGCCTTGATGTGCCGCATGTCGCCATCAACTTCTCGCAGGCAGAGCTCGCCGACCCGCGGCTGGTCGACCGCCTTGCGTGGGAGCTTGATCGCTTCGACCTGCGCCCCGACCGTCTGGCGATCGAGGTCCTCGAAACGGTGGTGGCCAAACGTGTCGAGGACGTGGTGGTCCGCAATCTCTCGGGTCTGTCCGGTCTTGGCTGCAGGCTCGATCTTGACGATTTCGGCACCGGTCATGCCGCGATCACCTCGATCCGACAATTCTCGATCCAGCGCATCAAGATCGACCGCTCCTTCGTTACCCGAATCGACAACGACGCGGAGCAGCAGAAGATGGTCTCGGCGATCCTGACCATGGCTGACAGGCTCGGGATCGAGACATTGGCCGAAGGGGTCGAGACCGAAGCCGAGCGCGACATGCTTCACCGCTTGGGGTGCGACCATGGGCAGGGGTTTGGCATCGGCAGGCCGATGCCGCGCCTGGAGACCGAAGCCTGGATCCGCGCCATCCCTCCCTCGTGCCCCGAAGAGCCGTCATGCCGCGCCGTATGACCCCCGGCACCGGGCCGCAAAGGCGAAAGAGCTTGACCTTCGGACCCTCGCCCTGTTGAACCGCCACTGACCTTTTCCGGCGATCGAGGGCGTTTTTTCATGGACGATCAGAACAAGAACCTGATCCTGGCGACAGTGCTCAGCCTGGTGGTGATCCTGGGGTGGTTCCTGATCTTCCCACCCGAGGAGCAGGCCCCCTCGCCCGATCTCGACGAGATATCGACCGCTGCCGAAGGGCCGTCTCCGGCCTCGGGCGACACCGCACTGCCCGGCACCGCCGCGGCGCAGGCCGCCCCCCAAGAGCAGGAAGCGCCTCGCATCGCCGTCGAGACTCCGAGCCTGACCGGTTCGCTGTCGCTGCGCGGCGGCCGGATCGACGATCTGTCGCTCGTGGGCTACCGCGAGACCCTCGACCCCGAGAGCCCGTTGGTTCGGCTGCTGTCGCCCGTCGGCACCGAGACGCCCTATTATGCGGTCTGGGGCTGGGCCCCGGTCGGTGGCACCACGACATCCCTGCCCGGCCCCGACACGCTGTGGACCTTGGAAAGCGGCGAGACGCTGACCCCCGGCAGCCCGGTGACCTTGGCTTGGGACAATGGCGAGGGTCTCGTGTTCCGCCGCACCGTCTCGGTCGATGACAAGTTCATGTTCGACGTCGAGCAGACCGTCGAGAACACCGGCGACACCGCCGTGAGCCTTGCTCCCTATGGCTTTGTCGCACGCCACGGCCAGCCCGACACGCAGAACTTCTTCATCCTGCACGAGGGTCTCGTGCGGATGACCGACGGCACGCTCGAAGAGATCAAGTACAAGAACATGGACGATCTCGACCCCGATCCGCGCGGTGCGGGGCGGGTCGACGTGGCCGAGGTCACCGAGAATGGCTGGACCGGCTTCACTGACAAATATTGGATGACGACGCTGATCCCCGAGCCGGGAACGCCGTTCCGGTCGGTCGTGCGCTACACCGAAGGCACCGAGATCTACCAGACCGACAGCGTGTCGCCTGCGCTTGAGGTGGCCCCCGGCGCCACGGTCTCCTCCGAAACCCGGCTCTTCGCCGGGGCCAAGGAATGGGAGGCGATCCGCTCCTACCAGAACGACGGCGGCATCGAGGGCTTCGTCGACAGCATCGACTGGGGCTGGTTCTTCTTCCTGACCAAACCGATCTTCATACTGCTGCACTTCCTCAACGGTCTGATCGGCAACATGGGCTGGTCGATCGTGGCGCTGACGCTGATCCTCAAGGCGATCGTGTTCCCGCTGGCATACCGCTCCTACGTGTCGATGGCGCGGATGAAGGAGCTGCAGCCGCAGATGGAGGCGCTCAAGGAGCAGTCCGGCGACGACCGTCAGAAGCTCCAGCAGGGCATGATGAAGCTCTACAAGGAGAACAAGGTCAACCCGGCCTCGGGCTGCCTGCCGATCCTGATCCAGATCCCGATCTTCTTCTCGCTCTACAAGGTGATCTTCGTCACCATTGAACTGCGCCATGCCGAATGGTTCGGCTGGATCCGCGACCTGTCGGCCCCCGACCCGTCCTCGATCCTGAACCTGTTCGGCCTGTTGCCCTTCGACGCGCCAGATCCGACCAGCTTCCTCGCGATCATCTCGCTGGGTATCCTGCCGATCCTTCTGGGCATCTCGATGTGGTTGCAGCAAAAGCTGAACCCGGCCCCCACCGATCCGACGCAGAAAATGGTCTTCGCCTGGATGCCGTGGGTCTTCATGTTCATGCTCGGCAATTTCGCCAGCGGTCTCGTGGTCTACTGGATCACCAACAACACCGTGACCTTCCTGCAGCAATACGCCATCATGCGCAGCCATGGGGCCAAGCCGGACGTGTTCGGCAACATCCGCTCCGGCTTCAAGCGCAAGCCCACCGAAGCCAAGGCCGCCAACGCCCCCGGGAAGCCCAAGAAGTGACTGGCATGAAGATGAACTTTCCCGAGGCCACCCCGCCCGAGCCCGACGCGGCCGAGGCGGGGCGGCTTCTCTTCGCGGGCGAGGTCGAGTTCCTCAAGGGCGTCGTCGCGATGTCGGGCCTGCCGCCCGCCGACCGGATCGAGGTCTGCTTCGCCGGCCGCTCCAATGTCGGAAAATCGTCCCTGATCAACGCGTTGACAGGTCGCAAGGCGATCGCGCGGGCGTCGAACACACCGGGGCGAACGCAGGAGATCAACTTCTTCACCGCTGCCGACAGCCACTATATCGTCGACCTGCCTGGCTACGGCTTTGCCAATGCGCCGCTGGCGGTGGTCGAGAAGTGGCAGCGCCTGCTCAAGCAGTATCTCTCGGGCCGCCCCACCCTGCGCCGCGCCTTCGTGCTGATCGACGCGCGTCACGGTGCCAAGAAGGTCGACGAGGAGATCATGACTCTGCTCGACCGCTCGGCCGTGCCGTTTCAGGTCGTGATGACCAAGATCGACAAGCTGCGCCGCGACGAGCTCGACCAGAGCCTCGGCTTGACACGGGCCGCGCTGGCCAAGCACCCGGCCGCATTTCCCGAGCTGGTGCTGACCAGCTCCGAAAAGGGCGACGGCATCGAGACGCTCCGCGCGATCGTCGCGGGGCTGGCCTGACCAGCTGAACAGGGGCCTCCCATGAGGACGCAGAAGATGGACCGAGACTGGATCGCCACCGCCAAGACGCTCTCCGAAGCCCTGCCCTACCTGCAGCGTTATTCGGGCGCGATCGTCGTGGTGAAGTTCGGCGGCAACGCCATGGGTGACGCCGAGGCGATGGCCGAGTTCGCGCGCGACGTGGTGCTGATGCGGCAGGTCGGGGTGAACCCGGTCGTGGTGCATGGCGGCGGCCCGATGATCAACGAGATGCTGGCCAAGCTCGGCATCAAGTCCGAGTTCGTGCGCGGCAAGCGTGTCACCGACAAGGCCACCGTCGAGGTGGTCGAGATGGTGCTCACCGGTCTCGTCAACAAGCGCATCGTGCAGGCCATCATGGACGAGGGCGGCCGCGCCGTGGGCCTGTCGGGCAAGGATGACGACCTGATGGTCGCCGTGGCCGACGACCCTGAGCTGGGCTTCGTGGGCCGACCCGTGGAGATGAACGTGCAGGTGCTGCGCGACATGTTCTCGGCCGGCATCATCCCCGTGGTGGCCCCGGTGGCCACCGGCATGGATCCCAACGAGACCTTCAACGTCAACGGCGACACCGCCGCCGGTGCCATCGCCGGTGCGCTTAAGGCTGACCGCCTGCTGCTGCTGACGGACGTGTCCGGCGTCAAGGACGCCAGCGGCGAGGTCGTCACCCAGCTTTCGCCCGAGCAGGTGCGCGAGATGACCGCCGAAGGCACGATCGCGGGCGGCATGATCCCCAAGACCGAAACCGCGCTCGCGGCGCTGGAGCAGGGCGTGCGCGCCGTGGTGATCCTCGATGGCCGCCTGCCCAACGCCTCCCTGCTGGAGCTGTTCACCGAGCATGGCGCGGGCTCCATCATCCGCTCGAGCGAGAGCCGGATGCGTCCGCGCAACGAGACATGAGCCTCAAGCTCGTCCTGATCCGGCATGCCAAGTCCGACTGGGGCGACGCCGGTCAGCGCGACCATGCCCGCCCGCTCGCCGCTCGCGGTCGCCGCGATGCGCCGCGCATGGGCGCATGGCTCGCCCAAGGCGGACATGCTCCCGATCTGGTCCTGTGCTCGGATGCCACGCGCACCCGCGAGACGATCGCCCTGATGCAGCCCGAATGGCCCGGCCCCACCGAGATCCGTTTCGATCCCACGCTCTACGCTGCCCCGCCGCGCCAGCTTCTGTCCGCCCTCAAGGACGTGAGCACGCGCAGCGTCGCCTTGGTGGCGCACAACCCCGGCATCGGCCGACTTGCTGCCGAACTGGCCGGTGAAGCACCCGATCACGCGCGCTTTGCGGATTATCCCACCTGCGCCGTGACGGTGCTGGAGTTCGAGGGCGCCGACTGGTTGGCCATGGGTCAGGGCCGCGTCGCCGCCTTCGCCGTTCCCGCGGATCTCTGAGCGCGAAAGGGGGCCGCTTTCGCGCCCCCCTCCCGATTTCATACTTCAAATACGCGTCTTCGCGGCCCTCGGGGCCGCGCCGCGCTCAGTGGCCGAGAATCTGGCTCAGGAACAGCTTGGTCCGGTCGGACTTGGGCGCCATGAAGAAGGCCTCCGGCTCGTTCTGTTCGACGATCTGGCCCTGATCCATGAAGATCACCCGGTTGGCGACCTGCCGCGCGAAGCCCATCTCGTGGGTCACGCAGAGCATGGTCATGCCCTCCTCGGCGAGCTCGATCATGGTGTCGAGCACCTCCTTGATCATCTCCGGGTCGAGCGCCGAGGTCGGCTCGTCGAAGAGCATGATCCGCGGCTTCATGCACAGGCTGCGGGCGATGGCGACGCGCTGCTGCTGGCCGCCCGAAAGCTGGCCGGGATACTTGTTCGCCTGCTCGGGGATCTTCACCTTCTTGAGGAAATGCATCGCGATTTCCTCGGCCTCGCGCTTGGGCGTCTTGCGGACCCAGATCGGCGCGAGGGTGCAGTTCTCGAGGATCGTCAGATGCGGAAAGAGGTTGAAGTGCTGGAAGCACATGCCGACCTCGGAGCGGATCTTGTCGATATTCTTGAGATCCGAGCTGAGCTCGGTCCCGTCGACGACGATCCGGCCCGACTGGTGCTCCTCGAGCCGGTTGATGCAGCGGATCAACGTCGATTTGCCCGAGCCCGAGGGCCCGCAGATCACGATCCGCTCGCCCTGATAGACGGTCAGGTCGATGTCGCGCAGCACGTGGAACGAGCCGTACCACTTGTTCATGTTCGAGATCTCGATCGCGACCTCGTCGGAGACCTGCATGTGGCTGCGGTCGATGGTGCGGGCGGCGGTGGTGTCGGTCATCACACCCTCCTCAATTGTGGCCGCGCTGGAGTTTTTTCTCCAGATACAGCGAGTAGCGGGACATGCTGAAGCAGCAGATGAAGAAGAGCAGGCCGATGAAGACGAAGAGCTCCCAGTAGATGCCGTTCCATTCGACCGAGGCACGGATCGCGTTGCTGAGACCGATCGGGTCGAACAGACCGATGAACACCACCAACGTCGTGTCCTTGAACAAGCCGATGAAGGTGTTGACGATGCCCGGGATCGATATCTTGAGCGCCTGCGGCAGGATGATCAGCCGCATCGCTTTCCAATAATCTAGCCCAAGCGCGTCGGCCGCCTCGTACTGGCCCTTGGGCAGGGCGGCGAGACCGCCGCGCACGACCTCCGCGATATAGGCCGCGGCAAAGAGCGTCACCATGATGATCACGCGCAGCATCAGGTCGAAATTGGTGCCCGGCGGCAGGAAGTAGTTCAGCAGCAGGGACGCGGTGAACAGCCAGACGATGAGCGGCACGCCACGGATGACCTCGATGAAGCCCACCGAGATCTTGTTGATGATGAACAGGTCCGACTGCCGGCCCAACGCCAGCAGGATGCCCAGCGGCAGCGACAGGATGATGCCCGCAATGCCGATGATGAACGACAGCATGAAGCCGCCGAAATCCTGACTCGGCACGTATTCGATACGCAGCGCGACGACCTGTTCCAGCTCGCGTGCCAGCGGCCCGGCGGTGTAGAACCAGTAGATGATCGGCAGCGCGGCAGCGACGATCACTGCCACGAGGGGCCCCGCAATCGGCGCGAGCGCCCGCAGCGCCGCCCAACCCAACACGAAGCCCAGCGCGATCGAAACCGGAAACCACGCGGTGCCGCCCCAGAGCAGCCAGAACATCACAAAGGGCGACAGCGCGGTGATCCACAGCGCCCGGCGCGGCATGCCAGCGAAGAGCACCGGCGCGATGGCGACGAGAAAGATCACGAAGGCCAGAACCGGCCGCCAGTAGAGCTCGCGTGGGTAGAAGCCGAACATCAGCTGCTGCCAGCGGTCCCCCAGCACCGCCCAGCAGGCCGCCGAGGCGCCCTCGCCCAGCGTGGCGTTGCGGATCTCGCGGCATTCGGTGAGAGAGCCCGCGTTCCAGATGCCATTGAAGACCCATGGCATGGTATGCGCGAGCGCCCACCAGATGACATAGAGCGATACCAGCGTCATCAGGATGTTGAACCAGCCCGAGAACAGGTTCTCGCGCATCCACAGGATCGCGCCGCGGTTGCCGACCGGAGGCTCGGCCTCCGGCAGCATGGTCTCGCGCACGAAGGAGACGGTCTGTGCGTGGGTGTCCGACATCTCAGCGCTCCTTCAGCTTCACGCGGGAATTGTAGAGGTTCATCGCGCTCGAGATGACGAGGCTGGTCACGAGGTAGAACAGTCCCAAGAGCAACATTCCCTCCAGCTCCTTGCCAGTCTGGTTGATGGTGATGCCCCCCAGCGTCGATCGGGCATCCATGTAGCCCACCGCGATTGCCAGCGAGGAGTTCTTGGTGAGGTTGAGGTATTGCGAGATCATCGGCGGAATGATGACGCGCAGCGCCTGCGGCAGGATGACGAGGCGCATGGTGCGCGAGGGCTTGATGCCCAGCGCGAAAGCCGCCTCGGTCTGGCCCTTGGAGACCGACAGGATGCCGCCGCGCACGTTCTCGGCGATGAAGGCGCCGGTGTAGAGCGACAGCGCCAGCCACAGCGCGATCAGCGAGTTGCGAAGCTGCAGCCCGCCCTCGAAGTTGAAGCCGCCCAACACGGGGCTTTCGAACTGCACCGGGCTGCCGCGCTGGATCGTGTCCGACAGCGCCACGGCGCCTGCGGGCACGGTGGCGGCATCGGTCGAAGCGGGCAGCGACAGGATGTTGCAGCGCCCGGCCTCGGCGGCGGCGATGGCCTCCTCGGCGGTCGTTACCGGCACGACGTTGAAGCGCAGCCCCTCGGCACGCAACGCGCGGCGCAGGTTCAGAGATTCCGTCGAATTGGGCACGGCGCAGGCGTTGATACCCTGTTGCGCAGCACCAAACTCGGCAAGGCTCGCTCCCTCTATGCCGCCGGCAACGTAGATCGGCTGCGTGACCCGGCCCGAAGTCATCGACAGCGCGAGGAAGGCGATGGTGAGCGGCACGACCAAAAGGCCCAGCGTGCCCCAGCCAATGGGCAGGATACGGCCTGTCTCCTCCTGGGTCTTGTGAGCATAGCGCCGCCAGCCCCAGACCGCGACGAGAGACAGGACCAGCACGATCAGCAGGATCAGCGAGCCATTGCCCCAGGCGGGCGCGGGGACGAAAACGCCGCGATTGGTGATGGCGACGGTATCGCCGAAGATCATCGACGCGCCGCCGCCTTCGCGGAAATCGCGCGGCTGCGGCGTGGCCTCTGTCATCAGCGCGAAGATCAGCAGAATCCACAGCAGCACCGGGATGTTGCGGAAGCCTTCGACATAGACCGCCATCAGCTTGGCGATGAGCCAGTTCTTGGACAGGCGCAGCACGCCCGCCAGAACTCCGACGATGGTGGCGAGCACGCAGCCCAGCGCCGCGACCAGCAGCGTGTTGAGGATGCCCACGAGCGCGGCGCGGCCATGGGACGAAGCGCTGTCGTATTCGATCAGGCGCTGGTTGATGTCATAGCCCGCGCGCTGGCCCAGAAAGCCGAAGTCGAAATCCTTGCCGAGCGCGGAGAGGTTGGCGACCGTGTTCGACACCAGCCAGCTCAGCCCCAGCATCAGCGCGATGAAGGCAATTACCTGGATGGTCAGGGAGCGGTAGCGGGTGTCGTAGATCAGCTGGCTCGGGCGAAACCCGGCCTTCGGCGCATCCGAGGTCGTTGTCATGTCCTGGTCCCCGTTGGTCCCCGCGCAGGCCTCGCGCCGGTTGCTCCGGCTGCGCCCTGCTGACGGGGACAGGTGGCGCATCGCGCCTTGTTCTTCATGGGTGGAAAGGGGCGCCGCGGCGCCCCTTTCCGAAATGCTTAGCGGAACGGCGGCGCGTAGATCAGGCCGCCATTGGTCCACTGTGCGTTGAGGCCACGAGCCAGACCGATCGGGGTGTTCTCACCGATGTTCTTCTCGAAGATCTCGCCATAGTTGCCACCTGCGGCGATCGCGTTCTTGGCCCAGTCGTTCTCGAGGCCGATCATCGCGCCCAGCTCGCCTTCGGTGCCGAGCAGACGGTTCACCTCGGGGTTGGTGCCCGGCGCGGCGGCCAGCTCGCTGACATTGGCCGAGGTCACGCCGAACTCTTCGGCGGCGATCAGCGCGTTGAGCGTCCAGCGCACGATGTCGCCCCACTCGTTGTCGCCGTGGCGCACGAGCGGACCGAGCGGCTCCTTGGAGATGATCTCGGGCAGGATCACGTGATCGCCCGGGTTCTCGAAGGTGGCGCGGGTCGCGGCGAGGCCCGAGGCGTCGGTGGTGTAGGCGTCACAGGCCCCGGCGAGGTACTGCTGCTGTGCCTCGGCGTTGGTCTCGACGGGCACGGGCTCGTAGCTGATGTTGTTGTTGCGGAAGAAGTCCGCGAGGTTCAGCTCGGTGGTGGTGCCGGTCTGGATGCAGACGGTGGCGCCGTCCAGATCCTTGGCCGAGGACACGCCCAGCGCGGTCGGCACGATGAAGCCCTGGCCGTCATAGTAGTTGACGCCGATGAAATCGAACTTCAGGTCGGTGTCGCGCGAGAAGGTCCAGGTGGTGTTGCGTGCGAGTACGTCGATCTCGCCCGAAGCCAGCGCGGTGAAGCGGGTCTGGCCGGTGGTCGGCACGAAGTTGACGGCGGTGGGATCGCCCAGCACCGCGGCGGCGACGGCGCGACAGACGGCGACGTCAAAGCCTTCCCAGACGCCGTTGGCGTCGGGGGCGCCGAAACCAGCAAGGCCAGTCACCACACCGCAGTTCAGCTCGCCGCGCTCCTTGACGTCGTCGAGGGTGGCGGCTTGAGCCGCTCCGGCGAGAAGACCGGTGGCGGTCAGCGCGCCGAAGATAACGGATTTCTTCATGTTTACCTCTTCCTGAGTATCGGCCCCTCTTGGCGGGGGCGGCAGTCTTGGAGCCGACCGCGACGCGATCCGGCAATATGCAAGGACCATTGATCCCGACGCAGGCAGTTGGACAATGATTTCGCTTCAGGTCAAGGGTCGCGCCCTGTCACGTAACGGCGCGAACGCCGGGTAAAGCGGCGCCAAGACACAAAAAAAGGGCAGCCCCTCAAGAGGCTGCCCGATCATTACTCCACCTGTCCGCCTCTCAGCCGAGCAGCGCCCAGAACCGCGCCGCATCGAGAAAGGCCGCGCCCTTGACGCGGGCCATGGCCTCGGCCTCCTCGTCGTCGCCCCATTGCTCGATCTGCCAGTCCTCGTCGAGCCGCGACAGTCGCCAGGCCTCCCGTGGCTCCAGCCGCTCCTCGACGACGGCCAGCGCCAGCACCAGCGACCCCGAAAGCGCCACCAGATCGTGAAAGGCCGCGAGGGCGAAGGGCTCCATGGCGAAGACAGGGGCCGCCAGCCGCTCGAGCGCCGCCGCGTCCTGCGCCACCGGCATGACCCCGGTCGCGGTGACGAGCCGCGCGCCATGGCGCTCTTCGGCCCAGGCGAGCAGCGGGTCCCATTCGCTCGCCTGCCGTGCGATCAACTCGGCGGGGCGTTCGGCGCGGTAGCACAGCAGGTCCGATCCGCCATAGGCCGCAAGCATCTGCGCCACCTCGACGCGCTGCACCGCCACCTTGTCGAGCGCCGAATTGGCGGTGCGGGTCAGCGGCATGCTGCCCGGATCGATCCGCTCCTCCTGCGCCTGCCATTCGGCGGCGAGAGCCTCTGCCAGCGCCTGCGTGGGCAGGATCAGAGGCACCTTGGCGGGCGTGCGCACCGGGCGCGCGTCGAGCAGCACCTGCCAGCCGCCCTCGGCTGGGGCCACGTTGGCCTCTTTCCAGAACCGCTTGGCCTTCCATTCGCTCATGAGGTCGTCTCCGTCAGATCGTCGAGCGCGGGCGCGAGCTCGGCCCAGTCGTGAATGATCCGGTCGGCGGAGAGGCCCGCCGCCGGTTGATAGCCCCATGCGACCCCGATCGAGGCCACCCCCGCCGCGTGCGCCATGTCGACATCAAAGCGGGTGTCGCCGATCATCACCGCGCGCCGCGCCGTCACGCCCGTCTCGTCCAGAGCCGCGCGGATCATCGCGGGGTTGGGCTTCGAGGGTGGTCATCGGCGGTCTGACGGCTTTGGAACATACCCTCCAGCCCATGCGCCTCGATCAACCTATCGAGCCCGCGCCGCGACTTGCCGGTGGCCACGGCCAGAAGCGTGTGAGGCTCGCCCGCCAGGCGATCGAGCGTTTCGCGTGCACCTGCGTAGAACGGGCTGCTCTCGGGGCCGTGCGCCTGCCGCAGATCGGCATAGGCGGTGCAGTAGGCGTCGATCATCCGGGCGCGAATATCGGCCCCCTGCTCGCCCGCCAGCCGCAGGAACGTCTCGGGCAGCGACAGGCCGACGCCCGACAGCACCCGCTCGCGCGGGGGCGTCTCCAGCCCCTGTGAGCCGAAGGCCGCCGCCATCGCGGCGAGGATGTCGCGCTGGCTGTCGACGAGCGTGCCGTCGACGTCGAAGATCACCAGCCGCAGCTCGCTCATGCCAGCGCATCGTCCGGGTCGAACGGATCGAGCGGCGCTTCGCGCGGCTCCCAGCCGAGAAAGTCCCAGGTCCGCTCCATGTGTTCGGGCAAGGGTGCCACGAGTTGCAGCACGGCCTTGGTGATCGGATGCTCGATCCGCAGCGAGCGGGCGTGCAGGTGCAGCTTGCGGTCGATCTCGGCGCCGAGGCCCGAGCCCCAGCCATCGCCGAGGTTTTCCTGCCCCGAGCCGCCGTATTTGCCGTCGCCCACGACGGGGTGGCCCATCTCGGCCATGTGGGCGCGCAGCTGGTGCGTGCGCCCCGTCACCGGCACCAGCGCCATCCAGGACACCCGCTGTCCCAGCGCGCTGATCGTGGCGAACTCGGTAGTGGCGCGCTTGGCGCCGGGCGTCTTGTCGACCTCGGCGGGATGAATGCACTGCATCTTCTCGCCCTCGCCACCCTTGCCGTGGCCCATCGCCTTGACGAGACCGTATTTGATGATGCCCGCGCGCGGCTGCGGCGCGCCGGCAACGGCGGCCCAGTAGATCTTGCGCGTCTCGCGGTGCTTGAAGTTCTCGGTCAGCCCCTTGGCAGCCATGCGGGTGCGCGCCAGCAGCAGCACGCCCGAGGTGTCCTTGTCGAGCCGGTGCACGAGGCGCGGCTTGTCCTCGAACCCATCGCGCAGCGCCTCGGCGAGCCCGTCGACATGCTTGGAGACGCCGGAGCCGCCTTGGGTCGGCAGGCCCGCGGGTTTGTTGATGGCGATGATGTGCTCGTCGCGAAAGATCACGCAGCCGCGGATCATCTCCGCGTCCTTCTTGGAGATCTGGCTGCGGTCCACGGGCCGGCTCTCGACCTCGTGCGCCTCGGGGATCGGGGGCACGCGCACGCTCTGGCCGACCTCGAGCCGGGTCGCGGGCTTCACGCGCCCGCCTTCGACCCGAAGCTCGCCCTTGCGGCACATCTTCTCGATCCGGGTCTGGACAAGATGGGGAAAGCGCCGCTTGAGCCAACGGTCGAGCCGCTGTTCGCCCTCGTCGGGGCCGACGGTGATGGTCTGCACGCCGCTCATGAGAGGCTCCTTGCGATCCAGAGGCCCAAAGCGCAGGCCGCGATTGAGAGAATGACCGATCCCGCCACATAAGCCAGCGCCGCCCCAAGGCGCCCCGCCTCGACAAGGCGCAGCGCATCGAGAGAAAAGGCCGAGAAGGTGGTGAAGCCGCCCAGCAGACCGGTGATCAGCAAGGGCGCCAGCGGCGCGTCGCGACCCGAGAGCCAGACGAACAGCACGCCGATCGCGAAGCTGCCCGCAAGGTTCACGGCGAACGTGCCGATGGGAAAGGCCAGCGCCTGCCCCACGAGAAACCGCAGGCTCGCGCCCGTGGCGCCGCCGAAGGCCACCAATGCAAGGGATGTCATCATCCGCGCGGTGTCGCGCGCGCGCCGCGCTTGTCAAGCCGGGCCTGCCATGCCCCATCGCCTCCGGCATTGACACAGCGCCGCATCGGCCGGTTCAGCTGCCCCCACTACGCCTGCGCTTCTCGCGCAGCCCGGCAAAGAACTCCACCCGCTTGCGCAGCTCGCGCTCATGGCCGCGATCGACGGGGGTGTAATAGACCGGCCGCTTCATCGTCTCGGGGAAGTAGTTCTGCCCCGAGAACGCGTCCTCGGCATCGTGATCGTAATCATAGCCCTTGCCGTAACCCTGTTCCTTCATCAACCGGGTCGGGGCATTGAGGATGTGCTTGGGCGGCGGCTCGGAGCCGGTCTTGCGCGCCTCGGCCATCGCCGCCTTGAAGGCGGCGTATCCGGCGTTGGATTTCGGCGCGAGGGCGAGATAGGTCACGGCCTGCCCCAGCGCCAACTCGCCTTCGGGCGAGCCGAGCCGCTCATAGGTTTCCCATGCATGAAGGCAGATCGTCTGCGCCTGCGGATCGGCCAGCCCGATATCCTCGACCGCCATGCGGGTGATGCGCCGCGCGAGGTAGCGCGGGTCCTCGCCACCGGTCAGCATCCGCGCCAGCCAATAGAGCGCCGCGTCCGGATCCGAGCCGCGGACCGATTTGTGCAGGGCCGAGATGAGGTTGTAATGCTCGTCGCCGGACTTGTCGTATTTGGCCACCCGCTTCATCAGCCGCGATGTCAGCGCCTCGACCCCGAGCCGGGTGTCGGTCTTCCACGCCGTCACCTGCTCGATCAGGTTCAAGAGCGCCCGCCCGTCGCCATCGGCCATCTCCAGAAGCGCCTCACGCGCCGCCCCATCGAGGGGCAAGGCCCGGCCCAGCTCCTTCTCGGCGCGCTGGGCCAGACGTTCGAGATCGGCGAGGTCGAGCCGGGTCAGCACCAGCACCTGCGCCCGGCTCAGAAGCGCGGCGTTGAGCTCGAAGGAGGGATTCTCGGTCGTGGCCCCGACGAGAAGGATCGTGCCGTCCTCCATATGTGGCAGGAAACCGTCCTGCTGCGCCTTGTTGAAGCGGTGGATCTCGTCGACAAAAAGAAGGGTGGCACGCCCCTGCCCGCGCCTGAGCTTGGCGGCCTCGAACACCTTCTTGAGGTCCGCGACCCCGGTGAAGATCGCGCTGACCTGCACGAAGGCCAGATCCGACGCATCGGCCAGCAGCCGCGCGATGGTGGTCTTGCCGACGCCGGGCGGTCCCCACAGTATCAGCGATGACAGCGATCCCGCCGCCAGCATCGCGCCGAGCGGGGCCTCGGGGCCCAGCACCTGCTCCTGACCGATCACCTCGCCTAGCACCTTGGGCCGCAGCCGGTCGGCCAGCGGCCGGTGCGCGGCCTCGGGCACCGTGCCGCGGCGCGGAGGTTGGACGGGCGTGTCGGGAAAATTGTCGAACAGATCAGCCATGCCCCCAAATCTAGTGCAGCTGTGGATAACTGCCAAGGGATTTGGTATTGCTGCCGAAATATGGGGGCCGGTCGGGCGGAGCGTCCCGTAGAGGCCCCGGGCGCGGATCAGAGCAGCCGGTAGTTCCGAGCGCGTTGGATCGCTTCGGCGGTGGTGCGGGCCAGCAACGTGGTGCGTGCCGAAGCCAACCGCGCCTTGAGCGCGCTTTCCGAGATACCGAGGCGGGCCGCCGCGGCAGTGTGGCGATCGCCGTTGGCGATGCATTGCAGCGCCTCGATCTGCGCCTTGGTAAGGGCGCGCGGCGGCTCCGTGATCTCGTGCAGATGTTCGATCACCGCGGCGAAGCTGGCGATCTCCTCGTCGGCAAACTCGCGGTCGGGGCGGCAGGCCGAGGCGATGGTGCGCGATTTGACGGGACCGCAGGCCACCGAGAAGCCGTAATTCATCCCGAACTCGCGCGCCTGCCCGAAGATGTCGAAAGGATCGGGGATCTCGATGTCGCTCCAGCGACAGGTGCCGGTGGTGCTGAAGCCCCATGCGATGATCGGATCGCGCAGCGCGTAGGCCTCCTCGGTGTAGCGTTCCGTCCAGCCCTCGGGAAAGGTCTCATGGCTCATCAGCGGCAGGGCGAAACGGATGTGCAGCGCGAAGAAGAACCCATCCGGCGCGAGAGTGGCGAGCTGGCGAATATGCAGGTCGATACCGGCTCCGAGGGACATGGCGTCTTCACTCCTGAAAGGATGCTACATATCCTTCCTTCTAGGCAGACCGCCGGTGCCCTCCCAAGGCATAAGTCATTGACGTTACGACATTAACCAAAAACGCCCCACCCTTTCGGGGTGGAGCGCTACGCTTAGGGATCGGGTCCCTATCACTCTGCCGATCACTCGGCGGCGGCGTCTTCCGCTTCGAGTCGGGCGCGGTCGGCGGCACCCTTGGCATCGACGTCGCGGTCGACGAACTCGATGATCGCCATCGGCGCCATGTCGCCGTAGCGGAAGCCGGCCTTCAGAACGCGGACATAGCCACCCTGACGCTCGGCGTAGCGCGGCCCGAGGATGTCGAACAGCTTGGCGACATAGGCGTCCTGCTTGAGCTGGGACGCGGCCTGACGGCGGGCGTGCAGGTCGCCGCGCTTGCCAAGGGTCACAAGCTTCTCGATCACGCGGCGCAGGTCTTTCGCCTTGGGCAGCGTGGTCTTGATCTGCTCGTGCTCGATCAACGAGCCGGCGAGGTTCGCGAACATCGCCTTGCGATGCTCGTGGGTACGGTTCAGGCGGCGATAGCCACTTCCATGACGCATTGGGTGTCTCCTATAGCGTTTTGCTTTGTCCGGCGACCGATGCGTGTCGATCGCTCTCCTTGGGGCGGGATGCCCGGGTCGTGCTGGGGGCGGTCACCCGCCCCCAGTGAAACTCAGAACTGGTCTTCGAACTTCTTGGCCAGGTCTTCGATGTTGTCCGGCGGCCAATCCTCGACGTCCATGCCGAGATGCAGGCCCATGCCCGACAGCACTTCCTTGATCTCGTTGAGCGACTTGCGGCCGAAGTTCGGGGTGCGGAGCATCTCGCTTCGGTCTTCTGGATCAGGTCGCCGATATAGACGATGTTGTCGTTCTTCAGGCAGTTCGCCGAGCGGACCGAAAGCTCGAGCTCGTCGACCTTCTTCAGCAGCAGCGGGTTGAACTCGAGCCCGTCGTCGAGCGCGCCGGCCGAGGCCGATTCCGGCTCGTCGAAGTTCACGAAGATCGACAGCTGGTCCTGCAGGATGCGCGCGGCATAGGCCACGGCGTCATCGGGCGTGAGCGAACCGTCGGTCTCGACCTTCATGGTCAGCTTGTCATAGTCGAGCACCTGACCCTCGCGGGTCGGCTGCACGTCGTAGGACACCTTCTTGACCGGCGAGTAGATGGCATCGATGGCGATCATGCCGATCGGCGCATCCTCGGGCTTGTTGCGGTCGGCCGCGACATAGCCTTTGCCGGTGTTGACGGTCAGCTCCATGTAGAGATTGGCGCCATCGTCGAGGTGGCAGATCACGTGATCCTTGTTCAGGATCTCGATGCCCGCGGTCTCGGAGATGTCACCGGCGGTGACGACGCCGGGGCCGGTCGCCTGCACGGAGAGGCGCTTGGGGCCTTCGACTTCCATGCGGATGGCCACGCCCTTGAGGTTCAGCACCACGTCGGTCACGTCCTCGCGGACACCGGCGATCGAGGAGAACTCGTGCAGCACGTTGTCGATCTGGACGGAGGTGATGGCCGCACCCTGAAGCGACGACATCAGCACGCGGCGCAGCGCGTTGCCGAGCGTCAGGCCGAAGCCACGCTCGAGCGGCTCGGCGACCACGGTCGCCTGACGCGACGGATCGTTGCCCGGCTTGACGTCGAGCTGCGTCGGCTTGATCAGCTCGGCCCAATTCTTGTGGATCATGCGTCCCTCCATTCCTGTCCGTGCTCCATGGTCCCGAAGAGCCGGACGCCCGAGGTTTCAAAATGACGGTTCGGGGCCGCGCAGCAAGGCGCGGCCCCGAACAGGTAGTATAGACTCAGACGCGGCGGCGCTTGGGCGGACGGCAGCCGTTATGGGCCATCGGCGTCACGTCGCGGATCGAGGTGATGTTGAAGCCGACGGCGGCCAGAGCGCGCAGCGCGCTCTCGCGGCCCGAACCGGGACCCTGCACTTCGACTTCGAGCGTCTTCACGCCATGTTCCTGTGCCTTGCGGCCCGCGTCTTCGGCGGCCAGCTGAGCGGCGTAGGGGGTCGACTTGCGCGACCCCTTGAAGCCCATGGTGCCGGCGGACGACCAGGAGATCGCGTTGCCCTGCACATCCGAGATCAGGATCTTGGTGTTGTTGAACGAGGAGTTCACATGCGCCACGCCTGCGGCGATGTTCTTGGAGACCTTCTTCTTGCCTCCGCGACGGGTATCACGTGCCATTGATGCGTCCCCTTATTTCTTCTTGCCGGCAATGGCCTTTGCGGGGCCTTTGCGGGTGCGAGCGTTGGTGTGGGTACGCTGGCCGCGGACCGGCAGGTTGCGACGGTGGCGCAGGCCACGGTAGCAGCCGAGGTCCATCAGGCGCTTGACGTTCATCGTGGCCTCGCGACGCAGGTCGCCTTCCACGGTGAGGTTGGCGTCGATGTGCTCGCGGATGGCCAGAACTTCGGCGTCCGACAGGTCGTTGACCCTGCGGGTCACGTCGATTCCGACGGCTTCGCAGATCTGGCGGGCGGTCGTGTCACCGATACCGGTGATGTAGGTGAGGGCGATCGGAACCCGCTTAGCGGTCGGGATGTTCACGCCGGCAATACGTGCCACGTTTAGCGTCCTTTCGTTGCGGCTCCGTGATACCGGAGCCTTTTTTCACAACTGAGGCCCGGACGAACCGGGCCGCATCCTGCGAGGTGATCCGCGCATGGCCGGGGGCGACCCGTTAACCTGCGCGAAATGATTCCCTTTCGGGATGGGGCTGTCTATGGGCTGGCGGGCAGCGGGTCAAGCCCCCCGCCCGCGACCTCGACAGAGCTGTCAGGCGTCCTGGGTCTGCGCGCCCAGAAGCCCCGCGATCTCGGCCGAGACTGCCTCGATCGCGGCGAGGCCGTCGACGCTCTCGAGCTGGCCCTTGGCGTGGTAATAGCCGATCAGCGGCGAGGTCTGCTTGTAATAGGCGAGCAGCCGCGTGCGCAGCGCGTCCTCGTTGTCGTCGGCCCGGCGCTTGATCTCGGTCGAGCCGCAATTGGCGCATTCGCCGCTCGCGGGAACGGGCCGGGTCACGTCGTGATAGACCTCGCCGCAATTGGCGCAGGTCGACCGGCCGGTGATCCGTGCGACGAGCACCTCGTCATCGACCCGCATCTCGATCACGTGGTCGAGCATCTGGCCGAGTTCGGAGAGCAGCTCACCCAGCGCGTCGGCCTGCGCCAGCGTGCGCGGGAACCCGTCGAAGATGTAACCGCCCGACGCCTTGCCCGAGGTCAGCTTCTCGCGGATGAGGCCGATGACGATCTCGTCAGTCACCAGCTCGCCCCGGTCCATGACGGCAGCGACGCGTTTGCCCATCTCGGTGCCCGAGGAGCGGGCTTCGCGCAGCATGTCGCCGGTCGAGAGCTGGACCATGCCGCGCTCCTCGACCAGACGCTTGGCCTGCGTGCCCTTGCCCGCCCCCGGCGGCCCCAGAAGAATGATGTTCGTGGTCATCGGCGCGCGGGCCCCCTCGGCTTGGTCTTGTTGGTCTTGCCGCCGCGCCTCCCGCGCAGCTGCGATTTCTCGATCAGCCCCTCGTACTGATGCGCGAGCAGATGGCTCTGCACCTGCTGGATCGTGTCCATGCCTACAGACACGATGATCAGGATCGAAGTGCCACCAAAGTAGAACGGGATCGCCAGCTGGCTGCGCAGGATCTCGGGCAGGAGCGCGACGAGTGCCAGATAGGCCGAGCCGAGGACCAGAATGCGGTTCAGCACATAGTCGAGATACTCGGCCGTGCGCTTGCCGGGACGGATGCCGGGGATGAAGCCGTTCTGGTTCTTGAGGTTGTCAGCGACTTCCTCGGTTTTGAACGCCACTTCGCGGGTGTAGAAGTAGGTGAAAAAGATGATCATCGCCGCGAAGAAGATCAGGTAGAGTGGCTGACCGGGACCGAAATAGGCGAGGATCGTCGACATCACCGGACCGCCCTGCCCGCCCGAGAAGGTCGAGAGCGTGGTCGGCAGCAACAGCAGCGCCGAGGCGAAGATCGCCGGGATCACGCCGGCCGGGTTGACCTTGATCGGCAGGTGCGAGGAGCCGCCATCATAGACCTTCATGCCGACCTGGCGGCGGGGGTACTGGATGTGGATCTTCCTGAGGGACCGCTCCATGAACACCACGAAGGTGAGCACGCCGATCACCATGGCGACAACCAGCAGGATCACCGCCGGGGAGATCGCGCCGGACCGGCCCTGACTCAGGAACTGCGCCAGAGCGGCGGGCACTTCGGCGATGATGCCGACGAAGATGATCAGCGAGATGCCGTTGCCGATGCCGCGCGCGGTGATCTGCTCGCCCAGCCACATCAGGAACATGGTGCCGCCGACAAGGGTGATCATCGTCGAGGCGCGGAAGAACAGGCCCGGGTCGGTGACGAGATCGCCCGCCTCCAAGCTGACGGCGAGGCCGTAGGCCTGGAATGTCGCCAGCACCACGGTGAAGTAGCGAGTGTACTGGTTGATCTTCTTGCGGCCCTGCTCGCCCTCTTTCTTGAGCTGCTTGAGCGGCTCGTACATCGAGGCCATGAGCTGCACGATGATCGAGGCGGAGATGTAGGGCATGATGCCGAGGGCGAAGATGCCCATCCGGCTCAGAGCGCCGCCGGTGAACATCGACAGGATGCCGCCGATGCCGGAGGCCGCGCTCTCCATGAAATTGCGCAGCGCGGCACCGTCGATCCCCGGCACGGGGATGAAGGTGCCGAGCCGGTAGACGATCAGGAGGCCGATCGTGAAGAGGATCCGCTGACGGAGCTCGGTGGCCTTGCCGAAGGCCCCCCAGCTCATGTTGGCGGCCATCTGTTCTGCTGCTGATGCCATCGGGGCTCTCTATGTCATGTCAGCGCCGCCGGACCGGGGTCTTCCGGTCGGCGGCGCGGGAACAGTCGGTGACGGGGCTGGGGAGCGCAAGACCCCCCGGCCACCGATTATTCGGCGGCGGCCGCCGGTGCGGTGAGGGTGAGCTTGCCGCCCGCCTTCTCGACCGCCTCGATCGCGCCCTTGGACGCGCCGGTCACGGCGAGGTTGGCCTTGGAGGTGAACTCGCCCTTGGACAGAACGCGGATGCCGTCGCGCTTGCGGCGCACCAGGCCTGACGCGATCAGCGCATCCTCGGTGATGTCCTGACCGGCGTCGATCTTGCCCGCATCGATGAACTTCTGGATCAGGCCCAGGTTGACGACGGCGTATTCGCGGCGGTTCGGCTTGTTGAAGCCGCGCTTGGGCAGACGCTGGTAGAGCGGCATCTGGCCGCCCTCGTAGCCCTTGATGGCCACGCCCGAACGGGACTTCTGACCCTTGATGCCGCGGCCACCCATTTTACCGGTGCCCGAGCCCGGGCCACGGCCGACGCGCTTGGGTTTCTTGGTGGCGCCCGGATTGTCGCGCAGTTCGTTGAGTTTCATGTCGCTTCTCCTTTGCCGGAACTGCCCCCCAGCGACGGAACGGGCAAACGCGGCTTCATTGAATGGATTCGGACCCCTCGAAAGGGCCACCGGCGGCGTATACGATCCTCGCGCCGCGCATGCAAGCCGTGCGGGACAGGCGAAGGCCGGACCTCCGCCCCGCTCCGGTCGCTTCCTGCTGCTTCCGCTTCTTGGCGGCGATGCCCAAAGGCATGCGAAAAGGGCGCCACGGTTTCCCGCGGCGCCCTTCCTGTTCGCGCTGAGCCGGCGGCTCAGGCCTTTTCTTCGATGATCTGCACGAGGTGCGGGATCGAGTTCACCATGCCGCGCACCGAGGGGGTGTCCTCGAGCTCGCGGGTGCGGTGCATCTTGTTGAGCCCGAGGCCCTTCAGCGTGGCACGCTGAACGGCGGGGCGACGGATCGGCGAGCCGATCTGCTTGACGACGATGGTTGCCATGTCCGCTCTCCTCAGGCTTCGGCGACTTCGGCGCCGGCCTCTTCGGGCTTGCGCAGAATGTCGGCGACCTTCTTGCCGCGACGCTGGGCGACCGCACGCGGCGACTGCTCGGCGCGGAGGCCGTCCAGCGTCGCGCGGATCATGTTGTACGGGTTCTGCGAGCCGAGCGACTTGGACACGACGTCCTGAAGCCCGAGCATCTCGAACACCGCACGCATCGGGCCGCCGGCGATGATGCCGGTACCCGCGGGTGCCGCCCGCATGACGACACGGCCGGCGCCGTGGCGGCCTTCCATGTCGTGGTGCAGGGTCCGACCCTCGCGCAGCGGCACGCGGATCAGGTTGCGGCGCGCCTGCTCGGTGGCCTTGCGGATGGCCTCGGGGACCTCCTTGGCCTTGCCCTTGCCGAAGCCGACACGGCCCTTCTGGTCACCGACGACGACGAGCGCCGCG
Source organism: Limimaricola cinnabarinus LL-001 (assembly GCF_000466965.1). Taxonomy (GTDB): domain Bacteria; phylum Pseudomonadota; class Alphaproteobacteria; order Rhodobacterales; family Rhodobacteraceae; genus Limimaricola; species Limimaricola cinnabarinus. The sequence continues at coordinate 60,313 of NZ_BATB01000011.1, forward strand.
AAGCCGAAGCGCTTGCCGCCCTTGACCGTCTTGGAGACCCGGTTGATCGCCACGAGACGATCGGCGAATTCCGGGTTCTCATCGCGGTCGCGGCGACGGTTGTCACGTTCTGCCATGTTACGTCTCCTCAGATCTTCAGGCCGGCGTCACGGGCCGCGTCAGCGAGCGCCTTGACCTTGCCGTGGAACAGGAAGCCGCCGCGGTCGAAATAGGCTTCGGACACGCCGGCCGCCTTCGCACGCTCTGCGATCGCCGCACCGACCTTCGCGGCCGCCTCGACGTTGTTCTTCCCGATGATGCCCAGATCCTTCTCCAAAGAGGAGGCCGAGGCGAGAGTGACGCCGTTCACGTCGTCGATCAGCTGGACGCTGATGTTCTTGTTGCTGCGGTGCACGGAGAGACGCGGACGCCCCGCGTTCACCTTGCGCAGCTTGCTCCGGACGCGCTGACGGCGCTTCAGGAACAGATCCCGTTTGCTGTTTGCCATTTTTTCGCGTCCTTACTTCTTCTTGCCTTCCTTGCGGAAGATGAACTCGCCTTTGTAGCGGATGCCCTTGCCCTTGTAGGGCTCGGGAGCGCGCCACTCGCGAATGTTCGCCGCAACCTGTCCAACCTGCTGCTGGTCGATGCCTTCGACCACGATCTCGGTCTGCTTGGGCGCCGTGACCGTGACGCCCTGCGGCACCTCGAAGTTCACGTCGTGGCTGTAGCCGAGCGCCAGCTTCAGGACATTGCCCTGCATCTGGGCACGGTAGCCCACGCCCTGGATCTCGAGCTCCTTCTTGAAGCCCTCCGAGACGCCGGTGACGAGGTTCTGCACCATCGAGCGGGACATGCCCCACTGCTGACGTGCGCGCTTGGACGTGCCGCGGGGCGTGATCGAGATCGCGCCATCCTCGAGCGTCAGCGTGACGTCGTCGGTGGCGGTGAAGCTGCGGGTGCCCTTGGGCCCCTTCACTTCGACCGACTGGCCCGACAGGTTGGCGGTCACGCCGCTGGGCAGAGCGACCGGGCGTTTACCGATACGAGACATTCCGGACCCTCCTTAGAATACGGTGCAAAGCACTTCGCCGCCGACATTGGCTGCGCGTGCATTTGCATCCGACATCACGCCGCGGGGCGTGGAGACGATCGAGACGCCGAGACCCTGGCGCGGAGCCGGGAGGTCGTTGACGCTCATATAAACGCGGCGACCGGGCTTGGAGACCCGCTTCAACTCACGGATCACCGGGGCGCCTTCGTAATAGCGCAGGCTGATCTCGAGAGCGGGGTGCCCGTCCTTGCCGGTGGTCGACTCGTAGCCACGGATGTAGCCTTCGTCGGCGAGGACATCGAGCACCCAGCCGCGCAGCTTGGAGGCGGGGGTGATGACGGTGGACTTGTGACGCATCTGCGCGTTGCGGATGCGGGTCAGCATATCACCGATGGGATCGTTCATCTGTGGACCCTCCTTACCAGCTCGACTTGACCATGCCGGGGATTTCCCCGTTCGAGCCGAGCTCGCGCAGCATGATCCGGCTGAGTTTCAGCTTGCGATAGTAGGCGTGCGGACGCCCCGTCAGCTGGCAGCGGTTGTGAAGACGGGTGGGCGAGCTGTTGCGCGGCAGTTGCGCGAGCTTCAGGTTCGCCTTGAAGCGCTCTTCCACGGGCTTGTCTTTATCGTTCGCGATCGCCTTGAGCTCGGCGCGCTTGGCGGCATACTGCGCCACCAGACGCTCGCGCTTCTTCTCGCGTTCGATCATGGATTTCTTGGCCATATCTCTCTTTCCTCCCGCGGATCAGCTGTTGAACGGCATGTTGAAATGCTTCAACAGCGCCTTCGCTTCCGCGTCGGTCTTCGCGGTGGTGCAGATGACGATGTCCATGCCCCAGACCTCGTCGACCTTGTCGAAGTTGATCTCCGGGAACACGATGTGCTCCTTGAGGCCCATGGCGTAGTTGCCACGGCCGTCGAAGCTCTTGCCGGGGACGCCACGGAAGTCGCGGATCCGGGGCATCGCCACGGTGATCAGGCGGTCGAGGAATTCGTACATCCGGTCGCCGCGCAGCGTGACCTTGCTGCCGAGTGGCATGTCCTCGCGGACGCGGAAGCCGGCGATCGACTTCTTGGCCTTGGTGACGACGGCACGCTGACCGGCGATCGTCGAAAGATCGTCCTGGGCGGACTTGGCTTTCTTGGAATCGCGGACGGCCTCGGCCCCGGCGCCGATGTTCAGGACGATCTTGTCCAGGCGCGGGATCTGCATGTCGTTCTTGTAACCGAACTCCTCGCGGAGTTTGGCCTTGATCTCGTCGGCGAAGGACGCCTTGAGACGCGGGGTGTAGTTCGCGGTGTCGAGCATCAGATCACGTCCCCGGTTGTCTTGGCAAAGCGGACCTTCTTGCCGTCTTCCTCGCGGAAGCCCACGCGGGCCGGTTTGCGTTGGCATCGACGATGGCCAGGTTCGACAGTTGGATCGGCATCGACTTGGGCTGGCGGCCGCCCTGGTCGGACTGGCTTTGCTTGACGTGACGAATGGCGACGTTGAGCCCTTCGACCACGGCCTTGCCGGCGGTGGGGTTGACCGAGAGGATCTCGCCGGTCTTGCCCTTGTCCTTGCCGGTCAGAACGACGACCTTGTCACCCTTGCGGAGTTTGGCAGCCATTACAGCACCTCCGGCGCAAGCGAGATGATCTTCATGAAGTTCTTCGCGCGCAGCTCACGAACCACCGGCCCGAAGATACGGGTGCCGACCGGCTCGTTGTTGTTGTTGAGAATGACGGCCGCGTTGCGGTCGAAGCGGATCGAAGTGCCGTCTTCGCGGCGAACTTCCTTGGCGGTGCGCACGACGACGGCCTTGCGGACGTCACCTTTCTTCACGCGGCCACGGGGGATCGCTTCCTTGACGGACACCACGATGATGTCGCCGACCGACGCATACCGGCGGTGCGAACCGCCGAGGACCTTGATGCACTGCACCCGGCGTGCGCCGGAGTTGTCAGCGACATCCAGATTGGTCTGCATCTGGATCATGGGTTTCTCCCGACCTTTGGGGGGCTCTCAATGGCCTTCTCCCCAGGGTTTCGTTCAAGCTGGAAGATGAAACGCCTTACTCGGCGATCACTTCCCAGCGCTTGGTCTTGGATTTCGGAGCGCATTCCTGGATGCGGACGCTGTCGCCCACATTGAAGGAGTTCGCTTCGTCGTGAGCCCGATACTTCTTGGACTTACGGATCGTCTTCTTCAGAACCGGATGCGTAAAACGACGCTCGACCGACACGGTGACAGTCTGCGCGTTCTGGTTCGAGGTCACGACGCCTTGCAGGATGCGTTTGGGCATGGGCTCAGGCCTCCGTGCCGGCGGCCGCGGCCGCCTTCTGGTTCAGAATGGTGTTGATACGGGCGACGCCGCGCTTGACGACGCGCATGCGCGCGGTGTTCTCGAGCTGGCCGGTGGCCTGCTGGAAGCGCAGGTTGAACGCTTCTTTCTTGAGGTCGACGAGTTGCTCGCGGAGCTGGTCCGCGGACTTGTCGCGGAGTTCCTTGGCATGGAGCGCCATGGGTCTGTCCTTTCGACATCACCGGAAGGCCCCTTTCATCATCGAGAGGGTCACCCTGATTCCGGTGGACTAGGTGAATGAGCGCTGTCCCTAACCGACACGGGTCGAGGATGCAAACCCTTTCTCCGACGCCCTCGCGCCCGCTGTCCTGCACCTGCGCGCCGGTTGCGCGTGCCGCCGACAGGCTGGCGTGGAGGGAGTGCGACGGATGGCATGGGCGAAGGGCCCCATTGCCGGAACGAACCGCCTAGACCCCGAAAAGAGCCAGCAACGGCAGAAGCGCCAAGGCCGCCGACAGGCCTGCCCAGCTGCCATCCTCCGAAGCCTCCGTTTCCTCCGGAGCGCGAGCTGTTCGATACCATCCGTTGAAGAGGCATCATCCACCTCGAAGCCGTCGGGAGACACCGGTTCCGATGAAACATCCCCGGACGCCGGAGCACCAAGGACCGCAGCAAATGTCTCGGTCGGGACGATGTCATGGATGACCACCTGCATGATCTCGTCCGCCGCCAGATCGCATTCGACGGTCATGTCGTGCGACGGTCCGGGTGGTTGATCCCGCCCCTGCGCCACATGTAGCGCGCGCTCCGCGCCTTCGGCATCTGGGCTTCGTCCGAGAACGGATATCTCGACCCTGCCTGCGGCCGCAAGGAATGCGGAAAGGTCGATGTCCATCGAAACCGGCGTGTCAGCCTTGGACAGAACATAGAGCAGCATGTCGCCGTCGCCCGCGAATGCGTGAATGTCGGCCTCTCCCGCGCTGAACTCCGTCTCGTCGGGGTCGTTCGCCACCATGTCGACGAGGCTCTTGCCCGGAAGGTGCCGCGACATCATCGAGAACATCTCGCCCGCGACGGACGGCGCGTCGTAATCGAACCCCGATGCGAGGGCGTTCGTCGTGTTCTGGATCAGGGGCCAGACATGCGCCTGCTCCACGCCCGACGACATGAACTCCTCGACCAGTTCGAGCATCTCCTGCGCCTGCACCAGCCCCCCCGGCTCGGTGCCGTCTGGCTGCTCTCCCATCCGCTGGTTCCATTCGGTCACGTGGATCTCCAGATCCTCGAACCCCTCCTGTTCGAGCCAGCCTGAGCGGATGCAGTCGAGAGCGAACTGCCTGCTGAAGGTCGTGCCTTGGGAATAGACATGCGCGACCACCCCGTCGATCGCGTCACGGCTTTCGGTCGTGTCGAAGGACATGCGGATCAAGGCATCATTGGCTTGGGTCCAGTTGACGTCGCCACTGGCATAGAGGCAGTTCTCGGAAATGTCGGATGACGGAAAGCGCGCCATCAGATCCGCGATCGCCTGCACGCCGTCCTGGCCCCCATACGCGTCCGAAAGACAGGAGCTGCCATGGTTGCTGCCCATCTGGACGAGGAGCTTCGTCTGGGACGTGTCGATGCCATGGAGCCGCTCCACCAGGTCGAGCTCGTCCCGGACGATCCGCGACATCTCGGCTGCTAGCCGGCCGTATTCCACGGCGCTGCATTCGCCCGAACCCCAATATTCATTGCCGATCTCGAGAGCGCGGACCTGCGCATCGCCATATTCACCAGTCATCAGATCATGGACGAAGTCGCGCAGAGTGCCCTCGTCCACCTCGGGTGACCGGTTGCCATTCGCATCTGTCTGCGTGCCGAATTGCGTCCGGGTCGGAAGCACGATCGTCACGGCATGTCCGTTCATCCCGGCATAGGACATGAACTCCGACAGGGGGATGAAATCCGTCGCCTCGCCCGTCCGGTCGTCGATCGCTTCGGCGGCGTCGGGGTCCGAAATGTCAAAGCAGTATTCGGTGAGCGAGCCTCCGGGATATCGAAGCCCCGCGACGTTCAGCCCGTCGACGGCCTCGTCATACGATCCCTCGCCGGTCATGCTCGACCGCGTGGCGAGGACATTGCCACCAAAAAGGCCGGAGGTCGCGGCAGTATCGGGCACGAGGCTTCCGACAGGCAACGTGATCGACATGACAATACCTCCTCGCCGACAAGGCGTGGAGGCATGAGGTCACGAAAGACGGGGTGAGGCGGGCGCCCTTCCGGTCATCAAGAGCGGTCGAACGCATCCTAGCCTTCAGAAGGAGCGGGCCGAGCATGCCCTTCAGATGGCGGGACTACCCGAACGAAGGTGCGATGCGACGGCCCGCCTGACGATCGAACGCCCGATCAAGGACGGCCCGCCCCATCATGTCGCGATCGCGGGCCGTCGCGGCAGCCGCTCCCTGTCCGAAGCGAGGTTTCGCACACATGCGCCGGGTGCGGCTCAGATCAGCCGCTGATCCTTGGCGGCAATGGCGGCCTGGGTGCGGTTTCGGGCACCGAGCTTGCGGCACAGCGTCTTGACGTGCAGCTTGACGGTGACTTCCTGAATCCCGCAATCGCGGCCGATCTCCTTGTTGGACTTTCCGACCGACAGCCCCTTGAGCACCTGCTGCTCGCGCTTGGTCAGGTGACCGGCGGCCGGGTTGTCCTCGTCCTTTGCGGTCATGAAATCGATCGGCGCGAAGGTTTCCCCCAGCGCCATGAACTTCACGGCGTTGATGACGGATTTGGCGGACATGGTCTTGGGGAGGAACCCTGCCGCACCCGCCCCCAGCGCCTCTTCCGCGACCGTGCGATCGGCGTCGCCCGACACCAGCGCGACAGGATTGCCGCCGCTGGCGCCAAGCGCCTGCTTGAGCCCCTCGAGCCCGCGCATTCCGGGCATCTTGTAATCGAGAAGAACGAGTTCGAAGGGGCCGTTCTTTTTCAATTCGGTGAAAGCCTGGTCGTAATTGGCGGACTGGGTCACTTTTATCCCGCCCTCCTTCTCCAGATAGGAGGCCATCATTTCGCGAACGAGGTCGTGATCATCGGCAATCAGAATATGCATGGTACATCCTTTTGAATTGATCCGACCTATTCGACAGACAACCGGACCCGCGATATGGGTCACAATCTCCTGCCCTTTGTGAAAATTTCAAGGCGCTTGGCGTGAAGTCACGTCGTGACGGTACGTCGCGGAACATTCCGACACGCCTATCGGATAGGATAGCCCCTGCAGATGGAGAGGCATTGAGACCTCAGACATCGATTCATATCCAGCCGCCGTCGGAAAGATTCTCCAGATCGGGTCAATATGATCTCAACCCGAAACCGCAGGAGCACGACATGAACACCCAGCCGCTGAACCGCCCCCTCGACCTGCCCGCGCCGCAATTCAACGAGATGATCTCGGACGATGATGGCGGCAATCATGTGATGGGCCTGCTGGTCCTCTCCATGCTGACGGGCATGATGCTCGCCGCGGCAATGCTGCTCATGGGTTACGGGCTCCTCGCCTCTTTCCTCGGCTACGTCCTGAGCACGCAATGCTCGATCGTGCTCTTCGCGGTCATTCAGGCACGCGTCCGAGGCTCTGACGCCTGAATTCAAAATACAATTCCGACCTGCTGCAAATGCCCGCCATTCCCATGGCGGGCATTTCACATTTCAGCCGGGGCTGACAGCGCCGGAGAATACATCCGCAAGGCCGCATCAATATATGCCTGTGGACAGGAGTTCACCCGATGCACGAATTACTACCCTCCCGGATGAACTAGATGCCTGCAATTCGTGGATATTGTGAGGAAAGGACGGCAACGACTGGCCGAATTCCTTTCCCTGCACTTCCACAAGAAGGACATCGAACATGAAAGACAAGATAAGCAGAACCCTGTGCGGCGGGATCGCCGGCGTCATGGGTGTCTTCTGCGCGGCCCCGGTTTTTGCCCAGGATCTTTCCAGCGAACTGACGTTCAGCGTTGTCGAGATGACGGATGGGGGCGATGAGGTTTTGGTGGAGCGCGAGAGCGTGCGGCCGGGCGAGATCATCGAATATGCGCTGGTCAGCCGCAATCT
>NZ_BATB01000010.1 GCF_000466965.1 Limimaricola cinnabarinus LL-001
TAGCGGGTCGGGGAAGGCTTCGGTATGTCCCCGAGCTAACCCTCAGCGCGCGCCCAGTGAATCCCCATCACCGATATGTGCAACAGCGCCGTCCTGACCCTAAAAAAAAACGGTGTGAGCTTCAAAACCTCGCAAGGTTTCAATGCTCACACCGCGAAGTCCGGCTTTGACCCTGCCAAGGGTAAATAACTTCACTCCTTGGACGACCACTCACCTCCGTCCTCGGTAAAACAGTAACGCTCGTCACCTGAGACTTGAGCCCATGAGACGATAAATATCTCGCTTCAATACAAGCTTTATCGGAAATTTCTTGTTCTTGCGCCATACCTCGTTAGCAGTAGTTTCGACATTTAGCTTCATGTGCCCGCTGTAAGCCACATGACGATGACGTTGCCGCATCTTCAATCGCGCCTTGTTCCGATCTAGAACCGAAGCGGGGCGAGAGGTGGCATTGGACGATGACAGACAGCTCAAATCGGTCCGAAGGACGCCTGCGCGCCTCGGTCGGACGCGTCAGCGCAAGCTGGAGGGAGGTCTGGTCGCTCATCCGCAGCCACGGGCCGAGCCAAGTTCAGTTCTGGTTCATCGCCTTGATTCTGGGCAGCGCCGCGGGCATTGCCGCGATCGGATTCCGCGCCGGTGTCGAAACCTTGCAGGCCGCGCTCTACGGCACCGATGACGTCGCGATGTTGCATAGTTTCGCGGCCTCGCTGCCATGGTACTGGCTCCTGTGTTTGCCGGTGATAGGCGGTCTGACCGTCGGGCTGCTGCTCGACCGGTTCACCGAGGATGCGCGCGTGCGCTCCGTGGCCGAGGTGATCGAGGGCGCGGCGTTGCGCGAGGGCCGGGTGGAGCGCAAGCGGGGGCTGATCTCGGCTCTGGCCTCGATGATCACCCTCTCTACCGGGGGCTCCACGGGGCGCGAGGGGCCGGTGGTACATCTCGCTTCGGTGCTTGCGACCTATGTGTCGAGCTGGATCCGCGCCGATGGCATCACAGGGCGCGATCTTCTGGGCTGCGCCGTCGCCGCCGCGGTCTCGGCGAGCTTCAACGCGCCCATCGCGGGCGCTCTCTTCGCGCTCGAGGTGGTGCTGCGGCACTTCGCGGTGCATGCCTTCGCGCCCATCGCCATCGCCAGCGTCGCGGGCACGGTTCTGGGCCGGCTCGTCTGGGGCGACGTGACCGAGTTCACGCTTCCCGACAAGAACGCGCTGGCCTTCTATGTCGAGCTGCCCGCTTTCGTGCTTCTGGGACTGTTATGCGGTCTTGTCGCGGTGGCGTTGATGCGGTCGATCTTCTGGGCCGACGATCTGGCCAATGCGGTGCAGGCCCGATTGTCGCTGCCGCGCTGGCTGCGTCCGATGGCAACGGGACTGATCCTCGGGATGATCGCGATCTTCTTTCCGCACATTATCGGCGTCGGTTATGAGACGACCTCCGCCGCCTTGCAGGGCAGCCTCGCCTTCGATCTCGCGGTGATCTTCGTGGTGATCAAGGTGGCGGCGGTGGCGATCACCATGGCCGGACGCATGGGGGGCGGGATCTTTTCGCCCTCGCTGATGATCGGGGCGCTGACGGGTTTGGCTTTCGGCACCGTTGCAACCGCCATCGCGCCCGAATTCTCGGGCGAGGGCACGCTCTATGCGCTGGCGGGGATGGCGCGGTTGCCGCCGCCGTGCTCGGCGCGCCGATCTCGACCACGCTGATCGTTTTCGAACTGACGGGCGACTGGCAGACCGGGCTCGCGGTGATGGTTGCGGTTTCACTGGCCTCGGCGGTGGCCTCGCGGCTGGTGCAGCGCTCGTTTTTCCTGACACAGCTGGCGCGGCGCGGCGTGCATCTGGCGGCAGGGCCGCAGGCATGGCTTCTGGGCACGATCCGGGTCGAGACGGTGATGCGGGCCACCGGCGCGCCGCGCGCGGCCCCCGAAGACGCCTGCCGGGAAATGATCGCCGAAGGGGTCTTCGTGCAGTCGGGGGCGACGCTGGAACAGGCGATGCCGTTGTTCGAGACGGTGCAGCGCCCCTTCGTGCCGGTGGTCCGCTTCGGCCCCGAAGACGAGGCGCCGGAACTGTGGGGGGCGCTGTTTCAGGTCGATGCGCTGCGGGCCGTGAACCGGGCGCTGACGCGCATGGCGGCCGAGGAACATTCCTGACGGCCGCCATACGAGGGACGGGTCAGACCTGCTCGACCGCGACCTTGTTCTTGTAAAAGGCGAGACAGTCCTTGATCTGCTCCATGCCTGCTTTGGGATCCTCGTAGGACCAGACCGCATCTTCGATCGCGCCGCTCTTGGCGATGATGTTGTAGTATCGCGCGTCGCCTTTCCAGGGGCAGTGCGAGCGGGTCTTGGAGGGCTCGAGGAAGGCCATGGCGATGTCCTCGCGCGGGAAGTAGATGACCGCCGGGTAGTCGCCCTCGACCAGTTCCAGCGCGCGGCTGCTTTCGCCCAGCACCGCGCCACCCGCGCGCACCACCCAAGTGCCCTCGGCGGGACGGATCGTGATGTGATCGCTCATGTATTCGTGCTCCCTGTGGGTTGAGCCCTGCCGTCAGAGCGGCGCGCAGGCGGCCTTGAGCCAGTCCAACGCCGCGCCGTCGAGGCGCGGGGCGATCTTGTCGAGTGTAGTCGCGTGATAGGCGTCGATCCAGTCCCGCTCGGCAGGCGAAAGCATCTCCGCGACGATCAGCCGCCGTTCCAGCGGCACAAAGGTCAGGGTCTCGAAGTCGTACATCTCGCGGTCGTCGGCGCCAAACAGGGCCGGGGCCTCGCGGGTGACGATCAGGTTCTCGATGCGGATGCCGAAATGCCCCTCGCGGTAATAGCCCGGCTCGTTCGACAGGATCATGCCCGGCTCGATCTTGCTCTCCGAACCCTTGGAAATCCGTTGCGGTCCCTCATGCACCGAGAGATAGGCGCCGACCCCGTGGCCGGTGCCGTGATCATAGTCGAGACCGGCAGTCCACAGCGGGAAGCGCGCCAGCGCGTCGAGGTCGCGTCCCGCGAGCCCCTTGGGAAACCGTGCCCGGCTGAGCGCGATCATGCCCTGCAGCACGCGGGTGTAGCAGTCGGCGGCATCCGCAGGCGGCGCACCGATGGCGATGGTGCGGGTGATGTCAGTGGTCCCGTCGAGATACTGCCCGCCCGAATCCACCAACAGGAGCTCGCCCATCCGCACGTCGCGGTCGGTGTCTTCGGTCACGCGGTAATGCGTGATCGCGCCGTGCTCGCCCGCGCCTGAGATGGTTTCGAAGCTGATGCCACGCAGCTCGTTCGTCTCGTGGCGAAAGCCTTCGAGGGCGGTGACGACGCCGATCTCGGTGAGCTTGTGGCTCGGCTCGTCCGCCAGCCGCGACGCCTCGGCGTCGAGCCAGTGCAGGAAACGGCAGACAGCGGCGCCGTCGCGCAGATGCGCTTGCCTCGCGCCCTCGATCTCGGCGGCGTTCTTGCGGGCCTTGGGCAGGATGCAGGGGTCCTCGGCCTCGGCGATCTCGGTCTCCCAGCCCTTGAGGGTGGTCTCGATGATCGACGGCGCGGATTTGGGATCGACGCGCACCGGGCCGACAAGCTGGCCCAGCGCTCCAAGAAAGGCGTCGATGTCGAGCACATCGACATCCGGCCCCAGATGGTCGCGCAGGCCGTCGGCCTTGCCCCTGGGGCAGAACAGTTCGCAGCGTCCGGTCTCATCGAGGATCGCGAAGCTCAGGGGCACCGGAGTGCAGGGCACGTCGTCGCCACGAATGTTCAAAAGCCACGCGATCGAGTCGGGCAGGGTGAGCACGGCACAGCGCTGCCCCTCGCGCTTCAGCATGGCGGCGATCTCGGCGCGCTTCTCGGCATGGCTCTTGCCCGCGAACTCCTTGGGCCATGCGATGAAGGGCGCGGGCGGCGGGGCCGGGCGGTCCTCCCAGATCGCGTCCACGAGGTTGTCGCAGGGTTTCAGGCCGATCCCCTTGGGGTGCAGCCTGTCATGCAGCTCGCGGATCTCCTCGGGCGTGTGCAGCCACGCGTCATAGCCCACGGTGCCGCCCTCGGGCAGCTCCGAGATCAGCCAATCGGCGAGCTTGGTGGCGGGCCAGTCCACGGGGGTGAATTCGGGTGCCACTTGGCTCTTGATCTGGATCTTGTAGCGCCCGTCGATGAAGACGCCCGCTTTATCGGCGAGGATCGCCGCGAACCCGGCCGATCCGGTAAAGCCGGTGAGCCAAGCGAGCCGCTCGTCTCGCGCGCGCACGTTCTCGCCGCGCCAGGTGTCGCCGCGCGGCACGATCCAGCCGTTTAGGCCTTCGGCAGCCATGCGTTCGCGCAGCTTGGCGAGACGCGGCGGGCCCTGTTCGGGGCGGGCGGTGGTGGCGAAGTTCTGGTACATCAGGCGACCCTGTTCATTCCGAGGACGCGGGCCCGCTTGCGCGGATCGTTGTCGAAGAGCGAGGCGAGCTGCTCGGTCATGGCCCCCGCGAGCTGGTCCACGTCGGTGATCGTCACCGCGCGGTCATAATAGCGCGTCACGTCATGGCCGATGCCGATGGCGGTCAGCTCCACCGCCTTGCGCTTCTCGACCATGGCGATCACGTCGCGCAGGTGCTTTTCGAGGTAGTTGGCCGGGTTCACCGACAGCGTGCTGTCATCGACTGGTGCGCCGTCCGAGATCACCATCAGCACCTTGCGAGCCTCGCGCCGCGCCAGCAGCCGCCGATGCGCCCATTCGAGCGCCTCGCCGTCGATGTTCTCCTTCAGCAGGCCTTCCTTCATCATCAGCCCGAGATTGTCGCGGGTGCGCCGCCACGGCGCATCGGCGCGTTTGTAGACGATGTGGCGCAGATCGTTGAGACGGCCGGGTCCGGCGGGACGACCGGCGGCGAGCCATGCCTCGCGCGCCTGACCGCCCTTCCATGCGCGGGTGGTGAAGCCCAAGATCTCGACCTTGACCTGACAGCGCTCGAGCGTACGGGCCAGCACGTCGGCGCAGATCGCGGCGATCGAGATCGGCCGTCCGCGCATCGAGCCCGAATTGTCGATCAGCAGCGTCACCACGGTATCGCGGAACTCGGTGTCCTTCTCGACCTTGAACGACAGGGGCGTCGTGGGGTTGGCGATGACCCGGGCAAGGCGGCCCGCATCGAGGATGCCTTCCTCGCGATCGAACTCCCAAGACCGGTTCTGCTGCGCTTGAAGCCTGCGCTGCAGCTTGTTGGCGAGGCGGCTGACCGCGCCCTTGAGGGGGTCGAGCTGCTGGTCGAGATAGGCGCGCAGCCGCTCCAGCTCGGCGGCTTCGGCCAGATCCTCGGCGCGATCTCCTCATCGTGCTTCGTCTCGAAGACGAGGTAGTTGGGATCGGCATCCGAAGCGGCCGGGGGCGAAGGGTCCTGAGGGGCTTCGCCCTCGGGCATCTCCTGCTCCTCGGCATCCTCGGCCTCGGCCTGATCATCCATCGAGACCTGCGCCTGGCTCTGGTCCTGCTGCTGGTCCTGACTCTGCTCGGGGGACGCCTCGTCCTCCTGATCGTCCTCGTCGTCCTCGCCGGTGGAATCGGGGTCCTGGTCGTCCTCCTCCTCGGAGGCTTCGTCCTCCTGATCGGGGTCTTCCATGTCCGGATCGTCACCGAGCTGGTCGCCATAGCCGAGATCGCGGATCAGCTCGCGTGCGAAGCGGGCAAAGCTCTTCTGGTCGTGCAGCGCCTCGGCGAGATCCTCGAGCCGCGCGCCACCCTGATCCTCGATGAAGCCGCGCCATAACTCCATCACGTTGTCCGCGCCGCCGGGCAGGTCGCGGCCCGTGGCAAGGTGGCGGATCAGGTATCCGGCCGCGACGGCGAGCGGCGCGTCGGCCTTGTCGCGGATCTGGTCATAACCTTTGCGGCGGGCATCCGATCCGATCTTGGCGTCGATGTTTCCGGCGGTGCCAGGCATGTATCTGGCGCCCACCGCCTCGACGCGCGCGCCCTCCATCGCGTCGTAAAGATCGCGCGCGATTCCCGACTGCGGCTGGTAGCGGGCGTTGACGGCAGCGTCGTGATAGCGGTGGCGAAGCGCCAGCGCATCGGCGGTGCCGCGCGCCAGCAGCACCTCGTCGCGGGTCATGCGGCGGCTGACCTGCGGCAGGCGCACGCTGTCATGCGTGAGGCCGGGCGGGTCGACCGAGAAGCTCACGGTCAGCTCGCGGTCGTCGGCCATGACCTTGGTGGCTTCGGTCAGGGCCTTCTTGAACGGATCGGCGGGGTTGTCGGACGGGGGGCTCATGGCAAATGTATCCCACTGGCGGCAGGGGGCGGCAAGGCGGCACGCTCCCATGATAACGAAAGGCCCGGCTCTTTCGATCCGGGCCTCTGCACAGCGTCGAAAGGGCTCAGCGCCCGGCGGTGCTCACCGCGCTCTCGGGAAGCTCCTCGTCGAAGCAGCGCTGGTAGAACTCGGCTACAGTCTGGCGCTCCAGCTCGTCGCACTTGTTGAGGAACGACAGCCGGAAGGAATAGCCCACGTCGCGGAAGATCTCGGCGTTCTGGGCCCAGTTGATCACTGTGCGCGGGCTCATCACGGTCGAAAGGTCGCCATTCATGAAGGCGGTGCGGGTGAGATCGGCCACCGTGACCATCTGGGAGATGATCTGGCGTCCCTCGGCGGTGTTGTAATGCGGCGCCTTCGACAACACGATCGCGGCCTCGGCGTCGTGGCTGAGATAATTCAGCGTCGCGACGAGGGACCAGCGGTCCATTTGCGCCTGGTTGATCTGCTGGGTGCCGTGATAGAGGCCGGTGGTGTCGCCCAAGCCCACGGTGTTGGCCGTAGCGAAGAGCCGGAAGTAAGGGTTCGGCGTCAGAACCTGGTTCTGGTCCATCAGCGTCAGCTTGCCGTCGGTCTCGAGCACCCGCTGTATCACGAACATCACGTCGGCGCGGCCGGCGTCGTATTCGTCGAACACGATGGCACAGGGGTGGCGCAGCGCCCAAGGGAGAATTCCTTCGGCGAATTCGGTCACCTGCTTGCCGTCGCGCAGCTTGATCGCGTCCTTGCCGATCAGGTCGATACGGGAGATGTGGCTGTCGAGGTTGACGCGCACGCAGGGCCAGTTGAGCCGGGCCGCGACCTGCTCGATATGGGTCGACTTGCCGGTGCCGTGATAGCCCTGCACCATGACGCGGCGGTTGTTGCCGAAGCCCGCGAGGATGGCCCGGGTGGTGTCGGGATCGAACTTGTAGGTCGGGTCGATGTCGGGCACCCGGTCCGAGCGCTCGGCGAAGCCCTTGACCTTCATGGCGCTGTCGAAGCCGAAGGTCTCGCGGATGTCGATCTCCTCGGTCGGGCGGGCATTGGGGTCGGTCTGGGCGTCGGCCATGATGATCCTTTCGCGTGCGGGCAGGGGCCCTCATTTGCGGTCGCGCAAGTGATGTAGCATCGCGCGTTGGGGTTCAAGGCCCCCGGGAGCACGGGCCCGGCCGCTTGCCTTTTCGGCGGGACACGCCATTGTCTGGCTTCGCAGGAAGAGTCCGAGGACCCGCATCATCATGTCGCGCCTGACCGAGATCGAAGCGATGATCGCCCGCATCGCGCTGGGCGATCGCGACGCGTTCGGGGCCCTCTACGACGCCACCAGCGCGAAACTCTTCGGGATTTGCCTGCGTGTGTTGAGCAACAGGGCCGAGGCCGAGGACGCTCTACAGGAGATCTACGTGAAGGTGTGGCACAACGCGGGGCGCTATCAGGTAAACGGGCTGAGCCCGATGACCTGGCTCATCACCATCGCGCGCAACCACGCCATCGATCGGCTGCGGATGCGCCGCAAGGCCGAGAGCCGAGGTGGCGACATGGACGCGGTGACCGCGATGGCCGATACCGCGCCGGGGCCGGAGGCGCTCGCGGTCGCGGCCTCGGACAGCGCGCAGATCGAGCGCTGTCTGACCGAGCTTGAGCCCGACCGGGCCGGTGCGGTGCGCGGGGCCTATCTCGCGGGCGATAGTTATGCCGATCTGGCCGCGCGCTACGACGTGCCGCTCAATACGATGCGAACCTGGCTGCGTCGCAGTCTCATGCGGCTCAAGGAGTGCCTGACGCGATGACCGGGGCCGGGGATCATCATGAGGACGACACCGTTCTGGCCGCCGAACACGTGCTGGGACTGCTGGAGGGCGAGGATCTCGCGCGCGCCGAGAGGCGGCTCGAGAGCAACGCGGAGTACCGCGCGCTCCATGCGCTCTGGACCGAGGATTTTACCTCGCTCACCGACGAAATCGCGCCCGTGACGCCGCCGTTGCGGGTCAGGCGCGCCATCGACGAGCGGCTTTTCGGGGCACGCCGCGAGGGCCTGTTGCGGCGGTTGGGGCTGTGGCCCGCGCTGTCGGCGGCGGCCTTGGCGGCGGGCACATATCTGGTGGTGACCAACCTCGACCTGATGCGCTCCGAACCCGTAGGCCCGGGTCTGCGCGCGGAAATCGCGGCGGAGGATGGGAGCCTCGTGGTACAGGTGGCCTACGACCCCGCCGATCCGGACGCGCTGCAGATCTCGCGCCCAAGCGGTGCGGCCGCGCCCGGTCGGGCGCTGGAGCTTTGGTTGATCGCGGGCGAAGCGGCCCCGGTCTCGCTCGGCGTGCTGCCCGAGGACCGCGATGGCCGGGTGGCGGTTCCCGAGGCGTTGCGTCCGCTGCTGGCTCAGGCCGTGCTCGCCGTTTCGGACGAGCCCGAGGGCGGATCGCCCACCGGGGCGCCCACGGGCGCGGTGTTGGGCGCGGGGCCGGTCACGACGCTCTGATCGCCTGACCGTCGGAGTGCGACCCGCACCCCGAGGCAAGTCAGCTTCCCCGGCACTGCCCGATGCATGCCGGGGGACTATCCGATCAATCCTTGTCGCGGAACGACTTGCTTTCCTTGATCTGGTCCCAAGCCCATACGACTTCGCCGAGCTGCTCTTCCTGGCTGCGGTCACCGCCGTTCATGTCGGGGTGCAGCACCTTGATCAGCGCTTTGTAGGATTTGCGGATCTCGGCCTTGGACCAACTGTCCTTGGCATCGAGCACCTCCAGCGCGCGGCGTTCGGTCGCGGGCAGGCGGCGGGTATGTCCGCCCTGCTGGGCCGCGTTCTTGCCGGGATTGCGGGTGGCGTTCTCGCCCAGCACCTGATGCGGGTCGTCGACGCCCAGCCGCGCCCAGGCGCGCTGCTCCTCGCTGCGCTTGCCGAAGGGCTTGGTCGAGCGGCCCCAGACGCGGTCGTTCTCGACCTGCTCGGAGAACTCGGCCTCGGTGGTGCCGTCGAAGAAATTCCATTTGAGATTGTATTCGCGCACGTGGTCTTTGCAGAACCAGAAGTAATCGTCGAGAATATCAGGAGATTTCGGGGCGCGGTACTTGCCCGCCTCTTCGCAACCCGGATGGTCGCAGACCCGTGTCGAGGTCTCGAAGGCGCCGGACATCCCACGTCTGCCGCGCGGGTTTTTCTTCTTCGATGCCGATACCGACATATCGAAACCGAAGGGGTCGTTCTTAGCCATGCTCTGCCTCATCCTTTCGAGTCGGACGCGGCAGTTTAGTCCAAAGAGCCGGAGATTGAAGGGGCGGAGGGCATTTTCCGCCCCTTCGGCACCGGAGTGCCGGTTCAGTCGTCGCGCGAGGCGGTGACCGCCGGAGCGGGACGATCCGGAATCTCCTGCGCCTCGCGCGCACCGGGCACGGCGCGGGTGGGGGCCGGGGCCGGGGTCTCGGCCCGGCTCGCGCTCAGCCCTTGGGGCTGGGGCTGCGCTGCGATCGGATCGGCGGCGACGGGCGTGACCTGCGCCGTGGCACGGCGGAACACCAGCACCGAATGATAGACCGTGCTGCGGCCCCGAAACCCTTGCCGCTCCTCGCAGGGCAGGGTCTCGGCGCGCTGATACTCCCAACCCTTGGCGGCCATCTCGTTGATCGTGGACTGCAACGCATGCGCATAGCGGTCCTCGGAGGTCTTCAGCCCGCGTTCCTTGACGCCGCGCTTGGGCGCGGGAACGACGCGGTAGTCATAGGCGGTCATGGCGCTCTCCTTGCGCGGGCTCAAAGCCCGAGCTTTTGCGTGACGATCTGGTTGACGGCAGCGGGGTTGGCCTTACCGCCGGTGGACTTCATCACCTGGCCCACGAACCAGCCCGCGAGCTTGGGGTTCTGCTTGGCCTTTTCTACCTGCGCGGGATTGGCGGCGATGATCTCGTCGACCGCCGCCTCGATGGCACCGGTGTCCGTGACCTGCTTCATGCCGCGATCCTCGACGATCTGCGCCGGGTCGCCGCCCTCGGTGTAGACGATTTCGAACAGGTCCTTGGCTATCTTGCCCGAGATGTCCCCCTTGGCGATCAGCGCCACGATATCACCGAGCTGCGCAGGGCTGACCGGGCTCTGCTCGATGCCCAGATCGTCCTTCTTTAGGCGACCGAACAGCTCGTTGATGACCCAATTCGCGGCAAGCTTGCCGTCCTTGGCGCTGTCGATGTGGTTCACCACCGCCTCGAAATACACGGCGTTGGCCAACTCCGCGGTCAGCACGCCCGCGTCATACTCCGACAGCCCCATGTCGCCCATGAAGCGCGCCTTCTTGGCATCGGGCAGCTCGGGCAGATGCGCCGCGATGTCGTCGACCCAGGCCTGCTCGATCTCGAGTGGCAGCAGGTCGGGGTCGGGGAAGTAGCGGTAGTCATGCGCCTCTTCCTTGGAGCGCATCGAGCGGGTCTCGTTCTTGTCGGGATCGTAGAGGCGCGTCTCCTGCACGACGCTGCCGCCATCTTCGAGAATGGCGATCTGACGCCGCGCCTCGAAGTCGATCGCGGCTTGGATGAAGCGCATCGAGTTCATGTTCTTGATCTCGCAGCGGGTGCCCAGATGCGAGAAGTCCTGCGTTTCCTGATAGTGCTCGTAATCGCCGGGACGGCAGACCGAGACGTTCACGTCGGCGCGCAGGTTGCCGTTTTGCATGTTGCCGTCGCAGGTCCCGAGATAGCGCAGGATCTGGCGCAGCTTGCCGACATAGGCCGCCGCTTCCTCGGGGCCGCGAATGTCGGGACGGCTGACGATCTCCATCAGCGCCACCCCGGTGCGGTTGAGGTCGACGAAGGACATGTTGGGGTCCATGTCGTGGATCGACTTGCCCGCGTCCTGTTCGAGATGGATGCGCTCAATCCGCACCAGCCGCGCCTGACCGTTGCCCATTTCGACCAGCACTTCGCCTTCGCCGACGATCGGGTGGTAGAGCTGGCTGATCTGGTAGCCCTGCGGCAGGTCCGGATAGAAGTAGTTCTTGCGATCGAAGGCCGAGCGCAGGTTGATCTCGGCCTTGAGGCCGAGGCCGGTGCGCACCGCCTGCGCCACGCAGCCCTCGTTGATGACGGGCAGCATGCCGGGCATGCCCGCGTCGATGAACGAGACGTTGGAGTTGGGTTCCGCGCCGAAGGCCGTCGACGCGCCCGAGAACAGCTTGGCGCGGGTGGCGACCTGCGCATGCACCTCAAGGCCGATCACCAGCTCCCAATCCCCGGTCGCGCCCGCGATCACCTTGGGGGCGGGGGCCTCGTATGTCAGGTCCAGCATGGGAGCCTCTCCTTGCACCGTTGTCGCGGGTCTGATTAGGCGCGAACGCCCCGCGCTTCAAGGGTAGGGAGAGGATGTCGGGGATCGGCGGACCGGCGCGACGATTGGGCGGTATCTCGCCGAAAATATGGTAGGATTGCCTGCGCGCTCGACTCAAGGCGACGGTCTGGGACAGATCGCTCTCAGTTGCTGCCACAACGGACAAGATCAGAAAATGTTCCCGACGAGTGTCTCTGCGCGTCTGCGCCGCCTCATGCCGATCGCTCTTCTCAGTCTCGGCGCCGCCTGCGCTCAGATCCCTGAGCCGGAGGCACCTGTCGCTCCCGCCCCCACACCCGCCGCCATGCCGGTGATGGCATGGGATCATCGCCCCGAAAGTGCGCAGTGGACCGACGCCACGCTGGCGGCCCTCAAGGCGCATGGTGCGCCGCTTTTGAGCCAAGTGCCCGGCGATATCGCGACATGGTGCCCCGGCTATGCCGAGGCCTCACGGGATGAGCGCGCGGCCTTCTGGGCGGGGATGCTCTCGGCCCTGGCCAAGCATGAAAGCACCTGGAATCCCGGCGCCGTCGGCGGAGGCGGCAAATGGTTCGGGCTCGTGCAGATCGCCCCGGCCACCGCGCGCAGCTATGGCTGCGCGGCGGGCAGCGGCTCGGCGCTCAAGGACGGCGTGTCCAACCTCTCCTGCGCCGTGCGCATCGCTGCGCGCACGGTGCGGCGCGATGGCGTGGTCTCAGCGGGAATGCGCGGCCTCGCCGCCGACTGGGGCCCGTTCCATTCGTCTCGCAAGCGCAGCGATATGGCCAACTGGACCCGCAACCAGAGCTACTGTCAGCCACGCCAAGCCGCTGTCGCCGACAAGACTGGCAAGGCCGGCTGAGCGTGAGGGCTGTCGCCTCCGCGACACAGGCCTCGCGCCGTCGCGGAGCCGCGCGCGTCCTGAGATCACTTTCGCGTTGCATCGTGTCGCGGCGACAGTGCAGTTATCCCCACATGCTCGTGGCACTGACGATCCTGGGGGGATCGACGGCCGTGTCGTCGGGTTCGACGGTCCATGCCGAGCCGTCGGACCCGGCGGAATTACATATACCCATCAGACGCTTGCAGGTTGACGTTCAGGCAACGCCTGCGCCGCCTACACCCGGTCCCACTGCACCGCGCCTCGACCCACCCGTCCTTGATGCCTCCGATCTTCGGATCGACCAAGCACCCCCTGCCACCTTGCGTCCGATGCTGCGCCCCGCCTCGTTGGCCGCAAGCTCGATCCTGCCCGTGCCGGGACTGCGCCCGCAAGCTCGCGATCCGTTCCTGCCCGAGGCTCGCTGGGACGGCAAGCCGGGTACCGGGCTATGGACGCGGGGGCTCATGGCGGCGCTGCGCGGCCCGGCGTCGGACCTCGCCGACGTCGTGCCTAACGATATCGCGACATGGTGTCCGGCCTATGCCGACAATCCGCCCCGGCTGCGCCGGGCCTTCTGGGTTGGTGTCATGTCCGCGCTGGCCCGGTTCGAAAGCAGGCACCGCGCCGATGCGGTGGGCGGCGGCGGGCTTTATCACGGGTTATTGCAGATCCTGCCCGGCACGGCGCGCGGCTATGGCTGCGTGGCGCGCGACGGGGCAATGTTGCGCGATCCGGTGCGCAATCTCAGCTGCGCAGCACGGATTATGGCGCGCACCGTCACTCGTGACCGGGCCGTGGCGCTCAAGGATGGCAGGCGAGCCGGGATCGCCGCCGACTGGGGGCCGATGACCAAGCCGTCCATGCGCGCCGAAATGGCGGCGTGGACCCGAGAGCAGAGCTATTGCAAGCGCAAGGCGCTTCTCAGTGTGCCACGTCCCCAAGCGCGGCCCGAAACCTGACCCGGGCTCAGGGGCTCAGGCCCGAGTGCGAAGGATCGGACGGGTCGAACGCACGAGGCTTACCGTCGGCGCATCGCGCCCGCCCAGACCCAGTGTTGCCCGCCGCAGCATCTCGATGCCGCCTTCGGCCTTGATGGGCAGTGAGGCGGGCGAGATTTCCTCACCCACGGTGATGACATAGGGCTGGCGATCCTTGTTCAGCATCTCGTGGAACAGGGTGATGTCGCGTAGCGTCGGGTGGACCATGTCGAAAAGATAAAACAGCGCCGAATTGCGGGCGCGGATGTTCACCGGGATCACCGGCAGATCGAATTTGCGCGCAAGCATCGCCGCCGATGGCATCCATGGCCGCTCGTGCAGTCGCAGACCCCGCCGCTTGGCAAGGCGACCCGACGGGAAGATCACGCCAAGCCGCCCCTCCGCGACCGCCTGCCGGGTCAGGTCCATGGTGACCTTGGTCTTGGCGTGGCTGCGTTTGTCCTTGCGCCATTCGACCGGAAGGATGAGGTCCTGCATCTGCGGCAGCACCCTCAGGATGTCGCCATTGGCATAGATGAACAGGTCGGGCCGGATCGTCTTGAGCGCGTGGTAAAGCATGATCCCGTCGGCGATGCCGGTGGGATGATTGGCCACGATAAGCGCCGGGCCGTGGCGCGGCACGTTGTCGAGGCCAGTCACCGTAAGGTGCTTGGCGAGCATGTCGCCCATGTCACCCATGATCCGCGCCGTCGGCTCGTCGCGAAGCTTTGTACCGATCGAGACGGTGCGGTCGTAAGACAGAGCAAGGTGCAAAAGACCGCGCAACGGCTTCACCAAGGGTGATTGCCGGAACATCCACGGGGCACGCTCGGCAATCAGCGGGTCAATGCGGTCTTTCATGAAGCTTTAATAACCATCAGCACAAGGCAGTTCCGTGACATTTGCGGGATTGTCGTGCTTTTGGCAATGGAGTTGCCCGAGGCAGGGGCAGAGCGGCAAGCGAGCGCCGCTTTGAGATACGGGGCGGCGACCGGTCACCGCCCCGCAAAAGATGCGTCAGGCCGCGTCACGTTCGTGACGGCCTTCGCGCACTTCCTCGATGATCTTTGCTACGAAAGCGTCGAGATCGTCGGGGTTGCGGCTGGTGATGATGCCCTGATCGGTGACGACCTCGCGGTCGACCACTTTGGCGCCCGCATTTCTGAGATCCGTGCGAAGCGAGGGATAGGAGGTCATTTCGCGCCCCCCGACCACCTCGGCTTCGATGAGCACCCACGGCCCGTGGCAGATCGCCGCGACGATTTTGCCCGCTGTGGTGAAGTCCTTCACGAGCTGTACCGCCTCGAGCTTGGTGCGCAGCACATCGGGGTTGATCTGGCCGCCGGGCAGCACGATGGCGTGGTAATCATCCATCTTCGCATCCGAGATGGCGAGGTCGACATCGGCCTTCGGGCCCCAGTCGGTCTCGTCCCAGCTCTTGATCGCCTCGCCGTCCGGGCTGGCCACGTGAACGGTCGCACCCGCGGCACGCAGTTTGTCTCGCGGCACTTCCAGTTCGACCTTCTCGAAGCCGTCGGTGGCGATGATGAGGATCTTGGCGTCGGTAATGTCGGTCATGTCCGTCTCCTTGCGGTTCGGGGGTATCGGGGTCCAAACGGCAAGGGGTGAGGGGGCGTTCCATGCGCCCCCTCACGCTTGGGTCAATCGGCGAGCATTCGCCCGATCATCTCGGAAGTATCGCGGCTGAGGCCCTCTGTGCTTGCGATCCGCTCCAGCTCGGCCCGGATCAGCGTCTTGCGATCCGCATCATAGCGCTTCCAGGTCGAGAAGGCCTGCGTCATCCGCGCCGTGGTCTGCGGATTCAGCGGGTCGAGCTTAAGCAGCCAGTCGGCGAGCAGCCGGTAGCTCGCACCAGAGGGGGCATGAAAGCCCGCCGCGTTGCCCGAGAGCGCGCCGAACACGGCCCGGAAGCGGTTGGGGTTCTTCCAGTCGAAGGCCGGATGCGCGGTGAGCGCCTCAGCCGTGGCGGCGGCGTCCCGCGGTGCGGAGGCCGCAACCTGCAAGCCGAACCACTTGTTCATCACCAACCGCTCGTGGCTCCATTGATCCTCGAACGCCTTCAGTTCGGCCTCGCCTTCACCAATCCTGAGCAGCCCGCCCAGCGCCGCGATCTGCTGGGTCATGTTGTCGGCGGCACGGTACTGCGCCCGCGCCCGGTCGCCGCCCTGCGTGAGCGACAGCAGCGACAGCGCCGCGTTGGTGAGCGACCGGCGGCCCGCGTCGGCGGCTTCGGGGCTGTAGGGGCCGGTGATCTGATGCGTGTCGTAAAGCCGGGACAGCACGTCGCCCAGCCTGTCGGCGATCCCATGGCGCAGCGCCTCGCGGGCCTCATGGATCGCGGTCGGGTCGGGGGCGTGGCCCGTCTCGAAGATCGCCTGCGCCAGCTCGTCCTCGCCCGGCAGGGCCAGAAGCTGTGCGCGAAACGCCGGATCGAGGGTTTCGTCGGCGATGCCGCGGCCCAGCGCGTCGATATAGCCCGCATCGGGGCCCGTGCCGTCTTGGATCATCGCCATGAGGTTGGTACGCGCCAGATCGCGCCCCGCTTCCCATTTGTTGAACGGGTCGGTGTCATGCGCGAGCAGGAAGGCGCGAGTCTCGTCGGATTGCTCCTGCCGCAGGATCACCGGCGCCGAAAAGCCGCGCAGGATCGACGGGACGGGCCGGGCCGACAGACCGTCGAAGGCAAAGCTCTGCTCGGCCTCGTTCAGTTCAAGCACCTGCGTCGGCACCACCTCGTCGCCATTCGGATTCAGCAGGCCCACCGCGACAGGGATCACCACCGGCTGCTTGTCGGGCTGGCCGGGGGTCGGGGGGGTCTCCTGCCTGAGCGTCAGCGTATAACGCCCCTCCGACCAGTCCTCGGCCACATGGACGCGCGGTGTGCCGGCCTGGGAATACCAGCGGGCGAACTGCGACAGGTCGCGGCCCGTGGCATCCTCGAAGGCGCGGAGCCAGTCCTCGATGGTCACCGCCTGACCGTCATGGCGCTCGAAATAGAGGTCGAGCGCCTTGCCGTAGCCTTCATCTCCCACCAGCCGCCGGAGCATGCCAACGATCTCGGCGCCCTTCTCATAAACGGTAACGGTGTAGAAATTGTTGATCTCGACGAAGCTCTCGGGCCGCACCGGGTGGGCGAGCGGGCCATTGTCCTCGCGGAACTGCGCCGCGCGCAAGAGCATCGCATCGTCGATCCGCTTGACCGCATGGGAGCGCATGTCGCCGGTGAACTGCTGGTCGCGGAACACCGTGAGACCTTCCTTGAGGCACAGCTGGAACCAGTCGCGGCAGGTGACGCGGTTGCCGGTCCAGTTGTGGAAGTATTCATGCGCGATGATCGCCTCGATCCGTTCGAAATCGGCGTCGGTCGCGGTGGCGGGAGAGGCGAGTACGGCGGAGGAGTTGAAGATGTTCAGCCCCTTGTTTTCCATCGCGCCCATGTTGAAGTCATCGACCGCGACGATGTTGAACACGTCGAGGTCGTATTCGCGCCCGTAAACCTCTTCGTCCCATGTCATCGACTTCTTCAGCGCCTCCATCCCGAAGGCGCATTTGTCGATATCGGCCTCGCGGACCCAGAGGTTCAGCGCGACATCGCGGCCCGACATGGTGGTGAAGCTGCCCGAATGCGCGACGAGATCGCCTGCGACCAGCGCGAAGAGATAAGCGGGCTTGGGCCAGGGGTCGGACCATTCGGCAAAGCCTTCGCCCGAAGCGCCGGGATTGCCGTTCGACAGCAACACCGGCAGATCGCTTTCGATGCGCACATGAAACGGGGCCATCACGTCGGGGCGGTCGGGATAGAAGGTGATCTTGCGAAAGCCCTCGGCCTCGCATTGCGTGCAATACATGCCGTTCGAGCGGTAGAGCCCTTCGAGCGCGGTGTTGTTCTCGGGGTCGATCTCGACCTCGGCCTCGAAGGTGAAGGACGCATCGGGCGCATCGAGCGTCAGCCCGCCCTCGATCAGTTCGGGCGTGACCTGCGCCCCGTTGATATGCGCGGAAATCAGCTTGAGCCCCTCGCCATGCAGGAAGAAGTCGCGCCCGGTGGCATCGGGGTTGGGGCGGAACCGGATTTCGGAGAGCACGCGCGTCGCATGCGGCGCGAGCCGGAAGGTCAGGCGCACCTCGTCCACGAGATAGGCGGGGGGCGTGTAATCCCTCAGATAGACGGTGCGGGGATCGTGCTGTGTCATGTCCGGGAACCTTTCGCTGAACCTTCGAGCTTGCGGGACGTTAGGGCTGAGACAGGTGGGCTTCAAGCGCGCCCCCGACCGCGACCGTGATTGGCGGCGCGGCAACCTTTCGAGGAGAATACCCATGTCCGCCCCCCATACTGATGTCGAAAAACAGGAAAAGCGCCATAAGGGCCCGCTTACCGGCATGGCGATCGTCGCCATCTTCGGTGTGCTGCTGATCCTGTTTCTCGTGTTCATGGGCTTTGGCCAGGGCAATGAGCCCGAGGCCGAGGCCACCGTCGAGGCCGTGGGCAGCGGCGAGGTCGAGACCGCCGACGATGCCGATATCGTCGGCGCGCCCGAGCAGCTTGCCGACGAGACACCGGCGCAGCCGCAGCAGTGAAGCCCCCGAAGGGGAAAACGAAAAGGCGCGGGCCATGGGGCTCGCGCCTTTTCGCGTGACGGCGGCATCTAGTTGCCGGTCCCCTCGGGATGGATTAGCCAATGCACAACCGTATGCGAGGAGGAGAGGCAGATGGCCGAGAGGATCGACAAGCACGGATTGATGGTGGCCCCCGAATTGGCGGCCTTCATCAAGGATGAGGCGCTTCCGGGGACGGGGATCGACGCCGACGAGTTCTGGAAAGGGTTTGCAGCACTCGCGCAGGAGTTCGGCCCGCGCATCCGCGATGCGCTTTCGGATCGCAGCAAGCTACAGGCCGAGATCGACGCTTGGCACCTGTCGCGCAAGGGTCAGCAGATCGACGCGGAGGAGTATCGCCGGATGCTGGAGGGCATCGGCTATCTGGTGCCGGAGGGCGGCGACTTCGAGATTGGCACCAAGGGGACCGACCCCGAGATCGCACATACTCCGGGCCCGCAGCTCGTGGTGCCGATCACCAATGCGCGCTTCGCGCTCAACGCCGCCAATGCGCGCTGGGGCAGCCTTTACGACGCGCTCTACGGCACCGACGCGCTGGGCAGCCTGCCGCAGGGCAAGGGCTATGACGAGGAGCGTGGCGCGCAGGTCATCGCATGGGGCCGCCGTCACCTCGACGAGGTCGCCCCGCTCGACGGCACGTCCTGGGCCGAGATCGACCAGCTCGAAATCAAGGGCGGCACGCTCGTCGCCTCCAAGGGCGATGCCGAACACGGTCTGAAGGAGCCCGAGCAGTTCGCGGGCTCTGCCACGGATGGCAAGGCCGACCTGCAGGTGCTCTTGGAAAAGAACGGCCTGCTGATCGAGATCGTCGTCGATCCGTCGAGCCAGATCGGCGGCTCCGACCGGGCCGGGATCTCCGACATCCGGCTCGAAAGTGCCGTCTCGACCATCATGGATTGCGAGGATTCGGTCGCGGCGGTCGATGCCGAGGACAAGGTCCTGGCCTATCGCAACTGGCTCGGGCTGATGCAGGGCACGCTGCAGGCCAGCTTCATGAAGGGCGGCGAGGAGATGACCCGCCGCATGGAGGGCGACCGGGAATTCACCGCGCCCGACGGCTCGACCCGCACGGTCAAGGGCCGCTCCTTGATGCTGATCCGCAATGTCGGTCACCTGATGACCAACCCCGCGATCATCGGCAAGGATGACGAGCGCGAGATCTCCGAAGGGCTGATGGACGCGGTGATCACCGTTCTCATCGCCATGCACGACCTCAGGAAAGAGGACGGCCCGCGCAACTCGACCCATGGTTCGGTCTATGTCGTGAAGCCCAAGATGCACGGGCCGCAGGAGGTCGCGCTCTCGAACGACATGTTCTCGGCCGTCGAGAAGATGCTCGGCCTGCCGCAAGACACCGTCAAGCTCGGCATCATGGACGAGGAGCGCCGCACTTCGGCCAACCTCAAGGAATGCATCCGCGCCGCCAGGAACCGCGTGGCCTTCATCAACACCGGCTTCCTCGATCGCACCGGCGACGAGATCCACACCTCGATGGAAGCGGCCCGATGATCCCCAAGGGCGAGATGAAATCCTCGGCCTGGATCCAGTCCTACGAGGACCGCAACGTCGATATCGGCCTTGCCTGCGGCCTCAAGGGGAAGGCCCAGATCGGCAAGGGCATGTGGGCCATGCCCGACCGAATGGCCGACATGCTCGACCAGAAGATCGGCCACCCCAAGGCGGGTGCCACCTGCGCCTGGGTGCCGTCGCCCACCGCTGCGACGCTGCACGCGGCGCATTACCACCATGTCGACGTTATGGCCCGTCAGGACGAGATTGCCCAAGGCGGCGCGCGCGGCACGCTCGCGGACCTGCTGACGATCCCGCTGGCGACGGGCCGCAACTTCGATGACGCCGAGGTCACGCGCGAAATCGAGAACAACGCGCAGGGCATCCTTGGCTACGTGGTGCGCTGGATCGATCAGGGGGTGGGCTGCTCCAAGGTGCCCGACATCAACGATGTCGGCCTGATGGAGGACCGCGCGACCTGCCGGATTTCGTCCCAGGCGCTGGCCAACTGGCTGCATCATGGCGTCGTCTCCGAGGACCAGGTGATGAAGGCCATGAAGAAGA
The DNA here is from genome assembly GCF_000466965.1 of Limimaricola cinnabarinus LL-001. Taxonomy (GTDB): domain Bacteria; phylum Pseudomonadota; class Alphaproteobacteria; order Rhodobacterales; family Rhodobacteraceae; genus Limimaricola; species Limimaricola cinnabarinus. The sequence continues at coordinate 20,128 of NZ_BATB01000010.1, forward strand.
TGGCCGAAGTGGTGGACCGCCAGAACGAGGGTGACGCCTCCTACAAGCCGATGGCGCCGCATTTCGACAGCCTCGCCTTTCAGGCGGCCTGCGACCTCGTCTTCGAGGGACGCAAACAGCCCTCGGGCTACACCGAGCCGGTGCTGCACCGCCGTCGCCTCGAACTGAAGAATCTGGAGACCCGCTGATGACCAAGCTGACCATCGACGCCGCCCGCACCATCATCCGCGAGGCTCTCGCCAAGTCGCACGAGATGGGTCTCAAGCCCATGTCGGTGATCGTGCTCGACGCGGGCGGCACCCGCTCGCCTTCGAACGCGAGGACGGCGCGGCACCGGGCCGCTATGCCATTGCCGAGGGCAAGGCTTACGGCGCCGTGATGCTGGGCATGCCCGGCTCGGCGCAGATGGCCCGTGCCGAGGCGCAGCACTACTTCATGACCGCGGCCAACGGTGCCTTCGGCGGCAAGGTCGTGCCGGTCCCCGGCGGCGTCATCGTGCGCGGCGAGGACGGCTCCGTGCTCGGAGCCGTCGGTGTCACGGGCGACACCTCCGACAACGATGCTACGGCGGCCCTTGCCGGGATCGAGGCGGCGGGGTTGAAGGGCGACGCCTGACGCCTTTCATGTGCCTTTATTGACGGCAGATGTGCGCGCGGTCCGGATCTCTCGGGCCGCGCGATGCTTTTCAGGGGGCGTCGGGCTGTATATCTGTAAGGGGAAGCAACCGGAGCGATCATGACCCGTCCTGTCATTGGCATCATCGGCAACAACCACGTCATCGACGGCCATTACGTCACTCATGGGGGCGGCGCGATGAACTCTTCGGCCGTGGCGCAGGTGGCAAAGGGCCTGCCGCTGGTGATCCCCGCCGACCCCAAGCTCGTCTCGGTCGAGGACCTTCTGGAGACCTGCGACGGCTTCCTGCTCACCGGCGGGCGGCCTAATGTGCATCCGGATGAATATGGCGAGGAAGAGACGCCCGCGCACGGGGCCTTCGACCGTTCGCGCGATGCGATCACGCTGCCGCTCGTGCGGGCCTGCGTCGAGCGGGGGCAGCCGTTCATGGGCATCTGCCGCGGCTTTCAAGAGGTCAACGTGGCGATGGGTGGCTCTCTGCATCCCGAGATCCGCGACCTGCCGGGGCGGACCAATCACCGCATGCCCCCCGACGGCACGCTCGAGGAAAAATTCGCGCTGCGCCACGTGGTGACGTTGAGCGAAGACGGCCCGTTCCATCGGCTGTTCGGCGCGCGCGAGGTGATGACCAACACGCTGCACGGGCAGGGGGTGAACAAGCCCGGCCGCCGCATCGTCATCGACGGTCATGCGCCGGACGGCACGCCGGAGGCGCTTTATGTCGAGGGCGCGCCGGGCTTCACGCTTTCGGTGCAGTGGCACCCCGAATGGAACGCCGGGGCCGATCCGGTCTCTAGGCCGCTGTTCGAGGCTTTTGGCGCAGCGGCACGTGACTGGGCGGCGAAAAAGCAGCCCATGGAAGCGGCACGGCGCAGCGCCTGAGCGGTTCGGGGGGCTGCCCTGCCTCTCACCCATTCCCGACTACGCAAATCCCGCCGCGACCCGCGCGCCCTCTTAATGAAAATCCCGGCTCTTCGGGACGATTCGCGCATTGCGCGGATGCCCGTTGTCGGGCGCGCCGGTGCCGCGGGCCGAGCCCTGCACCGGGTTCTTCACCGCGTCGGCGTGGCTCAGCGGCGGCACGAAGCTCCCCGGCGCGAGACGCGTGAGCGCGTCCGAGCGGTCTTCCAGCCGCTGCGCCACGAAATGCACGATCTCCACGTCGCGCTGCACATAGCCTTCGGCCACCAGAAGCCCCGCCTGCATCACCACGCGGCGAAACTGCGCCATGACCTTGGGCCAGACCACGAGGTTGGCGGCCCCGGTCTCGTCCTCCAGCGTGATGAAGCACACCCCCTTGGCGCTGCCCGGCTTCTGGCGGATCAGCACCAGCCCGGCGAGTTTCAGGCGACGGCCCTGAGGCGCCCGGCTCAGATCGGCGGCGCTGGCATAACCCTGCGCGGTCAGGCTGCGGCGCAAAAACGCCATCGGATGCGCCTTCAACGACAGGCGCAGTGTCTGGTAGTCGGCCACCACCTGCTCGCAGACCGGCATGGCCGGAAGCGGCACCGGCACCTCCGCGCCCTCGTCGCGCGCCTCGCGAAACAGCGGCAGGTCTGGCGCGTCCCGGAGCCCGCGCGCTTCCCAGAGCGCCTGCCGCCGATCAAGGAACATCGAGCGCATCGCATCCGCCGCCGCCAGCCGCCGGATCGCCGCCGCGCTCACCCCGGCGCGGGACTGGAGATCCTCGGGCGTCTGATAGGGGGCGTCGCGCGCGGCCACGATGCGCGCCGCCATCTCGGCGGCCAGCCCGCCGATCATCCGCAGCCCCAACCGCATCGCGAAGCCACCCGAGGAGATCGGCTCGAGCGTGCAGTCCCATTCGGACATGTTCACATCGACAGGCCTGACCTCGACCCCGTGTTCGCGCATGTCGCGCACGATCTGCGCGGGCGCATAGAAGCCCATGGGCTGCGAGTTCAGCAGCGCCGCGCCGAAGGCGCCGGGAAAATGGCATTTCAGCCATGACGAGACATAGACCAGATGCGCAAAGCTCGCCGCGTGGCTTTCGGGAAACCCGTATTCGCCAAAGCCCTTGATCTGCTCGAAGCAGCGCGCCGCGAAGTCCTCGCCATAGCCGCGCGCCACCATTCGTCCGACCATCTTTTCCTGCAAGAGCGCGATGGTCCCGCGCGAACGGAAGGTGGCCATGGCCTTGCGCAGCTCGTTTGCCTCGGCAGGCGAAAACCGCGCCGCGTCGATGGCGATCTTCATCGCCTGTTCCTGAAAGATCGGCACGCCAAGCGTCCGGCCAAGGATCGACTTCAGCTCCGAAGGGTCGTGCGGATGGCCGGGCGAGGGGTATTCCACCGCCTCCTCGCCCGCGCGGCGGCGCAGATAGGGGTGCACCATGTCGCCCTGGATCGGGCCGGGGCGGACGATGGCGACCTGGATCACGAGGTCGTAGAACGAACGCGGGCGCAGCCGGGGCAACATGTTCATCTGCGCCCGGCTCTCGACCTGGAACACGCCGAGGCTGTCGGCGCGGCACAGCATGTCGAAGACGCGCGGGTCCTCGCGCGGGATCGAGGCGAGATCCTCGCGCCGCCCCCAATGCGCGGCGATCAGGTCAAGGCCCTTGCGGATGCAGGTCAGCATGCCAAGTGCCAGGATATCGACCTTGAGGATGCCCAGCGCGTCGATGTCGTCCTTGTCCCACTCGATGAAGCTGCGATCGGCCATGGCGCCGTTGCCGATCGGCACGGTCTCGGTCAGTAGGCGTTCGGTCAGGATGAAGCCGCCGACATGCTGGCTCAGGTGACGCGGCATCCCGACCATCTGTCCCGCGATCAGCAGCGCCTTGCGCAACAGCGGATCATGCGGGTCGAGTCCGGCCTCGCGCACGTTCTCCTCTTCGATGCCGCTGCCCCAATGGCCCCAGACCGTCTTGGCCAGCGCGCCGGTCACGTCTTCGGACAGGCCCATCACCTTGCCCACCTCGCGGATCGCGCTTCGCGGGCGGTAATGGATCACCGTGGCGCAGAGGCCGGCGCGCTCGCGGCCATACTTGGCATAGATGTGCTGGATCACCTCCTCGCGGCGCTCGTGTTCGAAATCCACGTCGATGTCGGGCGGCTCCTTTCGCTTCTCGGAGATGAAGCGCTCGAACAAAAGCTGGTGCTGCGCCGGGTCGACCGCCGTAATGCCCAGCACGAAGCACACCGCCGAGTTCGCCGCCGAACCGCGCCCCTGGCACAGGATCGGCGGGCTTGCCGTTTCGCGCGCGAAACGGATGATGTCGTGAATGGTGAGGAAATACCGCGCGATGTCGAGCCGCCCGATCATCGCCAGTTCCTTGTCGAGCACGGCGCGGGTCGCGGACGGAATGCCCTCGGGCCAGCGCGCCTGCGCTCCCTCCCATGTCAGCCGCTCCAGATAGTCCTGCGGGCTGCGTCCTTCGGGAACCACCTCGCGCGGGTACTCATAGGCCAGTTCCTCAAGGTCGAAACGGCAGGCATCGGCGATCTCACGCGTGGCGCGGATCGCGTGTGGCCATTCGGCAAAGAGCCTCTGCATGGTCTCGGGCGACTTCAGGTGCCGTTCGGCATTGGGCAATAGGCGCGGCCCGGCCTCTGCCAGCGCCACGCCCTCGCGGATGCAGGTCATCACGTCCTGCAGCGGGCGACGTTCTGGCGCGTGGTAGAGCACGTCGTTCGTGGCCATCAGCGACAGCCCGACGGCGCGGGCATGGCGGTCGAGCGCATTGATCCGGGCGCGGTCGTCGCCGCGGTAGAGATATGCGGCCGCGATATGGGTGAGGCCGGGCAGGCGCCGCAACAGGCGGGGTAGGGCAGCCTCAAGCGCGCTTGGGTCCTCGGGCGGCACGAGGGTCAGGCGCAACCCCTCGGCATGATCCGCGAGATCGTTCAGGGTGATGTCGCAGATGCCCTTCTTCTGCCAGCGCCCCTCGGGATCGCGCATCTTGCCCTTGGACAGCAGCATCGAAAGTCGCCCATAGGCGGCGCGATCGGTCGGGTAGGCGAGGAAGACCTCGCCCGAGACCAGCGCGAGCCGCGCGCCGATCACCGGCCTCACATTGACGCGCTTGGCCGCGACATGCATCCGCACCACCCCGGCCAGCGTGTTGAGATCGGCGATGCCCAGCGCGTCGTAGCCTTGGCTCCAGCCCTGCACCGCGAGGTCCACCGCGTCGGAGGCCCCGCGCAGGAAGGAAAAGCACGAGGCGAGGCCCAGTTCGACATAGGCCGATGCCGTGTTGGGCGGAAACTCCGCCTCGGGGGCGACGTTGCGGCGGGGATGTTTCTCGATCTCGGGCATGGCGTCACGCAAAGGCGCCGTGGACGAACCAGCGCGGCTCGGCCCCGCGCCCGTCGCCCAAGAGCCCTTCGCGGTAGAGCCAGAACCGCCGCCCGGTGTGATCCTCGATGCGGAAGTAGTCGCGTAGCCGCGTGCCGGGCCTGTCGCGCCACCATTCGGGCGCGATCCGCTCGGGTCCGGCAAAGCGCGCGACGCGCAACCGCTGGCGGCGCCAGACGAATTGCGCGGGCGGGCCTTCGGGCACGGCATAGAGCACGCGCACCTCCTCTGGCGGCTCGAACAGCCGCAGGGGGCGATCGGGACGCGGCACGAAGCGGTGCGGCGTCACATGCAGCGCCGGAAGCCAGAGCACCTGACGCTCGGGGATATGGCTCGGCGCGGGCAGGGGGCGGGTCAGGGCGCGCACCCCGAAACGGGCCGAGAGCCGGTCGATCAGCCGCGCGAGATCGTCGGCGTCGTCGGCGGCGCCATCGAGGCGGCGCTGCCGGGTGGGCAGGGCCTCGGCCACCAAGGCAGCCAGTGTGATCAGGTCGAAACCGAAGCCCGGATCGAGCCCGTCGAGGCGCCCCTCGAAGAGCCGCACCATGTGCGCGGGATCGTGGGTCGGCTGCGATGTCGCGGCCTGCGCCTGCGCCACCTCTCCATCGATGCGGTAGAGCGCCAGCGCGAGGCGGCGCGCGCCGAAGCCCGCCGCCACCAACCCGGCACAAAGCTCCTCGGCCAAGGCCGGCAGATGCGGCACCGGGTCGATTACGGGTTCGGGCAGGCGGGCCTGCACGGCAAAGCGCGGCGGATCGTCGGGGCTGTCGATCGGTTCGGGTGTGCGGCCCGAAAGTTGATCGAGCCGCAAGAGAGGGTCGGCCTCGGGCAACCCCGCGCGAAACCGCCGCGCAAGCGAAAGGCGCGGCACGGCGCGCAGCGCGCCGATGGTCGAGAGGCCCAGCCTGTCGAGCGTCTGCACCGTCGCCGCGCCGAGCCGCAGGGCCGCGGCGGGCAGGGGATCGGTGTGCGCCGTCAACTCCTCGGGGCCACAGATCGCGGGCGCGAAGCGCGCCAGAGCCCAAGCCGCGCCGCGCGTCGGCGCGATGGCCATGCGGGTGGTGAGGCCAAGGCCTGCGAGCCGGGCTTCGATCTCCGCCCGCATCGCCGCTTCGCCGCCCCAAAGGTGGTCCGAGCCGGTGACATCCATGACCAGCGCGTCCGCCCCGTCCACCGCCGTCCACGGACACCAGCGCCGCGCCCAGAGCATCAGCCGGGCGAGCGCCGCCGCATCGGCGCGCGGATCGGCGAAACGGGTTTGCAGTTCGGGGCAGATCGCGCGCATGTCGACGACCCGAGCGCCGGGGGCGAGCCCCAGTGCCTGGGCGACGTCATTCACCGCGTGGATCACCGGGCCATGCGGCCCTTCGAGGGCCAGAGCCAGCGGCGTGCCCTCGGGCAGGACCTCGCCGCGATGCGCGGCCTGTGCCTGCCAGCGTTCGATGGCAAAGCGCGGCAGGTGCAGCGACAGGATGCGCCGGGCCACTGCCGCGTCGCCCGTCGCGTCGATGCCGCCGCCGGGCAACGCCGTCACCGCCGCACCGCGTACCTGCTCGTGCGGCGCACGAGACCCGGCCCGCCGGCTCGGGATGCCGACGGGGGTGAAGATCTCCTCGTGCACCGGTTGGTCGCTCGCGGACTTGTCGGGCGCGGGCGGTGCCGTGTCGATCCGCCCGGCTGCCGGGCCGCCCTGCACGGCCTGCCGCAAGGCCTCGGTCGCCTGTGCGAGCTGGCGCGGGTCGGCGGCGCGGGGCCGGGGCAGGGATGCCGAAGGCGCGGGAAAGGCGAGGACGGGCAGCTTGTCCCCGCCGCTCATCGTCGTCCGCCCGGGGCGAAAGGGCCGAGGCCCCCTTGGGGGCATGGCGGTGCCTCCGGCCGTTCCCCCCAAGGGACCCCTAGGGCCATATCCATGCGCTTGGTCTCACCGATCCTCGAAGACGCATGATGCGGCGCTGGCGACCGGGTACCCGGCTCAGGCCATGGCGCGCGCTGCCTCTGCCGCTTCCATGCCGACGGCGTGGCCGAAGACCAGATCCTTGCCCTGCGGGTCATGGCCGGCCACCCAACGCCCCGGCGCGCGCCAGCGCGCGCGAAACAGCTCGGCGCTCCATAGCGGGGCACCCGGCGCGCGGGTGTCGTCCGGCATGGGGCGCGCAGGCAGCGCCCCCAGACGCCATCTTTCGCGCGCGGCGCTCAGCTCGGGCAATGCGCCGCGACGAATGAGCCATGCGGGCACAGCATGCGCCTCCGAGCGTAGCGCCAGACGCTTGGTCGCGGTGAAATCGACCGCCGGTGCCGTGCCCCAAACCTCGCCGATCACCCCGCCAAGGCCCGGACACCCCAAGCCCTGTTCCATGGCCCAGAGCACGTCGATGGCGCGCGAGACCTGAAGATGCAGGACCTCGCAGGTCCCGAGACCGGGCGGAAAGGGCCGCCCCGCCTCGCGCAGCGACAGCCGATCCTGTATCCACAACACCGGCCCCTTGGCGGCCTCGAGATGCGCCAGCGCGAAGGCGGGAGCTGCGGCATCGACCGCCGTCTCTGGAAATATCTCCGACAGGGTGGGCTGGCGCAGCGTTGCGGGGCGGCGCGACAGTGTTTCCACAGATGTGGCAGGAACGGCAGGGCATGAAGCGGGGGGCGACCACGTCACGGGTTCTCTCTACAAATCAATGTTCTTACTTTGTTCTAGTGCGCGTTCCTGCCTGCGTCAAATGCTGTCTGCGTCATTGCGCCGCGTCCGCGCTTTGTGATGCCTCTGCGCCGCCTGAAACGTGGGGACGCCATTGCGCGGCCTGCGGCGCTGCGGCAACTTCGCCCGCGGGAGAGGGAGACTTCATGAGACAGATGACAACGCGTCTTGCTGCGCTGACGGCCTTGTTCTGGACCGGCGCGGCCCTCGCGCAGGAGCTGCCCGCGCCGCTCGACGACGCCGCATGGCCCGCAGTGAACCAGGATGAGGCGGCGCTGGGGCGGTTGCTCTTCTACGACCCGATCCTGTCAGGCAACCGCGAGGTGTCCTGCGCCACCTGTCATCACCCGGCCTTCGGCACCTCGGACGGGCTGTCGCTGCCCTTGGGCGACGGCGGGCACGGCATCGGGCCCGCCCGCGCGATCGACCTCGAAAACCCGCCAGAGCAGCGGGTGCCGCGCAACAGTCAGGCGCTGTGGAATGTCGGTGCGCGGGACTACGTCTCGATGTTTCACGATGGCCGGGTCGAACTGGACCCTTCGGCCCCGGGCGGCATGCGCACGCCGCTCGATGCGGACATGGTCGAGGGATTCGCCTCGATGCTGTCGGCGCAGACTATGTTTCCAGTGCTGAGCCCCGACGAGATGGCCGGGCATTACAGCGAGAACGAGGTGGCGCAGGCGGTGCGGCAGGGACGGCTCACCGGGAAGGGCGGAGCGTGGGATCTGATCGCGCGGCGCGTGGCGGCACATCCGGATTATGCCAGGCGCTTCGACGCGGTCTACGGCCTTGCGCCCGACGAGATCGGCTTCACGGACATCTCCGACGCCATTGCCGCCTTCATCACCTTCGAGTTCCGCTCCGACACCAGCCCCTTCGACGCACGGCTGCGCGAGGGGGTGCCGCTGCCGCCCGAGGCCGAGGCGGGGCTCGCGCTGTTCTACGGCCCGGCAGGCTGCGCCGAGTGTCATGCGGGTCCGTTCCAGACCGATCACGGCTTTCACGCGATGGGCGCGCCGCAGGTCGGTCCGGGCAAGGGCGCGCGGTTCGAGACCCATGCGCGCGACGAGGGGCGGTTCCGGGTGACGGGCCGGGCCGGGGATCTCTACGCCTTTCGCACGCCGAGCTTGCGCAACGTGGCCCTGACGGCCCCTTACGGCCATGCCGGGAGCCACGCGACGCTGCGCGGTTTCGTGGCCGATCATGCCGATCCGGTGACCGCGCTGGGCCGCTATGACCGGGCGCAGGCGGTGCTGCTGCGCATGGAGGTGACAGATTGGCGCATCCTTGACGACAAGGCGGAACGCGAGGCGATCGCGGCAGCGGTGACGCGCCCTGCGGTGACGCTTGATGCAGGCGAGATCGACGCGCTGGTGGCATTTCTGGGCGCGCTGACCGATCCGGTGGCCACCGAGGGTCGGCTGGGCGTGCCAAAGGAGCTGCCCAGCGGCCTGCCGGTCGCGATGCCCTGATCCATCGCCGCTGCGATGCCGAACTCTCCGCCGGGGAGTATGCGCCTTCGCGGAGGGATGACCTCAGGTCATGGCGGCGCGGGCGTGGAATTCGGGGCGGTCCCAGGACCCGTTGCGCAGGATCGCGGCCAGCACCTCGACCGCCCGGTCGATGTCGTTCTCGTCGAGATAAAGCGGCGTGATGCCGAAACGCAGGATGTCGGGCGCGCGGAAATCGCCGATCACGTCTTGGGCGATCAGAGCCTGCATTACCGCATAGCCCTGTGGGTGGCGAAACGAGACCTGGCTGCCGCGCGCGGCATGATCGCGCGGGGTGGCGAGGGCGAGGTCGGGGCAGGCGGCCTCGACGCCCGCGATGAAACGGTCCGAGAGCGCCAGCGAGGCGGAGCGCAGATCGGCCATCTCGACCCCGTCCCAGATGTCGAGCGCCGCCTCCAGCGCCGCCATGGCCAGCACGGGGGGCGTGCCGACGCGCATCCGCGCGATCGCCGCGCCGGGACGGTAGCCCGGCTCGAAGGCGAAGGGATCGGCATGGCCGAGCCAGCCCGAGAGCGCCGGTTGCACCTGATTGATCAGGCGTGGGGCGACATGGATGAAGGCGGGCGCGCCGGGACCGCCATTGAGGAACTTGTAGGTGCAGCCCACTGCGAAATCAGTGTCGGCCGCGGCCACGTCGACATCGACCGCCCCCGCCGAATGGGCGAGATCCCAGATCGCCAGCGCGCCTACCTCGTGCGCTCGGGCGATGAGCGCGGGCATGTCGTGACGCCGTCCGGTGCGGTAGTCGACCTCGGTGATCATCATCACCGCGACATCCTCGTCGATCGCGGCCTCGACTTCTTCGGGGGCCACGGCGCGCAGCTCATGGCCGCGCCCGAGCTGCTCGATCAGTCCTTGGGCCATGTAGAGGTCCGACGGGAAGTTGCCGCTGTCGGTGAGGATCACGCGGCGGTCGGGGCGCAGCGCAAGCGAGGCGGCAAGCGCCTGATGCACCTTGATCGACAGCGTGTCGCCGAGCACGGTGCTGCCCTCGGGCGCGCCGATCAACCGGCCGATCCGGTCGCCGAGCTTGGCTGGCTGGTCCATCCATCCCGCCTTGTTCCAGCCGGTGATCAGCATCTCGCCCCATTCGCCGGTCATCGCGCGCGCCATGCGCGCAGGCGCGGCGGCGGGCAGGGGGCCAAGCGAGTTGCCGTCGAGATAGGTGACGTCCGGAGGCAGGTCGAACAGCGCCTTGGTGGCTTGGAAGTCGGTCATCTCGGCGCTCCTCCTCTTGTCGGCCCGAGAAGTTGTGGCAGCACGGCTGCACTGGTGCAACAGCGCGTGACAGCGCCCCGACGGCAGGGCAGAAGAGGCGGCATGTACTGGATCGATTTTCCCCCCGCCTGGACCGCTTACGGAGTGCTCTCCGCGTGGGGCCTGTCGCGGGTGGAGCCGGGCTGGCTCGGCTTCGGGCCGTATCACGTGGCGCTGGGCGCGGTCGTCATCGCGACGGGGCTCGGTCTGATGCTCTGGGCGAGCGTCACGATGCTGCGCCACCGTACGCAACTCATGCCGCGCCGCGACGCGGCGGCGCTGGTCACGACCGGGCCGTTCCGCATCTCGCGCAACCCGATCTATCTCGGCGACCTGTTGCTGCTGGCAGGCGGTGCGATGATCTTCGACGCGCCCTTGGCGCTCGTGCTGGTGCCGGTACTGGCCGCGATCCTGCAAAGCCGTTTCATCGAGCCTGAGGAAGCGATGCTGCGCAGGACTTTCGGTGCGGACTTCGAAAGCTGGGCCACGCGCACTCGCCGTTGGCTGTAGCCGAGGCATGACGCGGCGGCAGCAAAGTCTGCCGCTGCCCTTGTGCAACATTCTTTCCCCCGCTACTCCTCTCGCAACCGCAGAATGACCGGAGGGGACGGGGCGTGAGGATCGGGGCACCGAGGGAAATCCATGACGGCGAGGCACGGGTCGCGATGACCCCGGCTTCGGCGAAAGATCTGCAGAAACTGGGGCATGAGTGCCTGATCGAGGCCGGGGCCGGCGTGGCCGCGGGCTTTACCGACGCGGCCTATGAGGCGGCGGGGGTCACCGTCGTCGCGGATGCCGAGGCGCTGTGGCGCGAGGCCGAGATCGTCACCAAGGTGCGGCCGCCGCTCGACGAGGAAATGGCAAGACTGCGCGAGGGGCAGACGCTGATCTCGTTCTTCTATCCGGCCAGAACGCCGAAAGTTTGGGCCGTGCCAAGGATGCGGGCGCCACCGTCGTCGCGATGGACATGGTGCCGCGCATCTCCCGCGCGCAGAAGATGGACGCGCTGTCATCGATGGCCAATATCGCAGGCTACCGCGCGGTGATCGAGGCGGGCTCCAACTTTGGCCGCTTCTTCACCGGCCAGGTAACCGCCGCCGGCAAGGTACCGCCCGCCCGCGTGCTGGTGATCGGCGCGGGCGTCGCCGGCCTCGCCGCGATCGGCACCGCGACCTCGCTGGGCGCGGTGACGCTGGCTTTCGACGTGCGCCCCGAAGTGGCCGAACAGATCGAGAGCATGGGCGCCGAGTTCGTCTATCTTGATTTCGAGGACACGCAGGACAGCTCCGCGACGGGGGGCTACGCCGCCCCCTCCAGCCCCGAATTCCGTGAAAAGCAGCTTGCCAAGTTCCGCGAGCTCGCCCCGAATGTCGACATCGTCATCTCGACCGCGCTGATCCCGGGCCGCGACGCGCCGGTCTTGTGGACGGCTGACATGGTCGAGGCGATGAAGCCCGGCTCGGTGATCGTGGACCTCGCCGCCGAGCGCGGCGGCAACTGCGAGCTCACCGTGCCCGAGGAGAAGTTCGTCACCGACAATGGCGTGACCATCGTCGGCTACACCGACTTCCCCAGCCGCATGGCGGCGCAGGCTTCGACGCTCTATGCCACCAACATCCGCCACATGCTGTCGGACCTGACCCCGGCCAAGGACGGCGTCGTCAACCACAACATGGAAGACGACGTGATCCGCGGCGCGACCGCGACGCATGGCGGCGAGATCACCTTCCCGCCGCCCAAGCCCAAGACCGCCGCCATCGCAGCCGCCCCCAAGAAGGACAAGCCGCGCGAGTTGACGGTCGAGGAAAAGCGCGCCAACGAGGTTACGGCCTTCAAGAAGCAGACCAAGGACCAGATCGGCCTGCTCGCGGGCGGGGCGCTTGTCATGCTGCTGATCGGTGCTGTCGCGCCCGAAAGCTTCATGAGCCACTTCATCGTCTTCGCGCTGGCCTGCTTCGTCGGCTTCCAGGTGATCTGGGGCGTGGCGCATTCGCTGCACACGCCGCTGATGGCTGTGACCAACGCGATCTCGGGGATCGTCATCCTCGGCGCGCTGCTTCAGATCGGCTCGGGCAACTGGCTGGTGGTGTTTTTGTCGTTCATCGCGGTGCTGATCGCCTCGATCAACATCGTCGGCGGTTTTCTGGTCACGCGCCGGATGCTCGCCATGTTCCGCAAGTCGTAAGGGGGCCGGATCATGAGCATCGGCATCGTCTCGGCCGCCTATATCGTCGCGGCCATTCTCTTCATTCTCTCGCTCGGGGGGCTGTCGAACCAGGAAAGCGCCAAGCGTGCGGTCTGGTACGGCATCGCGGGCATGGCGGTGGCGGTCTTCGTCACCGTGTTCGGCCCCGGCGTCCACAACCTCTTTCTGATCCTGATCGCCATCGCGGCGGGCGGCTTTGCGGGCTGGATGGTCGCGGGCCGGGTGCAGATGACGGAAATGCCGCAGCTTGTCGCGGCACTCCACAGCTTCGTCGGTCTGGCCGCGGTTTTCATCGGCCTCAACGCCGACATCATGCTGCACGATATCAACACGCTTCTGGCGATCAACGGCCTCGATCGCGCGGCGCTGGCGCTGCTCGATCCGAACGAGCTTCTGGAAGCGGGGGGCGGCTTCTTCGGCGACCTCACCGGCTTCGGCAAAAAGCTGGCGCTGAAGGATGCGACCGAGATCGGCATCCTCAAGGTCGAGGTGTTCTTGGGCATCTTCATCGGTGCCGTGACCTTCACCGGTTCGGTCGTGGCTTTCGGCAAGCTCGCCGGCAAGGTCGACGGCAAGCCCAAGAAACTGCCGGGCGGCCACATGCTCAACGCCGCGGCGCTGGCGCTGTGCCTCGCCCTGGGGCTTCTCTACCTCACGGGCGCGGGCATCTGGACCATGGTGCTGGTGACGCTCATCGCGGGCTTCATCGGCTGGCACCTGATCATGGGCATCGGCGGCGCCGACATGCCGGTGGTGGTGTCGATGCTCAACTCCTATTCGGGCTGGGCCGCGGCGGCGATCGGCTTTACGCTGGGCAACGACCTGTTGATCGTCACCGGCGCGCTGGTCGGTTCCTCGGGCGCGATCCTCAGCTACATCATGTGCAAGGCCATGAACCGCCGGTTCGTCTCCGTGATCCTGGGCGGCTTCGGCGGCACGTCGGGCCCGGCAATGGAGGTCGAGGGCGAACAGATCGCGATCGATTCCGACGGCGTGGCCCAAGCGCTCGAAGATGCCGACAGCGTGGTGATCATCCCCGGCTATGGCATGGCGGTGGCGCAGGCGCAGCAGTCGGTCTCGGAACTGACCCGCCGCCTGCGTGCGCAGGGCAAGACCGTGCGTTTCGCGATCCACCCGGTCGCGGGGCGTCTGCCCGGCCACATGAACGTGCTGCTGGCCGAGGCCCGCGTGCCCTACGACATCGTCATGGAGATGGACGAGATCAACGACGACTTCCCGCAGACGGACGTCGCCATCGTCATCGGCTCGAACGACATCGTGAACCCGGCGGCGCAGGACGACCCCAACTCGCCCATCGCCGGGATGCCGGTTCTGGAAGTCTGGAAGGCCAAGCAGGTCTTCGTGTCCAAGCGCGGCCAGGGCACCGGATATTCCGGCATCGAGAACCCGCTCTTCTTCAAGGACAACACCCGCATGTTCTATGGCGACGCCAAGAAGTCGCTCGACGAGCTGCTCACCAAGATCGCCTGATCCAGGTCACATCGAAGAAAGGCCCCGCCCTGTGCGGGGCCTTTCGCGTTGTAGCGGGTCCCCATCCGGGGAATGATCGCGTCATGGCTGAACATTCCCCCCTGAACGGCATCGGCCTGCGCCTGCTGGCCGCGTTTCTCGTCACCGCGATGTCGGCAATGGTGGCGGTAGCGACGCGCGAGGTGGGGCTGGGGCAGATCGTGTTCTGGCGCTCCGCCGTCGCCCTGATCCCGATCTGCGCCTACATGGCGCTCTGCCGCGAGTTTCCATCCGCCATCGCCACGCGCCGCCCCGGCCTGCACCTGACGCGCAGCCTGTTCGGGGCGCTGTCGATGGCGCTGTCCTTCGTCTCGCTCGCCTACCTGCCGGTCGCCAACGCGCAGGCGTTGGGCTATCTCGCGCCGGTCCTGACGCTGCCTCTGGCGGCACTTGTGCTGGGCGAGAGGATCGGGCCGGGCGTCTGGGTCGCGGCTGCTCTGGGCTTTGGGGGTGTTCTGGCGATGCTGGGATCGGCGCTTGAGGCACCGGGGCAGGGCGCGCTGATCGGGGTCGCGGCGGGCTTGGGCTATGCGGTGACGATGGCTTTCGTGCGGGTGCATATCAAGTCGATGACCGCGAGCGAGCGGCCTTCGACCATCGCCTTCTGGTTCGCGGCCGTCTCGGCGCTGGCCGGGCTGGCGACATGGCCCTTTGGCTGGGAGATGCCTTCGGCACAGATGCTGGGATGGCTGATCGGTGCGGGGCTGACCGGCGGGCTGGCGCATGTCGCGGCGACCGAGGCGGTGGCGCGCGCGCCTGTCGGCGTACTGGCACCGTTCGACTTTACCGGGCTGGTCTGGGCGTTGATGTTCGACGCGGTGCTGTTCGGCGTGATGCCCGACGGGCTGGGCATGCTGGGCGTGGCCGCGATCACCGGCGCGGCGGTGATGGTGACCTTGGCCACTTGGCGGCCAGGGGCCGGTTCGGCGCGCCGCGCAAAGTGAGCTAGGCTCCGATCTCGCGCCATTCCCCCGGCGCCAGCCCATCAAGCGCCCAGCCGCCGATGCGCCATCGCACCAGCCGCAGCGTCGGGAACCCGGCGGCGGCGGTCATGCGGCGGACCTGCCGGTTGCGCCCTTCGCGGATCGCAATCTCGATCCACCTGTCGGGAATCGACTTGCGCATCCGCACCGGCGGGTCGCGTTCCCATAATTCCGGCGTCTCGATCAGGCGCGCGCGGGCGGGTAGCGTCGGCCCGTCCTTGAGCGGCAGCCCCCGGCGCAGCGGTTCCAGATCGGCCTCGGTTGGTGCGCCCTCGACCTGCACGAGATAGGTCTTTTCCATCTTGTGTTTCGGGTCCGAGATCAGCGCCTGCAGCCGCCCGTCATCGGTGAGCAGCAACAGCCCCTCGCTGTCGCGGTCGAGACGCCCCGCGGGATAGACGCCGGGGCGGTCGATGAACCGAGACAGCGTCGCACGCGGCGAGGGGCTCTTGGCATCGGTGAACTGCGACAGCACGTTCATCGGCTTGTTGAACAAAACGAGACGCGGCATGGGGGTCCTTGGGCTAGTGCCAAAGCCCTATAGAACAAGGGGAAGGCGCATGCAAAACCGATCGCGAAAAAATCGGGCGCTATGCAAGATTACCCCTTGATCCGACTCGGGCTTTGCCCCAAATGCCCCCTCAAGACGCCAACGCACGCGCCTCTGGCCACGCCTGGACGCAAGTCTCCGATCCGGAGGCCTACGCACAGACCAGCACGCGTTTATGCAGCGACGGTAACGTCTCCCTTGGAACCGCCGGCCTCACGGGGCCCCCGTCTGTCTATCGGAGATGCACATGACTGCATATTACGCGGGCGCCAGCGCCCCCTCTTTCGCCGTCGCCAACCGCCTGGAGGCCTATGCCGCCACCGCCGAGTTCGACCGGCCGACTCTGGTCATCGACGTGGACCGCGTGGAAACCCAGTTCGAGGCGCTCAAGGCCGGTCTCGGTCGCGCCGACATCCATTATGCCGTGAAGGCAACCCGCATCCCGCGATCATCGAGCGCCTCGTGCGGCTCGGCTCGCATTTCGATGCGGCCTCGCGCGGTGAGATCGAGCTGTGCCTGTCCCAAGCGCGCGCCCTGAGCATGTCTCCTTCGGCAACACCATCAAGCGCGTCTCCGACATCGCCTTCGCCTACAATGCGGGCATCCGCATGTTCGCGGTCGATGCCGAGGAAGAGCTGGAGAAGATCGCCGAGCATGCTCCAGGCGCGCAGGTCTATGTCCGCCTGATCGTCGAGACCTCCTCGGCTGACTGGCCGCTGACCCGCAAGTTCGGCTGCGACCGCGACACCGCTCTGAAGCTGCTCGACCGCGCGACCGAACTGGGCCTCGAGCCGCTGGGCTTCTCGTTCCATGTCGGGTCGCAGACCCGTCACGCCGAAATGTGGGTCCCGGTGCTCGACGAGCTGTCGCGCATCTGGACCGCCGCGCAGGAGGCGGGCCACCGGCTGCAGCTTCTCAACATCGGCGGCGGTTTCCCGGCCTTCTACGGCGAGGAGATCCAGGCCCCGACCGATTACGCCGCCGCCGTGATGGAGCTGGTCGAGGCCCGTTTTCCGGGCGCCGAGCGGGTGATGGCCGAGCCGGGCCGCGGCATGGTCGCCGAAGCCGGCGTCATCGCCTGTGAAGTGATGCTCACCTCGCGCAAGTCGGACCGCGACATGCACCGCTGGGTCTATCTCTCGATCGGCCGCTTCTCGGGGCTGGCCGAAACCGAGGGCGAGGCGATCCGCTACCAGTTCGTGACCCCGCATGACGGCGAAGCCACCAGCCCGTGTATCCTTGCCGGTCCGTCCTGCGACAGTGCCGATGTGCTCTATGAAAAGCGGCCGATGAACCTGCCGCTCAACCTCAAATCCGGCGACCGGGTGCTGATCCGCAACACCGGGGCCTACACCTCGACCTATTCCTCGGTCTGCTTCAACGGCTTCCCGCCGCTGGATGTCGTGATCCTCTGAAGGATACCGGGCGGCCTCGCGCCGCCCGGCTGACGACCCCCGGGGCTGCATTCCCACACGAGGTCACCGCCCGTCATGGCTTCAGGTCATGGTGGGCGTTTTCATGTCCGACAGGATCTGCGCACCGATCTCGAAGCTGCGCTTGCGGGCCCCGGGCTCAAACATCATGCCGGTGAGCATCAGCTCGTCGGGCTGGTAGCGGTCGATCATCTCGCGCAACTGGCGGCGCACCGTGTCGGGGCTGCCGGTGGCCGAAACCGACAGCGCGGCTTCGGCGCCCGCGATGGCGGAGGCGGGCACGTGATCGGCGACATTCTCGACTGGGCGGGACAGGCGGCCCGGCGTGCCGGTGCGCAGACGTGCGAATGACAGGATCTGCGAAGAACGATGATACCGCGCCTCTTCGTCCGTGTCGGCGGCATGCAGCCCGGCCGCCATCATGAAATGGGGCTTGTCCAGCCGCTCCGAAGGGCGGAACCCCTCGCGATAGGCCTCGATGGCGGGCTCCAGCATCTGCGGCGCGAAATGCGAGGCGAAGGCATAGGGAAGGCCGAGATAGGCCGCAAGCTGCGCGCCGAAGGTCGAGGAGCCCAGAATCCAGACCGGCAGGTGCGATCCCATGCCGGGCACAGCTCGGACCGGGCCGCGCCCTTCGTCGTCATCGAGATAGCCCATCAGCTCCACCACATCCTGCGGGAAGGCGTCGGCCGACTGGTGGTAGCGCCTGAGCGCCTGCGCCGTCGCCCCGTCGGTGCCCGGCGCGCGCCCAAGCCCGAGATCGATCCGGCCGGGATGCAGCGCGTCGAGCGTGCCGAACTGTTCGGCCACGACCAGCGGCGCGTGATTGGGCAGCATGATGCCGCCCGCGCCCACGCGAATGGTCGAGGTGGCCTGTGCCACGTGCCCGATCACCACCGCGGTGGCGGCCGAAGCGATGCCGGGCATGTTGTGATGCTCGGCCAGCCAGTAGCGGTGATAGCCCAAGGCTTCGGCATGACGGGCAAGGTCGGCAGCATGGGCAAGCGCCTGTGCCGGGGTCTCGTCCTCGGTCACCGGGGCGAGATCGAGTAGGGAAAAGTTCTGCATGTCGTGCTCCTGCGTCGGCAACCGATATGGGGCGCAGGGATGCGAGCGAAAAGCACCCCTGCTGCACAACTTGGGCGCGGTATGCGAACGCATGCCCTAAAGCCCTGTGACTGCGACCTTTTCAGCGGTTTACAGGGGGGGCGCCGCCGGTCATCCTCCCGCGACGTCAGCCACCGGAGCCGCCATGACCCTTGCCGATCACCCGCTGCGCCAGGAACTAGCCAACGAGCTGCATGCACGGCCTTTCCCGAGCCTCGTGGCGCCGGGGCAGGCGGCGTTTTTGGCCATCGGTCCGACCGAGGGCGCGCCGCGTGATCTCGAGGCCGAGCGCGCGCATCTGCTGGCGCTGCTCGATTGGTTCGGCGCGGCGCATCCGCAACCCGGCGCGACGCATTGGTCGGGCCAGATCGGGCGGCACCGGCTGAAATGGGAGAGCCACACCGAGTTCTCCACCTACATGATCCTGAGCGACGGCCCCTCCGAGCCGCCCTTCCGCGAGGGGCTCGCCGGGTTTCCGGCCGACTGGCTCGCCGCCGCGCCGGGCCAGCGGCTGACCTCGGCGCTGATCCGGGTAGAGCTGGCGGCAGGCGAGGACGAGATCGCGCGGCGCGCGGAATCGTGGTTCGTGGCCGAAAGCATGGCCCTGAGCCGGGTGCTCGACGACCAGCTCATCGTCGCGGGCGATTTTCGCATCGATGCGGCGGGGCACATGCGCTTTGCCGTCTTTGCCCGTCCCGGCACCGGTGAGCGGCGGATCGGCCGGGTGGTGCAACGCCTGTGCGAGATCGAGACCTACAAGACCATGGCGATGCTGGGCCTCGCGCAGGCCCGCGCCATGGGGCCGCGCATCGGCGCGCTTGAATCCCGCCTATCGGATCTCGTCACCGAAATGGCCGCCGGGCCGGGCGATCCGGCTGCGACCCTCGCCGTGCTTCTGGAGGTGTCGGCGGAACTGGAGAAGCTGCGCGCTCAATCCGGCTTTCGCTCCGGCGCGACGCGGGCCTACGAGACGCTGGTGAACCAGCGCATCGGCGTGTTGCGCGAGGCGCGGTTCGGCGGACGGCAGACCTTCACGGAATTCATGATGCGACGCTTCGATCCGGCGATGCGGACGGTCGAATCGACCGACCGCCGGCTTGCCGCCATGTCCGAGCGCGCGGCGCGGGCGGGCGACCTGCTGCGCACCCGGGTTGATGTGGAGCGGTCGGCCCAGAATCAGGATCTGCTGTCATCGATGGATCGCCGCGCAGACGCGCAGCTTCGGCTGCAGCATACGGTCGAGGGGCTCAGCGTCGTGGCGATCAGCTATTATGCAGTGAGCCTTGCCACGTATCTGCTCGCGCCACTGGCCTATCCGATGGGCATCGACAAGACAGCCCTGACGGCGGCGCTGGTGCTGCCGGTGGTGGCGCTGGTCTGGCTGATGCTGCAACGCATTCGAAAGCGGCTGCACTAGGCCGCGCCGCCGGCGGCTGGTCGCCCGCCGCGCCACGCGCTAGACAGGCCGCGGATGCGAAAGGAACGGGCGATGATCAAGCAGGTGATCTGCATCAACTGGGGCACGAAATACGGCGCGCCCTTCATCAACCGGCTCTACGGCATGGTGGCGCGCAATATCACGCCGCCTTTCAGCTTCACCTGCTTCACCGACAACCGCGACGGCATCCGCCCTGAGGTGGATTGTCAGGACCTGCCGCCGATCGATGTGGAGATGCCGAAGAACTCCAAGGGCATCTGGCCCAAGTCGCGGCTCTGGGGGCCGAGGTTGGGAGATCTGACTGGGCCGGTGCTGTTCATGGATCTCGATCTGGTCGTCACCGGATCGCTCGACGACTTCTTCAGCCATGGCGATGCGGATGACGTGATCCTGTCGCGCAACCCCAACACGCCGCTTGAAAAGCTGGGCCAGACTTCGGTGTTCCGCTTCCCGGTGGGCAAGCTGGTGCCGCTGCAGGAGCGGTTCCGCGCCGATCCGCAGGGCATCGCCGACGAGTTCCGCTTCGAGCAGCGTTTCGTGACCCGCAACGCGCCGGGCGGAGCGAAGCTCTTTCCCAAGGCATGGGTCCGGCATTTCCGCATGCATTGCCGCAGGCCGTTTCCGCTCAACTACCTTGCCGCGCCAAAGCTGCCCGATGACGCCCGCATCGTGATCTTTCCGGGTGGGCTGCATCCGACCCATGCGATCGAGGGTCATTATCCGCCCTATGCACCCGAAAGCGCGGGCGCGCATCTGCGCGGGCTGTTCACAAACAACCGGCCGGACAAGCCGTTGCGCTATCTGCGCCATTACATCCGTCCCACGCCATGGGTGGAGGAGCACTGGCGTCCCTGACGGCGCGGCAGGCGGGCACCATCTTGCGCCCGGCCACGCATGGGCGCAGTCTCGCATCGCTGCCGAGATTCCGCTCCGAAGGACGCCCCATGCCGATCAAGAACCGTTTCGCCGAACTCCTCCCCGAGATCACCGAGTGGCGGCGCGACCTGCACGAGAATCCCGAGATCCTCTACGACACGCACCGTACCTCCGGTGTCGTGGCCGAAAAGCTGCGCGCCTTCGGTTGCGACGATGTGGTCGAGGGGCTGGGCCGCACCGGCGTGGTTGGCGTGATCCGTGGCAAACAGACCGCCTCGGGCAAGGTGATCGGCCTGCGCGCGGATATGGACGCGCTGCCGATCCATGAACAGACCGGCAAGCCCTATGCCTCCAAGACCTCCGGCGCGATGCATGCCTGCGGCCATGACGGCCACACCGCGATGCTGCTAGGGGCGGTGAAATATCTTTCCGAGACGCGTAATTTCGATGGCACGGTCGTCGTGATCTTCCAGCCCGCCGAGGAGGGCGGCGGAGGTGGCCGCGAGATGTGCGAAGACGGGCTGATGGAGCGCTTCGGCATCCAGGAGGTCTATGGCATGCACAACTGGCCCGGCATTCCGTTGGGGCAGTTCGCGATCCGGCCCGGCGCGTTCTTCGCCTCGACCGACCAGTTCGAGATCACCGTCGAAGGCCGTGGCGGCCACGCGGCCAAACCGCATGAGACGGTGGATTCCACGCTGGTCGCGTCGCATGTCGTTCTCGCCCTGCAGTCGATCGCCAGTCGCAACGCCGACCCGACCGAGCAGATCGTGGTCTCCGTCACCTCCTTCGAGACCTCGTCCAAAGCCTTCAACGTGATCGCCCAGCGGGTGCAGATGAAGGGCACCGTGCGCACCATGTCGCCGGAACTGCGCAAGCTCGGGCAGGAGCGGCTGACCGCCATCGCCGAGACCACGGCGCGGGCCTACGGCGCCGAGGCCAAGGTTAACTACATCAAGGGCTACCCGGTGATGATCAACCATGAGGCTGAGACAGATTTCGCGATACAAGTGGCGCGCGAGGTTTCGGGCGACTGCGCCGAGGCGCCGCTTGTCATGGGGGGAGAGGATTTCGCCTACATGCTCGAAGAACGCCCCGGTGCCTATATCCTCGTCGGCAACGGCGACACGGCTTCGGTGCACCATCCCGAGTACGACTTCTCCGACGACGCGATCCCGGCGGGCTGTTCGTGGTGGTCGGGCATCGTCGAGCGCCGGATGCCGGCGGCCTGACCTCAGGCCAGTGAAAAGCGCGGGTCGGTGGCCATAAGTCCTGCGACCCGGTCGTGCTCTGCTGCAAAGTCATGCGGCACATCAGTGGCGGCGCGACCACCCGACAGCGATTTCGACGCAAAGAAATCGAATCCGTAGAGCCTTGCCGAAGCGAGATCCGAGCGCGTGAGCAGATCGATAGCGAGCATGCCCGTGGTGGGGCGTGCCCCCAGTTCTCGACGCAGGATTGCCGCACGGGCCGCAGGTAGCAGCGCGAAGCCCGGGATGCAGGCCACCCGCCATGGCAGGCGCTTTCGCTTGGGTGTCATCCACAAGAGCAGTTCGGGCGCCAGAGCCGAAATCACGGGGGCGGGAACCGCGATCGACATGGCAAGCCAATCGGTGCGGCGTCCGTGCGAGACCGGGCTCGGCATTGGTGCGGCGTTGAGCCTTATGACGATCTCGGCGGCGTCGATCTCTGCGCCCTGCGTCTTGTCTGTCAGCGAGCGCGCATTGCCGACCAAAGCCACATGGCGTCCCGCGAGCCGCGACAAGAGGTCCGGTTCAGGCAGACCAAGCTGTGACAATCGAGCTTCGTCGCCGCGCCGCTTAGCGATCTCGAAGGCGATCCTGTTCATGGCTCCCTCCGGGCAAGTGCCGCGATATCTGCGAACAGCGCCTCGGCTTGGCGCTGAGCCCGCTCTCGGAAGCTTCGGATCGCATCCAGTTCTCCGGTACTGAACGGGGCCGCTTCGGGAGGGTGGGCCAGTGCCTCGGCTCCGAGCAGCCGCGCCTGACCAAGCCCGGCATCCGCCAGCAGCCGTTCGATCTTCGACGCGTTGGAGCCCAGCGCCAGAAACGGCGTCTCGGTCAGCATCGACAGGCACACCGCATGGAACCGTCCCGTGAGATGCAGGTCGGCGCGAGCGATCCGGTCGAGATAGGCGGCCTCGTCGCCGGGCATGTCCAGTGGCGGCAGTCCAAGCCCGCCGAACCAAGCCGCCGCCAGCGCGGCACGGGTCGGGGCGAACCGCCAGAGCCGACTGCTCAGCGTCTTGGTCGGCACCAGCCTTGCGTCGCGATACCGTCGCGCGGCGCGGCCCAGCACCCGGCGCGGGCCGGGCTTCACGCTGTCGCCGATGATGACGCCCCGGCGCGGACCGGGCGTGATCTCGGCAGGGGCGGAGAGCGACAGGTCGGGTAGCCAGCGTACCTCAGCCCTCGTGGCATGAGCCATGTCCTCGGCGCTGACGCTGTCTCGTGCGGCGATCAGGTCGAATCTGGCCAGAGGCTTCGACCAGTCTTCCGGGTTGTCCTGCCAGAGCGCGTTGACGAGCGCGAGCGGTGTGTCTGCGCGCGCCGCATGCTGCGCCACGGCAAGGAGCCGCGCCCCCGCCGGGCGGCCATGATGCAGCGTGCCTTCGCCATTGACGACAATGACGTCCGCGGCGCGCATAGCGCTCAGGAGCCCGTCATCCCCGGCCCAGTCGTGCCGCGCCGGGCTGCGGGCGGTGATGGTGAGCCCGTGACGTTCCAATCCCGCCACCAGCAGCCGCATCACCCGCGAACAGCCATGATGGTAACGCGAAGAGGTGTCGTTGAGGATCACGGCGCGCAGGGTCATGGCGCTATCTCGGGTATCGCGCGTTCAGGCGCAAGCCTCGCTCCGATCAGCCCGCGCAACGCGGCCAGCGTGCGGGGTCGGGCCTGTCCGCGATCCGCCATGACCTGCGCCGCCGCCGCACCCATCAGCGCAAGTTCTTCCGAGTCGATCAGGTCGCCCACCGCCGCGCCGAGCGACGATGCCTCCGGCACCGCGCGCGCGGCCCCTGCCGCGTCGAGCGTGGCGTGGGCCTGCGCGGCGTTGGACACGCGCGGGCCGTGCAACAGTGCCACGCCCAGCACGGCTGCCTCCCAAGGGTTGTGACCGCCCTGCGGACCAAGGGAGCCCCCCAAGAACACCAGCGGCACCAGACGATAGACCAGCCCGGTTTCGCCAAGTCGGTCGACGAGCCAGACCTCGGCCTGACCGGGCGTGCCGCCTCGGGCGAATGTCAGCCCCGCCTCTGCCAAGGACTTCGCCACCGCCTCGGCCCGATCGGGGTGGCGCGGCGCGAGGATCAGCCGCAGCCCGGGATGCCGCACCCTCGCCGCCAGGTGCGCCGCGATTACCGCGGCCTCGTCCTCGGCATGGGTCGATACGGCGGCCCAGAGCGGCGCGCCCTCGAACTCGGAGCGCAGATCCGCAAGGCGCTGCGGGTCGGCGGGGAGGGGGGCTGCGGCGGATTTCAGATCGCCGGGGACGAGCACGCGGTCGGCGAGCACGCCGAGGCTCGTGATCTCGGACCGCACCGCGTCGGTCTGCGCCGTCACAAGGTCGAAGCGCGACAACAGCGCCGCGCTGAGCCTGGGGGCACGGCTGCGCGAGCGCGAGGGGCGGGCGTTGAGCAATGCGAGCGGGACATGGCGCCTTGAGGCTTCGGCCAGAAGGCGGGGCCAGAGATCACCCTCGACGAAACAGGCCAGATCGGGACGCCAGTGATCGAGGAAGCGCCGCACCGCGCGGGCCGTATCGAGCGGCTGGTATTGATGGAGCGCCCCCTCGATCTGTCGCGCCCGCGATCCGCCCGTGGTCGTGGTGGTGGTGACAAGAACGCGATGCCCTTCGGTCATCAGGTCACGCGCCAGATCCGCGATCGAGGCCACTTCGCCGACCGACGCCGCGTTGATCCAGACAAGAGTGCCTTCGGGCCGCTCGATCATGGCGCGACCCAAACGTTCGCCAAGGCGGGCGGGGACAGAGTTCTGAGCGCGATGCACACGGCGTGCGAGGGTGATTTCGGCGATGCGGGGCAGCGCCCGAGATCCGCAGAGCCAGAGCCGGAGCGCCCAAGGGGCGTCGCTCATCCCCCGGTGTGGCTCATGTGACGGCTGACCCGGCCCGAGACCTCCTGCCGGTCATAATCGAAATCATGCCCCTTGGGCTTGAGCGCGATCGCGGCGCGGATTGCGCGCTCCAGCCCCGCGTCGCCTTCGCTGGCGCGCAGTGGCCCACGCAGGTCCGAATGACCCTCCTGCCCGAGACAGGTGTAGATCTCGCCGGTGCAGGTGACACGCACCCGGTTACAGCTTTCGCAGAAATTATGGCTCATCGGGGTGATGAAGCCCACGCGCTGGCGTGTCTCGCCAAGCATGACATAGCGCGCGGGGCCACCGGTGCGGTCTGGCAGATCGTGCAGTGAATAGCGCTCGCCCAGCACGTCGCGCAACTCGCGCAGGTTCCAGTACTGGCCGATTCGGTCCTCGTTGCCGATGTCGCCCATCGGCATGACCTCGATGAACGTCAGGTCCATGTCGCGCGCGGCGCAGAACTCGGTCAGGGTAAACAGCTCGTCCTCGTTGAAGCCCTTGAGCGCCACCGTGTTGATCTTGACCTTGAGCCCGGCGGCCAGCGCCGCGTCGATGCCATCAAGCACCTGCGGCAGGCGGCCCCAGCGGGTGACGCGGGCGAACTTGTCCTCGTCGAGCGTGTCGAGCGAGACGTTGATCCGACGCACTCCTGCCGCGAAAAGCTCCTCGGCATACTTGCCGAGTTGGCTGCCATTGGTGGTCAGCGTCAGCTCCTTGAGCGCGCCGCTCTCGAGATGCCGCGTCATGGCCCGGAAAAATTCCATGATGTTGCGCCGCACCAAGGGCTCGCCCCCGGTGATGCGCAGTTTTTCGACGCCAAGTCGGATGAAGGCCGAGCAGAGCCGGTCCAACTCCTCGAGCGTCAGCAGCTCCTTCTTGGGGAGGAACTGCATCTTTTCCGACATGCAGTAGACGCAGCGAAAGTCGCAGCGATCCGTGACCGAGACCCGCAGGTAGCGGATCGCCCGTGCAAAGGGGTCGATCAGAGGGGCTGCGGGGGGCGGAACGGGTGCGATTGTCATGGCCGCAAGGTAGGTGCGAGGGGGGGCGTTGGCAAGCAAACTGCAGGTGATCGCGCTTGTGCGCGCCCTTGTCCGGACGGAAGGTGCCGCTATCCTTGCGAGCATGAAACGCCTCATGCTCCCCTCCGCCCTTACCGCGCTCGGCCTTCTGGCCGCCTGCGCCGAGCTGCAACCCGCCAGTGCTCCGGTCGAAGCACCGGCTGCCGCCGCGCCGACGCCCGCCCCGCAGCCGGTGGCGCAGCCCGCACCGCCGCCGCCCTCGGGTGCGGCCAGCGCCGAGGCGCTCGACACCACCACGCCCGAACAGCGCGCCGCCGCCACCGCGGCACCCGAACCCGTGGGCGAGCAAAGGCTCGGCACGACCGTCGCATCGCTGGGCTCTCCCGCCGATCCGGGGCTGTGGATCGAGACGCCGCTGGTGAGCAGCGTGGCCCAAGGCCGGGTCGAGGCCACGAACGGCAAATCGGTGAAGCTGGAACTGCGGCCCTCGGGCGGGGCGTCCGGGTCCGGCAGCGAGATCAGCCTGCCCGCGATGCGCCTTCTCGAAGTGCCGTTGACCGATCTGCCGGAGCTGACGGTCTATCGCGGCTAAGAGGGCGGCGTCGGAGTCTCGCAACTTGCAGAAAAAGGGGGCCTTGCGCCCCCTTTTTCATGTCACTCGACGGTGACGGATTTGGCGAGGTTACGGGGCTGGTCGACATCGGTGCCCTTGGCCACCGCCGTATGATAGGCGAGCAGTTGCGCGGGGACTGCGTAGAGGATCGGCGCCCAGAGCGGGTCGATCTCGGGCAGGGTGATCACTTCCCATGCCCCTTCTCCAGCGATCCGCGCGCCCTTGCTGTCGGTGATCAGCAGAACCTTTCCACCACGCGCCATCACTTCCTGCATGTTCGACACGGTCTTGTCGAACAGCTCGTCATGCGGCGCCATGACGATCACTGGCACATGCTCGTCCACCAGTGCGATGGGGCCATGCTTGAGCTCGCCTGAGGCATAAGCTTCGGCGTGGATGTAACTGATTTCCTTGAGCTTCAGCGCTCCTTCAAGGGCAAGGGGATACATCCGCCCCCGGCCCAGAAATAGGATGTCGCGTGCCTCCGCGAGACCGCGCGCGACGCGCTGGCATTCGGCCTCGATGGTGAGGCCCTGATGGATCAGGCCGGGCAGCTCGCGCAGGCCCCGCACATGGGCGGCCAGGGTCGCGTCATCGAGCGTGCCGCGCTGCCGTGCCGCCTCGAGCGCCAGCGCGCCGAGCACCAGCAGCTGGCAGGTGAAGGCCTTGGTCGAAGCCACGCCGATCTCGGCGCCGGCGAGGATCGGCAGCGCGAGATCGCTGTCACGCGCGATCGAGCTTTCGGTAACGTTCACCACCGACAGGATGCTGGAGGCCTTGCCCTTGGCATAGCGCAGCGCCGCCAACGTGTCGGCGGTTTCGCCCGACTGGCTGACGAAAAGCGCCGCCGTGCGCGCCGGGACCGGGGGCTCGCGGTAGCGATACTCCGAGGCAACGTCGATCTCGACGGGCAGGCGCGCGACCTGTTCGAACCAGTATTTCGCGACATTGCAGGCGTAGAAGGCCGTGCCGCAGGCCACTAGCGTCAGCCGGTCGATGGCAGTGAAATCGATGCCAGGCTCCGGCAGGGTGATCGCGTCCTCTGGCGTCAGGTAGTGCTTCAGCGCCTCGGCCAGCACACGCGGCTGCTCGGCGATCTCCTTGGCCATGAAGTGCTTGTGTCCGGCCTTATCGACCTGCGCGGCCGCCTGCGCGATGCGCTTTTCGGCGCGCGACACCTCGCGGCCCTCGGCGTCGAAGATCATAATGCCGGCGCGGGTCACCTCGGCGCGGTCACCCTCGTCAAGATAGGTGATCCGGTCGGTCAGGTTGCCAAGCGCGATCGCGTCCGAGCCGACGAACATCTCGCCCTCGCCATGGCCGATGGCCAGCGGGCTGCCCTTGCGCGCCGCGATGAGCAGGTCGGGCTCTTTCTCGAACAGGAAGCACAGCGCATAGGCGCCTTCCAGCCGCGCGATCGTGGCGGCGGCCGCCTCGCGCGGCGGCATGCCGCGATCGAGATGCAGTTGGCAGATCAGCGCCACGGTCTCGGTGTCGGTGTCGGTGCGGGTGCCGATGCCTTCGGCGGCCAACTCCGTGCGCAGCTCGCGGAAGTTCTCGATGATGCCATTGTGAACCACGGCGACGCGCGCGCCGGCATGGGGATGGGCGTTGGCCTCGGTCGGCGCACCATGGGTGGCCCAGCGGGTGTGGCCGATGCCCGAAAGACCGCGCAGCGGCTCATGCACCAGTCGGTCCGAGAGGTTCACCAGCTTGCCCACCGCGCGGCGGCGGTCGAGGCGGCCCTCGCTTACCGTGGCGATGCCAGCGCTGTCATAGCCGCGATATTCGAGCCGTCCCAGCGCTTCGACGAGAAGCGGCGCAGCCTCGTGTGTTCCTAATACGCCTACGATTCCGCACATCTCAGTTGTCCTTAGTCTTGGCGGCCTTGGCGGCGCGCAGCTTGTCGAAGAAACGGGTCGCGAAGCCCGGCTTGTTGGTCTGTTTCGCACGCCCTACGGCCATGTCGCCCGACGGGACGTTATGCGTCACCACCGTGCCGGTTGCGGTCATGGCGTTGTCGCCAAGCGTTACCGGCGCCACCAGCATGGTGTTCGAGCCGATGAAAACATCACGCCCCACGGTGGTGCGATGTTTGAACACGCCGTCGTAATTGCAGGTGATGGTGCCCGCGCCGACATTGGTGCCCGCGCCGATATCGGCATCGCCCAGATATGTCAGGTGGTTGACCTTGGCCCCGGTGCCGATCTGCGCGTTCTTGATCTCGACGAAGTTACCGACATGCACGTCTTCGGCCAGCTCGGCACCGGGGCGAAGCCGGGCGAAGGGGCCGACGGTGGCCCCGCGCGAGACGTGACAGCCCTCCAGATGTGAAAAGGCGCGGATCCTTGCGCCGCTCTCCACCGTCACGCCGGGGCCGAACACCACGTTGGGTTCGATCACCGTGTCGCGGCCCACCACCGTATCGCGGGCGAAGGTCACGGTCTCGGGTGCGAGCAGGGTCACCCCGTCCTCCATCGCCTCGGCGCGAACGCGCCTTTGAAACGCGGCCTCGGCGGCGGCTAGCTCGGCGCGGGTGTTGATGCCGAGCGTTTCGGCCTCGTCGCAGCGCACGACCTCCGCGCTCAGCCCGGCGTCGCGGGCGAGGCCGACGATGTCCGTGAGGTAGTATTCCGCAGAGGCGTTGTCGTTGGTCACGCGGTCCAGAAGGGTGAACAGCGTCTCGCAATCGGCTGCGATCACGCCGGAATTGCATAGGGTGACGCCGCGTGTGGCTTCATCGGCATCCTTGAACTCAACGATCCGCTCAAGGCTGTCGCCCGTTGTCACCAATCGGCCATAGCGGCCCGGATCGGCAGCCTCGAAGCCCAGAACGACGACATCGGCGCGGGCGCGTGCGGCCAGCATCGCCTCGAGCGTGTCGGGCCGGATGAAGGGGGTGTCGCCATAGAGCACGATCGCGTCGCCCGAGAAGCCGTCGAGCGCCGGGCGGGCTTGTTGCACGGCGTGGCTGGTGCCCTCCTGCGTCGCCTGCCGGACCGTGACGATGCCCTCGTCATACGCCGTCGCCGCGCGTTCCACCGCTTCGGCGCCGTGCCCCGCAACGACGATCATACGCTCAGGTTCGAGCGCCATGCCCACCGCCATCGCATGATGCAAAAGCGGCGACTGGCCGATTTCGTGCAGGACCTTCGGCAGGTCCGAATTCATCCGCGTGCCCCGGCCTGCGGCCAGGACGATCAATGCCGTGCCCATTGCTGCCCCTCTTGTTGCTTGATCCGACTTCTACTAGCCGCATCTAGAGGCACAAGCCCGACCGCCCGCTGGCGGCATCACTTCCCGCTTCGCTTCGTTACAGGAGAACTGCCCATGCGCGCCGTGATCTTCGACCTCGACGGTACCTTGGCCGAGACCAGCGGCGATCTAATCGCCGCAGCCAACCGCTGTTTCAGGGATATCGAGCTTGGGGCGCTGCTCGACCCGCAAGAGGACGCGGCCACGGCCATGCATGGTGCGCGCGCCATGCTGCGCCTCGGGCTGAGCCGGGTGGGGGAGGTTGATGAGGCGGAGGTCGATCGGCAATACCCGCGCTTACTTGCCTATTACGAAGAAGAAATCGACCGGCATTCGACGCTGTTCCCCGGTGCGATGAAGGCGATCGCCGAGTTGAAGCGGCTTGGCCATCCGGTGGCCATTTGTACCAACAAGCCCGAGGCGTTGGCCGAAAAGCTGCTTTCGCGTCTCGGCGTGCGGGAGCACTTCGTGTGTCTGATCGGGGCGGACACGCTCAGGATGCGCAAGCCCGATCCCGAATGCCTGCGCGAGACAGTGCGCCGGGCAGGGGGCGATCCGGCCTATTGCGTGTTGGTAGGCGACACCGAGACCGACAGGATCACCGCGCGGGCGGCGGGCGTGCCGTCGATCCTCGTGCGGTTCGGTCCCAACGGACATCGCACGGCCGATCTGCATCCCGAAGCGCTGATCGGCCATTACGACGAACTGGTGGCAGCGGTGCAGGCGTTGGACTGACCGCCCCCCAGCCCGCCCGTGTCGAGCACTCAAACCAATGGGCAAGGTGTGCCACTCAGTCCTGACGGCTGTGCGACTTTTCACTGCAAATACTCTGTGGCCCGCAGAACTCGACGTATCCTTATTCCGCTGCGCCGGTATCGTAGAGTGGAATCGTCGAGAGGGACATCTTGGCCGAGCCTTGCGTCAGTTCGCTGCCATGGGCGAGGTAGATCAGCACTTGGTTCTGCTCATCGTAGATCCGGGTGATCCGGAGCGATTTGAGGATGATCGAACGGCTTTCGCGGAACACGGATTCGCCATCGCGCGAGCGGTCGATGTTGCCCAGGGCGATCGGGCCGGTCTGACGACAATCGATCGAGGCGTTGGACGGGTCCTCGAACCAGTTGCCTTGGCTCAGACGGTCGATCACCGACCGCTCGAAATAGGCGATGTGGCAGGTCACCCCTTCGACTTTGGGGTCGGGAATCGCCTCGACGAGGACGTCGTTGCCGACCCAGTCGACCCCGACCTTGCCGACGACTTCGGCATGCAAGGTGGCAGGTAAGAGGGCGAGAGCGAGCGCGGCAAGGCGGAGGGCAAGGCGGAGGGCAAGGCGGAGGGGATGTGTCATGCGCCGCCAACGCGCTCGTGCCTTGAGGGTTCCCACCGGTTGACCTATGGCCCGGACGGCCCAGATGAAGGCCCCGACGCAACAGGAGGCCATGATGGGATCGATCTGGGAATTCGGGGCGGAAGCCGGCGTTCTGCACGAGCATCTCGGCTGGCTGGTCGGGGGGCTCGAATGGGTCGCGGCGCTGATCGATCTTTTCGCCATCGCGTTGCTTCTGGTCGGGGCTCTGCGCTTCATCGCGGGTGTGGTGCATGCCGAGACGCGCCGCAATGCCAAGGCGCGCGTGCGCGGCACCAATACCGAGCGGATCGAACTGGGGCGCTACATCCTTGCCGGGCTCGAACTCTTCATCGTGTCGGACATCATCCATACGGCCCTCA
Organism: Limimaricola cinnabarinus LL-001; assembly: GCF_000466965.1. Lineage (GTDB taxonomy): Bacteria > Pseudomonadota > Alphaproteobacteria > Rhodobacterales > Rhodobacteraceae > Limimaricola > Limimaricola cinnabarinus. Next base: position 51,403 of record NZ_BATB01000010.1, read on the forward strand.
GCCTCGCATTCGCCGATCTGGTGTTCCTTGGCCTTCTGGTCGTCATCCGCTCGCTGATCTCGTTCTTCCTCGACCGCGAGCTCGAGCAGGTGAAGCATGAGTTGCGCGAGGATCCGGTCGGAGATTGACGCCGTTGCGCGCATCCGACGCATCCCGAGGGCACTGGGCTCGGTTGACCCTTCCCTGACCGGGGTTTATGGATCGCGCAACGACCGACAGCTCCCGCGTGAAAGGACCCGACGTGGAACTGCTTCTTGCGGAATACCTTCCGATCCTGATCTTTCTCGGCCTTGCCATCGCGCTGGGCGCAATCCTGATCCTCGCGGCCGTCGTGCTTGCCGTGCGCAGGCCCGATCCCGAGAAGGTCTCGGCCTATGAATGTGGCTTCAACGCCTTCGACGATGCGCGGATGAAGTTCGACGTCCGGTTCTACCTCGTGTCGATCCTGTTCATCATCTTCGACCTCGAAGTGGCGTTCCTCTTTCCGTGGGCCGTGGCCTTCGGCGAGGTGTCGATGATGGCCTTCTGGTCGATGATGGTGTTCCTCGGCGTGCTGACCATCGGTTTCGCCTACGAATGGAAGAAGGGAGCTCTCGAATGGGAGTGATGACCGGCGCCAACACCGCGGGGGCCGACCGCGAGGTCGCCACGCAGAACCTTAACCGCGAACTGAGCGACAAGGGCTTTCTCGTCACCTCGACCGCGGACATGATCAACTGGGCGCGCACTGGCAGCCTGCACTGGATGACTTTCGGTCTGGCCTGCTGCGCCGTGGAGATGATGCACTCCTCGATGCCGCGCTACGACCTTGAGCGGTTCGGCACCGCGCCGCGCGCCTCTCCGCGCCAGTCCGACCTGATGATCGTCGCCGGCACGCTGACCAACAAGATGGCGCCGGCGCTGCGCAAGGTTTACGACCAGATGCCTGAGCCACGCTACGTGATCTCGATGGGCTCCTGCGCCAATGGCGGTGGCTACTACCACTACAGCTACTCGGTGGTGCGCGGCTGCGACCGGATCGTGCCCGTGGACGTCTATGTCCCGGGCTGCCCGCCGACCGCCGAGGCGCTGCTCTACGGAATCCTGCAGCTCCAGCGCAAGATCCGCCGCACCGGCACGATCGTCCGCTGAGGCCCCGGCGGGCCAGACCGGACCGCCAAGAGACATCTTTTTCGGGGGAATCGCCATGAGCGAGGCACTGAACGACCTGGGCGCGCATCTCGAAGCCAAGCGCCCCGACTGCGTGACCGGCTGGGAGATCGCCTTCGGCGAACTCACCGTCACCGTCACGCCCGAGGCGATCCCCGGCTTCGTCGAGCTTCTCAAGACCGATCCGACCTGCCGTTTCTCGACTTTGATCGACATCACCGCGGTCGACTACCCGGGCCGCGACAAGCGCTTCGACGTGGTCTACCACTTCCTGTCGATGTACCAGAACCACCGCATCCGCATCCGTGCCGAGGTCCGCGAGGACGAGATGGTGCCCTCGATCATTGAGATCCACCCCTCGTCCAACTGGTTCGAACGCGAGGTGTTCGACATGTTCGGCATCATCTTCACCGGACACCCGGACTTGCGCCGTATTCTCACCGATTACGGCTTTCGCGGCTTTCCGCTGCGCAAGGACTTCCCGACCACGGGCTATACCGAGGTGCGCTTCGACGAGGTGCAGAAGCGGGTGGTCTACGAGCCCGTGAAGCTCGTGCAGGAATACCGGCAGTTCGATTTCATGAGCCCCTGGGAAGGGGCGCAATACGTGCTTCCCGGCGACGACAAGGCCGGCGACGCGGGCGCGAAGGGGTAAGTCATGGACGGCTCGACCATCAACGCCAAGGGCTTCGAGGATACGAAGACCGGCGAGCAGAAGATCCGCAACTTCAACATCAACTTCGGACCGCAGCACCCGGCGGCGCACGGCGTGCTGCGTCTCGTGCTCGAGCTCGACGGCGAGATCGTCGAGCGCTGCGATCCGCATATCGGCTTGCTGCATCGTGGCACCGAGAAGCTGATGGAAAGCCGCACCTACCTGCAGAACCTGCCCTATTTCGATCGTCTCGATTACGTGGCGCCGATGAATCAGGAGCATGCCTGGTGCCTCGCTATCGAGCGTCTTACCGGCACCCCGGTGCCGCGCCGCGCTTCGCTGATCCGGGTGCTCTTCTCCGAAATCGGCCGCATCCTGTCGCACCTGCTGAACGTCACCACACAGGCGATGGACGTCGGCGCGCTTACCCCGCCGCTTTGGGGCTTCGAGCAGCGCGAAAAGCTCATGGTGTTCTACGAGCGGGCCTCCGGCGCGCGTCTGCACGCGGCCTATTTCCGGCCCGGCGGCGTGCATCAGGACCTGCCCCCCGAGCTGATCGAGGACATCGACGCCTGGGCCGAGAGCTTCCCGGCCTTTCTCGAGGATATCGACGGGCTGCTGACCGAGAATCGCATCTTCAAGCAGCGCAATGCCGATATCGGCGTGGTGAGCGAGCAGGAAATTCAGGACTGGGGTTTCTCCGGCGTCATGGTGCGCGGCTCGGGCCTTGCCTGGGATCTGCGTCGCGCACAGCCCTACGAATGCTATGACGAGTTCGACTTCCAGATCCCGGTCGGCAAGAACGGCGACTGCTACGACCGCTATCTCGTCCGCATGGCCGAGATGCGCGAAAGCACCAAGATCATCCGTCAGGCCTGCGAGAAGCTGCGCGTCGAAAAGGGCGACGTCCTCGCCCGCGGCAAGGTCACGCCGCCGACGCGATCCGACATGAAGACCTCGATGGAAGCGCTTATCCATCACTTCAAGCTCTACACCGAGGGCTTCCACGTGCCCGCGGGCGAAGTCTATGCCGCCGTCGAGGCGCCCAAGGGCGAGTTCGGCGTCTATCTCGTGGCCGACGGGTCGAACAAACCCTACCGCGCCAAGCTGCGCGCGCCGGGCTATCTGCACCTGCAGGCGATGGACCACGTCGCCTCGGGCCACCAGCTTGCGGACGTGGCGGCGATCATCGGCACGATGGACATCGTGTTTGGTGAGGTCGACCGCTGAGGCGGGCAATACGGACAACAGGCCGGTGCCGCGTGCCCCGGTGACACACAAGGCGGGAACGATCGAGATGACGGCGATGCGGATGACGATGGCTCTTGTGGCGCTCGGCGCGCTCGGGGCCTGCACGGCGGGCGCACAGATCGGCGGCGTCGGCGCGCAGGGGCGGGTCGGCAGCGTCGGGGCGACCTCTGTCGCCGCCCGCGCGCCGCAGGCGGCCCCGGCCGACCGGCTGGTCGCTGCGATCGAGGCGCAGGGCTGCGCGATCACCGCGGACAATGTGGGCCAAGTCCTTCTCAGCGCGAACCTGACCCAGCAGCAGCTTCTGGAGCTGGGGCCACAGCTCACTGCTCAGGGCCGTGCCGAGGTCACCGATGACGGCACCATCCGGGTGCTGACCAACAACTGCATCTGAGGGCCCGCGCCCTTCCTGACATGACACGCGCCGCCCGCAGAATGGGGGGCGCCCAGAACACCGGATCGAGCGAATGCTGCGCAGACTTCACCCCGACCAGCCCGAGAGCTTCGCCTTCACCCCGGCCAACCAGGCTTGGGCCGAGGCGCAGATCACGAAGTACCCCGAGGGGCGTCAGGCCAGCGCGATCATCCCGCTGCTGTGGCGTGCCCAGGAGCAGGAAGGCTGGCTCTCGCGTCCCGCGATCGAGGAGGTCGCGAGAATGCTCGATCTTGCCTATATCCGGGCGCTTGAGGTCGCGACCTTCTACTTCATGTTCCAGTTGCAGCCCGTGGGCTCAGTGGCCCACATCCAGGTCTGCGGCACGCTGTCGTGCATGCTGTGCGGCTCCGAGGACCTGATGAAGGTTTGTCAGGAGAAGATTGCCAAGAAGCCGCACGAGATCTCGGCGGATGGCAAGTTCTCGTGGGAGGAGGTCGAGTGCCTCGGCGCCTGCGCCAACGCGCCGATGGCCCAGATCGGCAAGGACTACTACGAGGATCTGACCACCGAACGGCTGTCCGAGATCATCGACGAGATGGCGGCGGGCCGTGTGCCGACCCCGGGTCCGCAGAACGGCCGCTATGCCGCCGAGCCGATCGACAACCTGACCTCGCTCGCCGACGGCGCGCAGGACCGCGATCCGCACAACGCTGCCGTGGCGCTGGCGGTGAAGATCGGTGACACTATCAAGCGGATCGACGGCACCGAGGTGCCGCTGACCACGCCGTGGCAGCGTCAGGACGATCACGTGGCCGAGGGCAAGGCCGATCCTGATGAGCCCACCCCCGCCAAGGGTCGCAGCGCCGACGCGTCCGGCGTGACCGAGCAGGAGGCCCCGGCCTCGAGTGCGGCCAAGCCCGTCTCGGCCGACTTCCCGGCCGATGAACCGCAGGACGCGACGGTCGGCAACGAGGCCCCCGAAGGTGGCAGGCCGATAGCGCCCGATACCGATGCGGATGACAGCACGGAAGACCGTGTCGGCACCGCCGATCCGGCCGCCCCGGGTGGCGTTTACAACGCTCCCAAGACCCAGAAACCGGGCGGCACCGCCGAAAGCGGCAAGACCCCGAAGAAGCCGACCGACACGTGATGGCGACTGCGGCCTCGACAGGCACGCAAGGGATGCGCGGACCCGCCCGGTCCGCGCATCCGTTTGATTCGGCGGCGATCCGTCCTAATAAGAAGGGCGGGGCGCATTGCTTGGGCTATTCGGAGGACACGGCATGAACGGCATCGGCGGAAATTGTCGGATGATGAGCATCGGCGGCGCGATCGCCGGTGGGGTCGTGTTGTGGATCCTGCTGGCGCTCGGCGACCGCGGCTGGTTCTCCTCGCTGCTGATCGCGGCGCTGCTGGCGGTGGCCTCGGCATTGCTGCTTCTGGCACTGGTCTGCCGCGACGCGGAGGCATCTGACGAGGTCGCCCCCGCATCCCCCGCCAAGAACGGCCGTCCGGAGCAGGGACAGGTCGCGGACATGGATACGGCCACGACGTCCGAAACCGAAGCTGCGTCCGAGACCCCGATGGAGCCTGCTTCCGGCGCTGCTGTGGCCGAGACAGGTGGCCGGGAAACCCAAAGCGAGCCGCCGAACGCCATGGCCGAGACACGCGACGCCGGGAAAGTGAATGACACGGCCGTGCTCGACGCCGATGATGGCAATAGCTCGGAGGGCGATCTCGGCGAAGAGGTCTCGCAAACCGAGGCGCTTGATCGTGAGGCGGCCGAGGACGAGGCCGTGACGCCGGACATGCCGGACGGGGTGGCCGCCGATCTGCGCAGGAAGCCCGAGCTTCTCGACGCGCCGCATGGCGATGCCGACGATCTCAAGCGGCTGCGCGGCGTCGGCCCGAAGCTCGAAGATCAGCTCAATCGGCTTGGCGTCTGGCACCTGTCGCAGATCGCGGCCTGGTCCGAGGGCGAGGCGGCATGGATCGACGATCACCTCGAGGGCTTCAAGGGCCGCGTGCTGCGTGACGACTGGATCGGCCAAGCCAGAGAGCTGAGGGACGGGGCATGAGCGGCGCGGCGGGGCGCAAGGCGGCGCTTGTGCTCGCCGGGACGGGTGTGTTCTGGGTGATCGCGGTGTTTGCCGGCAATGCGCTCGACCTGCCGATGCGCTGGCGTGGATTGTTCGACCTGATGGCCCTTGCCGGGTTCGTCATGGGATTGTGGATGACATATCAAACCTGGCGCGCGCGTCGGGACGACGAAAGGTGAGCCGATGCTCAAGGATCAGGACCGCATTTTCACCAACATCTACGGGATGCACGACCGCACGCTGAAGGGCGCGCAATCCCGTGGCCATTGGGACGGCACCGGCGACATCATCAAGAAGGGGCGCGACTGGATCGTCGAACAGATGAAGGCGTCGGGGCTGCGCGGCCGCGGCGGCGCGGGTTTTCCGACCGGCCTGAAATGGTCCTTCATGCCCAAGGAGAGCGACGGTCGTCCGTCCTATCTCGTGGTCAACGCCGACGAATCCGAACCCGGCACCTGCAAGGACCGCGAGATCATGCGCCATGATCCGCATACCCTGATCGAGGGCTGCCTGATCGCTTCCTTCGCGATGAACGCGCATGCGAGCTACATCTATCTGCGGGGTGAATACATCCGCGAGCGCGAGGCGTTGCAGCAGGCGATCGACGAATGCTATGACGCGGGCCTTCTGGGCCGCAACGCCGCCGGTTCGGGCTGGGATTTCGACCTCTACCTGCATCACGGCGCAGGCGCTTACATCTGCGGCGAGGAAACCGCGCTGCTCGAAAGCCTTGAAGGCAAGAAGGGCATGCCCCGGATGAAGCCGCCCTTTCCGGCAGGCGCGGGGCTCTACGGCTGCCCGACCACGGTGAACAACGTCGAATCCATCGCCGTCGCGCCGACGATCCTGCGTCGGGGGCCGGAATGGTTCGCCGGCTTCGGGCGTCCGAACAACACCGGGACCAAGCTTTTCGCGATCTCGGGCCACGTCAACAAGCCCTGTGTCGTCGAGGAAGAGATGTCGATCTCCTTCAAGGAGCTGATCGACAAGCATTGCGGCGGCATCCGCGGCGGTTGGAAAAACCTCAAGGGGGTAATACCGGGCGGCTCTTCGGTGCCGGTGCTGCGCGCAGAGACCATGGAAGACGCGATCATGGATTTCGACTGGCTGCGCGAGCAGCGCTCTGGCCTTGGCACCGCGGCCGTCATCGTCATGGATCAGTCGACCGACATGGTGAAGGCGATCTGGCGGCTGTCGAAGTTCTACAAGCACGAAAGCTGTGGGCAGTGCACGCCCTGCCGCGAAGGGACCGGCTGGATGATGCGAGTGCTCGAGCGGATGGTGCGCGGTGACGCGGCGATCGAGGAGATCGAGATGCTGCTTGACGTGACCAAGCAGGTCGAGGGTCACACGATCTGTGCGCTCGGCGACGCGGCCGCATGGCCGATCCAGGGCCTGATCCGCAATTTCCGCGACGAGATCGAGGACCGCATCCGCGGTCGCGGCGTTGCGGCGGCGGTCGCGGCTCAGTGAGCGAAGGCGGCCGCATTCGGGGCCGCGTGACCTGGCGCGACCAGGCGCTGAAGAACTTCGGCGTCTGGCTCGCGGTCTATCCGGCGGTCTTGATTTCGAGCTACCTGTTCTCGTGGCTGGCGCCCGGTGTGCCACTCTGGCTGGAGATCCTGATCTCCACCGCCTTTACGGTGCCGCTCATCTCCTATGTCGCCGTGCCATGGGTGGAAAGGCGCCTCGCCCATGCCAAGGGTGAGAGCGCGGCGCAGTTGAAGCGCGAGGAGGCCGAGATGGCCGAGGGTGGGCACGACGCCTGACCGCCGGGCGGCGATCCGCCGCCCCACGCACCCTCTCCACAGCGTGATATTGAATATCGGCCGTTCGAGGCCAAGGTCTTGGCCAGAAGCGCCGGCGGTGGACATGAGCAGCCCTCCGAACCGGCCCGATAGGAGAGACCACTCATGACCAAATCCCATTTCGCCCGCACGGCCGCGCTGATCCTCGGCTTCACCATCGCCGCCGGGGCCACGGCGGCGCTGCCGGCCTTGCGCGATAATGCCAAGATCCGCGACGGGCTGATCTCGACCGCGATCGCCTACGAGATCGGCCGCAAATGCGACAGCCTCGACTCGCGCTGGCTGACCGGCATCGGTTATCTCAACTCGCTACGCAGCCACGCGCTTGAGCTGGGCTATTCGCGCACGCAGATCAGCGCCTTCATCGACGACAAGGCCGAAAAGAAGAAGCTCGAGGCCGAGGCCCGGGCGCTGCTGCGTGAAAAGGGCGGCGTCGAGGGCGAATGGGAAACCTATTGCGAGGTGGGCCGCCGCGAGATGGCCGCAGGCAGCCGGATCGGCACCTTGCTTCAGTAAACCTTGCGGGGCTGCGCGCGCGTGCCGCAGCCCGCAAACGACTGGGGAGGGAAATTTCCCCGATCCGGCACGAGGATGCGTCTGGCATCACCGGGCGAGCCGCGCTAGAACCCCCCTCGATCGCAGCCTCCACAGGGGGGCATGCGTCCGACGCGAGGAAAGGGGCGGCCTGCCATGTCCGATTTGCGCAAAGTCAGCATCGACGGAAAGGTCATCGAAGTGCCGGGGGCGATGACGCTCATCCAGGCCTGCGAGACCGCGGGGATCGAAATCCCCCGTTTCTGCTATCACGAGAGGCTGACCATCGCCGGCAATTGCCGCATGTGCCTCGTCGAGGTCGTGGGCGGCCCGCCGAAACCGGCGGCATCCTGCGCCATGCAGGTCAAGGATCTGCGCCCCGGGCCCGATGGCGCACCGCCGCAGGTGAAGACCAACTCACCCATGGTCAAGAAGGCCCGCGAGGGGGTGATGGAGTTCCTGCTCATCAACCACCCGCTCGATTGCCCGATTTGCGACCAAGGCGGCGAATGCGACCTGCAGGATCAGGCGATGGCCTATGGCGTCGACTTCTCGCGCTACCGCGAACCCAAGCGGGCGACCGAGGATCTCGATCTCGGCCCACTGGTCGAGACGCATATGACGCGCTGCATCTCGTGCACCCGCTGCGTGCGCTTCACCACCGAGGTGGCCGGTATCTCCCAGATGGGCCAGACCGGGCGCGGCGAAGATGCGGAGATCACGTCCTATCTTGGCCAGACGCTCGATTCGAACCTGCAGGGCAACATCATCGACCTGTGCCCCGTAGGCGCGCTGGTTTCCAAGCCCTACGCCTTCAACGCCCGTCCTTGGGAGTTGACCAAGACCGAGACCGTCGATGTGATGGACGCGCTCGGCTCCTCGATCCGGGTCGACACCAAGGGCCGCAAGGTGATGCGCATCCTGCCGCGCAACCACGACGGCGTGAACGAGGAATGGCTGTCGGACAAGGCGCGCTTCGTCTGGGACGGCCTCTCGCGTCAGCGCCTCGACAGCCCCTATATCCGCGAGAACGGCAAGCTGCGCAAAGCCGAATGGCCCGAGGCGCTCGCTGCCGCCGCCGCCGCCATGAAGGGCCGCAAGACCGTCGGCCTCGTCGGCGATCTCGTCCCGACCGAGGCGGCCTTCGCGCTCAAGCAACTGATCGAAGCGCAGGGCGGTGTCGTCGAGTGCCGTACCGACGGCGCGAAGCTGCCCGCGGGCAATCGCTCGGCCTATGTCGGTAGCGCGCGGATCGAGGATCTCGATACCGCGAAGCACATCATGCTGATCGGCACCAACCCGGCCATCGAAGCACCCGTGCTCAACGCCCGCATCCGCAAGGCATGGCTCGCCGGGGCCAATGTGGGACATGTCGGTGCAGTCGCCGATCTGACCTATGACGCGGCCCATGCAGGCACCGGCCGCAAGGCGCTGGCCGATCTGCTGGAGCATGATTTCGACCGCGTGCTCGACGAAGACTCGGTCGTCGTCGTGGGGCAGGGCGCGCTGATCGGGGCCGATGGCGAGGCCGCTCTGGCCCATGCCATGGAGTTGGCGACGCGTTCCAAGAGCAAGCTGCTGGTTCTGCATTCGGCCGCGAGCCGCGTCGGCGCGATGGATGTCGGCGCCACCTGCGAGAGCGGCGTCGAAGCCGCGCTCGAAGGGGCCGAGGTGATCTACAACATGGGCGCTGACGAGATCGCGCTGCCCTCTGGCCCCTTCGTGATCTATCAGGGCAGCCATGGCGACCGGGGCGCGCATCGCGCCGACCTGATCCTGCCGGGCGCGGCTTGGGTCGAGGAGCAGGGCCTTTTCGTCAACACCGAAGGGCGCCCGCAACTGGCGCTGCGCGCGAGCTTCGCGCCGGGGCAGGCCAAGGAAAACTGGGCCATCCTGCGCGCGCTCTCGGCCGAGATGGACGCGGTGCAACCGTGGAACAGCCTCGCGCAGTTGCGTCAGGCCATGGTCGCGGCGCATCCGCACCTCGCCCGTCTCGACGAGGTGGCCGAGAATGAGTGGCAGCCGCTGACGCTGGCCTCCATGGACGAGAGCCTTGGCGATTTCGAAAGCATTGTCGCCGAGCATTACCTCACCAACCCCGTCGCCCGCGCCAGCGAGCTGATGGGCGAGCTTGCGGGCAAGGCCCGCGCGCGTCGGCAGCAGAAGATCGCGGCCGAGTGAGGATGCGCGCCGCCCTCCCGATATCCCTGGCGGCCCTCGTGGCCGGCTGCGCCGAGGTGGATGCCTCGGCGGGGCGGGGCGGGGCGGGCGCGCCCAAGCATGACGGCGTCGAGACGCGCCTGCTCGACGGTGACCTCGTGAACTTTCACGTCGCGATGAGCGGCGGTGCCAAGGCCGAGGACGTGATCGCCTACGCCGAATGCGCGGCGGCGCAATATGCGTTGATCCGCGGCTTCGGCTTCGCGCGCCATGTCCGTACGCAACTCGATGAATCGGCTGGAAACTGGCGCGCCGATGCTGTTTACACCATCTCGCCGGCCCTGCCTGAAGGGCTACGCACGATCGATGCCGAAGTCACCGTCCAGAACTGCGGTCTGAACGGCATCCCGACGGTCTGAGGGAAGCACCATGGTCGAATTCTTCACCGAAACCAGCATCGGCGCCGTGCTGCTGATCCTTGGGCAATCGCTCCTGTTGATCGTGCCGCTTCTGGTGGCGTTGGCGTTCCTGCTGCTCGTGGACCGCAAGGTCTGGGCCGCGGTGCAGCAGCGGCGCGGGCCCAACGTGGTCGGCCCCTTCGGCCTGATGCAGAGCTTCGCCGACTTTCTGAAATACATCGTCAAGGAAGTGGTTGTGCCCGCCGGGGCGGACCGCCCCGTGTTCTTCCTCGCGCCGATGATCTCCTTCGTCATGGCCGTCATCGCATGGGCCGTGATCCCCTTCGCCGATGGATGGGTGCTGGCCGACCTCAACGTGGCGCTGCTTTATGTCTTCGCCGTCTCCTCGCTCGAGGTCTACGGCGTGATCATGGGTGGCTGGGCCTCGAACTCGAAATACCCCTTCCTCGGCTCGCTGCGCTCGGCCGCGCAGATGATCTCCTATGAGGTCTCGCTCGGCCTGATCATCATCGGCATCGTTATCTCGACCGGCAGCATGAACTTCGGCGCCATCGTGGCCGCGCAGGATGGCGATTTCGGTCTGCTGAACTGGTACTGGATCCCGCATTTCCCGATGCTGTTCCTGTTTCTGATCTCGGCCATGGCCGAGACCAACCGCCCGCCCTTCGACCTGCCCGAGGCCGAGTCCGAACTGGTGGCCGGTTATCAGGTGGAATATTCCTCGACGCCGTTCCTGCTGTTCATGATCGGCGAATACGTGGCCATCGTGCTGATGTGCGCTCTGGTGTCGCTGATGTTCTTCGGCGGCTGGCTGTCGCCCATCCCCGGCCTGCCCGACGGCATCCTGTGGATGGCTCTCAAGATGATCTTCGTCTTCTTCATCTTTGCGATGGTGAAGGCGATCACCCCGCGCTACCGCTACGACCAGCTGATGCGTCTGGGCTGGAAGGTGTTCCTGCCGATGTCGCTCGTCTGGGTCGTGATCGTGGCGTTCCTCGCGAAATTCGAGGTCCTCGGTGGGTTCTGGGCCCGCTGGACCCTGGGAGTCTGAGCATGACGCAGATCGACTATACCCGCGCCGCCAAGTATTTCCTGCTGCAGGATTTCGCCAAGGGCATGAAGTTGGGGCTGAAGTATTTCTTCGCGCCCAAGGCGACCGTGAACTATCCGCACGAAAAGGGCCCGCTCTCGGCGCGTTTCCGCGGCGAACATGCGCTGCGTCGCTACCCGTCGGGCGAAGAACGCTGCATCGCCTGCAAGCTGTGCGAGGCGGTCTGCCCTGCGCAGGCGATCACCATCGATGCCGAACCGCGCGAGGACGGCTCGCGCCGCACCACGCGCTACGACATCGACATGACAAAGTGCATCTATTGCGGTTTTTGTCAGGAGGCCTGCCCGGTCGACGCGATCGTCGAGGGGCCGAACTTCGAGTATTCCACCGAGACCCGCGAGGAGCTCTACTACGACAAGGCCAAGCTGCTGGCGAATGGCGACCGTTGGGAAGCCGAGATCGCCCGCAACCTCGAGCTCGACGCGCCGTATCGCTGAACAGGATAGGGCCATGACCGATCAGAACCCCTTCGCGCAGATGATGAAGATGGGCCAGGACTGGGCGCGGAAGATGAATCCCGCGCTCGAGAGCTTCACGCCGAAGGGCTTTGAGCAGCTCTGGCCGACCATGCCCAAGGAGATGATGGAGGCGTTCATGGGACGCACCCTCAATCCCGAAGGCTTGACGCCAAGACGCGGCTGCTGCTGACGCTGACCGGTCTGACCATCCTCGGCGCGCAGGCCGAGAGCCAGCTTCGCCTTACCGTGCGCCATGCGCGCGAGGCGGGCGCCACGAAACAGGAGATCGCCGAGACCATCGCCCAGGCGGGCATGTTCGGCGGCGTGCCCGCGATGACCAAGGCGATGGAACTTGCCACCGAAGCCATGGACGAGGACACCGGAAAGGACACCGCACGATGACCGCCGCCGCCATCATCTTCTACCTCTTCGCGATTTCGACCGTGGTGGGCGGTCTGTTCACCGTGATCGCGCGCAACCCGGTGCACTCGGTGCTCTGGCTGATCCTCGCTTTCCTGAGCTCGGCGGGCCTGTTCGTGCTGGTCGGCGCCGAGTTCGTGGCGCTGCTTCTGGTCATCGTCTATGTCGGCGCCGTCGCGGTGCTGTTCCTCTTCGTGGTGATGATGCTCGACGTCGATTTCGCCGAGCTCAAGGCCGAAATGGCCAGATACATGCCGCTGGCGCTGCTGATCGGCGTCGTCCTTCTGATGCAGCTGGCTCTGGCCTTCGGCGTCTGGGATTACTCCGAAGGCTATGACGAGCGCCTCGCCGCGCCCTTCGTCTTCGATATCGAGAACACGCAGCTTCTGGGCCTGCTGATCTATGATCGCTACATCCTGCTGTTCCAGCTCGCCGGCCTCGTGCTGCTGGTGGCGATGATCGGCGCGATCGTGCTGACGATGCGGCACCGCAAGGATGTGAAGCGTCAGGACATCCTGGCGCAGATGTACCGCGATCCGGCTAAGGCGCTGGAACTCAAGGACGTGAAGCCCGGCCAGGGCCTCTGATAGACCGCGAACGGGCAAAAGCCCGGAGGGACACTGATGGACGCTTATCTCGCTGAAGCCCCGATAGGGCTCGAACATTATCTCACCGTCGCGGCGGCGCTGTTCGTCATCGGCATCTTCGGGCTGTTCCTGAACCGCAAGAACGTCATCATCATCCTGATGTCGATCGAGCTGATGCTGCTCGCGGTGAACATCAATTTCGTCGCCTTCTCGGCCTATCTGGGCGATCTGGTGGGGCAGGTCTTCACGCTCTTCGTGCTGACCGTCGCGGCCGCGGAGGCCGCGATCGGCCTCGCCATCCTCGTCTGCTTCTTCCGGATCCGCGGCACCATCGACGTCGAAGACGTCAACGTGATGAAAGGCTGAGGCGCTCATGGAAACGATCATCCTCTTCGCGCCGCTCGTCGGCGCATTGATCGCGGGCTTCGGCTGGCGGCTGATCTCGGAGGCGGGCGCGCAATGGGTCGCCACCTCGCTGGTCGGCCTCGCCTGTCTGCTGTCGTGGATCGTGTTTCTGGGCTTCGACGGCCAGATGGAGCAGATCCAGATCCTGCGCTGGATCGAGAGCGGCAGCCTTGCCACGGACTGGGCTATTCGGCTCGACCGTCTGACCGCGATCATGCTGATCGTGATCACCACGGTCTCCTTCCTCGTGCATCTCTACAGCTTCGGCTACATGGCGCATGACGAGACTTCCGCCCAGGCGAAAGCTATCGCCCGCGCTTTTTCGCCTATCTGTCGTTCTTCACCTTCGCAATGCTGTCGCTGGTCACCGCCGACAACCTCGTGCAGATGTTCTTCGGCTGGGAAGGGGTGGGCGTCGCCTCCTACCTGCTCATCGGATTTTACTACCGCAAGCCGTCGGCCAACGCCGCCGCGATGAAGGCTTTCATCGTCAACCGCGTTGGCGATTTCGGCTTCGCGCTCGGCATCTTCGCGCTGTTCTTCCTCGCGGACTCGATCAACTTCTCTGACATCTTCGGCGCGGCGCCGCAGATCGCGCGCATGCAGCTCGAATTCCTCGGTCTGGAGTTCCGCGCCGTCGAGATCGTGTCGGTGCTGCTCTTCATCGGCGCAATGGGCAAGTCGGCGCAGCTCCTGCTGCACACCTGGCTGCCCGACGCGATGGAAGGCCCGACCCCGGTGTCGGCCCTGATCCACGCCGCGACCATGGTGACGGCGGGCGTCTTCCTCGTCTGCCGCATGTCGCCGATCCTCGAATTCGCGCCCGACGCCAAATCGATCATCGTTTTCCTCGGCGCCACCACCGCCTTCTATGCGGCGACCGTTGGTCTCGTGCAGAACGACATCAAGCGCGTGATCGCCTATTCGACCTGTTCGCAGCTGGGCTACATGTTCGTGGCCGCGGGTTCGGGCGTCTACTCGGTGGCGATGTTCCACCTGTTCACCCACGCCTTCTTCAAGGCGCTGCTGTTCCTCGGGGCCGGCTCGGTCATCCATGCGATGCACCACGAGCAGGACATGCGGAACTATGGCGGTCTGCGAAAGAAGATCCCCTATACCTACTGGGCGATGATGATCGGTACCCTCGCGATCACCGGCGTCGGCATTCCTCTTACCTCGATCGGCTTCGCGGGCTTCCTGTCCAAGGACGCCATCATCGAAAGCGCCTATGCGGGGGCCACGCCCTATGCCTTCTGGCTTCTGGTACTCGCCGCCGCGATGACGAGCTTCTACTCGTGGCGCCTGATGTTCATGACCTTCTTCGGCAAGCCGCGCGGCGATCACCACACCCACGACCACGCGCATGAAAGCCCCGGCGTCATGCTGGTGCCGCTGGGCGTGCTCAGCCTCGGCGCGATCTTCGCCGGCATGCTGTGGTACGCGCCCTTCTTCGGCGACGAGGCCCGGATGCAGCGCTTCTTCGGCATGCCCGTGACGGTGGCCGAACATGGCGCCGAGGCTGAGGCCGCAGGCCATGGGCCGGTCGATGCGGTCGCTTCGCTTGCCGAGGGCGATCTCGAACATGCCGCCGAGGCGGTGATCGAGGACACGCTGACCGAGGGCGAGCATGCCGATATGGGCGAGGAGGCGCATGTGCCGACCGCCGTCGATGTGGCCGTAGCGCCTCCGGGCATGGGAGCGATCTACATGGCGCCGGGCAACGACGTGATCGACGAGGCGCATCACGCCCCCGTCTGGGTCAAGGTCAGCCCCTTCGTCGCCATGCTGATTGGCCTGAGCCTTGCCTGGCTGATGTATATCCGTCGGCCGGAGCTGCCCGCCGCCCTCGTGCGCAACCAGCGTCCGCTCTACAACTTCCTGCTCAACAAGTGGTACTTCGACGAGCTCTACGACTTTCTCTTCGTGCGCCCGGCTCAGGCCATCGGGCGGTTCCTGTGGACCCGCGGCGACGGCAACGTCATCGACGGCGGCATCAACGGCGTGGCGATGGGCATCGTGCCCTTCTTCACTCGCCTCGCTGGCCGCGCGCAAAACGGATACGTCTTTACCTACGCCTTCGCGATGGTTCTGGGCCTTGCCCTGATCCTGACCTGGATGACCTTGGCCGGGGGGGCCGAATAACAGATGGGCAACCTTCTCTCTCTGACCACCTTCATCCCGCTTTTGGGCGCCGGCATCCTCGCGCTGTTCCTGCGCGGTGACGACGCGGCCGCGCAGCGCAACGCCAAATGGGTGGCGCTCGCCACCACGGTCTTCACCTTCGCAGTGTCGCTGTTCATTCTCGCAGGCTTCAAGACGGACGCGGCGGGCTTCCAGTTCGTCGAAGATCGCCAGTGGCTCCTCGGCATGCGCTACAAGATGGGCGTCGACGGCATCTCGCTGCTGTTCGTGATGCTTACCACCTTCCTGATGCCCCTCGTCATCGCGGCCTGCTGGGATGTGACGCACCGGGTCAAGGAATACATGATCGCCTTTCTGGTGCTCGAGACGCTGATGATCGGCGTGTTCGTAGCGCTGGACCTCGTGCTGTTCTATCTTTTCTTCGAGGCGGGCCTGATCCCGATGTTCCTGATCATCGGCATCTGGGGCGGCAAGAACCGCATCTATGCCTCGTTCAAGTTCTTCCTCTACACCTTCCTCGGCTCGGTGCTGATGCTGGTGGCGATGGTGGCGATGTTCGCGCAGGCGGGCACCACCGACATCCCGACGCTGATGGCCTACAACTTCTCGGCCGAGAGCTTCCCGATCCTCGGGGTGCAGATCTTGGGCGGCGTGCAGACGCTTCTCTGGTTCGCCTTCTTCGCCTCCTTTGCGGTGAAGATGCCGATGTGGCCGGTTCACACTTGGCTGCCTGACGCACACGTTCAGGCGCCGACTGCCGGTTCGGTCGTCCTCGCCGCGATCCTGCTGAAGATGGGTGGCTACGGTTTCCTGCGCTTCTCGCTGCCGATGTTCCCGGTCGCTTCCGAGATCTGGGCGCCGCTGGTGCTGTGGCTGTCGGCCATCGCGATCGTCTACACCTCGCTCGTGGCGCTGGTGCAAAAAGACATCAAGAAGCTGATCGCCTATTCCTCGGTCGCGCATATGGGGTTCGTCACCGCCGGCATCTTCGCGCTCAATCAGCAGGGCCTTGATGGCGCGGTGTTCCAGATGATCAGCCACGGCTTCATCTCTGGCGCGCTGTTCCTTGGCGTCGGTGTGATCTACGACCGGATGCACACCCGCGAGATCGACGCTTACGGCGGCCTCGTGAACCGGATGCCGGCCTATGCCGCAGTGTTCCTGCTGTTCACCATGGCCAATGTCGGCCTGCCGGGCACTTCGGGCTTCGTCGGTGAATTCCTGACGCTGATGGGCATGTTCCAGGCCAACACCTGGGTTGCCGCCGTCGCCACCACGGGCGTCATCTTCTCGGCCGCCTACGCGCTCTTTCTCTACCGCCGGGTCGTCATGGGCGACCTGATCAAGGAGAGCCTCAAGTCGATCACCGACATGACCGCCCGCGAGAAATGGATCTTCGCGCCGCTCGTCGTGATGACGATCCTGCTCGGCGTCTATCCGAGCCTCGTCACCGACATCACCGGCCCGAGCGTCGCCCGTCTCGTGGATCAGGTCGAGGTCGCGGTCGCGGCGCATGGCTCCGAGAATGCCATCGCCTCGGCGACCGCCGCGACCCCGGCACAGCACTAAGGACCAGGACACATGTTCTCACTCGATCTCCAGACCGTCCTGCCCGAGGTGATCCTTGCGGTCTACGCGATGGTCGCGCTCATGGCGGGCGTCTACACCACCAAGGACAAGTCCGCCGGCATCCTGATCTGGGCGACGGCGGCGATGTTCGGCCTCGTGGCCTTCCTGATCGCCACACGCGAGGGCACCGACCCGGCCTTCCTCAACAGCTTCATCGATGACGCTTCGCCCGCTTCTCCAAGGTGACGATCCTGCTCTCGGCGGCGATCGTGCTGGTGATGAGCCAGGAATACCTCGCGCGCCGCAACCTGTTGCGCTTCGAGTACCCGGTTCTCGTCACTTTGGCCGTGGTTGGCATGATGGTGATGGTCTCGGCCAACGACCTCATGGTTCTCTATATGGGCATCGAGCTGCAGTCGCTCGCCATGTATGTCGTCGCCTCACTGCGCCGCGACAGCGAGAAGTCGACCGAAGCCGGTCTCAAGTACTTCGTGCTGGGCGCGCTTAGCTCGGGCCTGATGCTCTATGGCGCCTCGCTGGTCTATGGTTTTGCCGGCACCACGCAGTTCGAGGGCATCTTCCTCGCCACCGCGATCGACGTTCCGCTCGGGCTTATCTTCGGCCTCGTCTTCCTGATGGTCGGCTTCGCCTTCAAGGTTTCGGCGGCGCCGTTCCACATGTGGACGCCCGACGTCTATGAAGGCGCGCCGACACCGGTCACGGCCTTCATGGCGACCGCGCCGAAGATGGCCGCCATCGCGCTCTTTGCACGGGTCGTTTTCGACGGCTTTGGTGGCATCGTCGGCGACTGGCAACAGATCATCGCCTTCCTGTCGGTGGTCTCGGTGTTCTGGGGCGGCATCGCCGCGATCGGCCAGACCAACATCAAGCGCCTGATGGCCTACTCCTCGATCGCCCATATGGGCTTCGCGCTGATGGGCCTCGCCTCGGGCACCGCCTTCGGCGTGCAGGCGATGCTGATCTACATGGCGATCTACGTCACCATGAACATCGGCACCTTCGCCTTCATCCTGTCGATGGAGCGCGACGGGCGACCCGTCACTGACATCAATTCGCTGCACATGTATTCGCGCTATGCGCCGATGCGGGCGCTCGCCATGCTGGTGCTGCTGTTCAGCCTTGCCGGCGTGCCGCCGATGGTCGGCTTCTTCGGCAAGCTCTACGTGCTGCGAGCGGCCTATGAGGGCGGTCTGACCTGGCTCGCGATCCTCGGGGTCATCGCCTCGGTGATCGGCGCGTTCTACTACCTGCGCATCGTCTACTACATGTATTTCGGCGAAGAGCGCGAGGCGCTCGATACCGGCACTTCGCCGCTCCTGTGGGGTGTGCTGATGGCCTCGGCCGCCGTGATGGTGTTCGGCGTGATCAATCTCTTCGGCATCGAGCCTCTGGCCGCGGCCGCGGCGGCGACCCTTGTCAACTGACGCCGCCTCCCACGGGCTCTGGCCCGAGGGGTGGGAGCGGGTCGTTCTCGACACCGTCGACAGCACCATGGCCGAGGCCGCGCGACGCGCGGCCTCTGGCCTTGCCGGGCCTACATGGATCATGGCGCATGAGCAGACTGCGGGCCGGGGCCGGCGGGGCCGCGACTGGACCAGCGAGTCCGGCAACCTCGCGGTCACCCTGGTCTTCAAACCCGAGGCGACGCCGACCGAAGCCGCGCGGCGCAGCTTCCTCGCCGCCATCGCGTTGTTCGAGACATTGGCGATCCATGTCGACCGGACCCGGCTGTCCCTGAAATGGCCGAACGACGTGCTCCTCGATGGTGGCAAGGTCGCGGGCATCCTGCTGGAGAGCGCGGGGCAGGGACCCTATGTCGACTGGCTCTCGATCGGCATCGGCGTGAACCTCGCCATCCGGCCCGAGGGCGTGCGCGATGCGTCTTTCCCACCCGTGGCGGTCGCCGATGATGGCGGGCCGGTGGTTGACCCGGAGGACTTCCTGACCCATCTCGCCAACGCCTATGCCACCGAAGAGGGCAAACTGGACGCCTTCGGCTTCGCCCGCATCCGCGAGGACTGGCTGCGCCACGCCGCCCGGCTGGGCGAGGTGATCACCGCCCGCACCGGCACCGACGAGATCACGGGCGTGTTCGAGACCGTGGACGAGGCCGGCAACCTGATGCTGCGCACGCCCAAGGGCCTGCGCGCGATCAGCGCCGCCGACGTGTTCTTCTAGAAGGGGCGACGATGCTTCTGGCCATCGATTGCGGCAACACCAACACCGTGTTCTCGATCTGGGACGGGGAGCGATTCCTCGCGACTTGGCGCACCTCGACCGAATGGCAGCGCACGGCGGACCAGTATTTCGTCTGGCTCTCGACCCTGATGAAGATCGGCGGCATCGAGGCGCAGATCGACGAGATGATCATCTCGTCGACCGTGCCTCGTGTGGTGTTCAACCTACGCGTTCTGGCGGATCGCTACTTCGGCTGCCGCCCCCTCGTGGTGGGCAAGCCCGAATGCCGCCTGCCGGTCGCGCCGCGCGTCGACGCTGGTACGCAGGTGGGCCCCGACCGACTGGTCAACACGGCGGGCGCATGGGACCGGCATGGCGGCGATCTCGTGGTGGTCGATTTCGGCACGGCGACGACTTTCGACGTGGTCGGGCGCGACGGGGCCTATGTCGGCGGCGTCATCTCACCCGGCGTGAACCTGAGCCTTGAGGCATTGCACCAGGCGGCGGCGGCACTGCCGCATGTCGATGTGAGCAAGCCCGAGAAAGTAATCGGCACCAACACCGTCGCCTGCATGCAATCTGGCATCTTCTGGGGCTATGTGGGCTTGGTGCGAGGCATATGCGACCGGATCAGGGCGGAGCGCGAGCGCCCGATGCGGATCATCGGAACCGGGGGGCTTGCGCCCCTCTTCGCGCAGGGCGACATGCTCTTTGACGACATCGAAGACGACCTCACGATGCACGGGCTGACCGTCATCCTCAGATACAACAAGGAGACCGCATGAGCGGCGAAAGACTGATCTACCTTCCTCTCGGCGGCGCGGCGAGATCGGCATGAACGCCTATGTCTACGGCTATGGCAAACCGGGGCAGGAACGGCTGATCGTCGTCGATCTCGGCGTGACCTTCCCCGACATGGACACGACGCCGGGCGTCGATCTCATCATGCCCGACATCTCGTGGCTCGAGGCGCGCAAGGATCGCATCGAGGCGATCTTCGTCACCCACGCCCATGAGGACCATGTCGGCGCGGTCGGCCATTTCTGGAAGCGCCTCGGCGCGACCATCCACGCGCGCAAGTTCACCGCCGCGATCGCGCGCCACAAGCTCGACGAGCACGGTGCGCCCGACAGCATCCTCAACGTGGTCGAGCCTTGGCCCGCCACGGTCGACGCAGGCCCCTTCAAGGTCGGTTTCGTGCCGATCAGCCACTCGATCCCCGAAAGCTCGGGTCTCGTGATCGATAGCCCCGAGGGCCGCGTGCTGCATTCAGGCGACTTCAAGGTCGATCACACCCCGGTGGTGGGCGAGCCGTTCAACCCCGATCTCTGGGCCGAGGTGTCCAAGGGCGGCGTCAAGGCGCTGATCTGCGACTCGACCAACGTGTTCTCGCCGCAGCCGGGCCGCTCGGAAGCGACACTCGCGCCCGAGATCGAAAAGCTGATCGCGGCGCAGCCCGGCATGGTCGTTGCCACGACCTTCGCCTCGAACGTGGCGCGCCTCAAGACCATCGCCATCGCCGCCGACCGGGCCGGGCGCACCGTCTGCCTGCTGGGCCGCGCCATGCGCCGCATGGTCGAGACGGCGACCGAATGCGGCCTGCTGCACGGTTTTCCCAAGACCGTGGGCCCCGAAGAGGCCGCGTCGATCCCGCGCGAAAAGCTGCTGCTCCTCGTTACCGGCAGCCAGGGCGAGCGCCGCGCGGCCAGTGCGCAGCTGGCACAGGGCTCCTATCTCGGCCTGAAGTTGCAGGAGGGTGACAGCTTCCTGTTCTCCTCGCGCACCATCCCGGGCAATGAGCGCGGCGTCATCAAGATCATGAACCAGCTCTCCGAGAAGGGCGTGGACGTAATCGAGGACACGCATGGCCTGTTCCACGTCTCGGGCCATGCCAACCGCCCCGACTTGCAGCTTTTGCACGACATCGTGCGTCCGCAGTTCCTCGTGCCGATGCATGGCGAACACCGTCACCTGCGCGAGCATGTGAAGCTCGGTCTCGAGCGGGGCCTGCCGGGCATCGTCGCGGTCAATGGCATGATGCTGGACCTGTCGGGCAACGCGCCCAAGGTGGCCGAATATGTCGACACCGGCCGCAGCTATCTCGACGGGTCGGTAATGATCGGTGCGATGGACGGTATTGTGCGCGACCGGATCCGCATGGCGCTCAACGGTCATGTCACGGTGACGATGATCGTGGACGAGAACGACGAGCCCTTGGGCGATCCGTGGTGCGAGATCATGGGCCTGCCCGAGACGGGACGTTCCAGGGCCAAGCTGGTCGAGACGCTGGAATCTGATCTGGCCGCCTTTGTGAACAAGGCCGGCCGCCGGATGATGCGCGACGAGGACAAGCTCGACCGCGAATTGAAGCGGATCGCGCGCTCGACCACGCAGGCCGAGACCGGCAAGAAGCCCGAGGTGAATGTGGTGGTGAGCCGCCTGAGCTGATCAGACCGGCGGCGAGTCGGGGCGGTATGCCCCGACCCGTCATTGTCGAACGATAAAGCATGAAAAAAAGGGGAGCCATCGGCTCCCCTTTTTGTGTTCAAGCTACTCCAGGTCGCACCGATCAGCCGCTGCAGACATAGACCGCACTGCCGATGACCACGACCGAGGCCGCGGCGGCCCCGATGGCCACGGGGCCGGTCAGCGCCGCCGTGACGCCGGGCGCCGTAGTGCCGATGCTGGTCGCCAGCCATTCCGCCGTGCCCTTAAGCACCAACGCGCCTGAGCTGTGCAGCAGGCGTTCCGGCTTGGCCACGGCCTCGGCGGGGGTGGGCGGCGGCGTCAGGACCAGCCCGGCCAGCGCCGCACCGGTGTCGATCGCGCCGTCGGCTGCTGCGTTGACGCGGTCGCAGGTGGTAACGCTGCACTGCGCGGTGGCGCCACGTTCGCCCGGCACGAGGAGCCAACCCTCGTCGTCGGGATCGGGATCGAGGCAATAGCCCTCGGTCTCCTCGGGCGGCAGTTCGACCGAGAGATAGGTATAGAGCACCCGGCTGTCGCAGGCGGGCGGCGTGCCCCAGGTCTTGTTCCAGACCTTGCCCGGCCAGCGCGACAGCCTTTCGCGCGTGCCGAGCTTGGTGTCGAAGGCGATGGCATCGTCATATGTGACAACGGTCTCGCGGCCATTGACAGTCGCTGTGCAGCGTTGCTCCTCGGCCTGCGCGGGCAGGGCCGAAAGCAACAGCGCAAGCGTGAGGAATGCCGAGGTACGCATCAGCCCGCGCGCCGTTCCTCGAAGCTCTTGGCGATGAAGGCGGGGGTGTCCTCGCCCATGCCGACGACCTCCTCGTCGCGCTGATCGTGACGCCGCCGATCCCGGCCACCACGATTGCGGTCACGCTCATTGCCACGCGGCTCGGTGCGGTGAGGTTCGGCCGGAGCCTGTTCACGGGCGGCTTCGAGCACAGGGGCCGGGTCCGGGGCCGGGGCCGGCTTGGCCTCGACGCGGGGTTCGGGCTCAGACGCGGCTTTCGGCGCAGGTTCGACGTCGGCCTTCTGCTTGGGCCGGGCCTCGACCTTGGGGGTCTCGGTCGCGACGGCATCGGCGAAAGCCTCGGGCTTGGCCTCGTCGCGACTGCGCGACCGGCTGCGCGTGCGGGAGCGGCGTGGACGCTCTTCCTCGGTGGCGGTCTCGGTCGCCGGGGCCGCCGCGGCGGGAGCCTTGGCTCCGCGCGGATCGTCGAGGCGCGGGATCGGGTTCTGCACGAGCCGCTCCACGTCCTCGAGGTTCTTCTCGTCGCGCGGATTGCAGATCATGATGGCGGAGCCCTTGCGCCCGGCCCGGCCGGTGCGACCGATCCGGTGCACGTAATCCTCGGCATGGCTGGGCACGTCGAAGTTGAAGACGTGGCTGACCGAGGGCACGTCGAGGCCGCGCGCGGCGACGTCTGAGGCCACGAGGATCTTCACGTTGCCTGCACGGAACCCGTCGAGGGTCCGCGTGCGCTGACTCTGGTCGAGATCGCCGTGGATCGGCTCCGCGTCATATCCGTGCTTCTTGAGGCTCTTGGCCACCACGTCCACGTCCATCTTGCGGTTGCAGAAGATGATCGCGTTGGTGCAGGCCTCGCCCTCGGCGTCGATCAGCGCGCGCAGAAGGTCCCGCTTCTCCGCGGCTTCCTTGTCCTTGCGCGAGGCGCGGAACATGACCACGCCCTGTTTGATGTTCTCGCCCGTCGTGGCGGCGCGGGCCACCTCGATCTTCTCGGGGTTCGACAGGAAGGTGTTGGTGATCCGCTCGATCTCTGGCGCCATGGTGGCCGAGAAGAACAGCGTCTGGCGGGTGAAGGGCGTCAGGCCGAAGATCCGCTCGATGTCGGGAATGAAGCCCATGTCGAGCATGCGATCGGCCTCGTCCACGACCATGATCTGCACGCCGGTGAGCAGAAGCTTACCGCGCTCGAAATGGTCGAGCAGTCGGCCCGGCGTGGCGATCAGCACGTCGACGCCCTTGTCGATCAGCGTGTCCTGCTCCTTGAACGAGACGCCGCCGATCAGCAGCGCCTTGGTGAGCTTGGTGTGCTTGGCATAGGTGTCGAAGTTCTCGGCCACCTGTGCCGCCAGTTCGCGGGTGGGGCAGAGCACAAGGCTGCGCGGCATCCGGGCGCGGGCGCGACCGCGGCCCAGAAGCGTGATCATCGGCAGCACGAAGCTCGCGGTCTTGCCGGTGCCGGTCTGGGCGATGCCGAGCACGTCACGGCCTTCGAGAGCGGGCGGAATGGCGCCCGCCTGGATCGGCGTCGGCGTCTCATAGCCGGCTTCGGCGATGGCCTTGAGCACCTTGGGATCGAGATTGAGGTCGGAGAATTGAGTCATGTGAGCCTTTCGAGACTGCGGCACCGATTGGCCGCAGGAGCAGGCGCGGCCCGCCCGGCCGGATTGCCGGGTCGTTCGACTTGGGCGTGCCTTATGCCGAAACCTGTCGGGGTCAAGTTTGACGGGGGAACGGGGCGGGTCGGCGGGCGTTGCCCTCAGAGCCCCGTGACCGGGGCGCCACGAAATGGAGAGACCGATGATCAAGAAACATGGCAAGGCGCATTGGAGCGGTGGCATCAAGGAAGGCGGCGGCGAGATCTCGACGCAGACCGGTGTCCTGAAGGATCAGGCCTATGGCTTCACGCCCGCTTCGAAGGCGGCCCCGGCACCAATCCCGAGGAGCTGATCGGCGCGGCGCATGCGGCCTGTTACGCGATGGCGCTGTCGCTCGAACTAGGTAAGGACGAGCTGACGGCCGACGACATCGATGTCCAATCCACCGTGTCGCTCGAGCAGGTGGGCGAGGGGTTCGAGATCACCAAGATCCACCTCGACGTGACCGCGAAGGTCTCGGGTGCCTCCGAGGAGCAGTTCCGCAAGGCTGCCGAGGCCACCAAGACCGGCTGCCCGGTGTCGAAGGTCCTCAAGGGCGCCGAGATCACCATGGACGCGAAACTCGTCTGAGCCAATGGCTCTGGTTCGACGCGAGAGGGGCGGCCTGTCGGGTCGCCTCTTTCACATCCTGCGCCTCAGACCATCATTTCCTTCGTCGCCACGAGCTTGATCTCCGGGTGATCGCGCTCGACCCGGTCAATGTCCCACTGCATCCGGGTGAGATAGACCAGATCACCGTCATTGTCGGTCGCGACATGCTGCTTGTTCTTCGCCGCAAAGGCCTCGACCGCGGTCTTGTCGCCCGCCATCCAGCGCGCCGAGGTGAACTGCGACGGCTCGAACCGCACGGGAAGCCCGTATTCCAGCTCGATCCGGCTCGCCAGCACCTCGAACTGCAGCGCACCGACCACGCCCACGATGAAGCCAGAACCGAAGGTCGGCTTGAAGACCTTGGCGGCGCCTTCCTCAGCGAACTGGCTCAGTGCCTTGTCGAGATGCTTGGCCTTCATCGGATCGCCCGCGCGGCAGGTCTGCAAAAGTTCGGGCGCGAAAGAGGGGATGCCCGAGACGCGGATGCTTTCGCCCTCGGTCAACGTGTCGCCGATCCGAAGCTGGCCATGGTTGGGGATGCCGATGATGTCGCCGGCCCAAGCCTCTTCGGCCAGCTCGCGGTCAGAGGCGAGGAACAGCACCGGGTTGGTGATCGCCATCTGCTTTTTCGACCGCACATGGGTGAGCTTCATGCCGCGCTCGAAATGTCCCGAGGCCAGCCGCACGAAGGCGACGCGGTCGCGGTGCTTGGGGTCCATGTTGGCCTGCACTTTGAAGACGAAGCCCGCGACCTTGCTCTCCTCAGGCGCGATCGCACGCGGCATCGCTTTTTGCACCTGGGGCTCGGGGCCATAGGTGCCGATGCCTTCCATCAGCTCACGGACGCCAAAGCTGTTGATTGCCGAGCCGAACCAGATCGGCGTCATGTGGCCTTCGAGCACGGCCTTGGGGTCGAGCGCAGGCAGAAGCTCGCGCGCCATCTCGACCTCCTCGCGCAGCTTTTCGAGAAGATGCGCGGGCACGTGCTCGGCGATCTTGGGATCATCTAGCCCGTCGATGGCGATGCTCTCGGCGACGCGGTTGCGGTCGGCCCGGTCGATCAGCTCCAGCCGGTCGCGCAAAAGGTCGTAGCAGCCCAGGAAATCGCGCCCGACGCCGATTGGCCAGGAGGCAGGCGTCACATCGATGGCGAGGTTTTCCTGGATCTCGT
The DNA here is from genome assembly GCF_000466965.1 of Limimaricola cinnabarinus LL-001. Classification (GTDB taxonomy): domain Bacteria; phylum Pseudomonadota; class Alphaproteobacteria; order Rhodobacterales; family Rhodobacteraceae; genus Limimaricola; species Limimaricola cinnabarinus. Next base: position 77,379 of record NZ_BATB01000010.1, read on the forward strand.
CGATGATCTCGAAGGTGTCGCGGCTTTCGCGATCCATCTTGTTGCAAAAGGTCAGGATCGGCAGGTCGCGCAGGCGGCAGACCTCGAACAGCTTACGGGTCTGGCTCTCCACCCCCTTGGCGCCGTCGATCACCATCACGGCCGCGTCCACGGCCGTCAGCGTGCGATAGGTGTCTTCGGAAAAGTCCGAGTGGCCGGGCGTGTCGACGAGGTTGAAGCGAAAGTTCTTGAAATCGAAGGACATCGCCGAGGCCGAGACCGAAATACCGCGGTCCTTCTCCATCTGCATGAAGTCCGAGCGCGTGCGCCTCGCCTCGCCCTTGGCGCGGACCTGTCCGGCCATCTGGATCGCGCCCCCGAACAGCAGGAACTTCTCGGTCAGCGTCGTCTTGCCGGCGTCGGGATGCGAGATGATCGCAAAGGTCCGGCGGCGGGCGATTTCGGGCGGGAGGCGGGGCGGGTTGTTCATGCCCGCCGCTATAAAGGCTGCGACGGCGAAGGAGC
>NZ_BATB01000009.1 GCF_000466965.1 Limimaricola cinnabarinus LL-001
CCGGCGGGCAAGCAGGTCAACCGTATCTACATCGAGGATGGCTCGGAGATCGAAACCGAGCTCTACCTCGCGCTGCTGGTCGATCGCGCCACCTCGCGCATCTCCTTCGTCTGCTCGACCGAGGGCGGCATGGACATCGAAGAGGTTGCCGCCTCCACGCCCGAGAAGATCCTGAGCTTCTCGGTCGATCCGGCCACCGGCTACCAGCCCTATCACGGCCGCCGCATCGCCTTCGCGCTCGGCCTCAAGGGCCAGCAGGTGAAGCAGTGCGTCAAGCTGATGGACACGCTCTACCGTCTCTTCGTCGAGAAGGACATGGAGATGCTGGAGATCAACCCGCTGATCGTCACCGACAAGGGCGACCTGAAATGCCTCGACGCCAAGATGGGCTTTGACGGCAACGCGATCTACCGCCATGACGACATCGCCGCCCTGCGCGACGAGACCGAGGAGGACAGCAAGGAGCTGGCCGCCTCGAAATACGACCTGAACTACATCGCGCTCGACGGCGAGATCGGCTGCATGGTCAACGGCGCGGGCCTCGCCATGGCGACGATGGACATCATCAAGCTCAAGGGTGCCGAGCCCGCCAACTTCCTCGACGTGGGCGGCGGCGCCACCAAGGAGAAGGTCACCGAGGCCTTCAAGATCATCACCTCCGACCAGAACGTCAAAGGCATCCTGGTCAACATTTTCGGCGGCATCATGCGCTGCGACGTCATCGCCGAAGGCGTGATCGCGGCCGTCAAGGAAGTCGGCCTGAAGGTGCCGCTGGTCGTGCGTCTCGAAGGGACGAATGTCGATCAGGGCAAGGAGATCATCAACAATTCCGGTCTCGACGTGATCGCGGCGGACAACCTGTCCGACGCCGCCGAGAAGATCGTCAAAGCGGTGAAGGGATAACAGCAATGGCGATTCTCGTCGACGAAAACACACGCGTCATCTGCCAGGGCCTGACCGGTTCGCAGGGCACCTTCCACACCGAGCAGGCCGTGGCCTACGGCACCAGGATGGTTGGCGGCGTCACCCCCGGCAAAGGAGGGCAGACGCATCTCGACCTGCCCGTGTTCGATAGCGTGCACGAGGCGAAGGCCAAGACCGAAGCCAACGCGTCGGTCATCTACGTGCCGCCGCCTTTCGCCGCGGATTCCATCATGGAGGCGATCGACGCCGAGATGGAGTTGGTGATCTGCATCACCGAAGGCATCCCGGTGCTCGACATGATGAAGGTCAAGCGGGCGCTGGTGAACTCCAAGACCCGCCTGATCGGGCCGAACTGTCCCGGTGTCATCACCCCCGACGCCTGCAAGATCGGCATCATGCCCGGCCACATCCACAAGCGCGGCTCGGTCGGCGTCGTGTCTCGGTCGGGCACGCTGACCTACGAGGCGGTCAAGCAGACCTCGGATTCGGGCCTCGGCCAGTCCACGGCCGTCGGCATCGGCGGCGACCCGATCAAGGGGTCGGAGCATATCGACATCCTAGAGATGTTCCTCGCCGACCCCGAGACCCAGTCGATCATCATGATCGGCGAGATCGGCGGCACCGCCGAGGAAGAGGCGGCGCAGTTCCTCGCCGACGAGAAGAAGGCCGGCCGCTGGAAGCCCACCGCCGGTTTCATCGCCGGGCGCACCGCCCCTCCGGGCCGCCGCATGGGCCATGCCGGCGCCATCGTGTCGGGCGGCCAAGGCGACGCGGAGAGCAAGATCGAAGCGATGAAGCGCGCCGGGATCGTGGTCGCCGACAGCCCCGCCTCGCTCGGCGAAGCCGTGCTCAAGGCGATCGGCTGAGACCTACCGGGAGGGGGCGGCACCGCCCCCTCCCCCTGCATCCGCGCCGCGCGCCCTATCTGGGCCCGGCGCCCCAGTTTTTTGCCCCGAGGATCGAGGATCCTGCCATGACCGAGCAAAGCCCCAACGACGTGTTCCACGCCTCTTCCTTCCTGCAGGGGACGAACGCCGACTACATCGAGCAGCTCCACGCGCGCTATGCCGAGAACCCGTCGAGCGTCGACGAGGCTTGGCAGGAGTTCTTCCGCAGCCTCGGCGACAGCGGCTCGGACGCCCGCGCCGAAGCCGCCGGTCCGTCCTGGGCCCGCGCCGATTGGCCGATGCAGCCCAATGACGACCTGACGGCGGCGCTCGACGGCCAGTGGGCCGCCCCCGCCGAGGCCAAGGGCGCGCGCGACAAGATCGCGGCCAAGGCCGCCGAGAAGGGCGTGGGCCTGAGCGAGCAGCAGCTGCGCGCCGCGGTGCTGGATTCGATCCGCGCGCTGATGATCATCCGCGCCTACCGGATTCGCGGCCATCTCGCCGCCGATCTCGATCCGCTGGGTCTGCGCGAGGAAACCGCGCATCCCGAGCTGGACCCGGCGAATTACGGCTTCACCAAGGCCGACATGGACCGACCGATCTTCATCGACAACGTGCTCGGCCTCGAGATCGCGACGATGAACCAGATCATCTCGTTGGTCCGGCGCACCTATTGCGGCACCTTCGCGCTGCAATACATGCACATCTCGGACCCCGAGCAGTCGGCCTGGCTCAAGGAGCGGATCGAGGGCTATGGCAAGGAGATCCAGTTCACCAAGGAAGGCCGCAAGGCGATCCTGAACAAGCTGGTCGAGGCCGAGGGCTTCGAGAAGTTCCTGCATGTGAAATACATGGGTACCAAGCGCTTCGGCCTTGATGGCGGCGAGGCGCTGATCCCGGCGATGGAGCAGATCATCAAGCGCGGCGGCAGCCTCGGCGTAAAGGACATCGTGATCGGCATGCCGCATCGCGGCCGTCTCTCGGTGCTCGCCAACGTCATGCAAAAGCCCTACCGCGCGATCTTTCACGAGTTTCAGGGCGGCAGCTTCAAACCCGAGGAAGTCGACGGTTCGGGCGACGTGAAATATCACCTCGGTGCCAGTTCGGACCGCGAGTTCGACGGCAACAAGGTGCACCTGTCGCTGACCGCGAACCCCTCCCACCTCGAGGCGGTGAACCCGGTCGTGCTCGGCAAGGCGCGCGCCAAGCAGAGCCAGCTCGGCGACACCGACCGCACGCAGGTGATCCCGGTGCTGCTGCATGGCGACGCGGCCTTCGCGGGTCAGGGCGTCGTGGCCGAGGGCTTCGGTCTGTCGGGCCTCGTGGGTCACCGCACCGGCGGCACAATCCATATCGTGGTGAACAACCAGATCGGCTTTACCACCGCGCCGCATTTCTCGCGCTCCTCGCCCTACCCCACCGACATCGCGCTGATGGTCGAGGCGCCGATCTTCCACGTGAACGGTGACGATCCCGAAGCCGTGGTGCACGCCGCCAAGGTGGCGACCGAGTTCCGCCAGAAGTTCCACAAGGACGTGGTTCTCGACATCTTCTGCTACCGCCGCTTTGGTCACAACGAGGGCGACGAGCCCATGTTCACCAACCCGGTGATGTACAAGAAGATCAAGAGCCAGAAGACCACACTCACGCTTTATACCGAGCGGCTCGTCAAGGACGGGCTGATCCCGGAGGGCGAGATCGAGGACATGAAGGCGCAGTTCCAGGCGATGCTGGGCGAGGAGTTCGAGACCGGCAAGACCTACCGCCCGAACAAGGCCGACTGGCTCGACGGGCGCTGGAGCCATCTCGACCGCCGCGACCACGAGAGCTACCAGCGTGGCCAGACCGCGATCGACGAGAAGACCATGACGGAGATCGGCCGCTCGCTCACCCGCGCGCCCGACGATTTCCCGTTGCACCGCACCATCAACCGCCTGCTCGAGGCCAAGGGCCAGATGTTTGAGACCGGTAAGGGCTTTGACTGGGCCACGGCCGAGGCGCTGGCCTTCGGCTCGCTGCTGACCGAAGGCTACCCGGTGCGGCTGTCGGGTCAGGACAGCACCCGCGGCACCTTCTCGCAGCGCCATTCGGCCTTCATCAACCAGGACAACGAGGAGCGCTACTACCCGCTCAACAACATCCGCGAGGGTCAGGCCCGCTACGAGGTCATCGACTCGATGCTCTCTGAATATGCGGTGCTTGGCTTCGAGTACGGCTACACCTTGGCCGAGCCCAACGCGCTGGTGATGTGGGAGGCGCAGTTCGGCGATTTCGCCAACGGCGCGCAGATCATGTTCGACCAGTTCATTTCCTCGGGGGAATCGAAGTGGCTGCGCATGTCGGGCCTCGTGATGCTCTTGCCGCATGGCTATGAGGGTCAGGGTCCCGAGCATTCTTCGGCGCGATTGGAACGCTTCTTGCAGATGTGCGGTCAGGACAACTGGATCGTCGCCAACTGCTCGACCCCGGCGAACTACTTCCACATCCTGCGCCGCCAGCTGCACCGCTCCTTCCGCAAGCCGCTGGTGCTGATGACGCCGAAATCGCTGTTGCGCCACAAGATGGCGATCTCGGACGCCGAGGACTTCACCACCGGCTCATCCTTCCACCGCGTGCTGTGGGACGACGCCGAGAAGGGACACAGCGACACCGAGCTCAAGCCCGACGCAGAGATCAAGCGCGTCGTCATGTGCTCGGGCAAGGTCTATTACGACCTGCTCGAGGAGCGCGATGCGCGCGGGCTCGACGATGTCTACCTGATGCGGATCGAGCAGTTCTATCCCTTCCCGGCGCTGAGCCTCGTGAAGGAGCTGGAGCGGTTCAAGGGCGCCGAGATGGTCTGGTGCCAGGAAGAGCCCAAGAACCAGGGCGCCTGGAGCTTCATCGAGCCCAACATCGAATGGGTGCTGAGCCGGATCGACGCCGCGCACAAGCGCCCGCAATATGTCGGCCGCCACGCGAGCGCCTCGCCCGCGACCGGCCTCGCCAGCCAGCACAAGACCCAACAGCAAGCGCTGGTGAACGAAGCGCTGAGCATCGAAGGAAACCGAGAATGAGCACCGAAGTCCGCGTCCCCACCCTGGGCGAAAGCGTCACCGAAGCGACCGTCGCCACCTGGTTCAAGAAGCCGGGCGACGCCGTGGCGGTGGACGAGATGCTGTGCGAACTGGAGACCGACAAGGTCACGGTCGAGGTCCCCTCGCCGGTCGCAGGCACCCTGTCGGAGATCGTGGCCGCCGAGGGCGACACCGTGGGCGTCGACGCGCTTCTGGCGCAGGTGAGCGAGGGCGATGCCCCCGCCAAGGCCAAGCCCGAGGCCCCCGCCGAGGATGGCCCCAAGGAGCAGCAGCAAGCGACCAATGTCTCCGGCGATCCGAAGGGCGAGCCCGCCGAGAAGGGCGGGGCCAAGGGCGACACCGAGGACGCCCCCTCGGCCAAGAAGCTGATGGCCGAAAACGACCTCAAGGAAGGCGACGTCAAGGGCACCGGCAAGGATGGCCGGGTGATGAAGGAAGACGTGCTCAAGGCGCTCAACGCGCCGAAAGCCGCCGAGACCTCCAAGCCTGCCGCGCGCGGTCCGGTGTCGTCGGATGACGCCGACCGCGAGGAGCGGGTCAAGATGACCCGCCTGCGCCAGACCATCGCCCGCCGCCTCAAGGAGGCGCAGAACACCGCCGCGATGCTGACCACCTATAACGAGGTGGACATGACCGCGGTGATGGAGCTGCGCAACGAGTACAAGGGTCTGTTCGAGAAGAAGCATGGCGTGAAGCTCGGTTTCATGTCCTTCTTCACCAAGGCCTGCGTGCACGCGCTGAAGGAAGTGCCGGACGTCAACGCCGAGATCGACGGCGATCACGTGGTTTACAAGAACTACGTCCACATGGGCATCGCGGTGGGCACCCCTACCGGCCTCGTGGTGCCGGTGATCCGCAACGCCGACCAGATGGGCTTTGCCGAGATCGAGAAGTCGATCTCCGAGATGGGCCTGAAGGCGCGCGACGGCAAACTCAGCATGGCCGACATGCAGGGCGGCTCCTTCACCATCTCGAACGGTGGCGTCTACGGCTCGCTGATGTCCTCGCCTATCCTGAACCCGCCGCAGTCCGGCATCCTTGGCATGCACAAGATTCAGGACCGGCCGATGGCGATCAACGGCAAGGTCGAGATCCGGCCGATGATGTATCTCGCGCTGAGCTACGATCACCGCATCGTCGACGGCAAGGGCGCCGTGACTTTCCTCGTGCGCGTCAAGGAGGCGCTCGAGGATCCGCGTCGCCTGCTTATGGACCTCTGAACTCCATGCGGGGCCGGGCGTTGAGCCCGGCCCCGTTGTTCAAGAAAGGCGCGCGCCATGCAGATGCTCTGCCAGATCGACACCCCCGACTACGCCTCTTGGAAGACCACCTTCGACAATGATTACGAAGAGCGGATGCAGGCTGGTCTCAGCCAGTTGCAGATCTGGCGCGACGCCGATCACGGTTCGACCGTGTTGGTGCTGTTCGAGGTCAACGACCGCAAGCGGGCCCAAGGCTGGATCACCAAGGAACAGGGCTTTGGCGGCGCCATGACCTGCACCTTTCTCGAGACCGTTTGACATGACCCCTTCTCCTGCCCGACACGCGCCGCGTGCGATCATGCTACACTCGCAGCGTGCATGTCGGTTGCGGGAGGGATTTCATGTCCAGCGAACTCAATATTCTGGCGCTTTACGGGCTTCTGGTGCTCGTATTGATTGTCGTTCAGGTGCTTTTCGCCATGTCGCAGGTCGGCTTGCCGATGCTGGCGCGACCACGCGACGACATGCCCCGGCTGACCGGCGTGGCCGGACGGATGGAGCGCTGCGTGGCCAACTCGGTCACCGCGATGGCACTGCTCGCGCCTGCCGTGCTGATCCTTGCGGCGCGCGAAGGGTTCGGCGGCGGCACGCTTCTGGCGGCGCAGGTCTTCCTGATCGCACGGCTGGCCTATGCGCTGCTCTACCCCGCTGGCATCCCTTGGGCCCGTACTGCCGTCTGGGCCTTGGGATTCTTCGCGACCCTCTATCTCTACGTCGCCGCGCTCTAGCGCCGTGGGGGGCATAATGATGGCCCCCGAATTGCAGGTTCTCGCCTTGGCAGGGCTACTGCAGGCGATGCAATACGCTTGGCTGTCGGTGCGCGCCAATCGCGAACTCGGCTTCGCCAAGACGCTTTCCGCGCGCGATCCGCAGCGGCTCGGCGGGACGCTGGAATCAATGGCCAGCCCCCGCACAGGACGGCTCTACCGGGCGCTGAACAACCATTTCGAAGGGCTGATCCTCTTTACCCTCGCGGTCGTCGTGCTGATCCTCGGCGACAAGACCACCGGTCTTTCGGCGCTGCTCGCCTGGACCTATCTCGCGGCGCGTATCCTGTACGTGCCCGCCTATTATTTCGGGCTCCGGCCCTGGCGGTCACTGATCTGGCTGGTGGGCTTTCTTGCCACCATCGCCATGATCGGTCTCGCCCTCGTCTGACACCCCACAGGAGTTTTCCATGGCATCCTACGATCTCATCGTCATCGGCGCCGGCCCCGGCGGCTATGTCTGCGCCATCAAGGCGGCCCAGCTCGGCCTCAAGACCGCGGTAGTCGAAGGGCGCGAGACGCTGGGCGGCACCTGCCTCAACGTGGGCTGCATTCCCTCCAAGGCGCTGCTTCATGCCACCCACGCGCTGCACGAGGCCGAGCACAACTTTGCCAAGATGGGTCTGAAGACGGACAAGCCGCAGGTCGATTGGGACCAGATGCTCGCCTACAAGCGCGACAGCGTCGGCCAGAACACCAGCGGCATCGAATTCCTGTTCAAGAAGAACAAGATCGACTGGCTCAAGGGCTGGGGCTCGGTCCCCGAGGCGGGCAAGGTGAAGGTCGGCGAAGAAACCCACGAAGCCAAGAACATCGTGATCGCGAGCGGCAGCGTCCCCACCTCGATCCCGAATGTCGAGATCGACAACAAGATCGTCGTCGATTCCACCGGCGCGCTGGAGCTGGGCCGCATCCCCGAGAAGATGGTCGTGATCGGCGCGGGCGTGATCGGGCTCGAGCTGGGCTCGGTCTATCGTCGTCTCGGCACCGAGGTCACCGTGGTCGAGTATCTGGATGCGATCACCCCCGGCATGGACGCCGAGGTGGCCCGCAACTTCCAGAAGATCCTGACCAAGCAGGGGCTGAAATTCGTGCTCGGCTCCGCCGTGCAGGGGGTGTCCGTCGAGGGCGAGCAGGCCACCGTCACCTGGAAGAGCCGCAAGGATGACAGCGAAGAGAGCCTGACCGCCGACTGCGTGCTCGTGGCCACGGGCCGCAAGCCCTATGTGAAGGGTCTGGGCCTGGAAGAGCTTGGCGTCGAGATGACCGATCGGGGCCAGATCAAGATCGACGACCACTTCAAGACCAGCGTCGACGGCGTCTATGCGATCGGCGACGCGGTGCCGGGGCTGATGCTGGCGCACAAGGCGGAGGACGAGGGCGTCGCGATCGCCGAGATCCTCGCCGGCCAGAAGGGTCATGTGAACTACGAAGTCATCCCAGGCGTGGTCTACACTCACCCCGAGGTGGCCACCGTCGGCAAGACCGAGGAACAGCTCAAGGAGGCAGGCCACGCCTACAAGGTCGGCAAGTTTCCGTTTCTGGGCAATGCGCGCGCCAAGGCCAACCACTCGGCCGAAGGTTTCGTGAAGATCCTCGCCGACAAGGAAACCGACCGCATCCTCGGCGCGCATATCATCGGCCCGATGGCAGGCGACCTGATCCACGAGGTCTGCGTGGCGATGGAGTTCGGCGCGGCGGCCGAGGATCTGGCCCGCACCTGCCACGCGCATCCGACCTATTCCGAGGCCGTGCGCGAGGCGGCGCTGGCATTGGGCGACGGAGCGATCCACGCCTGACCGCTCCCCGCTTGGCGAAAATGACCAACGGCCGCCCGAGGGCGCGTTGGCATGTCCGGTACAGGCGCGGAACCCAGCGTGGAACGCCTGTTCCCGGTCCGATCAGGCGGTCGTCCAGTCCTCGGCGGACAGGGTGGTCAGGGTAAAGCTTTCCCAGTCGCTCACCTTCCTCCCATCGAACGCACGCACCTCGAGCTCGGTATCGCCGGGGCGACCATCGGCGCCAATCCTTATCGCGCCGAGATCGTCGGCGTCGATCCGGATCCCATTCTCGGCGTCCAGGCGGCCTTTGCCCTTGAAGATGAAATTGTCGCGCCCCTCGGTGTCACGCAGCTCGTACCATGCGATGGTGTCGCCCTCGGCATCCTTGACCTTAAGATGATCCTCAAGCGAGGTACGATAGCCGCCCCGCACCCGGGCGACCGTCACGTCGTCCATGGTGACCACCGGCGCGGTGTTCCGCGCGACAAGGCTGTCGCCGGGCGGCGTATCGGGCCCGGTCACCGGGTCCCCCCCGTCCAGATCGACAGATCCGCCCGTGCGGGCGAAGTTCTGGGTGACCATGACGCCGTCCCAGCCCTTGAAGTCGCCCCTTTCGATGCCGATGCCGACATATTCGAAATTCGGGTTGAGGATGTTCGCGCGGTGGCCGGGGCTGTTCATCAGGGAGTCGTGCAGGTCGACCACGTCGTCCTCCAGACCCGCCGCGCCACGTTCCGATTGCCAAGCGATGTTCTCGCCCGACGCCCAGCTGCCCGAGAAGTCGAAACTGGCGTCGCGCATCCGCTCGGTCGCGCTCGATCCGCCCTGACCGGTGTGGGAGAAGCTGTCAGTCCGCAGCATCCAGCTGCTGTGATCCTCGCTCGAGGCGTTGAGATTGGTCTCGAGCTTGACGGGGTCGAGCCCCGCCGCCGTCCGCTCTTCGTTGATCAGGGAGAGCATCTGGCGCTCGAGGTCGTTCGCGATGGACATGAAGGTTCTCATCCTTGCTCGGTTCGGTGTTGCGACGCCCGCCCTAGGGCGCAACTCGGCAAGAACGAAGACCTCATGCCGCAGCGCGGCGCCAAGGGCGATTTTGCGCCGCAGCCCGCCGCTTCGCTTGGCCGACCTCCGCCGAACAAGTGGCACTTAGCCGATGCCCGCCGGGAGCGCGGAATCATGCCGCCACCTGGAGATGAATTGGTATACAGAGATAAAGCCAATTTCGCGCAGCCTGACGGTGCCCGCGGACATGACGAAACCGACCATGGAACGCGCCATGCCCGTGCGAGTCGATCCGGATCTGCTGCTGTCGGTAAGGTGATGGTGGAGCCTAGGGGGATCGAACCCCTGACCTCTTGCATGCCATGCAAGCGCTCTCCCAGCTGAGCTAAGGCCCCATCATGTCCGGCGTTTCCACCGTGTCGGTCAGCGTCGCTGCCCGTGTGCCGCTCTCTAAGCGTGGGACCGGGCGGGTGCAAGCGGAAAACACACGCCCGGGCCGAAATTCTCAGTCGTCGTCGTTGGCCGGGACGTCGGCCAGTTCGTCGAGGGAAACCTCGTCGCTGTCGTCATCGTCGTCGTCAAGCACGTCGTCGCCCAGATCGACGTCGTCATCCTCTTCGTCGTCGCTGTCGTCGAGCAGCAGCTCCTCGTCATCCTCGGAGGATTTCTTCATCTTCTTGGTCTGCGCGTCCTCGGCATCCGCGACCATGGTGCGGTGCTTGCCGGTGTCGAGCGTCACGACCTGGCCCGTATAGGGGCTGACGATCGGGTTGGCGTTCAGGTCGTAAAAGCGCTTGCCCGTGGTCGGGCAGATGCGCTTGGTTCCCCATTCTTCCTTCGGCATGGGCTGTCCTTCCAGTTCCGTGCGGCGGTGATCGGCAGGCGCGCGGGCCCGGGCGCGAACGCGCCTCGGCCTTGCGGCGGATCGCGCTCCCCTGCCATAAGCCGGGCAGGGTGTCAAGCCTTTGGCCGTGGGGGAGTAGACGGGATATGGGTGAACACGTGCTTCCGGGCGACCCGCCCCTGACGGTGGCGCTGCGCCGCTCGGACCGGGCGCGGCGGATCACGCTGCGGGTCTCGCATCGTGACGGCCGGGTAACGCTCACCTTGCCCAGACGCACGCCCGAGCGCGAGGGGCTGGCCTTCCTGCGGGACCGCGAGGCTTGGGTGCGCGGCCATCTCGACCGGGTGGCCCCGTCGCGCGAGGTGCGCTTGGGCGGCTCCCTGCCCTATCTGGGCCGCGAGATCGCGCTGCGCCCCGCCGCCGTGCGCGGCCCGCGGCTCGACGGCGATACCCTGTTGATGCCGGACGACGCCGTCCGTGCCCCGGCCCGCGCCATGGCCTTTCTCAGGCCCGCGCCCGCGACGCGCTTTCGACAGCGGTGGACCGGCATGCCGCCGTGCTGGGCCGCCCCGTGGGGCGGCTGACGTTTCGCGACACGCGCTCGCGCTGGGGGTCGTGCAGCTCGGCTGGCGACATCATGCTGTCGTGGCGGTTGATGATGGCGCCGCCCGAGATCGGCGATTACGTCGCCGCCCACGAGGTTGCGCATCTGGCCGAGATGAACCATTCCGCCGCCTTCTGGACGGTCTGCGCGCGGCTCTATCCCGACCATCGCGCCGCGCGCGACTGGCTCCGAACGCATGGCGACGCGTTGCAGCGGATCGACTTCGCGCCCCCCGCCGCCCCGTTCGAGGCGCGCGCATGATCCCGGCCACCGCCAGCCCGCGCACGCCTGACCCGACCGGGGCCGCGCATGACCGGGTTTACCGGGCGCTGCGCACCCGGATCATGCATGGCGAGATGGAGCCGGGCGAATCGCTGACCCTGCGCGGTATCGGCAAGCTGTTCGGCGTATCGATGACGCCGGCCCGCGAATCGGTGCGGCGGCTGGTGGCCGAGGGGGCGCTGTCACTGTCTTCTTCGGGCCGCGTCGCAACACCCGCGCTCACCAACGAGCGGATCGAGGAGTTGGCGAGCCTGCGGGCAATGCTCGAGCCGGAGCTGGCCTCGCGCGCCCTGCCGCGGGCGCATTTCGCGCTGATCGACCGGCTCGAGGCGATCAATGCGGGCGTCAGCCAGATGGTCGCACGGCATGACGCCTCGGGCTATATCCGCATGAACCTCGAATTTCATCGCACGCTCTATCTGCGCGCCCAGTCGCCCGCCATCCTCGCCATGACCGAGACGGTATGGCTGCAGCTCGGCCCGACCATGAGGACGCTCTATGGGCGCCTCAGGCGCACCGATCCGCCCTATCACCACAAGCTGATCCTCGCGGCGCTGCGCGCAGGCGACGAGCCGGGGCTGCGGCTCGCGGTGCGCACCGACGTGACCCAAGGGCTGCGGCTCCTCAAGGGGTGATTGACATATCCGACATTTATTGTCAGGAATGAGGCAGCCACGACGGCCCTGCCCGTCGCAAGCCGGACGCGTTCAGGACCATCGAGGCCCGCCATGCCCCGCGACTTTCTCCAAGATTTCCCTTCGAATGATGCCCGTGTTCCGATCGGCGGCGCCCCGGTCGGTCGCATCGACGATCTCGGCCCGATCGAGGCCCGCGCCGTGCGCCTGCTGCGTCTTTGGTGCGAGAGCGGCGCAGAGGCCGTGGCGGCGCGGCTGACGCCCGATCTCGATCCCGGCCCGGCCCGTGCCGCCGCGGGTGCGCTCGACGCTCTGGCGCGGCTCTGCGCGGCTGCGGGGCGCAGGCCCTTGATGCGTCACGCCGCCGATTGCGCCTGCCTCGGTGCGGACGAGGCGTGGTTCGCCCGGCTGATCGGCCATGGGGCCGAGGCCGCGCGCGAAGAGGCGATGATGCTCGCCATGGCGTTCCTGAGGGCCGAGGCGGCGGGCGAGGCCGCGCATCTGGCCGAGGCGCTGGGCCTCGGCCTGCGCCGCGCCGGGATCAGCCGGCGGCGGCTTCACTGAGGGTTCGCGCCCGGTCGATACGGGTGCCGGTCTCGATGTCGAACAGGCACAGACCGCCCCGCGCCACGGCGAGATCGACATGGTCGGTCGCGTCCTCGGGGATGCGGCCGGGCAGCCGCGCGGTGATCGTCTCGCCGCCCAGCACGAAGTTCACATAGGCCTCCGCCCCGGTGTTCTCGATCATCTTCGGCGCGACCACGAGGTCGGGCGCGACGTCGGCGCGGCTCAGATGCTCGGGCCTGATGCCGAGCGTCACCCGCGCCGGCAGATCGGCGGCACGCCAGCCCGGCCCCATGGCGAGCGGCGTGCCGTCGATGTCGAGCCCGGTCCCGGTGACGCGGGCAGGCACGAGGTTCATCGGCGGCGAGCCCATAAAATCCGCGACGAAGGTGTTGGCGGGCGTGTCGTAGATCTCCTGCGGCGTGCCGATCTGCTGCACCACCCCGCCCTTGAGCACGACGATCCGGCTGGCCAGCGTCATCGCCTCGATCTGGTCATGGGTGACGTAGACAATGCTGGCATGGGTGGTCTTGTGGATGCGCTTGATCTCGGCGCGCATCTCGACCCTGAGCTTGGCGTCGAGGTTCGACAATGGCTCGTCGAAGAGAAACAGCTTGGGGTCGCGCACCAGCGCCCGGCCCATGGCGACGCGCTGACGCTGACCGCCCGAGAGCTGGCTCGGCTTGCGGTCGAGCAGGTGGTCGATCTGCAGGAGCTTCGCCACCTCCTCGATCCTCGCTTGCGCCTGCGCCTTGGGCACCTTGCGCACCTTCATGCCGAAGCCGATATTCTCGGCCACGTTCATCGTCGGGTAGAGCGCGTAGGACTGGAACACCATCGCGATGTCGCGGTCCTTGGGCGGCTCGTGGGTCACGTCGCGCCCGCCGATCTCGAGCGCGCCGCCTGAAATCTCCTCGAGCCCGGCGATGCAGTTCAAGAGCGTGGACTTGCCGCAGCCGGAGGGGCCGACGAGGACGAGGAACTCGCCCGGCTTCATGTCGATGTCGATCGAATGCAGCACCTCGACGCCGCCATAGCTCTTTTTGAGCCGATCGGCACGCAGCGCGCTGGTCACGGAATCTGCCATGGTATGTCCTCTCCCTTCGGGACGGGGCCGGTCGAGGCCCGGACGATCAGCCCGGCCCGGATCACGGTTTGCAGGCGCGCGGGCGGCGCGCCGTTCAGATGGTCGACGAGCATCTGCGCCAGCGGCGCGCAGGCCTCGCGCAGCGGCGCATGGGTGACGGTCAGCGCCGGGTTGAAATGGGCGGGGCGGATGTTGGGCAGCGCGTCGTCATGCGCCATCACCGACAGATCGCCCGGCACCGAGAGCCCCAGATCGCGGGCCGCACGCAGCACCCCGGCCGCGACCGGCGTGGTGGCGCAGAGGATCGCCGTCGGGCGCGGCCCGGTCCGGCCCGAAAGCCATGACAAGGCCAGCGTGTAGCCGGTGTTTTCGGTGGGCGGGCCATCGGCCACGGCGCTGTCGGGCACCGCCCCCGCCCCTGCCGCCATGGCGGCGCGGAACCCTGCCTCCCGCTCGGCGGCGAAGGCAAAGCGCGCCTCGCCGTTGATCAGCGCGATCCGCCGGTGGCCGAGCGTGGTCAGAAGCTCGACCGCGTCAGCGCTCACCGCCGCGTTGTCGATGCCGAAGAAGGCGTAATCGGGCGCATCATGCGCCTGACCGTGCATCACGAAGGGCACGTCGCGCGACATGAGAAAACCGGGCCGTGGATCGTTCGGCACCGGCGCGTTGAGCACGAAGCCGTCGAGCAGATCGCGCTCCAGCATCCGCTTGTAAGGGGCCACGGGATCGTCGCCCTGATCGACCGAAAGCACGAGATCGAGGTCGCGCGCCGCCAGTTCGGCGGTGAGCGAGGTGATCACGTCGAAGAAGGTCTGGTCGGCCGACATGTCGGCGCGCAGCTTGACGATCATGCCGACGACGCCCGAACGCCCGGTGGCCAGCCGCTGCGCCGAGCGGTTGGGCCGATAGCCCAGCCGCGCCGCCGCCTCCTGCACCCGGGTCCGGGTCCGGGCACCCACTTCGGGAAAGCCGTTCAGCGCCCGGCTCACCGTGGCGACCGAAAGGCCGAGTTCGACCGAGATGTCCTTGAGAGTCGCCATGCCGCGACCCCTCCCTTGGTCGTTCAAAGCGTTTGCAGCGGCAATCTAGGCGTATCGTCTCTACGAATGCAACGAAAAGCGAGATGCCTATGGGTCATTTTCAAAACGGTTTGAGAAGCGGCTCCGCTTTGCTATCGTGCCGCGAATCGCGCGGATCGGAGGAGCCGGCGGCGCGGTGATCTGGGAGGATGACATGATCAAGACGAACACACTCGGCGCCGTGGCGCTACTGATGCTGTCGGCCGCGCCGGCGCTGGCCTTCGAGGATGGCAAGCTGCTGATCTGGACCGGCGACAACCGCGCCCCCGACGCTCTGCGCGAGGTCGGCAAGCGCTTCGAGGAGGAGTTCGGCGTGCCGGTCGAGGTCGCCATCGTCGAGCCGCTGCCCGAGAAGTTCCAGCAGGCCGCCGCCACCGGTGACGGGCCCGACATCGTGATGCACGCGCATGACCGCCTCGGCGAATGGGCGCGGGCGGCATCATCGCCCCCGTGACCCCCGGCACGGGCTTTGCCGACGGCATCCTGCCCGCGGCGATGGAAGCCGTGACATTCGACGGCGCGACCTGGGGCTACCCGGTCGCGGTCGAGGCCGCGCACCTGATCTACAACAAGGAATTCGTCGAGACGCCGCCCACCGACTTCTCCGACATCGCCGGGATGGATCTGCCCGAGGGCGTCACGCCGATCCTGTGGGACTACAACAACACCTATTTCACCTTCCCGCTGCTCGCCGCGAAGGGCGGCTTCGCCTTCCAGAAGGTCGACGGCTCCTATGACGGCTCCACCTCGGGCGTGAACACCGAAGGCGCGGTCGAGGGCGGCGAGGTGCTGGCCTCGCTGATCAAGGACGGGGTGATGCCCTCGGGCGTCGATTACGGCGTCATGGAGGGCGCGATGAACAATGGCGAGGTCGCCATGGTCATCAACGGGCCCTGGGCCTGGTCCAATCTCGACAGCTCGGGCATCGATTTCGGCGTGGCGCCGCTGCCCCGGGTCGACGGGGAACTGGCCCCGCCCTTCCTCGGGGTGCAGGCGCTGGCGTTCAACGCCGCCTCGCCCAATCTCGACCTCGCACAGGAGTTCATCGAGAGCTACCTGCTCACCGACGAGGGCCTCGCCACATGGAACGAAAGCGGCGCGCTCGGCGCGCTGGCCGACAGCTCGGCCGCCGAGGCGCAGGACGACGCGCGGGTGAGCGCGATGCTCGAGGTCGCCAAGGACGGCGTGCCGATGCCCTCGAACCCCGAGATGGGCGCGTTCTGGGCCGCGATGCAGCCGGCGCTCACCAGCATCACCAATGGCGCGCAGGAGCCCAAGGCGGCGCTCGACGACGCTGCCGCCCGCATCAAGGGCGAATAAGCCGGACGCGCCGGGGCGGCATTACCCGCCCCGGCCACGGCCTTCATGCGGCCCCCGCCCCCACCGCCGCCGGGGGAGCCTTGGGGCGAGGAGACGCGGCGCGCCCTCGGGGGGGACCACCGACATGACCACAGCAGATGCGGGCTTCGGCCCGGCCGAGACCCGTACCGAAGCCCGACCATGGCTGCGCTTGACCATCGTCGCCCTCCTCGGCCTGATGATGCTTTACGGCGCCTTCTTTCTCTACCAGATCGCGCAGCCGCTGTTCGGTGCAATCCTTCTGGCCGTCACCACGGGCTTCGTGGTGATCTTCGGTGCCAACCGCTTCTACGGCGCGCGATTCATCTTTCCGGGCGTCGCGGCGGTGCTGGTCTTCATCGCCTTCCCTGTCGCCTACACGATCTGGCTGGGCTTCACGAACTACTCCTCGTTCAACCTGCTCTCCTACGAGCGCACGATCGAGGTGCTGATATCACGCGGCACGGTCGATCCCGAAACCGAACAGCCTTTCGCCGTGGCCCGCGACGGCGAGGTCTACCGCATCTGGCTGCCCGAGAGCGGGCTGTTGTCCGCCCCCGTCAGCCTCACCGTCGAGGAAGAAGAAGTGGCGCTGGAGCCGGGCGAGGCGCCCGCCGCGTTGCTCACCCCGCGCGACGCCATCGCCCTTCGCAGCGGATTGCAGAGCCTGACGCTCAACACCCCCGATGAGGTCGCGCTACGCAATGCGGGGCTGCGCAGCTTTGCCAGCGTCACCCCCGACTTCGTGCGCACCGGCGAGAACGAGCTGACCCGCAGCGCCGACGGCCTCACGCTCACCGCCAACCACGAGACCGGCTTCTTCGAGACACCCGAGGGCGAGGCGGTGCCGCCGGGCTGGCGCGTGGGCGTCGGCTTCGACAATTTCGAGCGCATCCTCGAATCCAAGGGCGTGCGCGGACCGATGCTGTCGATCTTCGCCTGGACCTTCGCCTTTGCCGGGCTGTCGGTGCTGGGCGTGTTCACGGTGGGGCTGTTGCTGGCGGTGATCCTCCAATGGGAGCATCTGCGCTTCAAGACGCTTTACCGGATCCTGCTGATCCTGCCCTACGCGGTGCCGGGCTTCATCTCGATCCTCGTGTTCCGGGGCCTGTTCAACCAGAACTTCGGCGAGATCAACCTGATCCTCGAGGCGTTGTTCGGCCTGCGCCCGAACTGGTTCACCGATGGCAACCTCGCCCGCGTGATGATCCTCTTCGTGAACATCTGGCTGGGCTATCCCTACATGATGCTGCTTGCCATGGGCTTTCTTCAGGCCGTGCCGCAGGATCACAAGAAGGCCGCGGCGCTCGAAGGCGCATCCAGCCTGCGAGTGTTCTTCACCATCACCCTGCCGCAGATCATCCCGCCTTTCCTGCCGCTCTTGATCGCGGCCTTCGCCTTCAACTTCAACAACCTTGTGCTGATCCTGCTGCTGACGCGCGGCGGGCCCGACATCCCCGGTACCGTGATCCCGGCGGGCGAGACCGACATCCTCGCCTCCTTCACTTATCGCTTGGCCTTCCAGGATTCAGGCCAGCAATTCGGCCTTGCGGGCGCGATCACGTTGCTGATCTTCCTCGTGGTGGCCGCCATCTCCTATGCCAACTTCGTGGCCATGCGCCGCGCCGCCAACAAGAGGTCCGGCCGATGATCGTCGAACGCCCGCGCGACCTGAGGATCAAGAAGATCGCGGCCCATGGCTTCATGCTGGTCTTCCTGCTGCTGATCCTGTTTCCGTTCTTCATGATCGTCTCGATCAGCTTCCGGGAGGGAAACTTCGCCACCGGCGCGCTCTGGCCCGAGAACCCGACGCTGGAGCACTGGTACCTTGCCTTCGGGCTCGACTACACCCGCGCCGACGGCACGGTGGTCTCGCCGCCCTACCCGGTGCTCTTGTGGATGTGGAACTCGATCAAGATCGGGCTCATCGCCAGCATCGGCGTGCTCGCCCTTTCGACCATCTCGGCCTATGCCTTCAGCCGTATCCGCATCCGCGGCAAGCAAGGCATGCTCGACGGGCTGTTCCTGATCCAGATGTTCCCAACGACGCTGGCCCTCGTCGCGATCTTCGCGATCTTCGACGCGCTGGGCGAGGTGACACCGGCCTTGGGCATCAACAGCCACGCGGCGCTGATCCTCGTCTACCTGAGCCAGATCACCCTGCACATCTGGACCATCAAAGGCTATTTCGACAGCGTCGACACCGCGCTCGACAAGGCCGCCGAGATCGACGGGGCCAGCCCGTGGCAGACCTTCCGCTTCATCTTCCTGCCTCTGGCGGTGCCGATCATGGCGGTGGTCTTCGTGCTGACCTTCATCGGCGTGATCAACGACTACCCGATCGCCAGCGTGCTGATCCGTTCCGAAGACCAGATGACGCTGGCGGTGGGTTCGCGGCTCTATCTCAACGAATTCAAGTATCTCTGGGGCGATTTCGCCGCCGCCGCGATCCTGTCGGGACTGCCGATCACGGTCGTGTTCCTGATCGCGCAGCGCTACCTTGTCTCGGGACTGTCGGACGGGGCGGTCAAGGGATGACTCCCCCACTTTCGAATCAACACCGCGACGGCCCCCTTTGCGGCGCTACTCTTTGGGGTATATTAATAACCTATTGAGAAAGAATGGCAATTTTTATGACGTTGGGTCGGACTATTCGTAACGTGGGGTTCCCCACCGACCGGTCATGTCTGCCACATTCCTGCCACAATCGGCCGTGAAACGGGGCCCGTTCTCACGATTAACCAGGTTCCCATAGTAATTTCCGGGCTCAACATTCAGATTGAAAGGCAGAGGCATGTATCAACCTATCGACGTGTTTATCGAGTTCCGCCTCTCCTCTTGCCCTCAGGCCCTGCGCCGCATCTCTCCGCAAGAGCGAATGTCTGAAGAACCGGTCGGACAGGTCCGGCGGCATCGTTTCCCGAATGTTTCGAGAGCGACGACCGCCGCGACCTTCCGCCATCATCCCACCCTGTCGGTGCGCAGCAGAACGCTGCCCGTCGGCCTGCCCGCCGCATGCTCTCCGGCATGCTGCGCACAGGGATGACCGGCATGGCGCACGATCCCGCCATGCCGACACACTGTATCGATCCGGGCGCCGCCCTGCGCCCGGCTTGATTTTCCGCCCCACCGGGACACCTCGCCCGGCCACCTTCACAGCGCTCCTTCGGGAGCGCTTTTTTTTCGCCCGCTCTGCCCCTTTCGCCATGCCAAGGGAGGCTCTAGCCTGATCGCATGATGGCTGCGCATTCCTTTTACGACGTGGTGATCATCGGCGGCGCGATGATCGGCAGCGCCGTGGCATGGTGGCTCGCGCGCGATCCCGGCTTTCATGGCCGCATCCTCGTGATCGAGCGCGATCCGAGTTTCGCCGAAGCTTCGACCAGCCACACCAATTCCTGCATCCGCATGCAGTTCGGCACCGAGGTGAACATAGCGATCAGCCGCTTCGGGCTGGCCTTCATCCGGTCCTTCCGGGACCATGCGGGCGCGGATGCGCCCGAAATTTCCCTCGATGATTTCGGCTATCTCTACCTTGCCGACGATCGGGCCTCGGCCGACCGGCTGTGTGCCGCACAGGCGTTGCAGGCGCGGATGGGCGCGGGCACGCGGCTGCTTTCACCGGCGCAGCTTCGAACGGCCTTTCCGTTCATGAGGTGGGATGACGTATTGCTCGGCAGCCACGACCCCGGCGAGGAGGGCTGTTTCGACGGTGGCACGATGTTCTCCGAATTTCGCCGTCGGGCGCGGCGCATGGGCGTGGAAGAGATCCGCGCCGAGGCCACCAGTCTGCGCAAGGTTGGCGATCGCATCACCCATGTGGAGCTCTCGGACGGCAACGCCATCGCCTGCGGCCATGTCGTCAACGCCGCCGGGCCGCGCGCGGCAAAGGTGGCGGCGATGGCCGGGATCGCGATCCCGGTGGAGCCGCGCAAGCGCTACACCTTCACCTTCGAGGCCGAGGACAGGCTGCCGCGCAAGCTGCCGCTCACGGTCGATCCCTGCGGCATCCATTTCCGCTCGGACGGCGCGCTCTACATGGCGGGCTGCCCGCCCCAGGCGGACGACGCCTGCGATCCGCGGGATTTCGAGATGGATCATTCGATCTGGGAGGATCGGGTCTGGCCCGCATTGGCCGCCCGCGTGCCCGCCTTCGAGCGCATCCGCCTGCGCAACGCATGGGCCGGTCACTACGCCTACAACACGCTCGACCAGAACGCGCTTTTGGGCGTGCATCCTGCCGTTTCCAACCTGCTCTTCGCCAACGGGTTCTCGGGCCACGGCCTGCAACAGGCCCCGGCCGTCGGGCGCGGCATCGCCGAGCACATCATCCACGGGGGCTGGCGCAGCCTCGACCTGTCGCCGCTGTCGGTGGCCCGCCTCGCCGAAGGCGGGCACTCACCGAAGCCGCGGTGATCTAAGGGAGTCGTCATGAAGAAGATCGTTCTCACTGGGGCCTGCGGGGCCCTTGGATCGGTGCTGCGCGCACCGCTGGCAAAGCTCGCGGAGGAGTTGGTCTCCACCGACATCGCCCAGGCCCCGGCGGAGTTGATGCCAAACGAGCGCTTCGTGCAGGCCGATCTCACCGATCTCGCCAACGTCGAGGCAGTAATGCAAGGCGCCGAGATGGTCGTGCATTTCGGCGCGATCCCGGACGAAGCTCCGTTCGAAGAGTTGCTCGGCCCGAACTTCATCGGCGCCTACACGGTGTGGGAGGCGGCGCATCGGGCGGGCGCGCGGCGCGTGGTCTACGCCTCCTCGGTGCATGCCGTCGGGCTTCAGGAGACGATGTCGGGCCATGACACGGAGGTCCCCCATCGTCCCGACACCTTCTATGGCCTGTCGAAATGCTTTGCCGAGGATATGGGCCGGATGTTCTGGGAAAAGCGCGGCCTTGAGGCGGTGTGCCTGCGCATCATGTCCTGCACGCCCGAGCCGCAGAACGCCCGCGCCCTGTACAGCTGGCTTTCTCATGGCGATCTGGTGCGTCTGGTCGAAGCCTCGGTCACCACTCCTGTCACCGGCTTCACCATCGCCTGGGGTGTTTCCGCCAACAGCCGCGCGCCGGTGTCGAACGCGCGCGTGTCGTTCCTTGGCTACCACCCGCGCGACAACGCCGAGGATTGGGCCGACAGGCTCCTGCCGACACCCAAGTCGCCCGATCCTTCGGATCCCGCCCAGCGGTGCCTCGGCGGCCCCTTCGCGGTAGTACCCTTGGGCGAAAGCGGCGTCGCGGCGATCCGGCGGATGACTGAGACCGGCTGACGCGATCTGAACGCTGCCGCGCCCGTGGCAGGGGCAACGCCCCTGGCCACTTCACTCTTCAAATACTCACGGCGCTCCGGCGCGCCGTCGAGCGGTCAGGTCTGCGCCGCTGCCCGAATCGCGGCAATGTTCTCGCCATAGACCGAGGCTGCCTCGACCGAACCGCCCCGGAACACTGCCGAACCCGCAACCAAGGCGTCGGCCCCGGCGCGCGCCACCAGCGGCGCGGTCTTGGCATCGACGCCGCCATCGACCTCGACATGGATCTCCCGGTCGCCAATCATCGCGCGCAGGGCGGCAATCTTGTCGAGCATGGGATGCAGGAACTTCTGCCCGCCAAAGCCGGGGTTCACCGTCATCACGAGCACGAGGTCGACATCGTCCAGCAGCGGCGCCACCGCCTCGACCGGCGTGCCGGGATTGAGCGCCACACCTGCCTTCATGCCCGCGCCGCGGATCGCCTGAAGCGTACGATGGATATGCGGCCCGGCCTCGACATGGGCGGTGAGGATATCGGCCCCCGCCTCGGCGAAGGCGTCGATATAGGGGTCGACCGGCGCGATCATCAGGTGCACGTCCATCACCGTCTTCACATGCGGACGGATCGCGCGCACGAGCTGCGGCCCGAAGGTGATATTGGGCACGAAATGCCCGTCCATTACGTCCACATGGACCCAATCCGCGCCCTGCGCCTCGATGGCGCGAACTTCCGCGCCGAAGGCCGCGAAATCGGCGGAGAGAATCGAGGGGGCAATCTTGAGAGTGCGGTCGAAAGCGGTCATCGGCAGGGCTCCTCATGCAGATGCGCCCTGCCCTAGCGCGAAAAACCGCGCGCGTCACGCCGGCCGCGCGCCCTGCCTCTCGCATCTGCAGAAAACCCTGCTAGCCTCGCAGCATGCAACGCCCCGCCGTGATCCTGTCCCATACCGATATCCTCGCCCCCGGTGCGAGCGCCGCGCTGACCCGTGCCGCGCTCGGGTCCACGCGCCCGGCGCTGCATGGGCATGATTCTTCGAAATGGCGTGGGTGCAGAACGGCCGGGTGCGCCATCACCTGCCCGAGGGGCGCGAGGATCTGGTCGAGGGCGACGTGATCTTTGCGGCGCCGGGGCATCTGCATGGGTTGCAGGGGCGGGGCGATGATGCGCTTCTGGTGTCGGTGACGCTGCATCCCGACCTCATCGCCGATCTCGGGAAGCGGCATCCGGCGCTGGCGGGCCGGCTGTTCTGGGCCGAAGCGGCCACGCCGCAGCGGCTGATGCGCGACAGCCACCAGATCGCCGAGCTGAACCGCGCCGCGCTGCGGCTGGAGCGCGGGCGGCGCGACGCCTTGGGAGCAGAGGCGTTCCTGCTGCCGCTCCTATGCGGGCTGGCGGACGAAACCGCGCCGTTGCCCAACGGCGCTCCCGATTGGCTGGCGCGCGCCTGCGCCGCCTCGCGCAAGCCGGAGGTATTCCATGACGGGGCCTCGGGATTCGCGCGCGTTGCCGGCAAGGCGCATCCGCATGTCAGCCGTTCGATGCGGCGGTTTCTCGACATGTCGCCTTCGGACTGGGTCAACATGCAGCGGATGGATTATGCCGCGCGCAGGTTGACCGGCAGCGCCGACAGCCTTGCCGAGATCGCCGCCGAATGCGGCGTGCCGAACCTGTCGCATTTTCACAAGCTGTTCCGCGTCGCGCATGGCGAGACGCCGCAGCGGTTTCGCCGGGCCCGGCAGCGCGACGTGGTGCAGCCCGGCTAGGAGCGGCTACTTGCGCGCCGCGCGCCGCCTGCGGATCGCATCGCCCCAAGTCGCGACACGACGGTCGCCACGATCGAGCCATGGCGAGACGTGATGGCGCGACCATCGCCGCAGCCTGACGCCCACGGCCCAGATCACCGCCACGAGCAGCAGCAGGAAGACGATGTTGAACCACGGGATCAGCCGCACGTCCGGCCCGGCGACAGGCTTGGCCGACAGGGCGTTGGGATAGACCGAGAGCAGCGGCAGGCGCCAGCCGTAATAGCGCATCGCCACCCATTGCGGATCGGAGGACGAGGAGACGAGGTTGCGCGCCTCGGCCTGCAGGTTGGCGCTGTCGAACTTGAAGTAGGGTGGCCATCCGCCGCCCGTATCCTCGTTGCGAAACACCATGACGCCGCCATCGGCGCGCACCGTGTCGATGAAGCGCACGTCGCGCTCGACCGGCCCGTTCAAGGGCGTGCCGGTATCAGGCGCGGCCCAGAACACCGAATTGGGGTCGATCCGCTCGAGCTTGATCTCGACGCCGGTGATGCGGACGATCTCGCGCTTGGGCAGGTTGTAGTGCAGGAGCGCCGCGAGAAACGCCAGCAGCACGCCCCAGAAGATCCAAGAAATCCAGCGCATCGCATTTCTCCCTGTCGGTCGATCGTGACTTAGACCATCCGGCCCGCAGGGCCAATCGATACCATGCTTTGGGTCGCCGATGGCATGGCAGGCATGCGATCACCGGCCTGAGGATTGAAGCGACGCCGAATTTCTCGAAAGAACCCGCCGCCCCGGTTGCCGGGGCCGCCCTATCGGCGCAGGCAGGCTTGGCACCGGTGGGACGGGACCTCGGCTTGGCGTCAATAGCCAAGGCTTTCGACGCCCGACGCCGCGCCGAATTGCGGCGGTCCGCTGTTGGCGGCGGCCGAGTAGAGTTCTTCGGGCGGCACATAGGTCGGCGGCAGTTCGCGGCCCCGATTCGCCACGGCCTCGCCTTCGATGGCGACCGAATCGGCATAGTCGCGAATCGTCACACGGGTCTGCATCGGCACCTTGGGGAAGAGGAAGATGACGTCGTGGTTGAACATGCGGATGCAGCCCGCCGAACCCGAGTTGCCGATCGATCCCAGATCGTTGGTGCCGTGGATCCGGTAATAGGTGTCGCGGTTGCCCTGATAAAGGTAGAGAGCGCGCGCCCCGAGCGGGTTGGCGAGACCGCCGGGCACGCCGTTGCGATACTCTCCATAGATCTCGGGTTCGCGCTTGAGCATGTTCTGCGTCGGGGTCCAGCTCGGCCACTGTTCCTTGCGCTTGATCACGGTGTCATAGCTCATCGACAGGCCCTGCCGGCCGACACCGATGGGAAAGCGCCAGGCCATGCCGTCGTTCTGGATGAAATACAGGAACTTGGCATGCAGGTCGGCTTCGATCACGCCAGCGGATTCATAGCCGCGATAGGGCACATAGGCGCGACGATTGAGGCCCTGGAGGTATTGCGGCGGCACCGGCGGCAGCCGGTAGCCGCATCCTCGATCAAACCGTAGCCATCGACGATCTGGCTCAGCGGCACGCCGCCAATCTCCTGCTCGCTGACAGGAGCGGCGGAGGTCGGGACGCGGGCGGCGCAGGCGGGGAGGACGGACAGAGCGGCCGCGCCGGTCAGCAGTCGACGGCGCGTGATCGCGGAAGGGGTGGAGATCATCTGGGACAGCCTTTGACGCAAGGGTTCGCGGCAACCTATCATCGCGGGCCGGAACCGCAATGAGGCCGGCTTTTTCGAAGGCGCACGGAGCGAAAGCGTTGCCGTTTCGGCAAAACGGGATGAATCACGAATGATTTCAATCGAATGCGCCAATCGTTTGGCCGGCAAAGATGCGGGTTTGATCGCACCGAGGGGTCAAATCTGCTTGAGCGTTATGTCATGACATCCGGCGCGCGCGACGCGATAACCGATATCATTGGCCTGAAGGTGGGTCAGACGCATGACGGGGCGCTGCGCTCGGGCGTCACGGTGCTGACCGCCGAGATGCCTTTCGTGGCCTCGGTCGACGTACGAGGCGGCGCGCCCGGCACCCGCGAGACCGAGCTTCTGGCCCCTGACAAGCTGGTCGGCGCAGTCGATGCACTGGTGCTGTCGGGCGGCTCGGCCTTCGGTCTCGACGCGGCTTCGGGCGTGATGGATGCGCTGCGCGCGGCGGGGCGCGGATTCGAGGCGGCGGGCCAGCGCGTGCCCATCGTGCCCGCCGCGATCCTGTTCGATCTCGGCAATGGCGGCGACAAGGCTTGGGGGGCCAACCCTTATGCGGCGCTGGGCCGCGCCGCGTTCGAGGCCGCGGACGCACGTGTCGACGAGGGCAGCTTTGGCGCGGGCCATGGGGCCACCACGGCGGATCTGCGCGGCGGCACCGGCACCGCCTCTATGCAGCTCGCTAGCGGCCATGTGGTGGGCGCTCTGGTCGCGGTGAACGCCGTGGGCTCTGCCTGCATCGGCGGCGGGCCACGATTTTGGGCCGCCCCATGGGAGATCGGGGACGAATTCGGAGGGCTGGGCCCCGCGATGCCACCCCCCGGCCCGCCGCCGAGCAAGCTCGCGCGGCCGGGCGAAAGCACCACCATCGCCATCGTCGCCACTGATGCCGTGCTCGACAAGGCGGGGTGTCACCGGATGGCGGTGGCGGCGCAGGACGGCCTCGCCCGCGCGCTGCTGCCCGCGCATACCCCGCTCGACGGCGATCTGGTCTTCGCCGTGGCGACGGGTGCGCGCCCGCTCGCCGATCCCGTCACCGAGGCGCTCTGGATCGGGCATGCGGCGGCGGTGTGCCTGTCGCGGGCCATCGCGCGGGCCGTGTATCACGCCGCGCCGGGCGGGTCGCAGCCGTCCTGGGGGGAAAGATTCGGCAATTGATTCCCCTTCGCCGTGCCGGTGCGCCGGGACGAACCGAAGAGTCGCCCCCTCAGGCCAGAAGCGCCTGTATCAGCGGGCTGTCGGCCTCTGCCAGACCCTCGATCACATCGAAATGGTGCCGCCCCGGTGCCTCAACCAGATCGCAGCCGCGCCTCTCGGCCAGCCAGCGCGCCTGATCTAGAAAGGCCGGGCGTTCGGCCGCACCGACCCAGACCGTCATCGGCAGGTTCACCTGATCGCACAGCACGGGGCTCTCGGCCACGGCCTCCTCCTCATCGAGACCCAGATCGTCGTTTATCGTGGCCCCCATCAACGGGCGCAGATCCGACAGGGGCGAGATCGGCACGATCCGCGCCACCCTGTCGCGCCAGCCGGGGGTGAGATCGGCGCAGGCCATGCGCGCCACCAGATGCCCGCCAGCCGAATGCCCGGCGAGCCTGATCGGGCCCGGAACGACCTCGGCCACCGCGCCGATGGCAGCCTCGATCTCGCGGGTCATCGCGCCGATCCGGGCCTCGGGCGCCAGCGTGTAGGAGGGCATCACCACGGCCCAGCCCCGATCCAAGGCCCCCGCTGCCAGATGTGACCAGACGCTCTTGTTGAACGCCTTCCAGAAGCCGCCATGCACAAAGATCACCGCGCCCTTGGCCACGCCTTCGGGCCGAAACAGGTCGAGCTTCTGCCGCGCGCCGTCGCCATAAACGATAACCTGTGGCGGATGGCTTTCGCGAAAAGCGGCGGCGGCAGCGGCCCAGCGCGCGGGGTAGTCCATGCCGCCGGGGATGTGGCTGGCATTGGCATAGGCCTCGTCGATCTCGGCACGGCTTTGCCCATGCGTTGCGGCGCGCATCTCGGTCACCTCATTCCTCCCTGTTCCGGGGCTGGACCCGCCCTACCCTCGCGGTGAAGGATGCGCCCGAACCTCTGGAGGAAAAGTCATGCTCGACGACCGCACCGACATCAAGTCACTGCTCAGCCGCCCCGACCTCGTTCGCGACCGCGCCTTTCTCGGCGGCAAGTGGGTCTCCGCGAAGGACGGCAAGACCTTCGACGTCACCAACCCCGCGCGCGGCGACGTTCTCGCCACGGTCGCCGATCTGGGCCGGGCCGAGATCGCGCAGGCGATCGACATCGCCCACAAGGCGCAAAAGCCCTGGGCCGCGAAAACCGGCAAAGAGCGCGCCAAGATCCTGCGCCGCTGGTACGACCTGATGATGGAGCATCAGGAGGATCTGGCGATCCTGATGACCGCCGAGCAGGGCAAGCCGCTCGCCGAGAGCCGTGGCGAGGTGGCCTATGGCGCGAGCTTCGTCGAATGGTTCGGCGAAGAGGCCAAGCGCGTCTATGGCGAGACCATCCCCGGCCACATGCCCGACAAGCGGATCACCGTGATCCGCCAGCCGATCGGCGTCGCCGCCGGGATCACGCCGTGGAACTTCCCCAACGCGATGATCGCGCGCAAGGTGGCCCCGGCGCTGGCGGCGGGCTGTTCCTTCGTGATCCGCCCCGCCTCGCTCACCCCGCTCTCGGCGCTCGCCATGGCTGTGCTGGCCGAGGAGGCGGGCGTGCCCGAGGGCGTGTTCTCGGTGGTCACCTCGACCTCCTCCTCCGAAGTGGGCAAGGAGTTCTGCGAGAACCCCAAGGTGCGCAAGCTGACCTTCACCGGCTCGACCGAGGTGGGCCGAACGCTGCTGCGGCAGGCCGCCGATCAGGTGATGAAATGCTCGATGGAGTTGGGCGGCAACGCCCCCTTCATCGTGTTCGACGACGCCGATCTGGATGCGGCGGTCGAAGGCGCGATCCAGTGCAAGTTCCGCAACAACGGCCAGACCTGCGTCTGTGCCAACCGCATCTACGTGCAAAAGGGCGTCTATGACGAGTTCGCCAAGCGCCTGAAGGTCGCGGTCGAAAAGCTGCGTGTCGGCGACGGTCTCTCTGACGGCACCGATCTCGGACCGCTGATCGAGGCTTCGGCCATCGACAAGGTGCGCGATCACCTCAAGGACGCGCTCGATCACGGTGCGACGCTGCTCACCGGCGGCGAGGCGCATGACCTGGGCGGCCAGTTCTTCCAGCCCACCGTCGTCACCGGGGCGAAACAGGGCATGAAGGTCGCACATGAGGAGACATTCGGCCCCTTCGCGCCGCTCTTCGCCTTCAAGGACGAGGACGAGGTGATCGAGATGGCCAACGACACGATCTTCGGTCTCGCCTCGTATTTCTACGCCAAGGATCTGAGCCGCGTGACCAAGGTGGCCGAGGCGCTGGAATACGGCATCGTCGGGGTGAACACCGGCATCATCTCGACCGAGGTCGCGCCCTTTGGCGGGGTCAAGCAGTCGGGGCTGGGCCGCGAGGGGTCGCGCCACGGAATCGATGACTATCTCGAGATGAAATACATCTGCAGCTCGGTCTGACCCGGCTGCCTCGCGGCGGGGCGGCGTTCGGACGCGCCCGCCTTTCGGGCATCCACACCGCTTTGCCGCACGGATGCCCGGCCTTGGCGAAACAGCCCCGCTGCTTTAAGATGCCGTTACGTCAATGTCGCAGTTCTCCGACATGATACGAGACGACGCCCGATGCAGCCCCGTGGCGTCGGTTGACGAGTGGCCTTGGTAGCGCGTGGCGCGGAAGCCCTGCCCCGGGCTTCCGCGTTCTTTACGGAAGTTCGGCTGCCGGGATGATCGGAAAGAACACGTCGTTCGACCGCACGCCGAACCAGTCTTCATCCTCATGCGGCGCGGTTTCGCCAAGCTCCACCAGCCGGTAGAAGCTCTTGCGGTCGATCAGCGCCTCCAACCCCGAACGGATCTCGATATAGGGCGACGGCTCGCCCGTTTCGGGATCGCGGATCACCCGGATCGGATGCTCCGGGCCCGCCATCGCCGTTTCGTCCAAATTGGTGGTAAAGCGCAGCCCCTCCCCGTCCCGCGCGACATCGACCGCGACAAAGGGCGCGTCGTCAACGGTGATGCCGACCTTCTCGACCGGGGTGACGAGGTAATGCCTGTCGCCCTCGCGCTTGAGAATCGAGGCGAAGAGCTTGACCATCCGCTCGCGACCGATCGGTGTGCCCTCGTGGAACCATGTCCCGTCGCGCGCGATCCGCATGTCGAGATCACCGCAAAAGGGCGGATCCCACAGATGCACCGGCGCGGGGCCCCGCGCACCCGCCCGGCTTGCCGCCGATGCGAGGCTTTCCGCCGAAGGGGCGGCGGTCGTCTCACTGTTCTTTGTGTTTGCCATCGGAACCCGCCACGGTATCTGCTGAGACTGCAATGCTAGACTAGGACGGGAAGGCTGTCATGCCAGAGCAGATGAGCGATGCGGACCTCCTCGCGGCAATCGAGAACCTCGGCGACCGGCTCGCGCAGGCCCGCGACAGCGTGGCACGGCGTTTCGTCGGTCAGGAGCGGGTGGTCGAACTGACGCTCTCGGCTCTCTTGTGTGGGGGGCATGCGCTGCTCGTCGGACTGCCGGGCCTCGGCAAGACACGGCTGGTCGATGCGCTTTCGACGGTGATGGGGCTGCGGGGCAGCCGCATCCAGTTCACTCCCGACCTGATGCCCGCCGATATTCTGGGCAGTGAAGTGCTGGAGACCGCCGCCGACGGGTCCCGCTCGTTTCGCTTCATCGAGGGCCCGGTGTTCTGCCAGCTTCTGATGGCCGACGAGATCAACCGCGCCTCCCCCCGCACCCAATCCGCACTCCTGCAGGCGATGCAGGAGCGCGAGGTGACCATCGCGGGACAGCACCGCCCGCTGGGCCGCCCGTTCCACGTGCTCGCCACCCAGAACCCGCTGGAGCAGGAGGGCACCTATCCGTTGCCCGAGGCGCAGCTCGACCGGTTCCTGTTCCAGATCGACGTGCCCTATCCCACCCGTGACACCGAACGCGCAATCCTGCTGGCCACCACCGGCATCGAGGAGGGCGCGGCCGAGGCGGTATTCACCGCGCAGGAGTTGCTCGACGCCCAGCGCCTGCTACGCCGGATGCCGGTGGGCGAGACTGTGATGGAGTTGATCCTCGATCTGGTGCGCGCCTGCCGCCCCGACGAGCCCGAGGCTCTGGCGGATCTGCGCCAGTCGGTGAGCTGGGGGCCGGGGCCGCGCGCGGCGCAGGCTTGATGCTCGCGGTGCGGGCCGAGGCGCTGCTCGACGGGCGTCTCGTGCCGGGGCCGCAGGACGTGGCGCGCCTCGCCGTGCCGGTGCTGGAACACCGGATGGCGCTGGGCTTTGCCGCGCGGGCGCGGGGCGAGACCCTGCCCGCGGTCATCGCGCGGGTGGCCGAGCATGTGACACGGGCCGAGGCGGCGGCGTGACCGCCAGCCCCGCCCCGGACTTGAGCCCTCTGGGCCTGCGCGGGCGGGCCGAGGACCTCGCCGCCCCGCTGCCGCCGCTTCTGGCCGAGGCCGAGCAGCTCGCCCAGACGGTGCTCATGGGCGAGCATGGCCGCAGGCGCGCCGGGGCGGGCAGCAATTTCTGGCAATACCGCGCCGCTCAGCCGCATGACACGGCGCGCGCCATCGACTGGCGCCGCTCGGGGCGCGCCGACCACGCCTTCATACAAGAAAAGGAATGGCAGATCGCGCAGAGCGTCGCGCTCTGGGTCGATGACGGGGCCTCGATGGGCTTTGCCTCGACGCCGAGGCTCGCCTCCAAGGGCGACCGCGCCCGGCTTCTGGCGCTGGCCCTCGCGGTGGCGCTGACGCGGGGTGGCGAAAGGGTCGGCCTCGCGGACCATCGGTTGCCGCCGCGGCGGGGGCGCGGGCAGCTGTCGCGGCTGGCGCAGATCCTGTCGCAGGACGGGACCGGGGATCACGGCACCCCGGACCCCGAAAGCCTCGCGCCGCAAAGCCGCGCGGTGCTGGTGTCGGATTTCCTCGGACCGGTGGAGCCGGTCGAGGCGATGCTGACGGCCAGCGCGGATCGCGGCGTGCGCGGCGCGATGCTGCAGGTGCTCGATCCCGCCGAGGAGGCATTTCCCTATGACGGGCGCACGATCTTCGAGAGCATGTCGGGGGCGCTGCGCCATGAGACGCTGAAGGCGGGCGACCTGCGAGACCGCTATCTCGAACGGCTGGCCGAGCGCCGCGACCGTCTGGCCGGGCTGGCCCATGCCACCGGCTGGCAGTTTTCCACCCACCGCACCTCCGAGAGCGCCGCCTCGGCGCTGCTGTGGCTCTATGCCGCGCTGGAGCGCCGCTGATGTGGAGCCTCGGCCCCGTCGGTTTCCTCTCGCCCTGGCTGCTGGCCGGGCTGGTGCTGCTGCCGGTGCTCTGGCTGATCCTGCGCGCGGTGCCGCCCGCGCCACTGCGCCGCCGCTTTCCCGGCGTGGCGCTGCTTCTGGGCCTGCAGGACCGCGAGAGCCAGTCGGACCGCACGCCGTGGTGGCTGCTCTTGCTGCGCATCCTCGCCGTCGCCGCCGCGATCATCGGCTTTGCCGGACCGGTCCTCAACCCCGCCGAGCGAGGCGCGCCGGGCAGTGGCCCGCTGCTGATCCTCGCCGATGGCACATGGGCCGATGCGCGCGACTGGCCGGTGCGGCTGGCCCGGATCGAGGCGCTCCTTGGCGAAGCACGGCGCGCGAACCGCCCCGCCGCCGTGGTGACCTTGTCCAACCCACCGCCGGAGACCCGTTTCGACCCCGCCGAGGCGGTCCTGACCACCCTGCCCGGCGTTGCCCCGCACCCATGGGAGCCCGACCCGCAAGCCCTCG
The DNA here is from genome assembly GCF_000466965.1 of Limimaricola cinnabarinus LL-001. GTDB lineage: Bacteria > Pseudomonadota > Alphaproteobacteria > Rhodobacterales > Rhodobacteraceae > Limimaricola > Limimaricola cinnabarinus. The sequence goes on from NZ_BATB01000009.1 coordinate 31,753, forward strand.
CCGACTGGACCGCCTCGCTGGAGGTCGGTTCGAGACCATCTGGCTCTCGGATGGGCTCGCGCGCGACAACCGCGCCGCCCTGCTCGACACGCTGGAGGCCCATGGCTCCGTCCGGGTGATCCAGACCCCGCGCCGCATCCTCGCGCTGCGTCCGCCGCGGCTCGACAGCACCGAGATCGCGCTCGAGGCCGTCCGCACCCCCATCGGCGGCGCGGCGCAGGCCAGCATCGCCGCCCACGGCCTCGATCCGGCCGGGATCGAGCGGCGGCTGGCCACCGCGACGCTGTCCTTCGCCCCCGGCGACGCTGTGGCGCAGGCGGCGCTGGCGCTGCCGCCCGAACTGCGCAACCGCGTCACCCGCTTCGAGATCGAGGGCGCGCGCTCGGCCGCCGCCGTGGCACTGACCGACGACGCGCTGCGCCGCCGCGAGATCGGCCTCGTCGAGAGCCGCGAGACCCGCGAGGCCGCCGAATTGATGTCGCCGCTGCACTATCTGCGCGTGGCGCTGGAGCCGCAGGCCGAGCTGATCTCGGGCGACCTGCCCACGTTGATCCCCGCCAATCCCGACGTGATCGTCCTTGCCGATGCGGGCGCGCTGCCCCCTTCGGAGGCCGAGGCGCTGCAGGTATGGGTCGAGAGCGGCGGCTTGCTCCTGCGCTTTGCCGGGCCGCGCCTCGCCGCATCGGATGCAGGCCGCGACGGCGACGATCCCCTGATGCCGGTGCGGCTGCGCGTCGGGGGCCGCTCGGTCGGGGGCACGATGAGCTGGGGCGAACCCAAGACCATCGCGCCCTTCGAGGCCGACAGCCCGTTCTTCGGCCTCGCGGTACCGGGTGACGTGACGGTGCGCGCGCAGGTCGTGGCCCAGCCCGGCCCCGACCTCGCCGCCCGCGTCATCGCGCAGCTTTCGGACGGCACGCCGTTGGTCACGCGCAAGCCTCTAGGCGACGGGCAGGTCGTGCTGGTCCATGTCACCGCCAATGCCGAATGGTCGTCGCTGCCGCTGTCGGGGCTGTTCGTGTCGATGCTCGAGCGTCTCGCCATCTCGGCGCGCACCGATCCCGACGCTGCTACCGATCTCGCGGGCACGAGCTGGCAGGCCGTCGAGATCATGGACGCCGAAGGCGCCTGACCGAGACCGACACCCGCGCCGCCGTGCCGGGAGAGGCCTTGGCGGCCGGCGATCTCGGCCCCGATCTGCCGCCGGGGCTTTACGCGGGCGAGGCGGGCCGCTTCGCGCTCAACGTCACGCGCGCCGATACCACGCTCGCCCCTGCCCGCTGGCCCGCCCGCATCGCCGTCGAGGGGCTGGAACGCCCGGCCGAGCGGCCTTTGGCTGGGCTGCTGCTAGCGCTGGCGCTGGCGCTGATGGCAATCGACGCCTTGGCCTCGCTCGCGGTGGGCGGGCGGCTGCGGGCGCGGGCGGCGCTGCTGCTTATGGCGCTCGTGCTGCCACCTGTCCCCGGCGCGCAGGCGCAGGAGCCGCCGATGGACCCGCAGGCCGAGGCCTTCGCGCAGGCGGCAACCGGATCGGTGGTGCTGGGCTACATCCTGTCCGGCGATGCGCAGGTTGACGAGGTCGCGCGCCAGGGCCTCGAAGGTCTCGGGCGCGCCCTGTGGCAGCGCACCTCGGTCGAGCCCGCCGCGCCGATGGAGGTCGATCCAGAGACCGACGAGCTGTCCTTCTTCCCGCTGCTCTACTGGCCGATCACCGGCACCACGCCGATCCCGTCGGAGGCCGCCTATGACCGGCTCAACGCCTATCTGCGCGGCGGTGGCATGATCGTGTTCGACACGCGCGACGCGGGCATCGCGGGTCTCGGGGCCGCGACGCCCGAGGGCCGCCGCCTGCAGGCCATCGCGCGTCCGCTCGACGTGCCGCCGCTGTCGCCGGTCCCCGAGGACCACGTGCTGACCCGCACCTTCTACCTGCTGCAGGATTTTCCGGGCCGCCATCAGGGCCGTGACGTCTGGGTCGAGGCCGCCCCCGAGGAGGAGCCGACCCCCGGCATGCCGTTTCGCAACCTGAACGACAACGTGACTCCGGTTGTGATCGGTGGCAACGACTGGGCCGCGGCTTGGGCGATGAACCCGGTGGGCATGCCGCTCTACCCGGTCGGGCGCGGCATGGCCGGTGAGCGGCAGCGCGAGATGGCCTATCGGTTCGGCGTGAACCTCGTGATGCACGTGCTCACCGGCAATTACAAATCCGATCAGGTCCACGTGCCCGCCCTGCTCGAAAGGCTCGGACAATGACCGGCACGGTGATCTTCGATGCGCTGCTGCCGTGGCCTGTGCTCTGGGCGCTTGCGGCGCTGACGGGTCTGATCGTCGCGTTCGCGCTGTGGCGCGGCCTGCCGGGCTGGTGGCTGCGCGCGCTGGCCGGGATCGCGCTTCTGACAGGTCTCTCGAACCCGGCGCTGCGGCAGGAAGAACGCCAGCCTTTGTCGGACATCGTCATCGCCGTGGTGGACGAGAGCGCAAGTCAGACCCTGTCGGACCGGGCGGCGCAGACCGAGACCGCCCTCGACGATCTGCGCGCCCGGATCGCCGCGCGCGCCAATACCGAGCTTCGGGTCGTGCGCGTCACCGACGCGCCCGAGGATGGCGGCACGAAGCTGATGACCGCGCTTGCCGAAGCCCTCTCCGAGGAGCCGCAGGGCCGCGTCGCGGGCGTGGTGATGCTCACCGACGGGCGCCTTCACGATGCCGCCCGCGCCCCCGACCTGCCCGCGCCCGCGCATGTGCTGCTCTCTGGGCGCGAGACCGATTGGGACCGCCGCCTCGTGGTGCGCAACGCGCCGGCCTTCGCCATCCTCGGCGAGGAGATCGAACTGACGCTACGGGTCGAGGACAGCGGCGCCGCCCCAGAGACAGGGAGCACTGTCCCGCTCACCATCGCCGTCGATGGTGGTGAGCCGATGCGCTTCGAAGTACCGCTCGGCCGCGACATCGCCCTGCCCGTGACGCTGCCGCATGGCGGCATGAACGTGCTGCAGTTCGCCACGCCGGAGGCGCCGGGCGAGCTGACCGCGCGCAACAACGAAAGCGTGGTGCAGATCAACGGCGTGCGCGACCGGCTGCGCGTGCTCTTGGTCTCGGGCGAGCCTATGCAGGCGAGCGGACATGGCGCAACCTGCTGAAATCCGACCCTTCGGTCGATCTGGTGCACTTCACCATCCTGCGCCCGCCCGAAAAGCAGGACGGCGTGCCGGTCGAGGAGCTGTCGCTCATCGCCTTTCCGACGCGCGAGCTGTTCATCGAGAAGATCGACGAATTCGACCTGATCGTGTTCGACCGCTACCGCCGCCGCGGAATCCTGCCCTCGGACTACTTCGCCAATGTCGCGCGTTACGTCGAGGAGGGCGGCGCGGTGCTGGTCACCGCCGGTCCGGAATATGCGGGCGCCGACAGCATCTACCGCAGCCCTCTGGGCTTCGTGCTGCCCGGCGCGCCCAGCGCGCGGGTGGTGGAGCGGGCGTTCCGCCCCGAGCTGACCGAGCTTGGCGCGCGCCATCCCGTGACTTCGGGCCTCGCCGATCCGTGGATCGAGGCCGACACCGATCCGCTCAGACCCGATTGGGGCCGCTGGTTCCGGCAGGTCGAAATCGAACCGACGCAGAGCGCCACCGTCGCCCTCGCCGGACCGGACGACCGCCCCCTGCTGACGCTCGACCGGGTCGGCGACGGGCGCGTGGCGCTGCTGGCTTCCGATCAGGTCTGGCTCTGGGGGCGCGGCTATGACGGCGGCGGCCCGCAACTCGACCTGCTGCGCCGTCTCGCGCATTGGATGATGAAGGAGCCGGAACTCGAGGAAGAGGCCCTCTGGGCCGAGCCTTCGGGTCTTTCCATGCGCATCATCCGCCGCTCGCTCTCCGAAGAGGTCGGCCCTGCCACCGTGACCGCCCCCGATGGCACCGAGACGCAGGTGCCGCTGGAGGAGGTCGAGCCGGGCCGCTTCGAGGCGCGGTGGACCGCGCCGCGCATGGGGCTCTACCGGCTGGCCGAGGGCGAGCAGTCGGCGGTGATCGCGCTCGGTCCCGCGGCCCCGCGCGAGTTCGAGCAGACCATTGCGGGCGGCGAGGCGCTGGAAACCGCGGTGGCCGCGACGCGCGGCGGCATCGTGTCGATGGAGGACGGGCTTCCCACCTTGCGCGACGTGCGGCCCGGCCGCCCCGCCGCCGGTCGCGGCTGGATCGGTCTCACCCCGCGCGGGGCGTACCGCACGCTCGACCTTACGGTGACGCCGCTGCTGCCCGCTTGGGTGCTGCTGGCGCTGGCGGCGGGCCTGATGCTCGGAGCGTGGCTGCGTGAGGCGAGGCGCTGACCCGCCGCTCCCCTTCCGGCCACTTCACTCAAGAAATACTCACGAGGGGCACGCAGCGGCGGGGGCAGCGACCCCCTCAGACCCCGTTCGCGAGAACCGCGCGCGGCACGGAGGCGAACTCCCGGCTCCACAGCAGCCAAAGTACCGCGACCATGGCCACGACCAGCGCCCATGACCCCAATAGCCAAGCCAATGCACCCAGCGAGAAATACATTGCCCTCAGCCCGCGATTGAAGTTCCAGGCCGCGCGGATGTTCAACTCCGCCGCCTGCATGGCGCGCGGCAGCGCGCGCGCGTCGTCGGCGGCATTGGGAACCGAGGCCATCAGCACCGAGCAGTAACCGAAGATCCGGTGCGCCCAGACGAACTTCAGGAAGGCATGCGTCAGCAAGAGCGCCACCGGCAGCAGCTTGATCTGCCACAGCACCGCCGGTTGCCGCCCCTGTCCCAGCCCTTCGGCCACCCCTTGCAACGGCTCGGTGTTGCCGATGAGGGCGAGCACGCCGCCCACGGCGAGAAGACAGGTCGAGGCGAAGAACGATGTGCCCTGCCGCAGGCTGCCCATGATCGTCGCGTCGAAGATCCGGTTTCCCCTCTGCACGAATTCGCGCATCCATTCGCGCCGATGCTCGGCCATCAGCACGGTCACAGAGGGCCGTCGTCCGGGATGCTCGATGCGCCAGCCGATGCCCCAATAGCCCAGCAGCAGCAAAAGCAGCCCGGCGGCGTCGACAAGGGAAAGATGCGGCAGGCTGGCAAGCGGATCCATGCCCGGCACCCTAGCGGCGCTTCGCCGCGCTTGCCATGGGGGCGCTTTGGTTATATTTCCTTACCAATCCCGCGTGAGGCCCTTGCGGGCAGGAGGAGCGACCCATGCAGATGCCATCCCCAGATGCCCGCGTCATGGCGAAGAAGGCGCAGGTCGTCGCACGGCTCACCGAAGCGTTGGGCGATCGTGGCGTGATCTACGACCCCGCCGAGACCCGCGCCTACGAGTGCGATGCGCTCACCGCCTATCGCTGCCCGCCGCTTTGCGTGGTGCTGCCCGCCACGACCGAGGAAGTCTCGGCGGCGCTCAGGATCTGTCACGAGGAAAACGTGCCTGTCGTGCCGCGCGGCTCCGGTACTTCGCTTGCGGGCGGCGCGCTGCCGACCGCAGATTCGGTGATCCTCGGCGTGTCGCGGATGAATCGGGTGCTCGAGACCGACACGGCGGATCGGATCATCCGGGTCCAGACCGGGCGCACCAATCTGAGCGTCACGGGCGCGGTCGAGGAACTGGGTTTCTTCTATGCCCCTGACCCGTCGAGCCAGCTCGCCTGCGCCATCGCGGGCAACATCGCGATGAATTCGGGCGGCGCGCATTGCCTGAAATACGGGGTGACGACCAACAACCTGCTTGGTGTGACCATGGTGCAGATGGACGGCACGGTGATCGAGATCGGCGGCGCTTACATGGATGCGGCCGGGCTCGACCTTCTGGGCGTGATCTGCGGCTCCGAGGGCCAGCTCGGCGTCGTGACCGAGGCGACGCTGCGCATCCTGCCCAAGCCCGAGGGCGCGCTTCCCGTCCTCATGGGATATGACAGCGCCGAGGCCGCGGGTGCCTGCGTGGCCGACATCATCGAGGCGGGCGTGCTACCGGTGGCGATCGAATACATGGACCGCCCCTGCATCCGCGCCTGCGAGGCCTTCGCCCAGGCGGGCTACCCCGATTGCGAGGCGCTCTTGATCGTCGAGGTCGAGGGGTCGGCCGACGAGATCAACCACCAGCTCGAGACGATCCTGAAGATCGCCCGCGACCACGACCCCGTGGAGATCCGCGCGGCGCAGGACGCCGACGAGGCGGCGCGGATCTGGCTCGGGCGCAAATCGGCCTTCGGCGCGATGGGCCAGATCAACGACTACATGTGCCTCGACGGCACGATCCCGGTTTCGGCCCTTCCCGAGGTTCTCAAGCGCATCGGTGAGCTGAGCGACCAGTACGGCCTCGGCGTCGCCAACGTGTTCCACGCCGGCGACGGTAACATGCATCCGCTGATCCTGTTCGACGCGAACAAGGAGGGCGATCTGGAGAAATGCGAGGAGATGGGCGCCGATATCTTGCGGCTTTGCGTCGAGGTCGGCGGCTGCCTCACCGGCGAGCACGGTGTCGGCGTGGAAAAGCGCGACCTGATGACGGTGCAGTTCGAACCGCAGGATCTTGAGGCACAGATGAAGGTGAAGGACGTGTTCGACCCCAAATGGCTCCTGAACCCCGCCAAGGTCTTCCCGCTCGCGGTCAGCGAAGGACGCCGGGCATGATCCGCCCCGGCTCCGAGGCCGAGCTGGCCGAGGCGGTGCGCGATGCGTCCGGCCCTCTCTCCGTGCGCGGCGGCGGCACGCGCGGCCTCCTACCCGAGGGCACGCCGCTCACGACCTCCGGGCTGAGCGGCATCGTGCTGCACGACCCGGCGGCGCTGACGCTGGTGGCGCTGGCCGGCACGCCGGTCGAGGAGATCGACGCGACGCTGGCGCGTGCGAACCAGCGGCTCGCCTTCGAGCCCATGGACCACCGCGCGCTTCTGGGCACCAAGGGCACGCCGACCATCGGCGGCGTGGTGGCGGCCAACGTGTCGGGCCCGCGCCGGATGCAGGTGGGGGCGGCACGCGATCACCTGCTCGGGCTGCGCTTCGTCGATGGCGAAGGCACCATCGTCAAGAATGGCGGCCGGGTGATGAAGAACGTCACCGGCTACGACCTCGCCCGACTTCTGGCGGGGAGCCGTGGCGCGCTGGGCGTGATCACCGAGGTCGCGCTCAAGGTGCTGCCCGGCACCGAGACCACGGCGAACCTTGTGATCCACGGCCTCGACGACGCGACGGCGGTGCGCGCGATGTCGGACGCGCTGGGCACGCCCTTCGAGGTGTCTGGTGCCGCGCATGATCCCCATGCCCCGGACGGGCCGCGCACCGAGCTTCGGCTCGAAGGCTTCGGCGCTTCGGTCGCGTATCGTTGCCAAGCGCTGGCCGAGCGGCTCAAGGCCCATGGGTCGTGGGAAACCGAGACCGACCGCGACGCGGTGCGCGCGCATTGGCGCGGCATTCGCGATGCGGCGCGTTCCACGGGCGGACGGGCGATGTCTGGCGCGTCTCGGTGCGTCCAAGCGAGGCGGCCGCCCTCGTGGCGCGGGCCGGGGCCACGCAGGCCTTCTATGATTGGGGCGGCGGGCTGGTGTGGCTGCGCATGCCGGAGGGAGACGACCTGCGCGCGCGGCTGGGCCGCTATGATGGCCACGCCACGCTGGTCCGCGCGGCCCCCGAGATCCACGCCGCATTGCAGACGTCGCAGCCCGAGCCTCCGGCGTTGCAGCGCCTGACCCGTGGCCTGCGCGCCAGGTTCGACCCGCGCGGCATCCTCGCCGCCTGAAACAGCCCGACACCGCCTGACCCGGCACCGACCCGGACGGAGATCCCATGCAGACCACATTCACGCCCGAGCAGCTGCGCGATCCCAAGACCGCCGAGGCCAATGCGATCCTGCGGTCCTGCGTGCATTGCGGCTTCTGCACGGCGACCTGCCCGACCTATCAGGTCTTGGGCGACGAATTGGACAGCCCGCGCGGCCGCATCTATCTGATCAAGGACATGCTCGAGAACGAGCGCGTCCCCGACGACAAGACCGTCACCCATCTCGACCGCTGCCTCGGCTGTCTCGCCTGCATGACCACCTGCCCCTCGGGCGTGCATTACGGCCACCTGATCGACCAAGCCCGCGGCTATATCGAAAAGAACTACGAACGCCCCGTGATGGACCGGCTGCTGCGTTGGACGCTGGCGTGCATCCTGCCCTATCCGGGGCGGTTCCGGTTGGCACTTCTGGCGGCCAAGCTCGGCAAGCCCCTGAAGGGGCTGATGCCCGACAAGCGGCTGCGCGCGATGCTGGAGATGGCGCCCGCGAAGATCCCGCCGGTGTCGCGCAACGACGACCCGCAGGTGTTCCCGGCGCTGGGCGAACGGCGGATGCGCGTCGGGCTGTCGATCGGCTGCGCCCAGCGCGCGCTCGATACCGATATCAACGATGCGACGATCCGGCTTCTGACCCGGCTCGGCTGCGAAGTGGTGATCCCTGAAGGCGTTGGCTGCTGTGGCGCGCTGACCGAGCATATGGGCAAGCATGACGAAGCGCGCGGCACCGCCGCCAAGCTGATCCGTTCGATGTCGTCGATCGAGGGGCTCGATGCCGTGGTGATCAACACTTCCGGCTGCGGCACCACCATGAAGGATTATGGCCACATGTTCGCTGGCCACGAGATGGAGGCCGAGGCCGCGCGCATCGGCGGGCTGTGCCGCGACGTGTCCGAGATCGTCACGCAGCTCGGCCTGCCCGAAGGGACCCAAGCGACCCCGCTTCGCGTGGCCTACCACGCCGCCTGTTCGCTGCAACATGGTCAGAAGCTCAAGGTGGGGCCCAAGGCGCTCCTGAAGCAGGCCGGGTTCGAGGTGTTCGAGCCGGCCGACAGCCACCTGTGCTGCGGCTCGGCGGGCACCTACAACCTGATGCAACCTGAAATTTCGGCCGAACTGCGCAGCCGCAAGGTCGAGACGTTGGAGGTGCTGAAGCCGCAGGTCATCGCGGCGGGCAATATCGGCTGCATGATGCAGATCGGGCGCGGCACCAACGTGCCGGTGGTGCATTCGGTCCAGCTCCTCGATTGGGCGACCGGAGGGCCTCAACCCTCCGCGATTTCGAAACAATCCGCTTGATTGCCCTTTGAAGCCGATCCGCGGTGCCCTAGTCTTATTCTGAGGTCGCGCGATCCCCGCCGACCGCCCGAAGGGGGGCAGATGAGGCAGGCCATCGCGGTTGCCCTTTTGGTGCTGGTGGCCCTGTCGCTGCCGGTGCGCGCGGATCGGCACGATCTCATCGAGATGGTGACGGGTGACGACGCGCGCGGCTGGGAGGCCGTGGGCCGTCTCGACCTCGGGGGGCGCGGGTTCTGCACCGGTGCGCTGATCGCGCCCGATCTCGTGCTCACCGCCGCGCATTGTCTCTATGACCGCGACAGCGGTGATCGCATCGACCCCACCGAAATCGAGTTCAAGGCCGGGATGCGCGGCGGTCGCGCACTGGCCTATCGCGGCATCCGCCGCGCGCTGACGCCCGAGGGCTATGCCTTCGTCGGCACCGGCTCGGGCGCAGCGAGCGCCGAGGACGTGGCGCTTTTGGAACTGGCGCAACCGATCCGTTCGGCGCGCATCATTCCGTTTGAAACCGTGACCGGCGTCTCGGCAGGGGCGCAGGTGGGCGTCGTCTCCTATGCGCATGACCGGGCCGAGGCGCCGTCGCTGCAGCAGACCTGTGACGTGCTGGGTGAGGAGAATGGGCTTCTGGTCATGGGGTGCGACGTGGATTACGGCTCCTCCGGCTCGCCGGTCTTCAGCTTTGAAGGAGGCGAGACGCGGATCGTTTCGGTGGTGTCGGCCAAGGCCGAAATGGATGGCAGGAACGTGGCCATCGGTGTCGCCCTTGATCGTCCCCTGCCCGACCTGCGCGCCCGCATGGCCACCGGCACCGGCGCCTTCGGCGGGCTGTCGACGGGGCAGGTCCGAGTCGTCGGCGCCGGACAGAGAACCGAGATCGGGGCGCGGTTCGTCCGCCCCTGAGATCCGATACCAAGGATCTTGAAACCCTGAAAATCCCCACCCACATTGCAATCACGGAGCGCCACACCGGGCTCCGGATGCCCGGCCTGTCCCATGATGGGAAGGCCATCACGACGTTATCGCTTGAGATAAAGGATGACCGACATGCGTAATTTCGACCTTGCTCCGCTCTACCGTGCCACCGTGGGTTTCGATCAGGTTGCCGACCTGATGGACCGCGCGCTCGCCGGGGAACCGACCCAGAACAACTACCCCCCCTACAACATCGAGAAGACGGATGAGAGCGGCTGGCGCATCTCGATCGCCGTCGCCGGTTTCGGGGCCGACGACCTCGCCGTGGAGGTTCGCGAAAACACGCTCATCGTCACCGCCCGAAAGGCCGAGGACGATGCCGAAGGCCGCACCTTCCTGCATCGCGGCATCGCCACGCGCGCCTTCGAGCGGCGCTTTCACCTCGCCGATCACGTGCGGGTCACGGGGGCCAGCCATCTCGACGGCATGCTGCATATCGACCTCGTGCGCGAAGTGCCCGAGGCGCTCAAGCCGCGCCGCATCGAGATCGCGAGCCAGAAGCCGCAGGACGCCAATCTCATCGAGGAAAAGGCGGTCAACTGATACGACCGGAACTCCAGCCGGTCGTGCATGACGCGACCAGCCGGTGAGGCGACGGTCGTGGCATGCGAAGGCGCGGGTCCGAAAGGGCCCGCGCCTTTCTGTCGTCTCGCTTTGCAAAGACGAGAGGGTCGATGCTCCCACGACAAGGGCGGCCCGAAGGACCGCCCCCATCAGACGTCTGACGGTCCTTCAGAACCGCAACGTGTAGTTGTCGCCCACATCCGGCTTGGCTTCGCGCACGGCCTTGGCCTTGGCGATCTGAAACAGGAAAGCCGCCGAGCTGGTGGTAGTGGTCCAGACCTCGGCCTCGCGCAGGCGCAAGCAAAGCAGGCGCACGTCCGGATCGTTGCGCCCGTCGTCGAACCAACTCGCCGCGACGGCGTTCCAGACCTCATCGAGCTTGGCCTTGTCGTGGCTCAGTTCCAACGTGCCATGGGCATGGGCATAAAGCCCGTGCTTGTCCGAGGAAACCGAGAACAGCGCGTCGCGCGGGCTCGTCTCGACGGCGTTGGTCAACTCCTCGCCATGCGCGGCGATGAACCACAGGCAGCCCGTCTCGTGATCCACGTGATGGCTCATCGGTACGAGGCGGTCGGTGCCCTTGATGCCCACCATGCCAGCGCGCAGATCGGCGAGCCGATCCCAGAACATCCGCACCCGTTCTTCGTTGCTATGCTCGCTCATATGTCGCTCCAATCCCAGCGCGGGCAGCCACGATGCCGCCGCCCGCTTCGGGGATGCAACGATGCGCGCCGGGTGCGGTTCCGTCAGTGGGCGAGCGCCCAGTTCGGCCCCTGCCCGGCCTCGGCGGCGAGATGCACGTCGAGATGCACCGCCGGGTCCGGGGCCCCTTCCATTACCTCGCGCGCGATCGGGATCAGCTTCTCGGCCTCGGCCTCGTCCACCTCGAACAGCAATTCGTCATGCACCTGCAGCAGCATCCGCGCCGAGGGCACGCTCGCGATGGCGTCGTCCATGCGGATCATCGCGCGGCGAATGATGTCGGCCGCCGTGCCCTGGATCGGCGCGTTGATCGCCGCGCGCTTGGCAAAGCCGGCACCCGGCCCCTTGGCGTTGATTTCGGGCGTGTTGATACGCCGCCCGAACAACGTCTGCACATAGCCGTTGGCCTTCGCGAAGGCCGTGGTCTCGTCCATGTAGGTGCGGATGCCGGGGAAGCGTTCGAAGTAGCGGTCGATGAAGCCCTGCGCCTGATCGCGCGGAATGCGCAGGTTGCGCGCGAGACCGAAGCCCGAGATGCCGTAGATGACGCCGAAGTTGATCGCCTTGGCCTGCCGCCGGATCTCGGGCGTCATCTCATCCAGTGGCACGTTGAACATCTCGGACGCGGTGGCGGCGTGGATGTCCTGCCCCTCGCGGAACGCCTGCTTCAACTCCTCGATCCCGGCCATGTGGGCAAGGATGCGCAGCTCGATCTGGGAATAGTCGAGCGAGACGAGAATGCGCCCCGAAGGTGCAACGAAAGCCTCGCGGATACGGCGGCCTTCCTCGGTGCGGATCGGGATGTTCTGCAGGTTCGGATCGGTCGAGGCGAGACGACCGGTGTTCGCGCCTGCGATGGAATACGAGGTATGCACCCGCCCCGTTTCGGGATGAATATGCTCCTGCAGGCTGTCGGTATAAGTCGATTTCAGCTTGGAGATCTGCCGCCAGTCAAGCACGAGGCGCGGCAGCTCGTGCTCGGTGGCGAGGTCTTCGAGGATGTCCGCCCCCGTCGCATAAGCCCCGGTCTTGCCCTTCTTGCCACCCGGAAGCGACAGATCGTCGAACAGGATCTCGCCGAGCTGCTTGGGCGAGCCGACGTTGAAGGGCCGCCCGGCCTTGGCATGGATCTCGGCCTCGAGCCCCGCCATCTTCTGCGCGAAGGCGTTGGACATGCGCGACAGCACTTCGCGGTCGACCTGCACGCCCGCCCGCTCCATCCGCGCCAGCACCGGCACCAGCGGGCGCTCCAACGTCTCGTAGACGGTGGTGACGCGGTTGCGATGCAACTCGGGCTTGAACCGTTTCCACAGGCGCAGCGTGATGTCGGCGTCTTCCGCGGCGTATTTCACTGCCTCGTCGATGCCGACCCGGTTGAAGGTCACGGCGGATTTGCCGGTGCCGATCACCTGCTTGATCGGGATAGGCAGATGGTCGAGATAGCGTTCGCTGAGCGTGTCCATGCCGTGATTGTGCAGCCCGGCATGCATCGCGTAGCTGAGCAGCATCGTATCGTCGAAGGGCGCCACGTCGATCCCGAGACCCGCAAAAATCTTCATGTCGTACTTCATGTTCTGGCCGATCTTGAGGATCGAGGCGTCCTCCAGCACCGGCTTGAGCATTGCCAGCGCCTCCTCCATCGGCATCTGACCCTCGCAGAGCTTCTCGCCGCCGAAGAGATCATCGCCGCCCTCGCTGTGGCACAGCGGGATGTAGCAGGCATGGCCCGGCGTCAGCGCCAGCGAGACGCCGACCAGCTCGGCACGCATCTCGTCGAGGCTGGTGGTCTCGGTGTCGACCGCGACATGGCCCAGTTCGTGGATCGCGTCGATCCAGACCTGCAGCTCCTCGCGCGTCGTCACTTTCTGATAGCTGGCGTGATCGAAGGGCACCTCCGGCTCAGGCTCCGCGCTTTCGGTCGCCGCCACTTCGGGCACCACCGGCGGCTCGGTCCCGAGCTTTTCGGCGACACGGCGGGTTATGGTGCGGAACTCCATCTCGGCCAGGAACGCCAGTAGCGTCTCGGGGTCCGGATCGCGGATCTCGAGATCGTCGAGCGTGAAATCGAGCGGGCAATCGCAATCGAGCGCCACAAGCTGCTTCGACAGCCGGATCTGCTTTTCGTGATCGATCAGGGTCTGGCGCCGCTTGGGCTGCTTGATCTCGCCCGCGCGCTCCAGAAGCGTGTCGAGATCGCCGAATTCGTTGATCAGGAGCGCCGCCGTCTTGATGCCGATGCCGGGCGCGCCCGGCACGTTGTCCACCGAATCGCCTGCGAGCGCCTGCACGTCGACGACGCGGTCGGGCCAGACGCCGAACTTCTCGAACACGCCGTCGCGGTCGATGCGGCGGTTCTTCATCGGGTCGAGCATCTCGACCCCGTCGCCGACGAGCTGCATCAGGTCCTTGTCCGACGAGATGATCGTCACCCGCCCGCCCGCATCGCGCGCCTGACACGACAGCGCGGCGATGATGTCGTCGGCCTCGAAGCCTTCCTTCTCCTTGCAGGCGATGTTGAACGCTTCGGTGGCGGTACGCGTCAGCGGGATCTGCGGCCGCAGATCCTCGGGCATCGCCTCGCGGTTGGCCTTGTAGAGGTCATAGAGATCGTTGCGGAAAGTGTGGCTGCCCTTGTCGAAGATCACCGCGACATGGGTGGCGGCGTCGGGGCCGGTGTTGCCGTCGATATAGCGCTGCAGCATGTTGACGAAGCCCGACACCGCGCCCACGGGTAGCCCGTCGGACTTGCGCGTCAGCGGTGGCAGCGCGTGGTAGGCGCGGAAGATGAAGGCCGAGCCGTCGATCAGGTGCAGGTGGCACCCCTTGCCGAATTGCGTCATGCCCGCGTCCCCTCTTGCGATGTCGCGTGTCTGTCTAGCCGAAACCCCGGAAGGTTTCGGAGAAGATTCTTCGATGATGCCGGGAAAGCCCGCCTCAGCGGGTCTCGTTCTCCTGCCCCGAACGGTCCTGACCGCGGGTGATCTCCTCGAGCCCTTCGGCGCCCTTTTCCGCGTATTCGCGGTGTATGTAGCGCGCGTCGCAATAGGAGCAGTCGACCCAGCCGGTGTCGTGCGGGATCATCAGCCATACGCGCGGATGGCCCAGCCCCGCGCTGCCGCCGTCGCAGGCGATGCGCCAGGTGTCGACGATCTTGGTCTCGGGCGCGGGAAGTGTCATGAGGGGCCTTGCCTTGCTAACGGGAGCGGCCGGGCATGGACCCGGCCCTGATCGGACTACATTCTAGCCGCCCCACCCGCAGGGACAAGACGCGAAAGGACGCATCATGACCGACGCCGCCATCGAGATCACGGGCCTCAGAAAGACCTATGCCCCGAGCGCCAAGTCCCCGGCCAAGCTCGCGCTCGACGGCGTCGACCTGACGATCCCGGCGGGATCGATCTTCGGCCTGCTCGGCCCCAACGGCGCGGGCAAGTCGACGATGATCAACATCATGGCCGGTCTGGTGCTGAAATCCGAAGGCAGCGTGAAGATCTGGGGCTTCGATCAGGACGTGAACCCGCGCCAGAGCCGCGCCGCGATCGGAGTGATGCCGCAGGAGCTGGTGCTCGACCCGTTCTTCACGCCGCGCGGCGCGCTCGACGTGCAGGCCGGGCTCTGGGGCGTGCCGAAATCGCAGCGCCGCACCATGGAGCTCTTGGAGATGGTCGGCCTCGCCGACAAGGCCGATGCCTATGCCCGCTCGCTCTCGGGGGGGATGCGGCGGCGGCTCCTTCTCGCCAAGGCGCTTGTGCACAGCCCGCGCGTCCTCGTGCTCGACGAACCGACGGCGGGCGTCGACATCGAGTTGCGCAATATGCTGTGGCGCAACGTGCGCAAGCTCAACGAGCAGGAAGGCACGACGATCATCCTGACGACGCATTATCTCGAAGAGGCGCAGGAGATGTGCGACGAGATCGCGATCATCGATCAGGGCCGCGTCATCACCCGCGACACCACCGCGAACCTCGTCGGGCGCGTCGGGGCCAAGACGCTGGTGGTCACCCCCGGCGGCCCCACGGCGATCCCGCCCCTGCCCGAGGGCGTCAGCGTCAGCGAACGGCCGGGCGGCGCACTGGCCTTCAGCTACGACGCGCGGGGGATGGGCGCGGGCACGGTGCTCGACGCGATCCGTGCGGGCGGCATGACGCTGATCGACGTGAAGACGGAGGAGGCGGATCTGGAGGACGTGTTCCTGCAGCTTACCTCCAAGGCCAAGGAACCCGTCTCCGCCGCGTGAGGTTGCCCCTCCGATCACCGGAGGGACCGCATGGAAGAAGAGACACAGACCGCATCGCGCGAGAACATCGACAGCCTCGCGGGCGTCGACGCCGACACCGGCAACATCTTCGAGAAGATCGACGCATGGGTCGACGGCTTCTTCCGGCTGCTGCCCAATATCGCCGTGGCGCTGGTGCTTCTTGTCGTCTTCTGGTTTCTTGCGCGCGGCGTGGCGGCCCTCGTGCGCCGCTCGGGCAAGAAGCGTGGTCGCGACAATCTCGGCGATGTCGGCGCGAGCCTGCTGCGCTGGTTGGTGACGATCCTCGGCCTCATGCTCGCCGTGACGGTCGTCGCGCCGTCGATCTCGCCGGGCGATCTCTTTGCGGGCCTCGGCATCGGCTCGGTCGCGATCGGTTTCGCCTTCAAGGACATCCTGCAAAACATGCTGGCGGGCATCCTGATCCTGATCCGCCAGCCTTCGAGGTAGGCGACCAGATCGTCTCAGGCGGGCATGAGGGCACGGTCGAGCGGATCGAGACCCGCGCCACGCTCATCAAGACCTATGACGGCCGCCGCGTGGTGATCCCGAATTCGGACATCTACACCGACGCCGTGGTGGTCAACACTGCCTTCGACAAGCGCCGCTCGCAATACGATGTGCTGATCGGCTGCTCGGACGATTTCGACGAGGCCTGCCGCATCATGATCGCGACCGCCGGGACATGCGAAGGCGTGCTTTCCGATCCGGCCCCCGAGGCGATCCCGTGGGGCATGGATGCCGACGGCAACACGGTGCGGCTGCGCTGGTGGACGGACTCCAAGCGCTCGGACGTG
The DNA here is from genome assembly GCF_000466965.1 of Limimaricola cinnabarinus LL-001. Classification (GTDB taxonomy): domain Bacteria; phylum Pseudomonadota; class Alphaproteobacteria; order Rhodobacterales; family Rhodobacteraceae; genus Limimaricola; species Limimaricola cinnabarinus. Next base: position 48,116 of record NZ_BATB01000009.1, read on the forward strand.
GTCCATGTCTGGGGCCGGGTGATCCGCGACGTCTACAACGCGCTGAACGAGGCGGGCGTCGATCTGCCTTACCCGACGCGCATGGTGCTGTTCCACGATCAGACCGAGGCGACCGACGGCGACCGCACCGCCCAGCGCGAAGGCTGGCCGCAAAAGGGCGACAGCCCCGAACCGCGCCGCATCGCCGACGCCATTGCCAAGGCGGGCCGGCAGGAGGGGTGACCCCCGTGCCTTGCCCCCCCCCGCGGTGCCGGGGGGCGGCCGGGATCTCAGTCGCGCTCCAGCATTCGGCCCAGAGGCCGACCACCGAGGATATGCAGGTGGAAATGCGGCACCTCCTGAACCCCGTGCAGCCGGGCATTGGAGATGGCGCGGAACCCCTCCTCGACCCCGGCCGTCTCGCATATCTTTGCCACCATGCGGTTGAAGTCGAGGATCTCCGCGTCAGAGGCGTCCCGCGCGAAATGGTCGTAGCTCACATAGGCCCCTTTGGGGATCACCAGCACATGCACCGGCGCTTGCGGCGCGATGTCCTCGAAGGCGAGGCTGTGCTCGGTCTCGAGCACGGTTTTGTTGGGGATCTCGCCACGCAGGATCTTGGCGAAAATGTTCTGGTCGTTGTAATCGAAGCGCATTGCTTTCTCCTCAGTCATCGAACAGATGCGGCGTTTCGGCGATGTCGCGGGCCAGCTCGGGCGTGATTTCCAGAAAGGCCCGGAGCGCCGCGCCGTTCTCCTCTGCCCCCGCCCCTTCGACAAGCCTGTAATGCCCGGCAAGTCCGGCCTCGCGAAGCTCGCGCGTCTCGGCCTCCATCTGCTGGCGCAGGGTGGGCATCAACAGATCCAACCCGGCATCGCTTTCGCCTGCCAGCGCGCTGCGCACCGCATGCGCGCGCAGATAGGTGTCGTCAATCCCCGCATCGATTTCGAGGAGCCGCAGCGCCGCCTTGTCCTTCATCACGTCCCGAATCAGGTCGATCCGCGACGGATCGATGCACAGGGCAATCCGGTCTGTAGCGTGCAACTCGTAGAGCAGCCGCAGCGTCGCGCGACGATGCCGCGACCTCTTGGCAAGATCGTGCTCGATGCCGCCCATCGGCGGCAGATCGGCCACCTCCTCGTCGAACAGGTAGTCGAAGGCCCGCAACCCGGTGTGGTGTTTGATCGACCCCATGAGCCGTTTGGCGACATGCCTCTTGTGGCTGATCACGAGCAGCAGTTCCCGTCCCGCCCCGAGCGATCCGCCGCTGTCCCAGGCGCGCGGCGCGAAGCGCAGGCCGATCCGACCGCGTTCGGTGAGAAACCCATGCAGCAGCCGACCGTCGCCCCCAGTCGGAAAATCGCGCCGTCCCGAGGCCCACAGGTCGCGCAGCCGCGCCCGCAACCCGGTGGCGCCGGGGCTGATCTTGCGCGCGAAAAGCGCATCCTGCCCGAGCAGCAGGTCGTAGTGATCGTTGTGGAACGTCGCGGGCATGCCGTAATCGGTAAATGTCAGGAATGTCGGGCTGCGCGAGCGGATCTCCTCGCGAGGCACGAGATGGCGCACCAGCGTCTGGAACAGAGTCTCGTCGGGGATCCAGCTCCAGCGGAACAGGTGGCGCACATCCGGGCGCGCGTCGAGAAACCGCAGAACCGCCTCCACGGTGGCCCGCCGCAGGCACCACCATTGCGACCCGATCATCGGACGGATGTCGGCGGGGATCGCCCGCGCGATCCCCAGCCTGCCCTGCAGCGCGAGGCTGGCATAGAACAGCCTCTTGCGATCGCGTTCGTTGAACAGGTGCCAGCGGGTCAGACGCTCCTCGCGCATCCCGGTCTTGATCCAGCCGCTCTCGAAGAAATCGACGCTTTCGATCCAATCCGCCGGATCGGCCTGCAACCTGTCATGGGCATGGGCGGCCGATTTGATCGCCATGCAGTCCCCCGAGACGAGGTAGAAATGCGTGGCATCCGAAAATTGCTCCAGCCCCAGCCGCAGCGCCGATATCGTGGCGGCGACGAGACTCCATGCGCCCCAGCCGCAGCGCTGTCTGCGCCGCACCAGCGCGATGCCCTCGTGCCCCGACAGACCCTCCTGCAGAAGCCGCCAGTCGGCAAGGGCGGCGCGCGCGTCCAGATGCACCACCACTGCGTCGCCCGAGGCGGCGAGGCCGCGCGCCTGACGGATCACCGCCTCGGGATCCTTGTGGCACAACAGGATGAAGGCGATGCGCGTCATATGCGTTCCCCGGGCACCACGTGGGCGGGGCCATGCGTGGTTTGCGCCTTGATAGCGCGCGAAGCCGGCGCATAAACAGGTCCATAGGCATTTCGGGGCCCCATGTGGCCCAGGCGCGGCAGCGGATGGGACAGGATATGGGATTTCCGGGCACATGGATGACCGAGAGCGAGAGCATGGTGTACCGCGTGGTACCCAAATGCGCCTGCTCGACGATCGGTCAGATCATGTACCGCTCGGATCACGGCCAGTTCTTCGACGGCGATATCCACGATGCGCAGGAGGGCCTGCACAAATGGGCGCAAGAGCGCAGCCAAGGCCCGATCGCCGACAACGTGACCGCGCATAAGAGCCTCGTCTTCACCTGCGTGCGCAATCCCTACGGACGCATCCTGTCGTCCTTCTTCGACAAGATATGCGGCATTCAGCGCAACGGGCGCCGCTATCGCGGCAACCTCGTGCCGTTGCTGGTGCAGAAATACGGGATCGAGGTGGGCGATCCCGAAACCGGCTTTGAATTCGACCAGATCCGCAGCTTTCGCCGCTTTTTGCTGTTCGCGCGCGATACCATCAGATGGCGCAAGCCAATGGGCCCCGACATCCACTGGTCGGACATGTCGGGCCATGTCTCGACGCTGATCCGGGGCGGCGGGCGCTATGACCGGATCGTGCATACCGAGGCCTTCAACGCGGGCATGGGCGCGGTTCTGTCACACGCGCCGCTGCGTCACCCGGTCGATCTGGGTGCGATGCCGCGCTTCAACGAAAGCGAGGGGCACGGGCCCAGACGCGCCCACCCGGTCGAGGATTTCTTCGACGACCTGTGCATGCATCTCGTGCGCGAGGTCTATGGCCGCGATTTCGAGCTGTTCGGCTATGACATCGACGATCCGTCCAGACGGGACCCGGTGCGCGAGATCGACCTCGATGCGGTGCACGCCCGGCTCGCAGCCTGACGCGGATCACGCGGGCCGTCTTGCCACGGCCACGCCGCGCAACATGGCCCGGCGCAGCCATTCGAGGCCCCATGCCGTCGCCACGGAGCATGCCAGTAGATTGGCCAGCACCAGCAACGACAGCCGTGGCGCATAGATGAAAGCTTGGAGGAAGTAGTAGGCAAAGAAGCTGTGGATCAGCCACAGCGGCAGCGACAGCGCGCCCAGCGCCGCGAACGGACGAGTCAACCGCCCCATGTGCCGCGCGGCCCAGATCCAGAGCACGGCACTCAGGGGGGCGCTGAGGATCAGCGCCGGTGTCATGGCGAAGGGGGCCATGGCCTCCACGACGAGCGTCATCGCTCCGAGCAACACTGCCGTCCCGGCCGCGCGCGGCGCGGTCAGTGCCACCCGGTCGCCATGCCGCGCGATCAGCGCCCCCATCACGAAGGGGAATTGCCAGATCAGCCCGGCGGACAGGGAGAGAGGCTCCGGATCGAGCCGCAGCATGTCCATCACCGCCCCAAGACCGAACAGCCCGAGCGAGACCGGCACCGCCCAGACCATGCGCCGCGCCAGCGCCAGCAGCACCGGAGACGCGAGCAGGACCAGCGCGTAGGCCTCGGTGAACCACCATTCGTAATTATAGTCGTGGCGCAGCATCAGAGCATTGGTCACGAGGCGATAGGGATCGAGGGCGTAGCGCGGCGTGCCTTCGAACAACCGGTCCGAGAAGAACAGCGCGCCGATCGGCACCAGTACCGCGAAATAAAACCAGAATACGCCCGCGAATTGCAGCAGGCGTGCCAGGACCCGACGTAGCCCGCCCGGTGCCCCCGCCAGCGCGGCGCGAGCCAAGCCATAGCCGCTGATCATCAGGAATATCGCGACCACGACCTTGCCGTAACGCCCCAGCATGTATTCGAGCGGCACCCCGGGCAGCAGCGGCAGATATTCGGCAGGAGGCCGGATCAGCCCTGGCAGAGCGAACAGATGATGGACGAACATGCCCAAGATTGCCAAACCCTTCAGCACATCCGTTTCGACACGGCTAAAGGCGAGGGTGCTGGGCGCGGTCATATCTGCCTTTCGGTTCGCACCATCTGGCATCGGTCGTCAGGTGGGAGCAAGAGACCATGGCGATGCAGGGCTTGACGCGCGACGGCGTCGCGGGCCATTGCGGCCGGAACCCCGAGACGACCTCTCCCGTTGGACCGCCATGCCTGATCCCAGCCCGACCGACATCCCCGCCAATCTACGCCGCCGTCCCGAATTGTGGATGGTGCTGCTGTTTCTCGTCTCGCTCGCCGCGCTGGGCTTCTTCCTGCTCGCGGGCGAGGTGGTCGAAGGCGACACGGCGGCCTTCGACGAAGCGATCCTGCTCGCCCTCAGGACACCCGGCGATCTGAGCGATCCGATCGGCTCGCACTGGGTCGAGGAGATGGCGCGCGACATGACGGCGCTGGGCGGGGTGGCGTGGCTGACATCGCTGACAATCGGGGTCGCGGGGTATCTCGCGCTGTCGCGCCATACCCGCACCATGTGGTTCCTGCTGATCGCCATCGGCAGCGGCACGCTGATCAGCCGCAGCGCCAAGATGCTGTTCGAGCGCGCCCGCCCCGACCTCGTGCCACACGGCTCCTATGTCTACACCGCGAGCTTTCCTTCGGGGCACACCATGCTTTCGGCGGTGACCTATCTCACACTCGCGGTGATGCTGTCGCGGCTCGAGCCGCGCCGTGTGATCAAGGTCTATATCATGACCTGCGCGATCCTGTTGACCGGTCTGGTCGGCGTGAGCCGGGTCTATCTCGGGGTGCACTGGCCCACCGACGTGATCGCGGGCTGGACCGCGGGGGCCGGCTGGGCGGTGCTGTGCCTGCTCGTCGCGCAATGGATGCAGCGCCGCGGCCAGATCGAGCCGGCCGAGGACGCCAAGGACTAGAGCAACCCCGCATCCCTGAAGAGGCCCTTCAGATCCGCCTCGGGCCGGGCGCCGAAATGCGAGATCACCTCGCAGCGGCGACACAACCCATACGGCCCGCCGTTTCCAGATCGCGCTCAGTGGCGATGCCATAAAGGAAACCGGCAGCGAAGAGATCGCCCGCCCCGGTCGCGTCGACCGGCTTGACCTTGCGTACCGGCACCACGACCCGCTCCTCGCCCCGGATCAGCACCACATCGGCGCCCGACCGGGTGCAGACCACGAGGCGGCAATCGGCGGCAGCGCGCGTCAACGCCTGATCGAGGCGGCACTCGTAGAGGCTCTCCCATTCATGCTCGTTGCCAATGACGAAATCGAGTTCGCGCACCAGACGCTGGAAATCGGCACGATGCCGGTCGGCGCAGAACGGGTCCGACAGCGCGATCCCCGCCATACCGCCGGCCTTCTGGGTCAGGTCGGTGGCGCGCTCGAAGGCTTGCTTGCCCTTGGGCTTGTCATAGAGATAGCCTTCGAGGAACAGGATCCCCGCCCGTCCGGCCACCGCGTCGGGGACATCGTCCGGGCCGAGCTCGGCGGAAATGCCGAGATAGGTGTTCATCGACCGCTCGCCATCCGGGCTCACGAAGATCATCGAGCGCGAGGTCGGAAGTTCGCCCCCCGCCACCGGCGGGTTGGCAAAGCGCGTGCCGCCCGCCTCCATGCTTTGGGCATAGAACCGGCCTAGCGCATCGTCGCGCACCCGCCCGATGAAGCTCGTGTCGAGCCCGAGATTGCCAAGCCCCGCCAGCGTGTTGGCGACAGAGCCGCCCGGAGCCTGATGGCGGCCCTCCATGGCGCCATAGAGCGTCTCGCCGCGCTCACGCTCGACCAGTTGCATGATGCCCTTCTCGATGCCCATCAGGTCGAGAAAGCTGTCATCGGCCTGCGCGAACACGTCGACGATGGCGTTGCCGATACCGAGTATGCGGGGAATGCTCATAAGGTCTTCTCCTCGAAGAGGCAGAGATCGCGGATCGGGCAGATCGGACATTTGGGCTTGCGCGCCACGCAGATGTAGCGTCCGTGCAGGATCAGCCAGTGATGCGCGTGGCGCTGCCAGCGCGCCGGGACATGGTCCTCGATGCCGCGCTCGACCGCGTCGACATCCTTTCCGGGCGCGAGGCCGGTGCGGTTGCAGACCCGGAAAATATGGGTATCCACGGCTTGGGCGGGATGGCCCCACCACATGCTGAGCACCACGTTCGCGGTCTTGCGCCCGACGCCGGGCAGCGAGACGAGGGCGGCGCGCGAGGATGGCACCTCGCCGCCAAACCGCTCGACGAGGATCTCGCTCATCCGGATGACGTTCTTGGCCTTGTTGCGGTAGAGGCCGATGGTCCTGATATGCTCAATCAGCCCCTCGTCGCCCAGCGCCAGCATCTTTTGCGGCGTGTCGGCGATCTCGAACAGCTTGCGCGTCGCCTTGTTGACGCCGACATCCGTGGCCTGCGCCGACAGCGCGACGGCCACGAGCAGCGTATAAGCGTTGACGTGCTCGAGTTCCCCCTTCGGCTCGGGTTCGGCCTCGTGCAGGCGGGCAAAGATCTGGTCGATCTCGTGATAATCGAGCTGACGGGTCATCGCACCTCTATGCCCGGAGCCGCCCGCCCTCACAAGGGCGGCGGCGGTGCATGCGGACGCGGTCCGCACCATGAGTATTCAGAGTAAGTTGAGAAGGCACGTCCCTTGGTAACTTCACTCTTCAAATACTCATATCCCCGTCATGACGGAGGGGCGCGGCGGTCCGGGATGCGCAGCTTCCGGGTCGCGCAGGCGCCAAGGGCCGCGTAGTCTCGAGGCCATGGATCAGACCCACGCATATCACTATGGTGTCATGCGCCGCGCCATTGCGGCGATCGACGCCTCCCCCGCCCCCCTCGCGCTGGAGGATCTCGCCGCGCGAATGGAGATGTCGCCCGCGCATTTCCAGCGGATATTCTCGGCATGGGTCGGTGTGTCGCCCAAGCGCTACCAGCAGTATCTCGCACTCGGTCATGCCAAGGCGCTCCTGCGCGAGCGCTGCACCACCTTCGAGACCGCACAGGAGGTGGGGCTTTCGGGCACCGGCCGCCTGCACGATCTCTTCTTGCGCTGGGAGGCGATGAGTCCGGGCGATTACGGCGCGGGTGGCGCGGGGCTGGAGATCCGGCACGGCCGCTTCGACAGCCCCTTCGGCCCGGTCGTGGCGATGGCGACGGATCGCGGATTATGCGGGCTAGGCTTTGCCGCCGAGGCCGGGGTCGAGGCGACCTTCGAGGATCTGCGCAGCCGCTGGCCCGCCGCGCGCTTCATTAAAGATCCCGCCGTCCTCGCCCCATGGATCGACGCCGCCTTTTCCGGGCGCGGTGAGGCGCGGGTCGCGCTCATTGGTGCGCCCTTTGCGATCAAGGTCTGGCAGGCGCTCATGGAGGTGCCGAGCGGGCATGTCACCACCTATTCCGACATCGCCGCCCGCATCGGTGCGCCCCGTGCGGTGCGCGCCGCCGCCACGGCGGTGGGCCGCAATCCGGTGTCGTGGCTGATCCCTTGCCACCGGGCGCTGCGCAAGTCCGGCGAGCTTGGCGGCTATCACTGGGGTCTGCCGGTCAAACGCGCGATGCTGGCATGGGAGGCGGCGCGCGACGACGCCTGAGGCAGGTCTGCCACAGTGTATCGGGTTCCCGAAAAAGCCGGAACCTGCCTATCAAAGCCGCGTTATTGCATAGCAGCCGCACGCGGCCTCTATCTAACCGGGACAGGCGCGGGCATCCCACTTCCGCGCGACTCGCAAGAAATGGACAGATCATGATCACCAAGCTTCCCCTCGCGCTCGTCACCGTGTCGGCTCTCGCAGTGGCCGCCTGCCAGCCAGTGACGCCGAACAACCCCGACCCCAATGCCAATACCCGCCGCGGCGCTCTCGTGGGCGCGGGCCTCGGTGCTGCCGTGGGCGCACTCACGGCCGATGACAGCGACGACCGCCTGCGCAATGCCGCGATCGGCGCGGCCGTCGGCGGCGCCGCGGGTGCCGGCACCGGTGCCATGCTCGACCGTCAGGAAGCGGAACTGCGCAACCAGCTCGGCTCCAATGTCGGCATCGTCAACACCGGCGAACAGCTGGTCGTGACCCTGCCGCAGGACATCCTGTTCGACACCGACAGCGCCACGCTTACCGGTTCGATGACCAACGATCTGCGTGCCATCGCCGGTTCGATCAACAACTACCCCAACACCACCGTCAATGTGGTTGGCCATGCCGACAACACCGGCGCCGCGGCCTACAACCAGTCGCTCTCCGAAGCCCGCGCCCGTTCGGTCGCGTCGGTGCTGACCTCGGCCGGCGTCTCGTCCGCCCGGATCCGCTCCATCGGCCGTGGCGAGGATGCGCCCGTCGCGTCGAACCTGACGCCCGAAGGCCGCCGTCAGAACCGTCGGGTCGAGATCATCATCACGCCCAACGGCTGATCTCGACGTCCCGACCGCCCCATCGGGCCGCCCTTCGGGGCGGCCCTTTGCTTTGCGGTTGAGTAACGCTTGGCCCGGTAATACAATTTTACCAGTTGCGGAGGTTCAGCATGCCGTTCAAGCCCATCCAGCCGGAAAAGCTCTCTCATGGCGTGGTGCGACAGATCGAGGAGCTGGTGCTGCGCGGCATCCTGCGCCCCGGGGATCGTTTGCCTCCGGAGCGCGAGCTTGCCGAACGGCTGGGCGTCTCGCGACCATCGCTGCGCGAGGCCTTGGCGGATCTGCAGAGCCGCAACCTCGTCGAAAGTCGCGCCGGTGCGGGCGTCTACATCTCGGACGTGATCGGCTCGGCCTTCTCCCCCGCCCTCGTGCGGCTCTTCGCCACCCATGATGAGGCGGTCTCGGACATGGTGGCGTTTCGGCGCGACATCGAGGGGCTGGCAGCCGAGCGCGCGGCGCGGCTTGGCTCGGACAGCGATCTCGCGGTGATCGACGCGGTCTTCGCCCGGATGGAGGCGGCGCAGAGCAAGCCCTCTTCCAATGCCGAGGCCGAGGCCGGGCTCGACGCCGAATTTCACCTCGCCATCGTCGAGGCGAGCCACAATGTCGTCATGCTGCACATGATGCGCTCGATCTACGATCTGCTGCGCGAGGGCGTGTTCTACAACCGACAGGTCATGTTCCGCCAGCGCACGACGCGGGCCTCGGTTCTGGAACAGCACCGCGCCATCAACGACGCGTTGCAGGCGCGCGATCCCACAGCCGCCCGCGCCGCCGTGGCGGCGCATCTCGATTACGTGCAGAGCGCGTTGAGCGATCAGCGGCAGGCGGATCGCCACGAGGAAATCGCCAAGCGACGGCTCAGCCGGGAGACCGCCCGCTAGGGCGCGACGAAGGCCCCAGGCCGTGCTAGGATGGCGCTCACAGGAGGATGCGCCATGAAACATAAGCGACTCGCTCTCGCGGCCTGTGCCGCGATCTTCTCTGCCGGAATGGCCAGCGCCGGCCCCGGCTGCGACGGCAAGGCCCATGACGTCACCGCGAGCATGAGCCAACCGGCCCCCGCTCCGGATCAGACCATTGCCGAGGCCAAGAGCCATGCGCCCTCGATCGACCTGCTGGCTTTCAACATGCAATCAACAGCGCCCGAGATCATCATGCTCCCGGCCACCGATCGCTAAGGATCTTCATTCGAAGCGCCATGCGTGACCAAATGAAAAGGCCCGGATGCCATCGCATCCGGGCCTTTTCGTATCTGAACCAGAGGCTCCGATCCGGTCAGTGCAGCTTGGCGCCCACCGTCTGGATCGATTCGTCGATCATCTTGTCGGCACGCTGCGCGGTCATCTGGTCGGTGATGACCTGACGCGCGGCGGCCACGGCCACGGTGACGGCCTCGTCATGGACTTGGCGGACGGCCTTGTCCTGCGCCGACTGGATCTGCTCCTCGGCGGCGGTCAGACGACGCTGGATCGACTTGGCGATGTCGACTTTGGCCTGCTCGGCCGAGCGGTTGGCTTCATCGCGGGCGTTCGACACGATGCGGTCGGCCTGCGTCTGCACGTCCTTCTGCTTGCGCTCGAACGAAGCCAGAAGCGACTGCGCCTCCTCGCGAAGCCCGCGGGCATCGTCGAGTTCGGCGCGGATGCCGTCGGCCCGCTTGTCGAGGAGTTTGCCCACTTCGCGCGGAACGCGGAAGTAGAGCAGCACGCCGACGAAGAGCAGGAACGCCAGCAGCACCACGAAGTCGGTGTTGCCGAGCGAAAAGAACGGACCGGTCGCGGCCATCGCCGGGGCGGCGGCCATGCTCAGCGCGAGGGTTGCGAGAACGAGTTTCATGCGCGTTCTCCCAGCTTGGCGTCGACGGCGGCGTCCACCTTGGTGACGTCGGCATCGGCACCGAAGGCGGCCACGATCTCGCGGGCAACGTCGCGGGCGACCTCGCTCACGTTACGGGCAGAGCTTTCGCGGATCTCATCGATCGCCGCTTGGCTCTCGGCGGTCTTCGCGGCGATCTGCGCGTCGGCCTTTTCCATCTCGACATCGAGGTCGGCCTGGATCTGCGCCTTGGTCTCGGCGACGATCCGGTTCGCCTCGACGCGCGCGTCGGCGAGCGCCTTGTCATACGCGCCTTCGGCTTCGCGGGCGCGGTGCCGCAGCTCTTCGGCGGCGGCGATGTCGTTGGTGATCGTACCCGCGCGCTCGGCCAGCACCGCGCCGATGCGCGGCAGGGCAAAGCGGGACAGGACGAAATAGATCACGCCGAGCGTGACCAAGAGCCAGAAAATCTGGTTCGGGAAGCTGGAGACGTCGAGCTGGGGCATACCCGGCCCTGCGGCTTCGGCTCCGTGCACCGCCAGTGCTTCTTCGGCGGTAATGGTTTCGGTCGCCACGGCGTCCTCCATCGAGCCCTACGGAAATGGCGGCGCGGGGAAGCCCGCGCCGCCGGTCAGGAGATCGAGATCTGGATCAGACCGCGAACATCAGCAGCAGGGCGACGAGGAACGAGAAGATCCCGAGCGCTTCGGCGAAGGCCAGGCCGATGAACAGCGTGGCGGTCTGCGAAGCGGCAGCCGACGGGTTGCGCAGCGCGCCCGACAGGTAGTTCGCCGCGACCGAGCCCACACCGATGGCCGAGAGGCCCGAGCCGATGGCTGCGAGGCCGGCGCCGATGAACTGACCGAATTGTGCGATATCGCCTTCCATGGGGGTATCTCCTGATTTGGAATTGCGTGTTTGGTGAAGGGTGAACCGACCCCGAGGGCCGCGCCCCGTCTCAGTGCGACGGGTGCAGCGCGTCCTTGAGGTAGATGCAGGTGAGGATGGTGAACACATAGGCCTGAATGCCGGCCACGAGCACTTCGAGCCCGTAGATCGCGGTGATTGCCACGATCGAGAGCGGCGAGATGGCGGCGATGGCGGCAAAGCCCGCGAACACCTTGATCATCGCGTGACCGGCGACGAGGTTGCCGGCGAGACGGATGGAATGGCTGACGGGGCGCACGAAGTACGAGATCACCTCGATGATCGCGATGACCGGACGCAGGAACAGCGGTGCTTCCTTCATCCAGAACAAGCCAAGGAACGCCATGCCGTTCTTCACGAAGCCGATCACCGTAACCGCGATGAACACGCCCAATGCCAGAACGGCGGTGACGGCGATGTGCGAGGTCGGCGTGAAAGCCAGCGGCAGCAGGCCCAGATAGTTCGAGAACAGGATGAACAGGAACAGCGTCATGATCCAAGGGAAGTACTTGAGACCTTCCTTGCCGGTGACGTCTTCGACCATCTTGTAGACGAAGCCGTAGATCAGTTCGGCAGCCGACTGGACCCGGGACGGGATCACGGCGCGGCCACGGGTGCCGACCACCAGAAGCAGGATGACCGACAGGGCCGCCAGCGCCATCCAGAAGGTCGCGTTGGTGATGGTGTACCACGATACGGGATCGCCGATCTCGCCGAAGAGCGGCTTGATCTCGAACTGGTCGAACGGGTGGAACACCAGCCCGCCCGGCTCTTCACCTTCGACCAACGCAACCGTCTCTGTCGCCATTCTCTCAGCCCTCGTCGTCGCCGGCCTGATCGGCCTGCTGTTTTACCTGCAGCTCCTTGGCCGTGCGCAGCATCGTCTTCACGCCCGCCGCGAGGCCCAGAAATATGAACGGGATCAGGAAGATCGGCATGGTCCCGAAAAGGGTATCCAAACCGAACCCGATCCCGAAGCCGATCCCGAGACCGGCCACAAGCTCGATCACCATGCGCCACGCGACCTGCGCCTGGCTGTAATGGCTCTCCTGATGAGGGGCCTCTTCGGGCTTGCCCTTCAGCTTGGCGAGACGCTCTTCCAATGCGCGCAACCGCGCGTCGTGATCGTCTTCGTCGTGGCTGTCGGACACTCCGGGTCGGCCCCCTCATCGGTCGAGTGGGTGCTATAGCGTGGGGGAGAATTGGTCAAGCATGTGCGACCGGCGAGGAATGCCGCGTCTTACGCACTGATAAGGTTACATTTTTTGGAAAGCATGGAAAGCAACGCGGCCGTCTGGACCCGCAGGCGTGGAAGACTCGACATTCAACCGCGCGGTTGACGTTTCGCCCGGGGCACCGTCAGGGTGCCGCATGGCCGCATCCCTCGACCTGGTATTCTCCGCCCTTGCCGACCCGACCCGGCGCGCAATTCTCGCGCTGCTGCTCGAGGACGACATGGCGGTGACTGATGTGGCCGAGCCGTTCGAGATGTCTCTCGCGGCGATTTCCAAGCATCTGGGGGTTCTTGCCGAGGCGGGGCTGATCTCTCGTGACCGGCGCGGGCGCGTCACCTGGTGTCAGCTGGAGCCGGATGGTCTGCGCGAGGCCTCCGTCTGGATGCAGGGCTTCGGGCAGATGGAGGGCATCGATCTCGACGCCTTCGAACGTTTTCTGGAGCGGGAGCTCGGGCCGTCCACCACAGCGAACCCCGAAGGCCCCGCCGCGGCGGACGGTTAGGATCAGACGAGGCCGATCAGCGACAGAACCGCGATGACGACGACGACGAGACCGATGATGTAGATGATGTTGCGCATGACTGCCCCTTGAGGATGACTTGGTTGAATCTGACGAGCCAACGCTGCCCTCACGAATTCGTTCCTTGCCCTAGCACCAGCTTTTCGCGCGTTCCTTCAGGACCTTGAGAAAGGCCTGCACCTTGGGGGTGCGGTGCAGGTCGACATGCGTCACCACCCAGACCGGCACGCTCCACTCCTCCAGAGGGCCATGCACGATGGTCAGGTCATCATTCGTGTTGGCCTCGTAGAGGGGCACGAAGCCCAGACCGGCACCGGCCAGCACCGCATCGCGCTGGTTACGTTCGCCGTAAGCCCGGAAGCAAATCCGACCGATGCCGACGGTGTCGCGCAGCCAGCGATAGAAGGGTGCGCGGCTTTCGAGATCGTCCGCAGCCACGAAGCGGTGCGCCGGCAGGTCGCCGATTCCTTGGGGAAGACCGTGCCGCTCGATATAGGACCGCGCCCCCACCAGCGCGAAGCTCATGCTGCAGAGCGGGCGGACGACGTTGTCGGGCTGTTCGGGGATGTTTCCCGCCCGGATCGCCACATGTGCCTCACCGTATTCAAGACGAAACAGACGCGTGCCGGTCAGCAGCCGCACCATCACCTCCGGATGGGTGGCCTGAAAGTCGATGAGCAGCGGCGTCAGCAGGTCCGCCATGGTGTCGAGCGCCGTCACCGCCAGCTCGCCCTCGACGCCCCCGCCCTGCCCCTTGAGCCGGTTGACGAGTTGCGAGAACTGATCGTCGGTGGCCTGCGCCACCTGCAACAGGTCGCGCCCGGCCTCGGTCGAGGTGTAGCCGCGCGGGTGGCGCTGGAACAGCTTCACCCCCAAGCGCGCCTCGAGCGCGTCGACATGGCGGATCACCGTCGCATGATGCACGCCGAGCACGTCGGCGGCCCCCGACACCGTGCCCATTCGGGCCACGTGATAGGCGGTGCGGATTTCGTCCCAGTTGTCCATGCGGCTCTCCTCGGGGATGGGGCTCCCTTCTAGGACGCATCGCCGCCGGGTCCAAGCGGCTCGCACCTCTTGACCGGCGCGTCGATCCGCCGTAATTGCGACCCCCAAACCCGGAAGCTCTCGCTTTCCGGTCCCCGGCCCATATCGGGGATCGCCGTCCGTCAGCGCGTTGCGCCCACGGGCGCGCAACCGCATGGGGCCAAGGGGACTGACGCAACGGTCGGAAAGGACCGCCATGTTCGAATCGCTCTCAGACCGCCTCTCCGGCGTCTTCGACAGGCTCACCAAACAGGGCGCGCTGTCCGACGAGGACGTGAAGACCGCGCTACGCGAAGTCCGCGTGGCGCTGCTCGAGGCGGACGTTTCTCTTGCCGTCGCCCGCGACTTCGTGGCTGCCGTGCAGGACAAGGCGACGGGCCAGTCCGTCACCAAGTCGATCACGCCGGGCCAGCAGGTCGTGAAGATCGTGCATGACGAGCTGGTCTCGGTCCTGACCGGCGACAGCGATCCGGGCAAGCTCAAGATCGACAACGCCCCGGCGCCGATCCTGATGGTCGGCCTGCAGGGCTCGGGCAAGACCACCACCACCGCCAAGCTCGCCAAGCGCTTGACCGAGCGCGACGGCAAGCGGGTCCTGATGGCCTCGCTCGACGTGAACCGCCCCGCCGCGATGGAGCAGCTTGAGATCCTCGGCCGTCAGATCGGCGTCGACACCCTGCCCATCGTCAAAGGCGAGGACCCCGTTGCCATCGCCAAGCGCGCCAAGACGCAGGCCTCGCTTGGCGGCTACGACGTCTACATGCTCGACACTGCTGGGCGTCTGCACATCGATCAGGAGCTGATCGCGCAGGCGGCGGCGGTGCGCGACGCGGTCAACCCGCGCGAGACGCTCTTGGTGGTCGACGGCCTCACCGGCCAGGACGCGGTAAACGTCGCGACCGAATTCGATGACAAGATCGGCGTCTCGGGCGTGGTGCTGACCCGGATGGACGGCGACGGGCGCGGCGGTGCCGCGCTGTCGATGCGCAAGGTCACCGGCAAGCCGATCCGCTTCGTCGGCCTCGGCGAGAAGATGGACGCGATCGAGACCTTCGAGGCCGAGCGGATCGCGGGCCGGATCCTCGGCATGGGCGACATCGTCGCCCTCGTCGAGAAGGCACAGGCCACCATCGAGGCCGAGCAGGCCGAGCGGATGATGAAGCGGTTCCAGAAGGGCCGCTTCAACATGAACGACCTCAAGATGCAGCTCGAGCAGATGCTCAAGATGGGCGGCATGGAAAGCCTGATGGGCATGCTGCCCGGCATGGGCAAGATGGCCAAGCAAGCGCAGTCGGCGGGCTTCGACGACACCATGCTCAAGCGGCAGATCGCGCTGATCAACTCCATGACCAAGAAGGAACGGGCCAACCCTGACCTGCTTCAGGCCAGCCGCAAGAAGCGCATCGCCAAGGGCGCGGGGCTGGAAGTGTCGGAGCTGAACAAGCTGCTCAAGCAGCAAAAGCAGATGGCCGACATGATGAAGAAGATGGGCAAGGGCGGCATGCTGAAACAGGCCATGAAGGGCATGTTCGGCAAGGGCGGCGAAATGCCCGACGTCAACGACCCCGCCGCGATGGAAAAGGCTGCCAAGATGCTTGGCAAGCAGCTGCCGCCGGGCATGGGCAAGCTGCCCGGCATGGGCGGTGGCATGGGTCTGCCTCCGGGCCTCTCGGGGCTGGGTCGCAAAAAATGATTCCGTCGCTGACCACCGACCGGCTGCACCTCGTGCCGCCCTCGCTGGCACATCTGCCGGCCGAGCGCGCGTTTTTCGCCTCCGAGCGGTCGAGCTTCGTCGGCGGACCGGCCCCGCGCCACAAGGCATGGCGCGTGATCGCGCTGCATCTGGGTCATTGGCAGATCCTCGGCTTCGGCATGTGGGCCGCCATCGAACGCGATACCGGCACGCCGGTCGGCCTCGTGGGCCTTTGGGGCCCCGAGCCCTGGCCAATGCCCGAGCTGGCCTACCACCTCTACGAGGGGGCCGAGGGCTGCGGCTATGCGACCGAGGCGGGCCGCGCCGTGCTCAACTTCGCGCGCGACCGGCTCGGTATGACCGAGCTGGCCTCGATGATCGACCCTGCGAATGCGGCGAGCCAGTCGGTCGCCCGCCGTCTCGGCGCACAGAACACCGGCACCGAGTTTCGCGCCGATCCCGAGGGCAAGCCTGTGGAGATCTGGCGCCACGACCTGACGGGAGAGCGCCCATGACCGACACTGCCAGCCGCGCAGCACAGCTTCTCAAGGGACACCGCGAGAGCATCGACCGGCTCGACGCGATCCTCGTCTACACGCTGGGCGAGCGGTTCAAGCACACCCAGGCCGTGGGCCGGCTCAAGGCCGAGCACGACCTGCCCCCGCCGACCCGATCCGCGAGGAATCGCAGATCGCCCGTCTCACCGATCTTGCGAACGAGGCCGATCTCGACCCCGAATTCGCCAAGAAATTCCTGGCCTTCATCATCCAGGAAGTCATCAAGCACCACGAACGCCACCAATCCTGACGGTTTTTCCGTCATCAGCCATACCCAAGGAGATTTCCCCATGGCCATGAAGATCCGGCTCGCCCGCGGCGGCTCCAAGAAGCGCCCCCATTATTCGATCGTCGCCACCGACAGCCGCATGCCGCGCGACGGCCGCTTCCTCGAGAAGCTCGGCACCTACAACCCGCTCCTCGCCAAGGACAGCGAAGAGCGCGTGAAAATGGATGTCGAGCGCATCAAGGACTGGCTCTCGAAGGGTGCCCAGCCGACCGATCGCGTCGCGCGCATGCTCGAAGCCGCCGGCGTGACCGAGAAGAAAACCCGCTCCAACCCCAAGAAGGGTGAGCCGGGCAAGGCTGCGAAAGACCGCGCCGAGAAAAAGGCCGCGCGCGAAGCCGCTCCGGCCGACGACGCTGCCGCCGAGTGATGGAGCCCGGCCCGGAACGGCCCGGCGCCTTTGCACCGGAGTTCCGGGCCGAGCTGGCTCGGCTGATGGATCGGCGGCGCGACGTGCGCCGCTTTCGCACCGAGCCGGTGGACGAGGCAGCGCTGACGCGCTGCCTCGATTCGTTTCTGACCGCCCCCTCGGTGGG
Organism: Limimaricola cinnabarinus LL-001; assembly: GCF_000466965.1. Taxonomy (GTDB): domain Bacteria; phylum Pseudomonadota; class Alphaproteobacteria; order Rhodobacterales; family Rhodobacteraceae; genus Limimaricola; species Limimaricola cinnabarinus. The sequence goes on from NZ_BATB01000009.1 coordinate 65,312, forward strand.
GCTGTCCGAGCCGTGGCGCGTTATCCGGGTCGAAAGCCCGGCAGCCCGCGCCACGGCTCTCGCCAATTTCGAGGCCGCGAACGCCGCGGCGCTGGCCGACCAGTCGCGCTCGCGCGCCACGCTCTACGCGCGGCTCAAGCTTTCGGGCATGCGCGACGCCCCGGTGCAGCTTGCCGTCTGGTGCGACGACGCGACGCCCAAGGGCCATGGCCTCGGCGCCGCCAGCATGCCCGAGATGCGGCGCTATTCGGCCGTCGCGGCGATCACCCAGTTCTGGCTCACCGCGCGGGCCGAAGGGCTCGGCACCGGCTGGGTCTCGATCCTCGATCCCGCGCGGCTGGCGCGCGACCTCGCCGTGCCATCCGGCTGGTCATTGGTGGGATATCTGTGCGTGGGGTATGCGCAGACGCTCGACCGCATGCCCGAACTCGAGGCCGAAGGCTGGGAGGTTCGGCGCGGCCACCTTCCCATAGAGACGCGCTGAGCCTTGCCTTCGGGGCCGGGCTGTTATTCCAACGCGCAAGAACAGGCTTGGAGGACACGACATGAGCGACATGATCTGCGTGGGGCGACTGGCGGGCGCGTTCGGCGTGCGCGGCGAGGTGCGGCTCAAGAGCTTTTGCGCCGACCCCGAGACCATCGCCGACTACGTGCCGCTGGTGACCACCGAAGGCCGCGAGTTCCGGCAGATCGTGATCACCGGTCAGGGGTCGGGGGCCTATACCGCGCGTATCGACGGCATCACCACCAAGGAAGAGGCCGATGCGCTCAAGGGGGTCGATCTCTACGCGCCGCGTAACCGCCTGCCCACCCTGCCCGACGACGAATACTACCACGCCGACCTGATCGGATTGTCGGTGCACGACACCGGCGGGGCCCTCTTGGGCACGGTGCGGGCGGTGCTCAATCACGGCGCGGGCGATCTCCTTGAGGTCCTGCCGACGCAAGGCAACGACACGGTGCTCCTGCCCTTCACACTGGCCGCCGTGCCCACGGTCGACCTCGCTTCGGGCCGCATCGTGGCCGATCCGCCAGAGGGGCTGTTCGCGAGCTGAAGTGTCTGGAACCCGGCCTTTTCGTTCGTGTTGGGCCCTCGAAGCGCCGGAGTTCTTCCGGACGCAGACCGAAAGGCTCTGACATGATCGAATGGATTCTCATCCTCCTCGCCATCGCCGCCGTCGCCGGTCTTCTCGGCATGGGCCGGATCTCCGGCGCCGCGCTGACCGGGGCCAAGTGGCTCGCCATCATCGCACTGGTGCTGTTCCTCCTCGTACTCTTCGGCATCATCGGCCTCGCCGCCTGACGAGACCTCACCGGGCCGCCGGACCTTCCCCGGCGGCCCGCGATCCGCTATGGCCCACGCCATGAGCGACACCCCCAGTGATCCCCCGCCCTCCCGCGCCGCAGGCCGCCTAAGCGCCCGCGTCTCGGCCCAGCCGCGCGAGCTGATGACCGACAGCCCCGATCTTGCCGGGGCATGGACCGCGCAGGTCATCACCCTGTTCCCGCAGGCCTTCCCCGGCGTGCTAGGCGAAAGCCTGACCGGCAAGGCACTGAAGGACGGGCTGTGGCAGCTCCAGCCGATCGACCTGCGCCCTTACGGCGAGGGCAAGCACCGCAATGTCGACGACACCCCGGCGGGCGGCGGCGCGGGCATGGTGCTGCGCCCCGACATCGTCGGCCGCGCCATCGAACATGCAAAATCCCGCGCCAAGGGGATTACGCCGGTGATCTATCTTTCCCCGCGCGGTCGCCGCTTCGATCAGGCGCTGGCGCGCGAACTGAGCCAGGCCGACGGCGTCATCCTTTTGTGCGGACGCTTCGAAGGCGTGGACGAGCGGGTGATCGAGGAGCACGGCATCCTCGAGGTGAGCTTGGGCGATTTCGTCTTGACGGGCGGCGAGATCGCGGCTCAGGCCTTGATCGACGCCACGGTCCGCCTTATACCCCGCGTGCTGGGGAATCAGGCGTCCACGGAGGAGGAATCCTTCTCCCACGGTCTCCTCGAACACCCGCAATACACCAAGCCCGCGCTCTGGAAGGGTCGTGCGATTCCCGAGATTCTTCTCTCGGGCCATCACGCGAAAATCACCGACTGGCGCAGGTCCATGGCCGAAAGGCTGACCAAGGAACGGCGACCTGATCTCTGGCGGGCGTATTGCGCAGAGCGCGATATGGACCCGGACGAAGACCGAGAGCTCTGAGGTTGCGAGCAACTTCGCGGAGAAAACCGCGAGCAAGCAAGGAGTGACAGGCATGGACCTGATCGCACAGCTCGAAGCGGAGCAGATCGCTTCGCTGGGGAAGACCATCCCCGACTTCAAGGCCGGTGACACCATCCGCGTCGGCTACAAGGTGACCGAGGGTACCCGCACCCGCGTGCAGATGTACGAAGGCGTCTGCATCAGCCGCAAGAACGGCAAGGGCATCGCCGGCTCGTTCACCGTGCGCAAGATCTCGTTCGGCGAGGGCGTCGAGCGCGTCTTCCCGCTCTATGCGACCAACATCGATTCGATCGAGGTGGTGCGTCGTGGCCGCGTGCGCCGCGCGAAGCTCTACTATCTGCGTTCGCGTCGCGGCAAGTCGGCCCGTATCGCCGAAGTCAGCAACTACAAGCCCAAGGCCGACACGGCCGCGGCCAAGGCCTGAGGAGCGCCGACATGAAAGCGGATATCCATCCTGACTACCACGTCATCGACGTCAAGATGACCGACGGCACCGTCGTCCAGATGAAGTCGACCTGGGGCAAGGAAGGCGACCAGCTGTCGCTCGACATCGACCCCTCGGTGCACCCGGCTTGGACCGGCGGCACCTCGCGTCTCATGGACGCCGGCGGCCGCGTGTCGAAGTTCAAGAACAAGTACGCCGGTCTCGGCTTCTGATAGCCCGACCACCGCGATTCGAAAAAAGCGCCGCCCCTCGGGGCGGCGCTTTGCGTTTGCGGCACGAATGAGGCGATCCAAGGCCGCCGATCCGGACATGAGAGCGCGAAAAAGCGGCATCTGACACGACAATCGAGAAGCCATGAGGGAATATGGCGTTTTTCGGGCAACAATAGGCATCTAATTGTGTCGCAACGCGTTGAGCCCTGTTACACCATGGCAAATATGTCATTTCGGAGGCTTTTTCGATGCAACATTCCGGCGCCCGGGCCTTCGGCGACAAAGCCTATCTGATCGATCATCACGAAATGATGCGCATTCTCGGCCGCGTGCCGCCCGTGGAAACGCAGGGCCGCCACGAAAAGGCCGCATTCGGGCGCAGCGCCTATGGCATGCACAAGGCCGCTGCCCGGCCCCGCCCGATGCGCGAGGCCTCCGATACGATCCATGAGGCCGCGCCGCGCCGCGCCGAAGCCCCGCGCGAGGTCTGGGCCCTCGCCCCCAATACCCAGCTCGTCTCGAAGGCGCTGGCCAAAGGGCGTGGCCCGGCGCTGGTGGCGCAGTGGGACGAGCTGACCCGCACCGCCCCATGGTCTGGCATCGCGGCCTCCTTCGGCGCGGCCCAAGCCGCGCGTCCTGGTGGCGCGCTGGCCGAGAAGCACCGCGCGCGTGCTGCAAGCGGTGGCTTCGATATCGTTACCGCGGCCCAGTGCGTGGCCCTGCGGAGCCGCCTGCTCGGCGCGACCGAAGCGGCGGAGCAGCGGGTCGACCTCGACCTCTGATCGGCCCCGAAGTCGCAAGACATCCGGCCCGAATGAAAAACGCCGCCCCGAGGGGCGGCGTTTTCGTTTCTCAGGCGGCCTTGCGGGCAGGCCGGCGACGGCGGTTCGCGCCACCCGGCTTCGAGGCGCCCTCCGGCTTGGGCGCCCCGCCGCCGAAACGACGACCGCCACCACCATTGCCACCGCGACGACCGCCCTTCTTCTCGGGCGCGACCGGGTCCCAGCGGGTGCCGGAGGCCACCGGGATCGCGGCCTTCATGGCCTTTTCGATGTCCTTGAGTTCGCCCATCTCATCGGGCGCGCAAAGCGCCACGGCGCGGCCATCGGCGCCTGCGCGGGCCGTCCGGCCGATCCGGTGGACATAGTTCTCGGCCACGTTCGGCAGCTCGTAGTTGTAGACGTGGCGCACGCCTGGGATGTCGATGCCCCGCGCGGCGACATCGGTGGCGACGAGCACCCGGATCTTGCCTTCGCGGAAATCCTTGATCGCCCGCTCGCGCTGGCCTTGGCTCTTGTTGCCGTGAATGGCCGACGCCGCAAAGCCCGCGGCGGCAAGCTGCTTGGAGAGCTTCTCCATGCCGTGCTTGGTGCGGCCGAAGACCAGCGCCAGCTCGTCGCGATGCTGATCGAGCAGCTCGACCAGCACCTCGGTCTTGGCAGCCTTGGCGACGAAGTGGATCGACTGGTCGATCTTGTCGGCGGCCTTGCCCGGCGGGTTCACCTGCACACGCACCGCGTCGGTGAGATAGGCCGAGGCCAGCTCTTCCATCTGCTTGGGCATGGTGGCCGAGAACAGCATGGTCTGCCGTTCCTTGGGCAGCAGGGGAGCAATCCGGCGCAGCGCGTGAATGAAGCCCATGTCGAGCATTTGATCGGCCTCGTCGAGCACGAGGAACTCGGTCTGGCTCAGGTTCACGGCGCGGCGGTCCAGAAGGTCGATCAGACGGCCCGGCGTGGCAACGAGCAGCGAGCAGCCGCCTTCCATACGCTTGATCTGGCCGTTGATCCCGGCGCCGCCCACGACCAGCACGGTCTTGAGGTGGCTGCCTTGGGTATAGGCGGTCAGGTTGTCGGCGATCTGCTTGGCCAGCTCACGCGTCGGCGCGAGCACGAGGGCGCGGGCCGATTTCGGCGCGTGCTTGCCGGGCGACTTCATCAGCCGGTCGATCATCGGCAGGCCGAAGGCGGCGGTCTTGCCGGTGCCGGTCTGGGCGAGGCCCATCACGTCGCGGCCGTTCATGGCGTGCGGAATTGCCTGGGTCTGGATCGGGGTCGGGTCGGTGATGCCCTGCTCGGCGAGGGCGGCCACGAGACGGGGCGCGAGCCCCAGCATGTCGAAATCCATGTGCATCCTTGTAAGCGGCGCAAGACGCACCGCGGCATGGGCGCAGACCCGCGCGGAGGCGGGTCGACGGTCGGGTTGCGCCCTTGCACTCACACGGGGCCGAATGCCCACGCGCCGACAGGACGCGGCCCCTTGCGTGAAATGGGAACCTGAGATCCGAAGCGGTGCGGGCGCCAGCGCAAATCCTGCGGGGGCGGCGCGGCTGCTCACGCGGGCCATGCGCTTTCGGTCTTGAACGGCAGATGGACCCGAAAGCCGCACAAGTCAATGGGCTGCACCGTACAAGGCGCGCGGGACTTGCACGCGCAACCGCCATCCCCTACCCCGAAAGCAGTGCGGAAACGGCCCCTTGGGGCCGGAGGGGACGGATACGTGGCGCATATCATCGTCGTGGGCAACGAAAAGGGCGGCGCGGGCAAATCGACCGTCGCCATGCATGTCGCGACCGCTCTCGCGCGGATGGGCCACAAGATCGGCACGCTCGACCTCGACCTGCGGCAAAAGTCGCTCGGCCGCTATGTCGAGAACCGCAAGCGCTATTGCGAGCGCGCGGGGCTGACCCTGCCGTCGCCCGCCCATGTCGAGTTGCCCGAGATCGACGCCAGTGCGCTGCAACCGGGCGAGAACATCTCCGATCACCGGCTTTCGGCGGCCGTGGCGCAGCTCGAGGATGACAGCGACTTCATCCTGATCGACTGCCCCGGCAGCCACACCCGTCTCAGCCAGGTGGCGCATTCGCTGGCCGACACGCTGGTCACCCCGCTCAACGACAGCTTCATCGATTTCGACCTGTTGGCCAAGATCGACAATGACGGCGAGACGATCCTCGGGCCTTCGGTTTATTCCGAGATGGTCTGGAGCGCGCGGCAGCTGCGCGCTCAGGCCGGGCTCGATCCGATCGACTGGGTGGTGCTCAGGAACCGGCTCGGGGCGCAGCAGATGGTCAACAAGCAGCGGATGGAAAGCGCGCTGTCGCGGCTTTCCGAGCGGATCGGCTTTCGCTCGGCGCCGGGCTTCAACGAGCGGGTGATTTTCCGCGAGCTGTTTCCGCGCGGTCTGACGCTTCTCGACCTGCGCGATGTCGGTGTGAGCCAGCTCAACATTTCCAACGTCGCCGCGCGTCAGGAGCTGCGCGACCTGATGCGGGCGCTCGACTTGCCGGGCGTCGAGGTGGAGTTCTAGGTTTCCCGTTCGGTACGCCCGTCCTGACGCACTTTCAAAGCGAAACAGGGGCACCCAAGGGCACCCCTGTCTCGCGAGGTTTTAGCACCTCAGGCGCCGACGATCTTGCCGCCGTTGGGGTGCAGCGTCTGCCCGGTGAAATAATTGCCGTCGGACGAGGCGAGGAACAGGTAGGCGGTCGCCACCTCCCAAGGCTGGCCGGGACGACCCAAGGGCGTGTTCTTTCCGAAGCCCTCGACCATGTCGGGCGGCATCGAGCCGGGAATGAACGGCGTCCAGACCGGGCCCGGCGCCACGGCATTGACGCGGATGCCCTTTTCGGCCAGTGCCGATGACATGGAGCGCGACAGTGCCAGCGTCGCGCCGCGCGTCGTCGAGTAGGTGACGAGACCGGCGTTGCCCTTGAAGGCGTTCACGGAGGTCGTGTAGACCACCGCGTCGCCCTCCTTGAGATGCGGCAGTGCAGCTTGGGTGATGAACATCGGATGCATGATGTTGCTGTCGATGGTGCGGCGCAGCCGCTCTTCGGAGATGTCCTCGAGCCCGTCGTCGAGCCATTGCTGCGCCGCATTGATGATCAGCACGTCGAGCTTGCCGTATTGTTCGACCGTCTTGGCCACCGCCGCTTCGCAGTGCACCTTCTCACCGAGATCGCCGCGAATGAGCAGCGCTTCGGAGCCCTCCTCCTCGACCAACCGCTTCGTGTCCTCGGCGTCGCGGTCCTCTTCGAGATAGGCGATGGCGAGCTTGGCGCCCTCGCGCGCGAACAGCACCGAAACGGCGCGGCCGATGCCGCTGTCGCCGCCGGTGACGAGCGCGACCTTGCCTTCGAGCTTGCCGACGCCCGGATGGCGCGGCGTGTAGTCGGGGGCGGGGTGCATCTCGTGCTCGTTGCCTGGCATGTGGTCCTGGGATTGAGCGGGCATGTCCTTGGGTTCGGTCATGGGGATCTCCCTGTTCGAGCTGGGTTCGGAGGGAAACGGGCCCGCATCCGCGACAGTTCCGGCCCTGTACGGTTGCGAAGGCAGGGATCCGCCACACGGGACAAGGGGGGAACTTCGGCCCCATGGCCCCGGTTGCCTCCTGAAGCCAGATACAGGAGAGCCCAATGGACACAGAGTATGACGCCATCGTCATCGGCGGAGGCTCGGCCGGGTTGTCCTTCGCGCGGCAGGCGGCGGGGCTGGGGCGCAAGATCGCCCTCATCGAGCGCGCCGAACTGGGCGGCACCTGCGTCAACCGGGGCTGCGTTCCCAAGAAGATGCTCTGGACCGTGGCCGATGCTCTGCATCGCGGAAGCGGGCTGACGCGCGCAGGCATCTTGGGCCCCGCGCCGCAGGTCGACATGACGCGGCTCTGCGCCGCGCGCGGCGACAAGCTGGAGAGCATCCGGCAAAGCTACCGCGAGACGCTCAAGGATGCGGGCGTTCACCTGATCGAGGATACGGCCGGGCTGACCGCGCCGGGCGAGGTGACGATCTCGGGCCAGCGGCTGCACGCGCCGCGCATCGTGCTGGCCACCGGTGGCCATCCTATCAAGCCCGACATGGAAGGCGCGGCGCTTGCCTGCGACAGCGACGAGGTGCTCAACTGGACCACCTTGCCCCGCTCCATCGCGATCATCGGCGGCGGCTATATCGGCTGCGAGATGGCGGCGATCCACGCGGCATTGGGCGTGCGTGTGACGCTGGTGACGGACACCGACCGCGTGCTGACCGAGTTCTCGGAGAACGCCGCGCTGGTGGGACAGCGCAACATGGAGGCGCAGGGCATCCGCCTTGTCACGAGCTGCACGCCCGAGGCGGTGCGGCAGGCCGGGGACGGGCTGGAACTGGTGCTCGACGCCGAGACGGTGCTCAAGGTCGACAAGGTCGTCGCCGCCACCGGGCGCGCCCCCAATCTCGGCGTGTTGGGCGCACTCAAGGACCGCGTGGCGCTGACCGACAAGGGCGTGGTGAAGATCGACGCGCGGTTCGAGACATCCTTGCCGGGCCTGCACGCGGTGGGAGACTGCGCCGACCGGTTGCCGCTGACGCCCGTGGCGTCAAGCGACGGCGAAACGCTGGCACGGCAGCTCTTCGGCACACATCGCGACCCGGTGGAGTTGCGCCATGTCGCCACGACCGCCTTCGTGCTGCCGCCGGTGAGCGAGGTCGGGCAGCCCTCTCCCAAAGCGATCTTCGACGAGGCGACGCTGTCGCCGCTTTCGGCGGCGCTACGCGCGGACGCGCCGCAGGATTACTGGGGCCTCGGCGGCTCGGACGCCGCTGTGACCTCGGTATCGCTGGTGGCCGAAGGCGCGCATGAAGCCATCGCATGGGCGGCGCAGATGCTGCAGCATTGCCCCGATCGCGGCAGCATGCAGCGGGCGCTCGGGGTGCACCCCTCGACCTCGGAAGAGGCCATGGGCTGATCCCACGAGAGACCCGGCAGCACGAGAAAGGCCGGCCCGGTGATCCGGGCCGGCCTTGTCGCCTTTCAGTAGCTTTGTAAGCTCAGGCGGTTTTAGAGGTGTCCGCCGCCTTGTCGACGCCCGGCTTGGCCGCGTCGGTCCCGCCTTCGTCATCGGCCCGAACTTCGGCTTCGTGATCCGGAACCCAAACCACCACCGATTGCCAGCCGACGCCGACCATGCCCTGCTCGGGCGTGTCGCAGCTCACCGGATCGAGCGTGGTGTCGATCGCCCGGCGCCAGCCGCCCTTGGGCAGCTTGAACTCGCAATTGTCGCCCGAGTTCAGCACCACCATCACCTCGCGACCTTCGCTGTGCGGCACAAGACGCATGCCGAAACAGCTCAGATCGGGGTTTTCCCAATCGCCCGGCTCCATCGAGCGCCCCTCGGGGTGGCGCCACGTGACGGTCGGACCGCCATCGGGCGCGTCCTCGGGCGCCTTGGCGAAACGCAGCCGCGCCAGACCGCCCTCGGCCTTACGGAAGGCCATGAGATCGGCGACCGCGCGGGTGATCTCCTCGCGGCCGTTCTTCCAATCGAGCCAAGCGATCTCGTTGTCCTGACAATAGGCGTTGTTGTTGCCGCCTTGGGTCTGGCCGAAATCGTCACCGGCAAGGATCATCGGCACGCCCTGGCTCATCAGCAGCGTGGCCAGCATCGCCTTGACCCGCCGCACGCGGCTTTCGTTCACGGTCTCGTCGTCGGTCGGTCCCTCGACACCCATGTTGTCCGACAGGTTGTTGGAATGGCCGTCCTTGCCGTCCTCGCCATTCGCCTCGTTGTGCTTCTCGTTGTAGGACACCGTGTCCCACAGGGTGAAGCCGTCATGCGCGGCGAGGAAGTTGATCGAGGAGGTCGCGGGGCGATGCGAGTGGTTGAACTGCACCGGCGAGCCGGTCAGCCGCTCAGCCATCGCGGGCACGAGGCCCTTGTCGCGACGCCAGAAGGCGCGGGTGTCGTCGCGCGCCTTGTCGTTCCACTCGCGGAACGGCCAGGGGAAGCCGCCGACCTGATAGCCGCCGTCACCGATGTCCCAAGGCTCGGCGATCAGCTTCACGGTCGAGAGCACCGGGTCCTGACGGATGGCCGCGAAGAACGACCCCTCGCGCTCGAAGCCCATCGCCTCGCGGCCCAGCGTCGAGGCGAGGTCGAAGCGGAAGCCGTCGACATGCATCACCTGCACCCAGTAGCGCAAGCTGTCGAGCACCATGCGCAGCACCATCGGGTGCTCCACGTTGAGGGTGTTGCCGGTGCCGGTGGTATCGAAGCTATGGCGCTTGTTCTCGGGCGAGAGCAGGTAATAGGACGCGTTGTCGATGCCGCGGAACGACAGGGTCGGCCCCATCTCGTTGCCTTCGCAGGTGTGGTTGTAGACCACGTCGAGGATCACCTCGAGACCGGCGGCGTGGAACTTCTTCACCGCCTGCTTCACCTCGCGGTAGGAGCCCGACTTGAGGAACGGCTTGTGCGGCGCGAAGAACGACAGGGTGTTGTAGCCCCAGTAGTTCGACAGGCCCTTTTCGGCGAGGTGGCCGTCATTGGCGAAGGCGTGGATCGGCAGAAGCTCCACCGCGCTGGCGCCGATCCGGGTCAGGTGGTCGATGAAGGCGTCCGAGGCGAGCCCTTCGAAGGTGCCGCGATCCTCTTCGGGCACGTCGGGATGCAGCATCGTCGCGCCCTTGACGTGGGTCTCGTAGATCAGGCCGTTCTGCCAGCGGCGGCGCAGCGCCGAATCCGCCTCCCAGTCGAAATCGGTATCGACCACCACGCCTTGGGCACGAAGGGCGCGCTGTCACGCGGATCGGGACCCTCCAGATCGTCGCCCGGCTGGGTATAGCCGAAGACGGCGGGATCCCAGATCACCTCGCCCTTGAGTTCGCGCGCATAAGGGTCGAGCAGCAGCTTGTTGGGGTTGAAGCGATGGCCCTCCTCGGGGGCCCAAGGGCCATGCACGCGGTAGCCATAGACCTGGCCCGGTCCGACATCGGGCAGATAGCCGTGCCAGATCCCGCCTTCCATGCGCGGCATGTCGAGGCAGGCGATCTGCTCTTGGCCCTCGTCGTCGAACAGGCAGAGTTGCACGGCGGTCGCGTTGTCGGACCAGAGTGCGAAATTGGTGCCATACCCATCGTAATTGGCGCCCAGCGCGTCCGAGCGCGAGGCGGCAAGGTCGAAAGTCGGCAGATTCGGTTGGATATCCTTGGCCATCGGGATCTCTGAACTCCGTAGCGGCGCTCGGCAAAGCGGCGCGGATGACCGGCACGGGGAACCATGCCGGAGATGGAAAACTGGGGATGCGGGCACGCGTGAATGCCCCCGCACGAACTGGAGGCTGCTGCGGCAACGCCGAAGGGGCGAAGGGGGTTCCTCCCCCCCTTCACCGATGCCTCATTCCTGTTTCGGGTGCCATTCGAGGCAGACCGGGGCGTCGAGATCGACCTCGAGCTGCGGCCAGATGCGCTGCGGCCCCGGCGCGGCTCCGATCGCATGGCCCTGCCGATCGATGCTCAGTTCGAGCCGGCCCTCGGACCCCTCGCGGGTCAGCACCAGCCGGTCCGGCGTCGGAGCCTCAAGCCTGACCTCGGCGGTCTCGAAGAACTCCGGCCGCAGGCGGCGCAGCGACAGACCGGCGCAGATCAGCCGGGCCTTTCGGCCCGCGAAGCTGTCGAGCCCCGGTGCCGGCTCGGGCTCGGGTCCGCCGGTGGAGGCGGGACCGGGGATGTCGTCCACCGGCACATCGTGGGCGAAGCAATCGGGCGCGCCGCGTATCGCCAGATCCGCGATGGCGCGGAAATCCACCGCCATGCGGTTGTCCGGATCGGTGAGCTGGAACGCACCCACCTCGGTGCCCTGATAGATATCGGGAATGCCCGGCATCAGCAGCTTCAGCGCCGTCTGCGCCAATGACAACGCCTCGCCCCGCGCCATCAGTTGACCAGCCCCCGCTGGCAGCTCGCCATCCCAGCTTTTGGCCAGCGCCTTGGCGAAACGCTGCGCGGCAGCCTCGGCTTCGGGGTCCTGATGGGTCCAGGTGGTAACCTCCTTGGCCTCGCGCATCGCCTTCTCGACATGCTGGCCCAGCCGTTCTGCGATGTCGCCGCGCCCTGTCTCCCACATCGCCAAAAGCGTCTGCAGGATGTACCAGCGCAGGTTCGGGTCGATTTCCTTGGCGCCATCGACGCTCTCGCTGTGCTCCCACAGCGCGAGGAACGCCTCGGGTAGATGGCTCACCGCGACGAGGCGCATCCGCGCGTCCTCGGAGCGTTTGGTATCATGCGTCGAGGTGAGCGTCATCTCGCTGGGTGCGCGACGCTGCAACCAGCCCGACAGTTCCTCGACCTCGATGGTCGGATGATCGGGGTCGGCTCCGACCTCGTTGGCGGCGATGTAGCGGTTCCAGCGGAAGCCCGCCGTGTCCTCATGTGCCTTGGCCAGAAGCGCGCCGGTGACCTGCTGGAAGCGGACCTGCAGCGCGCGCTCCTCGGGCGTCTGGGGGTCGATGATGAAGCCGGTGATACGCTTGACCGTGGCGTCCGAACGCAGGTTTTCGCCCGCCTCGGCGGCGACGTCCTCCATCAGGGCGCGCTCCTCCTCGGACGGCGTCTGCCCTTCGGCGAAATAGGTGCGATAGCGCGGGAAAGCGACGAGCAGAGCGATCACCGCTTCGCGCAGCGCTTCGTCGCCGATCTCGAGCGCGTCCTCGGGGCCGACGGCGGTGCGCGCCATGTCGATGAGCTGGTGCATTTCGGCCGCCAGCTCCTGACGGATCACCTCGTTCTTGGCCTTGAGAAGCGCGTCGTGAAAGCTGCCCTCGCGCCCCGTCTCGCGGCGCCAGCTTTCGTCGAGCCGCGCCAGCCCTTCGGCATCGGTGAGGATGCGCGAAATGGCGCGCGCCGCCTCGTAGCCGGTGGTTCCCTCGATCGGCCAGGAGGCGGGCACGCTTTCGTCGCCGGTCAGGATCTTCTCGATCCAGATCGGCGTGTCGCCGACATGGTCGCGCAGGCGCTGCAGATAGGCCGCCGGATCGGCAAGCCCGTCGATATGATCGAGCCGGATGCCCTGCACCAGATCCTTTTCCAGAAGCTCGAACAGCAGCGCATGCATGTCGTCGAACACCGCCTCGTCCTCGACCCGCATGCCGATCAGGCCGGTGACGTTGAAGAAGCGCCGATGCGTGACGCCGTCACGCTCGTATTCCCAATGGGTCAGCCGCCAGGGCTGGGCCGCATGCGCGTCGCGGATCGCCTGAGGGTCGCGGCGCATCTCCTCGGAGGGCAGCGTGCCTTGGGTCATCGGGATGGCAAAATGCTCGGTGGCGAGCTGTGGCCCGTCCTCACCCTCCTCAAGCCGGAACGCCCCCACTTCGAGCATCTCCTCGAAGGGTTCGCCCAGAAACGGCAGCACCAACCGCCCCTTGCCCCAGTCGATGTCAAAATGCCGGGCATAGCGGCTGTCTTGACCATGGCGCAGCACGTCGCGCAGCCAAGGGTTTTCCAGGTGAAAGGCCGTGTGGTTCGGCACGATATCGAGAATGATCCCGAGGCCAGCGGACTTGGCCGCTTGCGCCAGAGCGTCGAACGCAGTCCGCCCGCCCAAGGTCGGATCGATCTCGGCGGCGTTGGTCACGTCGTAGCCATGGGTTGAGCCCGACGCGGCGGTGAAGACCGGCGACAGGTAGAGATGGCTGGTCCCGAGACCGGCAAGATAGGGCACGAGCCGGGTAGCGCGGTCGAAATCCATGCCTTCGCGCAATTGCAGCCGGTAGGTGGCACGGGGAAGATTCTGGGTGGTCATCAATTGCGGCTCACGATCAGGGCGAATGCGAAGGGATCGGCGGCGGGATCGCCGATGGCGAAGTCGTGCGGTTCGGTGGTGGGTGGCGTGTCCGGCGGAGAGCCAAGATTGATGCGCGCCACCACATAGCCGTCCTTGAAGGGCCACAGCGCCGAGATCGCGCGCGGACCGGTCCGGGCGACGCGCGCGGGTCCGGCACGGCCCGACGTCATCAAAGGCACGATGCGCTCGGCGCGCAGCTCAAGCAAGTGCCGTGTGAGATCGCGCCAGTGCTGCATCTGCTCGGGTGGCCCCTGAAAGGGACGCGAGCGCTCGAAGGTCTCCTCGGCATTGGGATCGGGCACCTCCTCGCCGAAGCTGAGGAAATCCTTGAACTCCCGCTGCCGCCCTTCCCGCGTGAGCCGCGCAAGCTCGCCCTCATGGTCGCAAAAGAACAGGAAGGGCGCGGTCTCGCCGACCTCCTCGCCCATGAAGAGCATCGGCACGAAGGGCGAGGTAAGCAGCATCGCATGCGCCACTTCGGCGGCGCGGGGATCGGCGAGCGACACGAGCCGTTCGCCCAAGGCGCGGTTGCCGACCTGATCATGCGTCTGGTTCGAGTTGACGAAGCTGGTCCATGGCAGATGCGAGGCGGGTCGTCCGCGCCGCGTTTCCTTGCCGTGCCGCGGCTGGCCCTCCTCGACATGGCCGCGCGTCAGCGCCAGCACCAGATCACCGATCGGGTCATGCGCGAAGGGGGCGTAATAGCCCTCGCTTTCGCCGGTGAGCGCCGTGTGCACGGCGTGGTGGTAGTCGTCGTTCCAGCTCGCCACGTAGCAGCCGGTGTCACGCAATTCGGGCTCGTTGCGCTCGTCCTCGGTGATCAGGTGCAGCGGGCGATCGAACTGCAGCTCATGCACCCTTTCGCCCAGTTCGACTAGAACATGGTGCGGTGAAGGATCGATGATCTGATGCACGGCGTCGAGCCTGAGCCCGTCAAGCCGGTAGTCGCGCAGCCAGTAGAGGGCATTCTCGATGAAGAACTCGCGCACGGCGGGCTTGGTGAAATCGATCGCGGCCCCCCAAGGTGTATGGCGCTCCTCCTCGAAGAACTCGGGCGCATAGGCATGCAGATAGGCGCCATCAGGGCCGAAATGGTTATAGACCACGTCGAGGATCACCATCATCCCGGCGGCCTGCGCCGTCTCGACAAGATCCTGCATCTCTTCTGGCGTGCCATAGGCGGGGTGCGGCGCATAAGGCAGCACCCCGTCATAGCCCCAGCCCCGCGCGCCCTGCCATTGGCCGACGGGCATCAGCTCGATCGCGGTGATGCCGAGATCGGCCAGTTCCTGCATCTTGGCGCTCGCGGCCTTGAAGGTGCCTTCGGGCGTGAAGGTGCCCACATGCATCTCGTAGATCACGGCCTCGTCCCAGACCCGCCCGGCCCAGTTCTTCTTCCACCGGCGCGCGGCGGGGTCCACCAAGGTCGAGGGGCCGTGCACGTCGCCAGCCTGTCGCCGAGCCGCCGGATCGGGCCGGCGCTCGCCATCGACGACAAAGGCATAATCGAGGCCTGCCTCGGCTTCGGCGCTGACGCTCCAGAAGCCGTCTTCACCCTTCCGCATGGCGGTCTCGGCCCCGTCGAGCCAAAGCGCAACCTTCTGGGCCGATGGCGCCCAGAGACCGAAATGCCAGCGCCCTTTGCCGTCGGGCGTCGCGCCCCAGCGGTGCCTTGAAACGGCCTTGCCGTCAGCCGTCGGCGATGTGTCCTGCGTCATGTCGATCCTCTTTGCCCTCTCACGCGAACAGGTCTGCGGGGTCGCCAGTTCCATGGGGCGCGACAACTCGTCAGGGAACAAGCCGCGATTTCGGCCCTTGTGCCGCCAAAGGGCCACATTCGGTCCGATCCTGTACAGACGGAGCATTTGCATGGATCTCGGCATCAAGGACAAGCGCGCCCTCATCACCGGCGGCTCGGGCGGCATGGGCATCGAAGTGGCCAAGCTGCTCAAGCAGGAGGGCGCGCATCCCTTTCTGACCGACCTCGACCCCGCCGCCCTCGAGAAGGCCGATGCGCAGCTCGGCGGCACGGCGGGCACCATGGCCGCCGACCTGACCGACACGGGCGACATCGCCCGGCTCAAGGACAGGCTCGCGGAACTGGGCGGCTGCGACATCCTCGTGCATGCCGCCGGCGTCACCGGCGCCAAGGGCGACCCGCTCGAGATGACCGATGACGACTGGATGGAGGCGTGGGAGATCGACTTCATGTCCGCCGTGCGCCTCAGCCGCGCGCTGGTGCCGGGGATGGTCGGCAAGGGATGGGGCCGGGTCGTCTTCGTGACCTCGGAAAACGCGGTGCAGCCCTATGCCGACGAGGCGGTCTACAACGCTGCCAAGGCGGCGCTTCTGAACTTCACCAAATGCGTGTCGATGCCCTATGCGCCCAAGGGCGTGCTGTTCAACACCGTATCGCCCGCCTTCATCGAGACGCCGATGACCGACGGCATGATGGAAAAGCGCGCCAAGGAGCTGGGCGTGAGCATGGATGAGGCGATCGAGAGCTTCCTGAAGGAAGAACGCCCGTTCCTGACGCTGGGCCGCCGCGGCCGCGTCGAGGAGGTGGCCCCGGTGATCGCGCTGCTGTGCTCGGATCGGGCCAGCTTCACCGTGGGATCGGCCTACCGCGTCGATGGCGGCTCGGTCGGCACGATGAACATCTGACATCCGCCCCGGCCATCCGGCACCCATGACAAAGGGGCCGCGCCATCGGCGTGGCCCCTTCGCCTGTAACGTCTATGCGAGGATCAATCCTCCATCGGGCCGCCGGCTTCCTTCCAGTCGCCGATGCCGCCGATATTGGTGACGTTCTCGAAGCCCATCTCTTTAAGCGTCTTGCCCGCGAGCGCCGCCTGCCCGCCCGCGCCGCAGACGAGATGGATGTCGGCGTCCTTGCGGAATTTCGGATCGTGATACTGGCTCGCATCGTCGGCCATGAACTCGATGAAGCCGCGCGGAGCGCGCAGCGCGCCTTCGATGGTGCCGGTCTTCTCAATCGCGCCCGAGTCGCGCACATCGACGAAGAGCGCGTCACCGCCATGCTTCTTGATCGCCTCTTCGGCGGGGATGCGCGTGACCTGCGCATTGGCTTCGTCGAGATAGTCCTTGGCGGTTTTCATGGATGCCCCCTGAAAATGAAACGGCGCGACCCCGTCGGAGCCGCGCCGCGAAATGTAGCCTGAGCCCTGCCCGCCTCAAGAGGCGGCGTCGTAGGCCCGCTCTCCATGCACCGCGAGGTCGAGCCCCTCGGTCTCGATGTCGCGGCTCACCCGCAGCGGTGTCACGAGGCCTACGAGCTTGATCAGCACCACGGTCGCCACCACGGTCCAGATCCCGACCACCGCGAGACCGCCAAGCTGCGCCGTCCAAGTGCCCGCCCCGAACACCGCGATCATGATCGTACCGAAGATACCCCCCCACCCCGTGCACTGCAAAGACGTCGAGCGAATCGTCGACCCTGAGCTTCACCCGGAACAGGTGCACCGCCTCCTGACACAGCACGCCGGCAACGGCGCCGATAACCAGCGCCTCGACCGGGCCGACGAAACCCGAGGCCGGCGTGATCGAGGCCAGCCCCGCGATGGTGCCGGTGACGAGGCCCACGAGCGACGCCTTGCCGAACTTGACCTTTTCCCACAGCGCCCAGGCGAGCGAGGCGGAGGCCGCCGATAGATGCGTGACGGTGATCGCCATCGCCGCTCCGCCATCGGCGGCAAGCTGGCTGCCGCCGTTGAAGCCGAACCAGCCGACCCAGAGCATCGCCGCGCCGATCATCACATAGCCCGGGTTGTGCGGCGGCGTGGTGGTGGTACGGCGCGGGCCGAGGAACAGCGCCAGCAGCAGCGCCGCGAGACCGGCGGTCTCGTGCACCACGATGCCGCCCGCGAAGTCGCGCACCCCGGTTTCGCCGAAGATGCCGCCATCGGCCAGCATGCCGCCGCCCCAGATCCAGTGCACCACCGGCGCATATACGACGAGCATCCACAGCCCCGAGAACAGCAGCACGAAACCGAAGCCGACGCGCTCCACATAGGCGCCGACGATCAGCGCGGGCGTGATGATCGCGAAGGTCATCTGGAACGCGAAGAACAGGATCTCGGGCAGCGTGCCGGACAGGCTGTCGGCATCGACGCCCGTGAGAAAGGCCTTGGACAGCCCGCCCCAGAGGCCGCCCGTGCCGGGGCCGAAGGCGATGGAGTAGCCGAACCCGAACCACAATACGCTCATCAGGCAGGCGATGGCGTAGCAGTGCATGAACACGCTGAGCACGTTGCGGGCGCGTACGAGCCCGCCATAAAAGAGCGCCAGACCCGGCAGAGTCATGAACAGGACCAGCGCCGTTGCGGTGATGATCCAGGCCGTATCCGCTCCATTCATTCGATGATTCCTTTCGACAGTCCACGCAGCAGGGGTTGCCGCGAAAAAGCTGACCGGAACGGCCAATTAAACGGCAAACCTCGGTAACGCTGCGCAATTCGGGGGCAGTACCTGAACCGCACAATATTTGGGCTGTTCGGAGCGCGAATGGCATGATTGTCGGCTCATCCGAAATCCGGCCTTTCCCCCTGCCCCGCGCCAGAAACCCGTCGCGGCAGCCGGCCGATGCCGCTATGGGACAAGCATGACCGACAACATATTCGAGATCTTCCTGCAGGCCCCTCCGGGGCTTGAAACGCTTTTGGCTGACGAGGCGCGCGAAAAGGGTTTCGATGCCCCCGCCACGGTGCCGGGGGGCGTGACCACACGCGGCGGCTGGAACGAGGTCTGGCGCGCCAATCTCGAACTGCGCGGCGCGGGTCGGGTGCTGGTGCGGATCGGCGGTTTCATGGCCTTTCACCTCGCGCAGCTTGACAAGCGGGCGCGCAAGTTCGCATGGGAGCAGGTCCTGCGGTCGGGCGAGACGGTGCGCGTCGATGTGGTCTGCCGCCGCTCCAAGATCTACCACGCAGGCGCCGCGAAACAGCGCATCGAAACGGCGCTCGAAGCCTTTGGCGCCGTGATCGCCCAAGGCGCGGAGGACGGCGAGGAATCCGATGCGAGCGCCATCGCGATCAAGGTGCGGATCGAGGACAACGAGGTGCTGATCAGCCTCGACAGTTCGGGCGCGCCGCTGCACCGGCGCGGCACCAAGCAGTTCGTCGGCAAGGCCCCGATGCGCGAGACGCTGGCGGCCCTGTTCCTGCGCGCCTGCGGATATGACGGGCGCGAGCCGGTTTACGATCCGATGTGCGGCTCGGGCACCTTCGTGCTGGAGGCAGCCGGGATCGCCGCGGGCCGTGCGCCCGGCCTAACGCGCTCCTTCGCTTTCGAACGGTTGGCGAGCTTCGATGCCGAACGCTGGGCCCGGATGCGCGATGGTGCCGCCAGCGGGAGGGCCACTGGTCTGCGCTTTGCCGGATCGGACCGCGACGCGGGCGCCATATCGGGGGCGCGCGCCAATGCCGAGCGGGCCGGGCTCGATGACATCGCCTCGTTCGGCCACGCTGCCATAAGCGACGCGGCCCCGGCCGATGGCCCGCCGGGCCTCGTCATCGTCAATCCGCCCTATGGCGGGCGGATCGGCAACAAGAAGCTGCTCTACAGGCTGCACGGCGCGCTGGGCGAAACGCTGCGCCGCAATTTTCGCGGCTGGCGCGTCGGCATCGTCACGAGCGAGCCCGGTCTGGCCCGTGCCACCGGCCTGCCGGTGACCCCATGGGGGCCCGCGGTGCCTCATGGCGGGCTCAAGATCACACTCTTCACCGCCCCGCCGATCGGCTGAGCCCGTCGCGCTGCCGACTGCGGGGCGTGTGCGCCAAACCCGCCTGCCGCGTTACCTTTCGAAATGAAAAGGCCCCCACCGATCTCTCGGCGGGGGCCTTCCTGTCTCATCGGAGCTTTCGGGCCCCGATCCGCTTACCAGTCCTCGCGGACCACGGTGCGGGTCTTGATCGGCAGCTTCATCGCGGCAAGGCGCAGGGCCTCGCGAGCGACGCTTTCGCTAACGCCGTCGATCTCGAACATCACGCGGCCCGGCTTGACCTTGGCGGCCCAGAAATCGACCGAACCCTTACCCTTACCCATCCGGACTTCGGTGGGCTTGGAGGTCACGGGCGTGTCCGGGAAGATCCGGATCCAGACCCGGCCCTGACGCTTCATGTGACGGGTCAGTGCGCGGCGAGCCGCCTCGATCTGACGCGCCGTGATGCGCTCGGGCTGAACGGCCTTGAGGCCGAAGGAGCCGAAGTCCAGGTTGAAGCCGCCCTTGGCCTCACCATGGATGCGGCCCTTGTGCTGCTTGCGGAACTTTGTGCGCTTCGGTTGAAGCATGTCTCAGCCCTCCCTTACCGGCGGCCGCCGGCGCCGCGGGGCACGGGGCCCTCTTGCAGCTCGGCCTGTTTACGGTCACGCGCCTGCGGATCATGTTCCATGATCTCGCCTTTGAAGATCCAGACCTTGATCCCGATGATGCCATAGGGGGTCACGGCTTCAGACAGCGCATAGTCGATGTCGGCGCGCAGCGTATGCAGCGGCACCCGGCCCTCGCGGTACCATTCGGTCCGCGCGATCTCGGCACCGCCGAGACGACCGGCGACGTTCACACGGATGCCCAGGGCCCCCATGCGCATCGCGTTCTGCACCGCACGCTTCATCGCGCGACGGAACGACACCCGGCGCTCGAGCTGCTGGGCGATGGACTCGCCCACCAGAGCGGCGTCGAGCTCGGGCTTGCGGACCTCGACGATGTTGAGGTGCAGCTCGGACTTCGTCAGGTTCGCCAGCTTCTTGCGCAGCGTCTCGATGTCCGCGCCTTTCTTGCCGATGATGACGCCCGGACGCGCGGCGTGGATCGTGACCCGGCACTTGCGGTGCGGGCGCTCGATGATCACGCGGCTGATGCCGGCCTGCTTGCTTCCTTCTTGATGAAGTCCTTGATCTTGAGGTCTTCGAGAAGAAGATCGCCGTAGTCCTTGGTGTCGGCGTACCAGCGGCTGTCCCAAGTCCGGTTGACCTGGAGCCGCATGCCGACGGGATTGACCTTGTTACCCATTAGGCTTGCTCCTCGACCTGACGAACCGTGATGGTGAGTTCCGAGAACGGCTTGACGATCTTGCCGAACCGGCCACGAGCCCGCGGACGACCACGCTTCATGATCAGGTTCTTGCCAACCCAAGCCTCGGCGACGACGAGTTCGTCGACATCAAGGTTGTGGTTGTTCTCGGCGTTCGCGATCGCGGACTGCAGGCACTTCTTGACGTCGGCAGCGATGCGCTTCTTCGAGAAGGTCAGGTCCGTAAGGGCCTTCTCCACCTTCTTGCCACGGATCATTGCGGCAACGAGGTTGAGCTTCTGCGGGCTGGTGCGCAGCATCCGGGTCTTGGCCATCGCCTCGTTGTCGGCGACGCGGCGGGGATTCTTGTCCTTGCTCATGGCTTACTTCCGCTTCGCTTTTTTATCAGCGGCGTGGCCGGTGTAAGTCCGGGTGGGCGAATACTCACCGAACTTCTGACCGATCATGTCCTCGCTGACGTTGACGGGGATGTGCTTGCGACCGTTGTACACACCGAACGTCAGGCCCACGAACTGGGGCAGGATCGTCGAACGGCGCGACCAGATCTTGATCACTTCGTTGCGGCCGGACTCGCGCGACGCTTCGGCTTTCTTAAGCACGTAAGCATCGACGAAAGGGCCTTTCCAAACAGAACGAGCCATGTGTTAACGGCCTTTCTTGCGAGCGTGGCGCGAACGAAGGATGAGCTTCGACGACGCCTTGTTCTTGTCACGGGTGCGCGCACCCTTGGTCGGCTTGCCCCAGGGCGTAACCGGGTGACGGCCGCCCGATGTCCGACCTTCACCACCGCCATGCGGGTGATCGATCGGGTTCATCGCAACGCCGCGGACCGCGGGACGCTTGCCGAAGTGGCGGTTGCGACCGGCCTTGCCGAGATTCTGGTTCGAGTGGTCCGCGTTCGAGACCGCGCCGACCGTCGCCATGCATTCCTGACGCACGAGACGCAGCTCGCCCGAGGAGAGACGGATCTGGGCGTAGCCGCCATCGCGACCGACGAACTGGGCATAGGTGCCCGCCGAACGTGCGATCTGGCCACCCTTGCCGGGCTTCATCTCGATGTTGTGGACGATCGTGCCGATCGGCATGCCCGAGAAGGGCATCGCGTTGCCGGGCTTGACGTCGACCTTGGCGCCCGCGATCACCTTGTCGCCGATCGAGACGCGCTGCGGCGCCAGGATGTAAGCCTGTTCGCCGTCTTCGTACTGGATCAGCGCGATGAAGGCGGTGCGGTTGGGGTCGTATTCGATGCGGGCGATGACGGCCTGCATGTCGAACTTGTTGCGCTTGAAATCGACGATCCGGTAGAGGCGCTTCGCACCACCACCACGACGACGCATCGTGATCCGTCCGGTGTTGTTCCGGCCGCCCGACTTCGTCAGACCCTCGGTGAGGGCCTTGACGGGGCGTCCTTTCCAAAGCTCCGAACGGTCGATCAGCACCAGCCCGCGCTGGCCCGGCGTCGTCGGCTTGTACGACTTGAGTGCCATGCTTGTGTCTTCCGTTGCTTTGCGGGCGATCCCGAATGGATGGCCCGGTTGTGATTAGGGCCCCGAAGGTCCCCGGCTTGTCGTAAAAGGAGCGGCCCCGGACGAATCCGGGGCCGCACCGATGGGGTCACCTATTAGAGACCGGTCGAGACGTCAATGCTGTTGCCCTCTTCGAGCGTCACATAGGCTTTCTTGACGTCCTTGCGGGTGCCCAGCGTGCCGCGGAACCGCTTGACCTTGCCCTTGGTGACGACGGTATTGACCGCCTTCACCTTGACCGAGAACAGCGCCTCGACGGCTTCCTTGATCTGCGGCTTGTTGGCGTCGATCGCCACCTCGAAGACCACCGCATTGGCTTCGGAAGCCAGGGTCGCCTTCTCGGTGATGATCGGCTTGCGGATCACGTCGTAATGTTCGGGTTTCACGCTCATTTCAGACGAGCCTCCAGAGCTTCGACAGCCGCCTTGGTGAGCACGAGCGTGTCACTGCGCAGGATGTCGTAGACGTTGGCACCCATCGAGGGGAGCACGTCCAGGTTGGCGATGTTGCGCGCGGCCTGGGCGAAGCCCTCGTTGATCGCCGCGGCGTCGATGACCAGCGCCCGCTTCCAGCCGAGATTCGCGACCTGCTTGGCGAGCACCGAAGTCTTGCCCTCGGTCTCGATGCTGTCGAGAACCACCAGCTCGCCAGCCTTCTGCTTCGCCGAGAGGGCGTGCTTGAGACCGAGCTTGCGGAACTTCTTGGTCAGCTCGTGCTCGTGGCTGCGGGGCGTCGGGCCCTTGTAGGTGCCACCGTGACGGAAGATCGGGGCGCCCTTGGAGCCGTGGCGTGCGCCACCGGTGCCCTTCTGGCGGTAGATCTTCTTGGTCGAGTAGCTGACCTCGGAGCGGCCCAGCGTCGAGTGCGTGCCCTGCTGGGTCCGCGCGCGCTGCCAGCGCACGACGCGGTGCAGGATGTCGGCGCGCGGTTCGAGACCGAAGATCGCGTCGTCGAGATCGACGGAACCCGCGGAGGCGCCGTCCAGCTTGATCGCATCAGCCTTCATTGTTCTCACCCTTCTCAGCGGTGTCGATCGCGGCCTGCTCGGCCTCGGCGGCGGCTTCCTCGGCGGCGTGGGCCTCGGCGGCTGCCTCGTCGGCGAGACGCTTGGCTTCTTCGGCATGGCTACGCAGGCCGGCGGGGAACACGACGTTCTCGCCGGTCGGCTTCTTCACGGCGTCCTTGACCGTGACCCAGCCGCCCTTGCCACCCGGCACGGCGCCCTTGACCATGATCAAACCACGGTCGGCGTCGGTCTTGATGACCTGCAGGTTCTGGGTGGTCACGCGGGCGGCGCCCATGTGACCGGCCATCTTCTTGCCCTTGAACACCTTGCCCGGGTCCTGACACTGGCCGGTCGAACCGTGCGAACGGTGCGACACGGACACGCCGTGGGACGCGCGCAGACCGCCGAAGTTGTGGCGCTTCATCGCACCGGCAAAGCCTTTGCCGATGGAGACGCCCGATACGTCGACGAACTGACCTTCGAAGTAGTGCGCGGCGATGATTTCCTCGCCCACTTCGATCATGTTCTCGGGGGCAACGCGGAACTCGGCGACCTTGCGCTTGGGCTCGACCTTGGCGGCGGCGAAGTGGCCGCGCATCGGCGCGCTGGTGCGCTTGGTCTTGGCGGTGCCGGCACCGAGCTGAACGGCGGTATAACCGTCACGCTCGACCGTGCGCTGCGCCACGACCTGCAGGTTGTCGAGCTGGAGCACGGTCACGGGGACCTGCTTGCCGTCCTCGAGGAAAAGACGGGTCATGCCCACCTTCTTGGCGATGATTCCGGAACGCAACATCGTCACCCCCCTCAGACCTTGATTTCGACGTCGACGCCGGCGGCCAGGTCGAGCTTCATCAGCGCGTCCACGGTCTGCGGGGTCGGATCGACGATGTCGAGCAGCCGCTTGTGGGTGCGGATCTCGAACTGGTCACGGGATTTCTTGTCGATGTGCGGTCCACGAAGCACGGTGAACTTCTCGATCTTGTTCGGCAGCGGGATCGGTCCGCGGACAGAGGCGCCGGTGCGCTTGGCGGTGCTGACGATCTCGGCGGTGCTGGCATCCAGCACGCGATAATCGAAAGCCTTGAGCCGGATGCGGATATTCTGGCTTTGGGCGGCCATGTTAGTCCCCTTCAAGGGTTCGGGTTGAGAGGTCGGCCGGGCGGTATTGCCGGTCCACGTCGAACCCGTCGGAAAAGTGGTGCGGGGCGGGCATTACACCCGCCCCGCGGCGACGTCCACTGGGGGCGTCATTACTCGACGATTTTCGACACCACGCCGGCGCCGACGGTGCGGCCGCCTTCACGGATGGCGAAGCGCAGGCCGTCTTCCATCGCGATGGGGGCGATCAGCTCGACGTTGAACTTCAGGTTGTCGCCCGGCATCACCATCTCGGTGCCCTCGGGGAGGACGACCGTGCCGGTGACGTCGGTGGTGCGGAAGTAGAACTGCGGACGGTAGTTCGCGAAGAACGGGGTGTGGCGGCCGCCCTCTTCCTTGGTGAGGATGTAG
>NZ_BATB01000008.1 GCF_000466965.1 Limimaricola cinnabarinus LL-001
GATATGTGCAACAGCGCCCAAACACTGACGGAGTTTGTCTATGACGGGTCTGCGCCTCCTCTCGAATATCTTCCTGCTCGCTGGGGTGGGGGCTCTGGCGTTGATTGCATTAAATGCGCTGGACGTGGATGTAATGGGCGTTGAGCCAGCACAATACGTCACTCCAGGGACAGCTCCCTTCCCGCCACGACCCTAGAGCCATGGAGGAGCGCAGGAGGGCAGGCAGACCCAGCTGTACAGCGCTGCCCCCAAGAGCTTTCGCCTGTCCCGCTCCTCAACGTTGGCGCGACCCACTGTGTCAAATCTTTCCGGGGGCTCTAAGTCAGCCTGCGCTCTCCGCCCTGGTGCCGAGGGCGCTGAGGAATGATCCGTCGCCGTGCATGGCTGGCGGTGCAGGTCCGTACATAGCATTGACCGCATCGCCCGATCCTCGAAACATCTCCCATAGGTAGTAAATACCCAGGAAGTGATATGTACGTTATTCGACTGATCGCGCCGCAGGAGCAGCCCCGGGAGGCCGCCCTCTATGACCTCGAAATGTCATGGGTGCCGATGGTGGGGGATACGCTGGAGATCAGCTGCACGGGCCAAGACGACTTGCGGTATCGCGTCACTGGCCGGGCAATTCAGGCGGCCTTTCGGGCCGACCATACGCAGGCGGGGGCGCCGATTGTAAGTCTGGAAGTGGAGCGGATTTCCTCCATAGCCTCCGATGGCGCAGCAAAGCGTTCCGGCTACCAGATGGAAGATGTGGCGGGCGTCGCTCCATAATTTTCATTCCAGCGCCGCAGGAGTTTAGGCACCCCTGCCCACCTGCGGCGCTGTATCGTTCCCCTGCAGGGCTAATGCTGGATGTAGCGAGAGCACGCAAGCGCGACCTTCGCTGTACCTAGCGGCAGCGAGTCTGGCAGCCGTGCAAGGGAACTGAAATGGCCCACTTCGCGTCGGCCAGTACATCCTACTTCGGGCTGCGCCCCTTACCGCGTCAGCTTTTCGGCATATTCTACCAGTCGCTGCGCTTGGAACGTCACCGACTTCCTGCCCGTCTCATCAAGCGGACCCGGCTTGCACGAGTAACCGTAGGGGTTGCCACCGTCTTCGAACTTGATCGGGTTCGCATAACCCGGAGCCACGATCACCGCCCCCCAGTGCATGGCGGTGACATAAACCGACTGGATCGTCGTTTCCTGTCCGCCGTGCGTGTTCTGTGCCGAAGTGGTCGCGGTCACGGCTTTGTTCGCCAGCGCGCCCGATTGCCACAGCGGCCCCAGCGTATCAACGAAGGCCCGGAACTGGCTGGCAGGAACGCCGAAGCGGGTGGGCACCGAGATGAAGTAGCCGTCGGCCCATTCCATGTCGTCCAGCGTAGCCTCCGGAATGTCTTGCATCTTCTCTACCTGCTCCCGCCAGGCATCTTGGCCATTCACGACGTCGGCTGGGGCAGTCTCTCGGCAGCGGCGCAACCGCACCTCGGCTCCAGCGGCTTCAGCCGCCCGGACCGCTTCGAGCGCGACGCCGTGGTTCGTGCCGTAGGTGGAATAGAACAGGACAGTAATCTTGGTGGGCATCTTGGTACCTCCAATTTTGAGAACTCCGGCCAAACGGCTCGCCGGACATAAAGGTCCGGTCTAGTTCCTTGGCAGAGCTTCAGTTCCCGTTCTCCCGCGTCTTCATGGCAACCCCCGGTCCAGCCGAGACGGTGCCGCCTTCGAGGAACTGCACGCCCTCGGCTTCCAAGGCGCGTCGGATAGCCTCGGCACTGCTATGCTGCAGTCCACCCTTCTCAGTCTCGAAGCGAGTAACAGTAGCAGGCGTAACATTCGCTAACTGCGCCAGCTCCCGTACTCCGAGTCTTAACGCGGCGCGTGCCATCCGTACTTGTGCTGGCGTCATATTGATTCCCTGATATGAATTCTTTTATCACTGTGTTGACTGAAGCAGGGCCGTGCACTAGGTATGTATCACGTTGACATAATTTCTCAACACTGGAGTCGCAAATGGCCGACACCTGCTCCACCGTTATGCGCCGTGCATGGGCGAAGATGCGCCAGCACATGCAGCACAACCGTTTCACCCGGTTCCTGATGGCCCGCTTTCTTCGTGAAGCATGGGCCGAGGTGAAGGCGGCCGCCCGCAACGTCGTTCAGCCGTTGGAGCTGTCACCCGTCGAGCACGCCATCGCCACCCTGGAGGGGCAGGACCGTCTCACCCCGAAGGATTGGGAGGATCTGGCGGCCCTTCGGAGGGACCGCGCTCAGCAGGTCGTCCAGCCGCACCAGCCATCCGGCCCGACAGACAGCGACTGGCTGGCGTTCTGGGGGCTGATGTTCCTGTCCCGCCGTCATGCCGCTGCAGGCCAACCCATCCACCATTTCTGAGCCCGGAGACGGGCCGCCAATAGCAGGAGACCACGATGAGCCAGTTCACCCATGCTTTGACCAAGCTGCACGAAGCCCGCAGCACTCGCGACGCCGCCCTGACGGCCCTGACGCTGCTGGAGAACACCAAGGGCGTAGGCAGCGCGGAGGCCAAGAAATACGACGACGAGACGGTAGGGCCGCTCCATGAAAAGGTGTCAGCCGCCGAGGCGAGACTGCGGGATGCCGAGCCGAAGACCCAGCGCGAATACCTGTTGAAGGTGGGGGCACTGCTGGAAGAAGGAATGCTGTCGGAGACGGTGACGGCGCTGCGCGCTGATGCTGAGAGGCTGGCCGCAACCGGCGAAGATCCTGTCGTCGCACTTTGCCAGCGCTGGAAATCGATGCGGACAGCTGTGGCAGGGATGCTTGATGAGGAAGTCGGGGGGCACTTCGACGCGCCCGAACTCGAAGAGGCGGAAGAGGCCCAGCGCCGTATCGAGCGGCAGCTTCAGCGGATGGTGCCGACCAGCGCCGAAGGGTTGGCCGCCATGATGGACGTCTACTGGAACCTGGAAGGGCCGGTTGGAATGCCCGGTACCGAAGGCTGGGAGATGGAGATGCAAAACCCGCAATATCTGTTCCTGCGCCGTCTTCGCCATGGGGCCTTCGTCGTGGCTGGTCAGGCGGGCACGCCCTGACAGATGGCAGGGGGCAAATGACAGCCCCCTCTAGTCGCTGCCTTCGGCTCGTCCTCGCTCTCTCCCCGTTACTCCATGGAAAAGAAACACGCTTTCCGGAGTAGGAAAGAGATTAGCAGGCAAGGCGGGCCTTCGCAGACGTGTTTCCAAACCGCGAGCCTGTGTTTCCCGCTCGCCCTGGCATCGGATACGAGTGATGAACTGTTACACAGCCAACCGGTCATGGTCTGACCGCTACCTTCCTGAGATCCGCCACATCGTCGGCGCACAGCTATTGGACGTTGCCGCCGATGCATTCGACTGGCGGCAAGCTACTGACCTGATGATGCTGGATGCCCGTGACGTGCGGGTTGCGGCAAGGGTAAGGCGACCGGGCTATGGCTCCCGCTACCCCTTCGAGTTCACCATCCGCTCGCGTGTCGCCTCGGGCGCGGAGACGGAGCTTGCCAAGATAGTGAACGGCAGCGGCGACTGGATGTTCTACGGCCACGCGAACGAAGACGGCAGGGGGCTCGCAGCATGGTGGCTGCTGGACCTGAAGGCCTTCCGGGCCGCCCTGATCCGGCAGGCAGCGAATGGCTACCGCATCAGGTCGGGCGACCAGCGCAACGCGGACGGGACGTGCTTCAAGTGGTTCGATATCAGGTCGTTCCCCGCCGAGCCGCCGCTTGTGGTCGCGCGCTCATAAAGGGGGCGAAAGTCAACGAAGAATTGAAACTTACTCGCAGCTCATACGTGCCTAAGGGAATTGGTCTCACTGTGAGGCCGGTTCGATGGAGGAGAACTCTATGCGTATGCTTGTTTCCGTGATTGCCATTCTCGCTGCTGCCACACCTGCGATGGCAGGTCACGCCTCGGGTGAGGCGCCTGGCATTGCCGCCCAGGATGGGGCTGATCGCCACGGCGATGGTCGCACCAACGGTGAGGATTATGCGCCTGGCAAATCGGCGCAAGAACCCGACCCCATGTCGACTGATCGGAATGGCGATGGGAAAAAGAACGGGAAGGACTACGCTCCGGGCCAGATACGCAACGGCAACTGAGCAAAGCTTTCCAGTGTGATCAAGGATTCCGCCGACGACATCAGCGCGGACGACCTTGGAAGCGATCATTGTTCGATGCGATGCGTCAGCCAACGGCGGCTTTGTCCATTGAGCGTGCATCCAGAGTGACGACGCCCCCGCAGAAACCTGCGAGGGCGTTTGTCCTTTGGTACGCCGCTTGCGTAGCGTGGCCCATCTGCTTGTCCAACACATCCGGTAATGGGCTCGGGGCTAAAGGCGAACAAGTGCAAGGTTCCAGCTATTCCGCGTCTGAATACGCACAGCGATAGACCCTCGATCCTGGTTCGCAGCGGCCTCTATCCTAACGTCATGCGAGTGCTGCCACCCGCTTCATGTTCTCGAAGCTGTTCCTCCCCGGATTTTCGAGAAAGCCGTGTAACCAATGTCGTTTGGGTGGATTTAACCAGTAGGGGTCGGGAGCGAGAGCTTTCGACCCCATTTTCGTGTCAGCGGCCATGACATGGCGCTGGTCGTCACTGCGATGCCGGGGATGGGTTAAGCGGGACACGGCTGCCATGCGTTAAGCGCTCTTGGGCCATCCTCCGTCCACCTGAATCGGTTCATTCATCCCGGGATGCGTCAAAGCTTCACAGCGGTCATTCGGACAAATGGAAGGGTGGATTGCGGGGTGGATAGAAACTTGGCAGTTTCACCTAATCTACTGATAACGCTGGTGAAAATGAGATATGATGGTGCCGGCTGAGGGACTCGAACCCCCGACCCCCTGATTACAAATCAGACGCTCTACCAGCTGAGCTAAGCCGGCCCCGATGCCGATGTATCCAGACCGTGCCGGGCTGGCAAGCGGGTAGCACCTCCGTGTGATACATCTGGCGACAAAACTTCGCGCCGATCGGGGCGAGCGATGCTGGCAACCGCCCCTCGGGCTGCTTTAGAACAGAGGCCTCAGCCCCGCAGGAGACCGCCCCATGACCGAGACCGCCGAGCAGATCCTCGTCGTCGACGACGCGCGCGACATCCGCGAACCGCTGGGACAGTATCTTAAGAAACAAGGGTTCCGGGTCCGGCTCGCGGCGAGCGCGGCCGAGGCCCGCGGCATCGTCGAGACGGCGCGGATCGGCCTCGTGGTGCTCGACGTGATGATGCCGGGCGAAGATGGGCTCAGCCTGTGCCGCTGGCTGGTGGCGCGCGGCGGGCCGCCGGTGATCCTGCTCACCGCCATGGCCGACGAGACCGACCGCATCGTCGGTCTGGAGCTTGGCGCCGACGACTATGTGACCAAGCCGTTCAACCCGCGCGAATTGCTCGCGCGGGTGCGCGCCGTGCTGCGCCGCGCGCCGCCCTCCGCGCCGACGCTCGATGCGACGCCGCGCCGTTTCGCGGGCTGGACCCATGATCCGGCGGCGCGCGCCTGCGGCACGACGACGGGCGCGAGGCCGAACTGACCTCCGGTGAGAACCGCCTGCTGGGTCTGTTTCTTGACGCGCCACGCACCGTGCTCGATCGCTCGCGGCTGCTCGACCTTATGGCCGGGCGCGAGGCCAAGGCCTATGACCGCGCCATCGACAACCAGATCAGCCGCCTGCGCCGCAAGATCGAGGACGATCCCAAGCAGCCACGTCTCATCGTCACCGAATGGGGCGGCGGCTATCTTCTCGCCGCCGAAGTCGAGGCGGCGCAATGAACGCAGTCGCGCGACTGCTGCCGAAGGGCCTCGCCGCGCGATTCGCGCTGCTGCTCGCGGCGGCGCTGGTCACGGCCAATCTCGTGGCGCTGGGCCTGTTGTCCTTCGAACGCGCACGTCTCGACCGCGAGGCTGGAGCCGCGCGGGAGGTCGAGCGGATCGTGGCCTTGGTGCCCGCGATGGAGGCATTGGACCCGCGCGCGAGAGAGGTTCTGGCGCGGCGGGCCTCGACCCGTCTGGCGCGGATCGATGTCGCGCCTGTGCCTTTGGTGCTCCGACCTGCTGCTGCGAGTTCGGAGCGTGCGGCGGCGCTTGAGGCGCGCCTCGTGGCGGCCTTGGACGGGCGCAGGGTGCATGTCGCCATGCACGAGCGCGGAAGCCAGCGCCCAGAGGCGGCGGGCTGGCAGGCTCATGACCCGGCCATGCGGGGTGGCCCTTCGGGTATCGTCATCTCCATCGCGTTGGGAGCCGACAGCAGCGGCGGTTGGCTCAACGTCGTCACGTCGGGTCTGAGACCGGCGAACGGCGTGCAGGAGGAGGTGTTCCTGCTGGTGCTGGGCCTGTCTCTGGTCACGGTGCTGGCCGTGGGCCTGTGGTTCGTGCGGCAGCTGACCCGGCCCTTGGGCGCGTTGGCCGTAGCCGCGCGCGCCGCTGGGCGCGGTGATCGCAGCCTGCGTGTCCCCGAGACCGGAGCGCGCGAAATGCGTGCGGCGGCGGCGGCGTTCAACGATATGCAGGCCCGGATCGCACGATTCGAGGCCGAGCGCCTGCGCACTCTCGCCGCCGTCGGGCACGACCTGCGGACGCCGATCACCAGTCTGCGCATCCGTGCCGAGATGCTCGACGAGGACGAGGGCGTGCCGATGATCCGCACGCTCGACGAGATGGCGGTGATGGCTGAGGGGCTCGTGGCCTTCGCCAAGAGTGGCCACGACGCCGAGGCCCCCGCCGAAATCGATCTCGGCGCGCTGCTGGAGCGGCTCTGCGAGGAGCGCGGTGCCAGCTTCGAGGGCGGTGCGGCGCCCATGGTGAGAGGGCGGCCCGTGGCCCTGTCGCGCGCCTTCGGCAACCTCATCGACAACGCGATCCGTTATGGCGGGGCGGCGCGGGTGATGCTCTCGCGCGATGGCGGGCAGGCGGTCGTGCGCATTCATGATGACGGGCCGGGCATCCCCGAGGCGCGGCTCGAAGGCATGTTCGAGCCCTTCGTGCGCGGCGAGGACAGCCGCAGCCAGGACACCGGCGGGGCAGGGCTTGGGCTGTCGATCACCCGCACCATCATCCGCGCCCATGGCGGCGAGATCGCGCTGTCGAACCGCGCGCCACGCGGTCTCGAGGCGCGGGTGGAGTTGCTATCCCCTAGATCGGCAGCGGCAGCGTCTCGCCGCTTTCTTCGAGATGCCACACGGCGTTCCAATCGCCGTCCCGCCGTTCCAGCACGAGGAAGTTGCGCTCGGCGACGTAGCGCCGCCGCATTCCCGGCGGCGGCAGAATGCGAATCCTGTGCTCCGAAAGCGGCCCCTCGCCAAGCCAAGCCAGCCAACCCAGACCCCGCGCATAGCCCTTGGGCGGTGCGCGGTGCGCGATGCCCGAGGCGACGAGCTGATGCACCGGGCCGGGCGACGCGGCCATTTCGGCGCGGGTGGCGAGGTGGATCTCGCCCGAAAGGACCGTCACCGGGCCTTGCGCGCGAAGGCCCAGCACGGCCCGCAGGGCTCGTTTCCAGTCCTCCCGATGGGCCCGGCTCTGCCACTGGTCGCGCAAATCGTCCTCGTATTTTTGCATGCCGGGCCAGAGCCACATCACCGCCTCGACCAGAGACAGGCGCGGGCCGAGGAGTGGCACGGACGAGACGATGATCGTGCGCTCCGGTTCCGGCACGGGGCGTTCCAGCAACCGCCAGCCCGCCTCGCCCATGACCCGCCTGCGACCCCGTTCGGAGCGCAGGTCGGGCGCCATCAGTGTCACGCCGGGAAGCTGGCGCTGCCAGCCGAGTTGCATGCCGGAGGGGTCGACGAAAATGTCGGCCACATCCGCCTCGACAGCGCCATGCTGGAACAGCAGGTACATCTCGCGGGCCACGGAAAACAGCGTCCGTCCCACGGCGCTATTGGTCGCGGCCACGGGCAGCGAGCCCCAGCCATCGCATATGTCGTGATCGTCCCAGACCGCCAGGCTCGGCACACGGGCCGCAAGCCCGCCAAAGGCCGGGGAAGCAAGGCCGCGCATGTAGCGGTTCACGAAGCCCGCGCGCAGATGCGCGGCCAATTCGGAGAGATCCTCCTCGGTGGCGCCTGCGGGATGTCCTCGGGCCAGCCATCGCTGAGCGGATGGCCTTGGGTCACCTCGTCGGCATAGATCTGGTCGCCGCCTTGCAACAGTGCGGCGAAGGGCCGGTCCTCATGCTCTGTGCGCATGCGTTCCCACATCGCGTCGCGCTCGGCCGGATCGCGGTCCATGTCGCCGATCTCCTCGCCATTGCACGACAGGAAGGCGAGGCGCAGGTCGCCGCCAAGATCGGTTTCGACCGGGTATTCGGTATCTTCGAAGGCGTAGCGCGATCCTGCGGGCCAAGCCGGAAATCGAAGCGCCAGACCGCCAGACCCTCCAGCGTGGCGATGCGGCGCGCCCGGTGTGCGGTGCCGCTTGCATGCAGATCGCTGCAGGGCGCATCCTCGGGGCGGATCACCACGGCGGCGAGGCGGAGCCCCTCCGCGTCATGCCCGCGCAGATGCAGCAAAGGCCCGGCCTGTCGGGGGGCGGATGTCTCGATCACGTTTCGCTCCTCGGCCCCGGCGGGGCCGGGTGCGTCATTTTTCTGAATAGGTCGCCCAGCCGTCTTCGGCGGGCGGGGCGGGCAGCTCCTTGCCACCGCGCTGCCGATGCAGATGCACCTTGGCGATGAAATTTCCAGAGATGGGAGCCGTGACGAAGAGGAAGGCCATCACCAGAAGCTCGTGCAACGAGCTCTCGCCCGAAGCGAAGGCATGGATCATCGAGGCCAGCAGAAGCGAGCCCACACCCAGTGTCGAGGCCTTGGTCGGTGCGTGCAGCCGCTTCATCGGCTGGTCCAGCTTCAAGAGGCCGTAGGAGCCGATAAGCGTAAAGGTGGCGCCGATGATCAGGAGCGTGGCGACAAGGATGTCGATGAGAAACGGAATGTCGGTCATTCGATGATGTCCCCGCGCAGCACGAACCGCGCCAGCGCCACGGTCGACACGAAGCCGAGCATGGCGAAGATCAGCGCGCTTTCGAAGTAGATCTGCGTGCCCCAGAACATCCCGAGCAGGATGATCAGGCCGATGGCGTTGATCACCATGGTGTCGAGCGCGAGGATGCGGTCGCCGGTGTGCGGCCCGATCACGAGTCGGACCATAGCCAGAAGCTGCGCCAGCCCGACGGCGCCGATGGCAAAATACAAGACGGTGTCGATCATTCGAAGATCTCCTTCAGCCGCCGCTCGTAGCGGGTCTTGATGTCGTCGCGCACCGCCTCCGGATCGGCGGCGTCGAGCGCGTGAACCAGTAGCGCCCTGCCATCGGCCGAGAGGTCGGTGCTGACGGTGCCGGGGGTCAGGGTGATGGTGCCCGCGAGCAAGGTGATCGCCTCGGGTGACCGCAGGTCGAGCGGGATCAGCACCCAGTTCGGCGCCATGTCGTCGTTGCGCTTGAACAGCACGATCATCGCCACCTGCACGTTGGCGACCATGATGTCCCAGATCACAAGAAGCATGTAGGAGACCAGCCGCCATGGCCGGGTAATCTTGGGCCGATCGGGCC
Source organism: Limimaricola cinnabarinus LL-001 (assembly GCF_000466965.1). GTDB lineage: Bacteria > Pseudomonadota > Alphaproteobacteria > Rhodobacterales > Rhodobacteraceae > Limimaricola > Limimaricola cinnabarinus. Next base: position 9,547 of record NZ_BATB01000008.1, read on the forward strand.
AATAGGCGGCGGTGGAGATCGGGATCAGCAGGCCGAGGATCGCCCCGAAGACCACGGTGCCGAGGCTGAGATCGTTGATCAGCAGGCACCACACGATCACCAGCAGCGTCGAGAGCAGCGGGTGGGGCAGCAGCTTTCGGGTCAGGCGCAGCGGCATTTCAGTGCTCCTCTCCGGTGGCGTCCGAGGTCTCGTCGTCGATGGCAAGATCTGCCGCGTCGCCATGATCGCCCTCAACCGCGTGCGGGTCGTCCTTGATTTTCTTGCCGGGCGTGGTCAGCACCAGTTCGATATAGGGCTCGGGTGCGAAAAGCTGTGCTGCCGTCGCGCTCAGCACCCGGTTGACCGGGCCCGCGAAGACGGTCAGCGCGATCAGGAGCGCGATCAGCCCGCCGATCGCGATCATCGGCAGCACCGGGCGTGGTGAGATCGGCCCCTTGGTCGAGCCGGGCTGCGAGGTCTCGTCCTCGATTTCGGGGGCGGTCTCGCAATCGACTGGGCCGTCGGGCCCCTCCTGATGCGCCTTCCAGAAGATCATCGAGCCCGCGCGCGAAAATCCGACCACGGCCACGAGCGAAGCCGACAGCACCACCGCCCAGACCCACCAGACCAACGGGCTGGTGAGCGCCGCGTCGAGGATCAGCAGCTTGCCCAGAAAACCCGACAGCGGCGGCAGCCCGGTCATGGCGATGGCCGCGACGAAGAACATCCCCGCGATCAGCGCGCCGCCTTCGATCGGGCGCCCGTGCACGAGGAACGGACCCGTCTCTCCGCGACGCTCCTTGATCTGGTCGACCAGCAGGAACAGCGCCGCCGTCGCAAAGGTCGAATGGATCGCGTAATAGAGCGCGGCGGCGATGCCATCGGGGGTGAAGACCGACACGGCGCTCAGCAGCAGGCCCATCGAGCCGATCACCGAAAAGGCGATGAGCCGGTCGACGCGTACGGCCCCCAGCACGCCGATCATGCCGACCGCCAGCGTCAGCAGCGCGGCGGGCAGCAGCCAGGTGTCGAACAGGCCTTGGGTGATTTCGAGATCAGGGGGGAAGACCAGCGTGTAAAAGCGGATGATGCCGTAGGCACCAACCTTAGTCATGATCGCAAAGAGGGCCGCGACGGGCGCGGGAGCCTGCGCATAGCTGTCGGGCAGCCAGAAATGCAGCGGCAGCACCGCGGCCTTGATGGCGAAGACCATGAGCAGCAGCACCGCGGCGACACGGATGCCGCCCGAGGCGCTGGCGTCGAGCTCGGCTACCCGGCCTGCAAGATCGGCCATGTTGAGCGTGCCGGTCTGGGCGTAGATCGTACCGAGGGCAAAGAGAAACAGGGTCGAGCCGAGCAGGTTGTAGAGCACGTATTGTGTGCCCGCGCGCAGCCGTTCGCGCCCGCCCGAATGGATCATCAGGCCGTAGGAGGCGATGAGCAGCACCTCGAAGAAGACGAAGAGGTTGAAGGCGTCGCCGGTCAGGAAGGCGCCGAGGATGCCCATCAGCTGGAACTGGAACAGCGGGTGAAAATGCCGTCCCCGCGCGTCCCAGCCCGAGCCGATGGCATAGAGAAGCACCAGCGGTGCCAGCAGCGTCGTGAGCAACACCATCAGGGTCGAGAGCCGGTCCCCGACGAGCACGATGCCGAACGGCGCGGGCCAGTTGCCAAGCTGGTAGAGCGTGATCGTGCCGTCCGAGGCCTGCCAGAACAGGCCCGTCGCGATCGCCGCCAGCGCCAGCGCGCCCGCCATCGACAGCGCCCGCTGCACGACGATGTGCTCGCGCACCATCAGCACGAGGATCGCGGCCAGCATCGCGGGCAGCACGACAGGGGTGATCAACCAATGGCTCATCATGCGTCTCCTTCGGGCATCGAGGGCGCGCGGGCGTCGCCCTCCGAGACGGCGGGGCGGTCGACGAGGTCGTCATCCGACGACAGCCAGCTTCCCAGCGCCATGATCACCACCACCGCCGTCATGCCGAAGGAGATGACGATCGCCGTCAGCACCAGCGCCTGCGGCAGCGGATCGGTGTAGCGGACGGCCCCGTCGCGCAGCACCGGCGGGGCGTTCATCGCCAGCCGCCCCGAGGCGAAGAGGAAGACGTTCACCGCGTAGCTCAGAAGCGAGGTTCCGATGATCACCGGAAAGGTGCGCAGGCGCAGCACCATGTAGATGCCGGCGGCGGACAGGACGCCGACGGCGGATGCGATCAGGAGTTCCATGTCAGATAACCTTGCCTTGTTCGCCTGCGGCCGGGGTGAGCTCTTCGTCGCGCGAAGGGTCGATATCCATCGCGTGATCGGAGGTTTCCGTCCCGGCCCTGTAGCCCAGGCGCGAGAAACTTTCGAGCGACAGCATCACCGCGCCGACCACGGCGAGGAACACGCCGAGATCGAAGCCCATGGCGGTGGCCAGCTCGAACTCCTCCATCGGCGGGATGCGGAAATATCCGAAGGCCGATGTCAGGAAAGGCTGGCCCGCGAGCCAGGCGCCGATGCCGGTGAGACCGGCGACGAAGACGCCCGCGCCGATGATCCCGTGATAGGGGTAGCGCTGCCGCCGCGCGGCCCATGCAAAGCCGCTGGCCATGTATTGCGTCACCACCGCGATGGCCACGACGAGGCCCGCGACAAAGCCGCCGCCGGGCGAATTGTGCCCGCGCAGGAAGATGTAGACGCCGACCATCAGGATCACCGGCATCATCACCCGCGTCAGCACCACCATCATCAGCGGATGCGCGTCGCCGGCCTGCGTTTCCTCGTAGCCGCGGTTAAGCAGGCGGCGGCGCACCGTGCTCGAGAGCAGCGCCTCGGTCAGCGCGTAGATGACAAGGGCCGCGATGCCGAGCACGATGATCTCGCCGAAGGTGTCGAAGCCCCGAAAATCCACGAGGATCACGTTGACGACGTTGTCGCCGCCGCCGCCCTTGTAGGAGTTGGCGAGGTGATAGTCCGAGATCGGCGCGATCGGAAACTCGGTCGACAGGATGGTCCATGTCAGCGCGGTCGCGGCGATGCCGCCCGCGCCCGCGATGATCGCGTCACGCGTCCGTCGCAGCGCGCCGGATTCGTTGGGCGTGGTGTTGGGCAGGAAGTTCAGCGCCAGAAGCAGCAGGATGATCGTCACCACCTCGACCGAGATCTGCGTCAGAGCGAGATCGGGCGCCGAGAAATGGTTGAAGCCAACCGAGACCATCAGGCCGATGATTCCCATCAGCATCAGCACGGCGAGGCGATTGCGATGCGCCGCAACGAGAAAGCCAGTGGCGGCGATCAGCATCGCCCATGCGGCGACGGCGATCGGTGTCACCGGAAGCAGCGGGCGGCGGGTCTCGGTGCCGGTGGTCCCAGAGAACCACGCATGCGCGCCCACGGCCACTACCGTCAGCACCATGATCGCAGCATAGCGAGTGAAGGCCCCGTCATGCAGGCCCAGCGTGACGCGCCGGGCGCCCGCACGCACACGTCGATGAGCCTGTCGAAGATGTGCTTGGCCTCGGGCCGCCGCGCGGCCTCCCAGACCCGCGACAGCGGCGCGAAGGCCGCCAGCAGCACCGCGCCGCCCAGCACCGCAATGGCCGACATGGCCAGCGCCGGGGTCAGCCCGTGCCAGATCTTGAGATGCGCGTCGGGCATCTCGGCCGCGCCGCCGATCACGGCGCCGGTGACGAGCTTCACGAAGGGCTCGGCCAGCGCAGGAAACAGGCCGACGCCGACCACGGGGATGATCAGAAGAGCAGGCGGCAGCCACATGCCGGGATTCGGGTCATGCGGATGCGCCGGGTAATCGTCGCGCTCGCGCCCGAGGAAGGTATGCGCGATGAGCCTAAAGGAATAGGCTGCGGAGAACAGCGCGCCGATCGTCGCCACGACCGTGACCAGCATCGGCATACCGAACAGCGTCGTATGCGTCGCCTCTTCGAGCATCATCTCCTTGGAGAGAAAGCCGTTCAGCAGCGGGATGCCCGCCATCGACAGCGCCGCCAGCGTCGCGATCGCGAAGGAGATCGGCATCAGGTGGCGCAGGCCGCCCAGACGGCGCATGTCACGGGTATGCGCCTCGTGATCGACGATCCCTGCGGTCATGAACAGCGCTGCCTTGAAGCTTGCATGGTTCAGGATGTGGAACACTGCCGCCATCGCGCCGAACGCCGTGCCGGTGCCCAGAAGAAAGGTGATGAGGCCGAGATGCGAGACGGTCGAAAAGGCCAGGAGCGCCTTCAGGTCGTGCTTGAACAGCGCGATCACCGCGCCGAGGACCATGGTGATGAGGCCCGCCGACGACACGATCACCACCCATTCGGGCGTACCCGACAGGACCGGCCAGAGCCGCGCCAGCAGGAACAATCCCGCCTTCACCATCGTCGCGGAGTGCAGATAGGCCGAGACCGGCGTCGGGGCCGCCATGGCGTGCGGCAGCCAGAAATGGAACGGGAACTGCGCCGATTTGGTGAAGCAGCCCAGAAGAATCAACAGCAAGGCGGGCAGATAGAGCGGCGAGGCCTGCACCAGCTCGCGCTGCTCGAGGATCACGCTCAGATCATAGCTTCCGACGATGCTCCCCAGCATCAGCATGCCGCCGATCAATGCCAGCCCGCCCATGCCGGTCACGGTGAGCGCCATGCGCGCGCCCTGACGGCCTTCGGGCAAATGCTTCCAAAACCCGATCAGCAGGAAGGAGGACAGCGAGGTCAGCTCCCAGAATATCAGCAGGAGCAGGATGTTGTCGGACAGTACGATGCCCACCATCGCGCCCTGGAACAGCAGTAGGTAGCTGAAGAACTCGCCCATGTTGTCGTCGCGCGACAGGTAGTGGCGCGCATAGGCGATGATCAGCAGGCCGATCCCGAGGATCAATGCTGCGAACATGAAGCCCAAGGGATCTAGGAACAGGTTCACGTTGAGCCCGAGCCCCGGCATCCAGTCGAGCCGGGCCGAGACCGTCTCGCCGCGCAGCACGGCGGGCAGATGCGTGAGCAGCCCGATCGCGGCCAGCGCCGTGACGAGGAAGGTGGCGGTGAAACAGGCTTGGCGACCGGCCCGGATCATCAGGCCTGGCAGCAGCGCGCCGAGGAACGGGAGGAGGACGATGATGAAAAGCGACATGGCGCGCACTATCGCGAAAGCGAAGCGTGACGACCAGACGTGACGCCGAATTTTCGCACGCCTCGGAGCGCTTTATTTCGGTCCTGCTGCCATCGGAGCGACAGGATGTCGCGGATGCGATCCCGCGTCGGGGCGAATCGACGGGAGACGCGCTTGGCATGCGTCCGGGGCTCGGGCTATTGCTTGGGCCTCGCCTCATCACAGGATCGCACCGCATCATGAGCTATCTCGGCATCGACCTCGGCACTTCCGGACTGCGCGCCCTTCTCGTGGATGACGAGGGCGTGCCCATGGGCGCTGTTGAGCGTCACTATGCGGCGGCGCATCCGCGATCGGGCTGGAGCGAGCAGGACCCGGCGGACTGGATCGCCGCGCTCGAAGGGGCCGTGGCCGATCTGCGCGCGGCGCATCCCGCCTTTGCCGGTCTGCGCGGCATCGGCGTCGCCGGGCACATGCACGGCGCCACGCTTCTGGATGCAAAGGACCGGGTGATCCGCCCCTGCATCCTGTGGAACGACACGCGCGCCCATGCCGAGGCCGCCCAACTCGATGCCACCGAGGGGGTGCGGGCCCTGTCGGGCAACATCGTTTTCCCGGGATTTACCGCGCCCAAGCTGGAATGGGTCCGCACGAATGAGCCCGAGGCTTATGCCCGCGTCGCCAAGGTGCTTCTGCCCGCGGCCTATCTCAACCTTTACCTCACCGGCACGCATGTCGCCGACATGTCCGACAGCGCCGGCACCTCATGGCTCGACACTGGTGCGCGGGACTGGTCCGACGCGCTGCTCGGGGCCGGGCACATGCGCCGCGATCAGATGCCGCGCCTCGTGGAGGGCTGCGAAAGGGCCGGGGAACTGCGCGCCGATCTTGTCTCCGCATGGGGTCTCGACGGCGCCGTCGCCGTTGCGGGCGGAGCGGGCGACAACGCCGCCGCAGCCTGCGGCATCGGGGCGCTGTCGGAAGGAGAGGGCTTCTTGTCGCTCGGTACCTCGGGCGTGCTGCTTGCCGCGCGCGACGGCTACTGCCCTGCGCCGGAGACGGCGTTGCACACCTTCTGCCACGCGGTGCCGAAGCGCTGGTACCAGATGGGGGTGATGCTTTCGGCCGCCGACAGCCTGATCTGGCTCTCATCGATCACCGGGACGGGTGCCGCGGAATTGACGGGGGCGCTGGGCGATACGCTGTTGCCGCCGGGCCGGGTGCGTTTCCTGCCGTACCTGTCGGGCGAACGGACGCCGCACAACGACGCCGAGATCCGTGGTAGCTTTACCGGGATCGGCGCCGACACCACCCGCGACGACCTGACCCGCGCCGTGCTCGAAGGCGTGGCCTTCGGCCTGCGCGATTCGCATGAGGCGCTGAAGGCCTCCGGCGCGCGGATCGACCGGCTGATGGCGATCGGCGGCGGCACGCGGTCGCGGTACTGGCTGCGCCTCATCGCCACCGTGCTCGGCGTGCCGCTCGACCTGCCGAAGGACGGCGAATTCGGTGCGGCGCTGGGCGCGGCCCGCCTCGGTCTGATCGCTGCGATGGGCGTGGCGCCCGAGAACGTCATGCTGCGGCCCGCCATCGGCGCCTCCATCGAGCCCGAGGCGGGCCTCAGGGCCGACTTCGACAAGACTTATGCGGCCTTCCGAGCGAGCTACCCCGCGATCCGCGCGATCCAATAGGGCATTGTCGGCTCAAGGCGAGCTCTCGGCCCCGGCCGAGACTTCGGCCTGGAAGCCGCGCTCGCGCTCGGACCAGCTCGTCTTGATGTAGGCCAGCACCGCCTTGACCTCGTCGTCGCTCAGCAGGCCCGCGAAGGCCGGCATGTCGCTCTCGTAGCCGGGGACAACCGCACCGACACCATGCTTGGTGATGGTAAAGAGATCGCGGTCGGCGTGGTGCCAGGTGTGACCGCTGTCGTCATGCGGCGGGGCGGGCATGCGCCCGTCCTCGGTCCGGCGGCGCCAGTCGGTCTGCCCTCCGAGCTTCGCGCCATGGCAGGCAGCGCAGCTCTCGGCATAGATCGCGGCGCCCTGTTCGACCATTTCCCGCGTGACCGGTTCTCCGAGGACGGAGAGCCCTGCGATCTCCGCCGATGCCGCGCCCTGCGGGTCCTCCGCTGTCAGCCCTTGGGCCACCGCCACGATCGCGGCGGCGCCAAGAAGGCCCGAGGCGAGGCCGATGGCCAACCCGCGTCTCACCGCGGGCTCCTGAGGAACTTGACCAGCGCCATCAGGCTCAGCACGAGCAGGGTCAGCACCAGCAGCAGGACGACCCCGCCACCGGCCATCATGACGCCCATCATCGGTCCGTTCATCATCGACATCATCCCTTTCATACATTCACTAGAAAAACGGGCCGTCACTCAAGCGGTGCAACCGGTCAGCTCGGGATGTTGGTTCGGGGCGGAGCAGCGTCGACGTCCGGCTGGCGCATTTGAATTGCCATATTGGCGGGCCAGGCGAGATCGGTCGCAACGACGGCCCGCGGCTGGATCGCCATGGAGATCTCGGTGAAGAGCAGTGGGGGGTGCAGTCGAAATTGCAGGTCATCTGCTTGGTTGCGTCCTGTGTGCAGGCGGGGCCGAGATCGTCCTGCTGGTTCATGAGGGTGGAAGTTGCCATGTCGATCGACGTTCGGGCACCCGCGACGTCATGCAATAGCACGCCGATCAGCAGGAGCAGCGACAAGCAGACCGTGGCGAGGCGAACCCAAAAGCGCATGAAGCCGATCTAGGAGCAGACGGGGCCCGTATCGACGGAGAATGAAAACATATCTCGTGCGCAATGACGACCGGAGGCGGCAGACAAACAGCTAGATAGGTGTCTCGGCCGGCCAAGTCCGCACCACATTCATTCAGGCCATCGAGCAGGCCGAGACGTCGAACTACTCGGCTCAAAATCGGCAAGCGCGCAAAAATCAGCGTTCTCACACAATACACGCTTTCCAAAATCCATAATTCGAGTATTCTCGAAATATGGAATCGATTCACGTTACACGACTGGCTGCCCTCGCCCACCCGCAACGTCTTGCGGTGTTCCGGATGCTCATGCGGCGCTACCCGGACGCGGTCCCCGCAGGTGAAATCGCGGAGGTGCTGGACACCCGCGCCAACACGCTGTCCTCCTATCTTTCGGCCCTCCGCCATGCCGGGCTGATCGAACAGCTCCGGCACGGCCGCTCCTTGCTCTACCGCGCCGATATGGAGCAGGCGGGTGGATTGCTCGGCTACCTGATCGAGGATTGCTGCCGCAGCCGCCCGGCCCTGCGCGCCGCTCCAGCCGACCTGTCCACTTTCGGAGTTTCCGACATGATCTCACGCCCCTACAATGTCCTGTTCGTCTGCACCGGCAACTCGGCGCGCTCGATCTTCGCGGAGGCGCTCCTGCGCGACACCGGCGGCGGCAGGTTTCGCGCCTTTTCCGCCGGGACGACGCCGCAGTCGGTTCTGAACCCGTTGGCCGTGCAGGTGCTGGAGGCGAATGGCCATGAGACCGCCAGCCTGCGGGCCAAGCACGTGTCGGAGTTTCAGGGGGCCGAGGCGCCCGCCTTGGATTTCGTTTTCACGGTCTGCGACCGCGCCGCCAACGAGGATTGTCCCGGCTGGCCCGGCCAGCCGGTGTCCGGGCATTGGGGCCAGCCCGACCCCGTGAAGGCGACCGGTACCGAGCCGGAGCGTCGATTGATTTATCATCAGGTCTATGGCGCGCTGCGGCGGCGCATCGATCTGCTCACCACGCTCAACCTTACGGCGCTCGATCGGATCGCGATCCAGCGCGCCGTCGACGACATCCCGACCCGGAAGGAACCGCAATGACCACCTATGCCTTGAACGGCCTCGGCCGGATCGGAAAGCTCGCCCTGCGCCCGCTCCTCGACAGCGGTGCCGAGATCGCTTGGATCAACGACGCCGTGGGCGATGCGGCGATGCATGCGCATCTGCTGGAATTCGATAGCGTGCATGGCCGCTGGTCCGCCAGTTTCGTGGCCGACGAGGACAGCCTGTCCATCGACGGCACGCGCCTGCCGGTCCTCGCGAAAAAGCGCATCGAGGATCTGCCGCTCGACGGCGTCGACGTGGTGATCGACTGTACCGGCGTCTTCAAGACCGAGGCGAAGCTCGCACCCTATTTCGCCGCCGGGGTGAAGAAGGTGATCGTCAGCGCACCGGTAAAGGACGGACCCACCGCTAACATCGTCTACGGCGTCAACGACGACACCTATGACCCCGAGGTGCATGACATCGTCACGGCGGCGAGTTGTACCACCAATTGCCTCGCCCCGGTGGTCAAGGTGATCCATGAGGGCTTGGGCATCCGCCATGGTTCGATCACCACGATCCATGACGTCACCAACACCCAGACCATCGTCGACCGGCCCGCCAAGGACCTGCGCCGCGCCCGCTCGGCGCTCAACTCGCTGATCCCGACCACCACCGGCTCGGCCACCGCGATCACGCTGATCTACCCGGAGCTGAAGGGGCGGTTGAACGGCCATGCCGTGCGGGTGCCGCTCCTGAACGCCTCGCTCACCGACTGCGTGTTCGAGGTCGAGCGCGAGACCACGGTGGAGGAGGTGAACGCCCTTTTGCGCGAGGCGTCCGAGGGCCCGCTTAGCGGAATACTGGGGTTTGAGACCCGCCCCCTCGTTTCGGCCGATTACGTCAACGACACACGATCCTCGATCGTCGATGCGCCCTCGACCATGGTGATCGCCGGCACGCAGGTGAAGATCTATGCGTGGTACGACAACGAGATGGGCTATGCGCATCGTCTCGTCGACGTGGCGCGCATGGTGGGGGGACGGTTGTGACCGCCCGGCCAGAGGGGCTTTCCGCCTACATCGCGGTCACCGCCGCCTACTGGGCCTTCATGCTCACCGACGGCGCGCTCAGGATGCTGGTACTGCTGCATTTCCACACGCTCGGCTTCTCGCCGGTGCAGCTGGCCTACCTGTTCCTGCTCTACGAAATCGCTGGCGTCGTCACCAACCTCTCGGCGGGCTGGATCGCGGCGCGCTTTGGCCTGACATCGACGCTTTATGCGGGGCTCGGCTTGCAAGTCGCGGCGCTTCTGGCGCTGTCGGCGCTCGATCCGGGCTGGGGGCTCTGGGCATCGGTCGCCTATGTGATGGCGGTGCAAGGCGCGTCCGGCGTCGCCAAGGACCTCACGAAGATGAGCGCCAAGAGCGCGGTCAAGATCCTCGCGCCAAAAGGGCAGGGCGGCTTGTTCCGCTGGGTCGCGGTGCTGACCGGCTCGAAGAACGCCGTGAAGGGGCTGGGCTTCCTGCTCGGCGCGGCGCTATTGGGGCTCGTGGGCTTCGTGCCATCGGTGCTGGCGATGGCCGCCGCCCTGGCGGTAGTCCTTGTCGTCATCCTGCTTCGCATGCCCTCGGGCCTGCCGCAGGGCCGCAAGGGCGCGAAGTTCCTGGAGGTCTTCTCCAAGGACCCCAACATTAATTGGCTTTCGGCGGCGCGGCTGTTCCTGTTCGGCGCGCGCGACGTCTGGTTCGTGGTCGGCATTCCGATCTATTTCTACGCAGTGCTTTCCGATGGCTCGGAAGCGGGCAACCGCATGGCCTTCTTCATGATCGGCAGTTTCATGGCCGTCTGGACCATCCTCTACGGCGCGGTGCAGGCTTGGGCACCGCGGTTGTTGCGCGCGACCGAGCGGTCCGAGGCCGCGCTGGTCGGCGAGGCGCGCCGCTGGGCGCTGGCGCTGTTCGTCGTGCCTGCCGCGCTGGCGGCTCTGGTCTGGATCGCCGGGGCACCGGCGGGCTGGCTTACCCTGATCGTGGTCGCGGGGCTCTTGGTGTTCGGGGCGCTCTTTGCGGTGAACTCCTCGCTGCACTCCTACCTGATCCTCGCCTTCTCGACCTCGGAGCGGGTGACCATGGATGTCGGCTTCTACTACATGTCGAACGCGGCCGGGCGGCTGTTGGGCACGCTCCTGTCGGGTTTGACTTACCAGATCGGCGGACTGCCCGCCTGTCTCGGCACGGCGGCGGCGATGGTCGGCGCGAGCGCACTGGCCGCAGCGCGGCTCGGGAGGGAGCGGCCGGTTCGGCAGGTTCCCTCAAGCTGAAACCCGGCTGTGGGCGCGGCGCATTGGCCCCAAGAAGGCCGAACGGGTCACCGCGGCAAGAGTGTTTGCGGGTTGCGCACCGGACTGGTAGAAAAGCGCCTCGCGGCCCCACGGCGGATCATGCGGGCCTGTCCCCGCCGCCCCGAGTGCGGATGCCGGTTCCGATCGACCTGAACAGAATGAGAAAGCTGCGCGATGCGGAATGCGGCAGAGGCGATGAAGCAAGTGAATGGCAGGCTGGCTACGGCCGCGCGCCTTTCGGTCGCTCCGATGATGGATTGGACCGATCGGCATTGCCGGTATCTGCACCGGCTGCTGTCGCACAGGACCCTGCTCTACACCGAGATGGTCACGGCCCCTGCCGTCATTCACGGCGAGCGCGACCGGCTGATCGGTTTCGACGCGTCGGAACACCCGCTGGCTCTGCAGCTTGGCGGATCGGATCCGGTAGATCTTCGCGAGGCGGCGCGGATCGGGGCGGAGCGGGGCTATGATGAGATCAACCTCAACTGTGGTTGCCCCTCCGACAGGGTGCAGTCGGGGGCGTTCGGCGCGGTTCTGATGACCCGGCCCGAACTGGTCGCGGAGTGCTGCGCCGAAATGATCGCGGCCAGCCCGGTCGAGGTGACCGTGAAATGCCGCATCGGCGTCGATGAGCAGGTGCCCGAAGAGGTCCTGCCGCGCTTCCTTGAAACCGTCGCGGCCTCAGGCGTCAGCCGGTTCACGATCCATGCCCGCAAGGCGTGGTTGCAAGGGCTCAGCCCCAAGGAAAACCGCGACGTACCGCCGCTCGACTATGATCTGGTCCTGCGGATGAAACGCGAATTTCCACGGTTGCACCTCTCGATCAACGGCGGCATCGGCACGCTGGACGAAGCCGAGAGCTTCCTCGCCTCAGGGCTCGACGGGGTGATGATCGGCCGCGCCGCCTATCATTCGCCTGCCGACATCCTAGGCGATGCCGACAAACGTATCTGGGGCGAGGGCGCGGTGACGCGCGCCGAGGACGCGGTGCGCGATATGCTGCCTTATATCGAGAGGCATCTCGCGGATGGCGGGCGGCTGCATCAAGTGACGCGCCACATGCTGGGGTTGTTCGCCGGGCGTCCCGGCGCGCGCGGCTGGAGGCGAGTGCTGTCGGAGGGGGCGTCACGGCCAGGCGCGGGGCCGGAGCTGGTTCTCGAGGCGCTGCAACGGGTCGAGGACCTGCAACAGGCGGCGTAAGCCGGCGCGCGACCCCTTGCCGAGGATCGCCGGGCCGGGCATCGCTGTGGCGAACCGAGCCGGAGCGCCAGATGCCTGATACCATGCTGCTTCTTTCCATGGGAGCGATGCTGCTCGCCATTGGCGCTTTCGCGGGCGTGCTCGCGGGGCTCTTGGGGGTCGGCGGCGGCATCGTGCTGGTGCCCGCCTACTTCTACGCCTTCGCGGCGCTGGGCTACGAGACGCCGCAGCTCATGCAGATCTGCCTTTCCACATCGCTCGCCACGATCATCGTCACATCGGCCCGCTCGGTGCTGAGCCACAACCGCAAGGGGGCGGTCGACTGGTCGGTGTTGCGTGGCTGGGCGCCGGGGATCGCGGTGGGCGCGCTCGCGGGTGTGTTCGTCGTGGCGCAACTGCGCACGGTGACGCTGCAGCTGATCTTCGGCGGGTTGGCGCTTTGCGTGTCGCTCTACATGGTGTTCGGACGCAGCCACTGGCGACTTGGCGACACGATGCCGGGCGGCGTGGCACGGGGTGCGATGTCGCCGGTGGTGGGGTTCTTGTCGGTGCTCATGGGCATCGGTGGCGGCAGCTTCGGCGTGCCGATCATGACGCTCTACGGCATGAGCATCCACCGCGCCGTGGCGACGGCGGCGGGGTTCGGGCTGCTGATCGCGCTGCCTTCGGTCATCGGGTTTCTGCTGACGCCGCTGCCCGCCGGGGCCGCGCCGCCGATGACGCTGGGATCGGTGAACCTGCCCGCCTTTCTCATCGTCATCGCGATGACACTGCTGACGGCTCCTCTGGGCGCTGCTCTGGCGCACCGCACCGATGCAAAGCGGCTCAAGCGGGTGTTCGGCGGCTTTCTGATCCTCGTGGCGCTCAACATGCTGCGCAAGGCGATGATCTAACGCTCCAGCCGGGCTTTGCGGCCGCCGCGCCGCCCCTTGGGCGCGGCCTCGCGGGTCGGCAGCTCGGCCATGATCCGGGCGCGCTCTTCCGGTACCATCCGGCCCCATGCGGCGATCTCGTCCATGGAGCGCGCGCAGCCCAGACAGAGCCGCGTCTCGGGATGGATCGCGCAGAGCTTCACGCAAGGGCTCTCTATCTCGGCACGCTGCCAGACCTCGTCGCTCATGACCGCGCCATGTAGCCGAGCCGGTCGAGCAGGCCCTGCAGGATGTATCCCGCCGCCACCGCGTCGATCAACTCGCCCCGGCGCTTGCGCGAATGATCCGATTCGAGCAGGGCGCGCTCGGCGGCGACGGTCGAGAGGCGCTCGTCCCAGTAGACGATCGGGATCTCGGTGAGGCGCGACAGGTTGCGCGCGAAGGCACGCGTCGATTGGGCGCGCGGGCCTTCCGAGCCGTCCATGTTGCGCGGCAGCCCTAGCACGAAGCCCGCGACGGTGCGCCCTTGCGCGATCTCCAGCAGCCGCGCGGCGTCGAGCGTGAACTTCTTGCGTATCACCGTCTCGAGCGGGGTGGCGACCGAGCGTAGCCCGTCCGAGACGGCCACGCCGATGGTCTTGGTGCCGAAGTCGAGCCCCGCAAGCGCGCCGTGGCGCGGCAGGGCGGCAGCGAACTCTTCCGCGGTTTCGAAGATCATTGCGCCACCTCCGCCGCGCGGGCGGCCTCGCGGATCTCGTCCAGACCGTCCGTGTCGGCAAAGACCCCCTGCGCCTCGGCCCAGATCTGCGCTGCGCGCTCGCGCTCGCCCAGCACGCCCAGCGCCCGGATCAGGCGCGCCCATTCGGAGGCAGAGCCGCCGGTTTCCGCCAGACGCGCCGACAGCCCCTCCACCATGCCTCGGATCATGCCGTCGCGGTCTTCGGCGCTCATGTCCTGCGCCGCGGCGATATCCGCCGCACTGGGGCCGGGCAGGGCGGGCGGGGTATATTCGACCCCCGCCAGTGCCGCGGCGCGGTCGATCTGGGTGCGCGCCAGTTCGACATGCGGCGAGGCCGGGTCGCCCTCATCGATCGCCCGCTTCCAGTAGCGAAAGGCAAGGTCGGGCCGTTCGACCTGTGCCTGCAGCAGCCCCATGTAGTAAAGCGGCCCTTCGGCGTCCTGCCGCTCGGACAGAAGCCGGGCGAGCAGCGCCTCGGCCTCCGGCGTCACGAGGCCGCCGGTAGCCGCCACCATCCGGTCCACCAGCGCCACTTGATCCTCGTACTCCGCGGCGTCGCCCTTGAGCGCGATCACCCGCTCCTGCGCGCGCGCGGCGGCGGCGTAATTGCCCAAGGCGGCCTCGTGGCGCGACAGTAGCTCCCAACCGGTCAGGTCGTCGGGACGATCCGGAACCGCCGCGCGCAACTGCGCGACCATGTCGAGATAGTCCTGCGGCGCATCGACGGGGGAGGCGGGCATCATGGCTTCCGCGGCCTCCTGCGAGGGGCGCGCCTCGCGCAACTCTTGTGCCGCCGCGATCCTGCCGCCCAGCGGCTGGTCGGGGATGCCGGGGGCCCCGAGGTCGGTATAAAGCACAAGCGCGCCGCCGATCACCAGCACCGCCCCGAAGACGGCGGCAGGCAGCACCGGACCGCGCCGGACCCGCTCCACGGTTTTCCCCTGCCGCACGTGATCAGCGGCGATGAGACGGCGGGCGATCTCGGCACGGGCGCGCTCGGCTTCCTCGGCGGAGATCAATCCGCGACCGCGATCGGCTTCGACCTCGGCCAGCTGGCTCGATAGAATGCGACGTCCGGTGCGGCCTCTTCGATTGCGTGTGCCTGGCGCAGCGGCACCGCCAGCGCCACGGCAACGACCACGGACAACCCGACCGCTATGATCCAGAACAGCATGCGACACTCCTATTTGCGGACTTCCTATCGTGACAGGGCTTTCCGAGAAAGCCCCGGACCGGCGACAGGTGGTCGCGCCGAGCGTGGCAATCCTGCGAAAGCCTCACCTGGTTCCATGTGATAACGGATCCCTGAGCCACAAAAATTTGAACTGGAGAGGAACCGGCCCGAGCGGGTGACGTTGGCCCGTCAAATGACACATAACGGAGCATCACGCATGTCCGACCCGAATTTCAACAACAACAACGTCAACCCGCCGCCGAAGAAAGGTGGCACGTCGATCGCCCTCATCGTCGGTGGTCTCGTGGTTGCCGTGATCGTGCTGTACTGGCTCTTTGCGGGCGGCACCGATGTGGACAACGCCGACATGGTCGGCGAGGAAACCAACATCAACGTCGATGCAGGCGCCGAGTCGGCTGCCGAGAGCATCGAGGATGCCGGTGAAGCCGTCGAGGCCGAGATCGACGAGACCGCCGTCGAAGTCGAAGATACCGCAGCCGAAGCCGAGGCCGAGGTGGACTCCGAGATCGACGCGACCGAGACCATCGAGGTCGAGGGCGAAGCCGAGGTGGTTCAGTAAGACAGCCGCGCTCGTTTCTACGCGCGCCGGTTTTCGGGCGGCGGCCGGTCTGGTCGCCGCCCTTTCTCATGGCGGGCCCACCGCCCGAGCTTGGGTCGTCGAACGGTTTCGGTCACGCTTGTGGCCGCGCGCCAGCGCTCGGAATTTCCCGGCTGTCCCATTGACCTTTGGGGCGCAGGGGTTCTGTTATGTGGCGCAAATCCACCACTGGCAGCAAAGCGAGACCGACATGGCTTTCGAACTTCCCGACCTTCCCTACGCCCACGACGCGCTCGCCTCCAAGGGCATGTCGAAGGAGACGCTCGAGTATCACCACGACCTGCACCACAAGGCCTATGTCGACAACGGCAACAAGCTGATCGCCGGCACCGAATGGGACGGCAAGTCGATGGAAGAGATCATCCGCGGCACCTATGACAAGTCGTCGGTGGCGCAGAACGGCATCTTCAACAACATCTCCCAGCTTTGGAACCACAACCAGTTCTGGGAGATGATGACCCCCGATCAGAGCAAGATGCCGGGCGAGCTCGAGAGCGCGATCACCGACAGCTTCGGCTCGGTCGACAAGTTCAAGGAAGACTTTGCCGCCGCGGGCGCGGGCCAGTTCGGCTCGGGCTGGGCGTGGCTCGTCAAGGATGCGGATGGCGGCCTCAAGGTCACCAAGACCGAGAATGGCGTGAACCCGCTGTGCTTCGGACAGACCGCGCTTCTGGGTCTCGATGTGTGGGAGCACTCCTACTACATCGACTACCGCAACAAGCGTCCCGCCTACATTTCCAACTTCCTCGACAACCTCGTGAACTGGGAGAACGTCGCCTCGCGCATGTGAGGCGTCGCGGCGCTGCCGCGTCCCCGAGGCCCTCGCGGGAGACCGTGGGGGCCTTTTCGTTTCCGGAACCCGCGCCGTCACGGATCGTTTCCTCTGCATGCAACCAAAGGAGGCTTCGATGGCTGAGAGGGCGAGATCCAAGGACGGGACCCGTGAGACCGAGGCTTACGTCAGTGAAGAGGACAAGGCGGGGGCGGGCGGCCAGCCGGGTCGTGAAGGCGGCGACCTGACCCGAAAGGTCGGCACGCGCGACGATCTCAAGCGCGCCGAGCAGGACGACCCCGGCGTCACCCGCGTGCGCAAGAGCGACGAGAAGGACCCCGATTGATGGCCCGGATCGACAATGGAACCTGGGTTCTCGTCGCCGATGGCGAAAAGGCGTTGATCCTCGAGAACACCACCGACGCCCAGCATCCGAACCTGCAGGTCGTGCGCAAGGAGGCGCAGGAGAACCCGCCGGATCGCGCTCAGGCGACCGACAAGGCCGGGCGGCAGGCCGATGGCGGCCCCGGTCAGCGCACTGCGCTGGACGAGACCGACTTTCACCAGCTTGCCAAGGATCGCTTTGCTTCGGACCTTGCGGATCTCCTCTATCGGCATGTCCATAAGGGCCGGTTCGACAAGTTGGTGATCGTGGCGAGCCCGCATGTGCTGGGTGTGCTGCGTCCCGAACTGCACAAGGAGGTGGCCGACACGGTGGTGGCCGAGATCCCCAAGACCCTCACCAACCACCCCGTCGCCGAAATCGAAAAGGCCATCGCTAACGAGATCGCGGGCTGAACGGGTCGAACGCCAAGGGGGGCGCCTCGACCGCGCCCCCTTCAGGCCGACAGCGTCTCCGCGAGTGCCTTTTCGAGAGCCTTCACGCTGGAGACGTAGTGGATGAAGCTCTTGAGGCTGTCATTCGCGAATCCCTCGTCGATCACGTGGTTGATCAGCTGGCGCAGGGGCTGCCAGTAGCCATCGATGTCGAGCAGCAGGATCGGCTTGTCGTGAAGGCCGAGCTGGCGCCATGTCAGCACCTCGAAGAATTCATCCAGCGATCCCGCACCGCCGGGCAGCATGACGATCGCATCGGCGTTCATGAACATCACTTTCTTGCGTTCGTGCATGGTCTCCGTGACGACATAGGTATCGAGATCGCTCTTGCCGATCTCGGCCTCGACGAGGTGGCGCGGGATCACACCTAAACTGGCGCCACCCGCGCCTTGCGCCGCGCGCGCGACAGACCCCATAAGACCCACATCCCCTGCGCCATAGACCAGCCGCCATCCCTGGCGCGCGAGCATTTCGCCGGTCTCCGTCGCCGCGGTCTCGTAGCTGGCACGCAGCCCGGGACGCGAGCCGCAGAACACGCAGACGGAGGCGGAAAAAGTGGACATGGGCATGGGCGGTCTCCGGGTTGTGTCGCTCTGTCGTAGAACGCGGCGCGGCGCGGCTCAACCGGTCAGAGGCCCACCGACCGGCCCGGTCTGGCCATCAGGGCGGCCGCGTCCTAGGTTGAACCGCCGCCGCCAGCCCGGAGCCCGCCGATGCGACGCCTGTCCAAGACCGACGCCAACCTCTCGGGGCAGCCCGTGCAGGGTTGGGACACGATCCGGCAGGTGATGCCCTATCTGTGGCCCGAGGGGCAGGGCTGGGTGAAGCGCCGCGTCGTGCTGGCCGTCTCGCTCCTGGTCGTGGCCAAGCTGATCGCGGTGGCCACGCCGCTCTTCTACAAGGCCGCCGTCGACGCGCTGGCGGGCGAAGGCGAAAGCGCCGCGATGCTGCTGGCGATCGGTGCGGCCGGGCTGACGCTGATCTATGGCCTCGCCCGGCTCGCCAATGTCGGCTTCCAGCAGTTGCGCGACGTGGTGTTCACGCCCGTGGGGCAACGGGCGCTGAGGAAGCTGGCGCTGCGCACCTTCCGGCACATCCACGCGATGAGCCTGCGCTACCACATCGGACGCAAGACCGGCGGTCTCAGCCGGATCATCGAACGCGGCGTGAAGGGCGTCGATTTCCTGCTGCGCTTCCTGCTGTTCTCGATCGGGCCGCTGATCCTTGAACTGCTGCTCGTCGCGGTCGTGCTCTTCTTCCTGTTCGATGTGTGGTATCTCGTGGCCGTGCTTGGCACGATCGTCGTCTACGTCGCTTTCACCTTCAAGGTGACCGAGTGGCGGGTGAAGATCCGCAAGCAGATGAACGATCAGGACACCGACGCCAACCAGAAGGCGATCGACAGCCTGCTCAACTTCGAGACGGTCAAGTATTTCGGCGCCGAGAACCGCGAGGCGATGCGCTATGACGGCGCGATGGAGAAATATGCGGCTGCCGCCGTGCGCACCAACTACTCGCTCGCCTTCCTGAATTTCGGCCAGTCACTGATCATCACCAGCGGTCTCGTCATCGTCATGGTCATGGCCGCCATCGGGGTGCAGAACGGCGCGCTGACGGTGGGCGATTTCGTCATGGTCAACGCCTACATGATCCAGATCACCATGCCGCTCAATTTCCTCGGCACCGTCTACCGCGAGATCCGGCAGGCGCTGATCGACATGGGCGAAATGTTCGAGCTTCTGAACCAGCCGCCGGAGGTCACCGACCGGCCTGGTGCTGCGGCGCTCGCCGTGCCGCGCGGCGAGATCGTGTTCGACGATGTGCGCTTCGACTACGAGGCCGCGCGCGGCATCCTCAAGGGCGTGTCCTTCACGGTGAAGCCCGGCGAGACCGTCGCCATCGTCGGCTCCTCGGGGGCGGGCAAATCGACGATCGGGCGGCTGCTGTTCCGCTTCTACGATGTGACAGGCGGTGCGATCCGGATTGACGGGCAGGATCTGCGCGACGTCACCCAAGACAGCCTGCATGCGCAGATCGGTGTGGTGCCGCAGGACACGGTGCTCTTCAACGACACGATCCTCTACAACATCGCCTATGGCCGCGAGGGAGCCACCCGCGAGGAAATCGAAACGGTGGCTCGCGCCGCGCAGATCCACGACTTCATCCTGTCGCTGCCCCAAGGCTACGACACCACCGTGGGCGAGCGCGGCCTGAAGCTCTCGGGCGGAGAGAAGCAGCGCGTCGGCATCGCCCGCACCCTGCTCAAGGACCCGCCGATCCTGCTTCTGGACGAAGCGACGAGCGCGCTCGACACCGACACCGAGCGCGAGATCCAAGGCCAGCTTCGCGCCATGGGGCAGGGGCGCTCGGTGATCACCATCGCACATCGGCTGAGCACGATTGCGGATGCGGACCGGATCGTGGTGCTGGAAGCCGGGAAAGTCGTGGAATCGGGCTCTCACGAGCATCTTTTGGCGCAAGAGGGCCGCTATGCGCAGCTCTGGTCGCGCCAGCAGTCCGAAGAGGCCGAGGCCGCGTGATTGCGCCTCTGAACCGATCGGTCTAGTCTGCGCCTGAGTCGCCTGCCGCGTGCGGGCCAATCGACGTTCCGGGCGTGCCGCGCGCGGAGTTCAAGGACAGCCCTATGTTATCCCCGATGTTCCGCACCGCCGTGGTGCTGGGCCTGCTCTCCGCCGTGGGTCCCTTCACGATCGACATGTATCTTCCCGGCCTGCCGGGCCTCGCCGCCGATCTGAACGTAGACGAAGCCGCGGCGCAGGCGACGATCAGCGCCTATTTCCTCGCCTTTGGCCTCGCGCAGCTCTTTTATGGCCCGCTCGCCGATGCGGCGGGGCGCAAAACGCCGGTCTATATCGGCGTCGGCGTGTTTCTCGTCGCCACCATCGGATGCGCTCTGGCCCCATCGCTGCCGTGGCTGGTGGCGTTCCGCGCGCTTCAGGGCCTTGGCTGCGCCGCGCTGATGGTGGTGCCGCGCGCCATGGTGCGCGACATGTATACCGGGCACGAGGCGACGCGCCTGGTGGCGATGATCATGCTCGTCATCTCTGTTTCGCCGATGCTCGCACCGCTTTCGGGTGCGATCATGATGAGCTTCACCAGCTGGCGCGGCATCTTCTGGGCGCTCGCGGTGATCGCGGGGCTGGCCCTGCTCCTCACCATCTTCGGCCTCAAGGAAACGCTGCCAGCCGAGCGCCGCCGCCCGGTCCGCCCGCGCTTGCTCGCGGTGTCGGCCAAGCGGCTGTTCCGCGATCCGACATTCATGGCGCTGACCTTCGTGTCGGGTTTCGGCATGGCGAGCTTCTTCGTCTTCATCGCGAGCGCCAGCTTCGTCTACACCCAGCAATACGGGCTGTCGCCGATGCAGTTCAGCCTCGCCTTCGCGACCAATGCCGTGGGCTTCTTCGGGGCGAGCCAGTTCGCGGCGACATTGGGCCGCCGCATCGGCCTCACCCGGATGCTGCGACTGGCGTTGATGGGCTTTGCCTTCTTCGCACTGACGCTGCTGGCGATCACGGCGGCGGGCTATGCGACGCTGCCGGTGCTGATGGGGCTCCTGCTGTGCGGCAATGCCTGCCTCGGCCTCGTCATCCCGACGAGCCAGGTCATGGCGCTCGATCCGCATGGCGAGATCGCGGGTCTCGCCTCATCAATGGGCGGCACGCTGCAGATGCTCACGGGCGGTCTGATGGTCGCGGTCACGGGG
Source organism: Limimaricola cinnabarinus LL-001 (assembly GCF_000466965.1). Taxonomy (GTDB): domain Bacteria; phylum Pseudomonadota; class Alphaproteobacteria; order Rhodobacterales; family Rhodobacteraceae; genus Limimaricola; species Limimaricola cinnabarinus. Next base: position 30,671 of record NZ_BATB01000008.1, read on the forward strand.
CCGTTCTTCAATGGCACGGCGCTGCCGATGGTGGCGGTGATCGCGGGCTGCGCGGTGATGGCGCTGGGGCTTGCCCTCTTGGCGCTGGGCCGGGGTGAGCAGGGCGTTCAGGCGGCCTGACCCCGCCAAATGCATTCGTGGAAAGGGGCCGTCCTTCGGGGCGGCCCTGTCGTATCCGGGCTACTCCGCCGCGCGCAACGTCGATGCGGGGAGGGGGGCAGAGCCCTGCGCGTCCTCCCAGATGATCTCAGGTGTCTTGATACGCCGCGCCTCGCGCCTGAGCGCCCAGTCGCGCGCCGCCCGGCTGCCGCGTCCCATCGACAGCCGCGCCAGAAGCCGCGACATCCAATGGGCATAGCGGGCGGCCCAGATCCGCAGCGCCAGCATCGCGGGCGTGAAAACCAGCGTCAGCACCGTGGCGATGCCGAGGCCGAAGACAACCGCCGTGGCAAGCTGCTTCCACCACAGCGCCGTGGGGCTGTCGATCGTGTAGCCGCCGCCGAAGAAGTCGAGGCTGAGCCCGAACATCATCGGCGCGAGGCCTGCCATGGTGGTGACGGTGGTGAGGAAGACGGGCCTGATGCGGTCCTCGGCGGTGCGGATCACCGCCTCGGTGCGCGGCATGTAACGCGCGTAATCCTGATAGGTGTCGATCAGCACGATGTTGTTGTTCACCACGATACCGGCGAGCGCCACGATGCCGGTGCCGGTCATGATGATGGAGAATGTCTGATCCATCACCAGCATCCCGATCAGCACGCCGGCGGTCGACATGACAACCGCCAGAAGTACCAGCGTGGCGTTGTAGAAGCTGTTGAATTGCGCCAGCAGGATGATGAACATCAGCCCCAGAGCACCCGCGAAGGCCGATTGCAGGAAGGCCTGACTTTCGGCCTGATCCTGCTGATCGCCGGTCCATTCCCATCCGACGCCATCAGGCAGCGGCGCGGTGTCGAGCCAGTCGATCAGCGCCTCGATCCGTTCATTGGCGTTGATCGTTGAGCGGCCAACTTCGCCCGCGTCGATGCGCGTCTGCAACGCGTCGTCGATCTCGGCCTCGGTGACGATCCGGCTCTCGTCGCCATCGACGAGCCGGACGAGGCCGGGCGTCACGTCGGCCTTGACCTCGAAGTAGCGCTGTTGCGCGACGCGGTTGATCTCGGCGAGCTTCTGCACCGGCTTGCGGGTGACGAAGTTCGACAGCGGCACCAGTCCCGACGGCGTGCGGACCCGCAGGCTGTCGAGGGTCGAGAGCACGCGGTCCTCCTCGGGCAGCCGCACGCGGATCTCGATCTCCTCGTCCGAGCTGTCGATGCGCATGGTGTCGAGCATGATGCCTCGGGTCACGAGTTGCACCATGGCGCCCACGGTCGCCACGTCTGCGCCGAAGCGGCCTGCCTTCTCGATGTCGACGTCGATCTGCCAGTCGATGCCCGGCAGCGGCAGCGTGTCCTCGATCAGCGTCAGGCCCGGCGTTTCCTCGAATCGCGCGCGGACCTGCCCGGTGGCGGCGCGCAGCGCCTCGAAATCGTCACCGGTGAGTCGCAGGTGCACCGGCTTGGACGAGCCGGGTCCCTGCGCAAGGTCGAGGATCTCGATGCGGATGCCCGGGATATCGTCGAGGCGGGCCTGCAGCCGTTCGAACACCACATTGCCATCGAGATCGGCCGGATCGTAACCGGTTTCGCGCGCATAGGCGGCGCGGTCCTCCCACGGGACCAGTTCGATCTGCAATTGACCCACCGCGTCGGCGGGACCACCGGCCCCGGCGGTGTTGGAGTTGAGCCCGCCTTCACCCGCGAAGGCGAAAACCGAGCCGATGCCTGGAAACCCCACGACCGCCGCCTCGGCCTCGGCCACGAGCGCGTCCTTTTCGGCGAGGCTGAGATTACCACGCGCCTGCACGTAGATGATCGCCTGCTCGGGCTCGGTCTCGACGAAGAACTCCACGCCGTTGTTGTGGGTGCCGAAATAGGTGAAGGTCGAAAAGACGAAGGCCCCCACGGCCCCGATCGTCACCAGCGGCATGATCGGGTTGCCCGCGATCAGCGCGATGACGCGCCCGAAGAGCGAACGCCGATAGCCCGCGCGCACCCGCTTGGGCGCGCGCCGGATCTTGGCCGCACCACCGGTGATGGTGGTGGCGATCGCACCGAAAAGCGCCAGCGCCAGACCGGGGGCGGCGTCGAGCAGCCCCGTGGCGGGGCGGGCCTCGCCGCTGAGATAGCCCGGGTTGAGCGCCAGCATCAGCCCCACGAAGATCAGCAGGGCGGCGGGCGGCACCAGAGCGGCGCACACGACCCATGGCAGGCGGCGGCGCAGGCTGTCGGAGGCATGGCCGAAACTGCGGCTCATCCGGCCCAGCACGCCGCCCATCACCGGCAGGTAAATCAGCGCGACCACGAGCGAGGCCGAGAGCACGAAGATCAGCGTCACCGGCAGCATGCCCATGAACTGTCCCGCGACGCCGGGCCAGAACAGCATCGGCAAAAAGGCGCAGAGCGTGGTGGCGGTCGAGGAGACCACAGGCCAGAACATCCGCTTCGCCGCCTCGACATAGGCGTGCATCGGTCCGACGCCGTCGGAGATGCGCTTGTCGGCGTATTCCACCACCACGATGGCCCCGTCGACCAGCATGCCCACCGCAAGGATCAGCCCGAACATCACGATGTTCGAGATGGTGATGTCCATCACCGCCAAAAGCGCAAAGCACAAAAGGAACGAGGTCGGGATTGCAAAGCCCACCAGCAGCGCCGGGCGCGGGCCCAGCGCGGCGAGCACCACGATCATCACCAGCGCGATCGCCGTCAGAACCGAACCTTCGAGCTGGCTCACCATCGAGGCGACCTGACGGCTCTGGTCGTTCGAGGTCCCGACCTCGATTGCCGCCCTGAGGTCGTCGGGCCAGCTGTCCTGCTCGGCCGCGACCGTTTCGCGCACCAGCGCGGCGGTGTCGATCAGGTTGAAGCCCCGCCGCTTGACCACCTGAAGCGCCACTGTCGTCTCGCCGTTGAAGCGCGCCGTCGAGGTCCGGTCCTCGAAGGTGAGCCGGATCGTCGACAGGTCGCCCAAGGTCACCACCCGGTCGCCATTGGTCTTGACCGGCAGCTCGTAGATGTCGCGCGGCTCGTCGAGGCTCGACGGGATCTTGACCGAGAACGCGCCCTGCGCGCTTTCGATCTCGCCCGCCGCGATCAGCAGGTTGTTGTTGGTCACGACCTGCAGAAGTTCGGCGGCGGTGACGTTGTAGGCCTCGAGCCTGAGCGGGTCGATCTCGACCTCGAGCATTTCGTCGCGCTGGCCGGTCAGGTTGGCCGAAAGCACGGCGTCGAGCCCTTCGAGCCGGTCCTGCAGAGTCTTGGCCACCCGGATCAGCGTGCGTTCGGGCAGCGCGCCGGTGAGGTTCACGATGACGATCGGAAATTCGGAGAAGTTGATCTCGTTGACAGACCAGGCGTCGGCCCCGTCGGGAAACTCGGCCTCGGCGGCGTTCATCGCATCGCGCACATCGGCCATGATCTTGGTCTTGTCCCAACCGAACTCGAATTCGAGCGCCACCCCCGCATAGCTCTCGGCGGCGGTGGAGGTCATGGTCTTCAGCCCGTCGAGATCCGACAGCCGGGTTTCCATCGGCTTGACCAGAAGCTGTTCGCTGTCCTCGGCTGAGATGCCGGGGAAGGGGACCGAGACGAACAGCGCCGGGATCTCGATGTCGGGCTCGCCCTCCTTGGGCAGGCCGACATAGGCGGCTCCGCCCGCCACGAGGCTCAGCACGATGAAGGCCATGATCATCCGCGCCCGGGACGCGGCCCAGTCGACGATGCCGGTCACTGCCCGGCCTCCCGAAAGCTTGGCGATACGCGCACGCCGTCGGTCACGTATTCCTGCCCGACGACGATGATGGCGGCCTCGGGCTCCAGCCCGGCGACCAGCACGCCTTGGGCCGTGTCGCGCAGCAGCGCCACGGGGGCAAAGCGCGCCACCGCATCCGTGGCCTCGCCATCGACGAGACGTACGCCGAGACGGCCGTCATCGTCGAGCGTCAGCGCCGATTGCGGCAACAGATGCGCCTGCCTGCCGTCGGTCTCGATCATGATCTCGGCGGTCTGGCCGTCGCGGATCTGCAGATCCGCATTGGGGACGACGACCTCGACGCGGAAGGTGCGTGTCGTCTCGTCTGCCGAGCGCGACACGAAGCGCACCTCGCCGGTCAGCGGCGGGCCGGAGGCCAGCCGCCCACGGGCGGGCGCGCCGACGCGGATCTTGTCAACATCGACCTCGGGTACAAAGCCCACGAGCTTGATCGGATCGAGCTGCACCACCGTGGCGCAGGGCGCACCGGTCTGCATCAAGAGCCCCAGCTCGGCAGTGTCGGTTTCCAGCAACCCGTCAAAAGGTGCGCGGATCGACAGTTTGTCGATCTCGCGTTCGGCGGCGGCGACGGCGGCGCGCGCCGCATCGATTCCGGCCCGTGCCGAGACGAGGCCCGAGGCGGCGCTTTGCACCTGTGCGGCCGCCGCTTCCATCGCGGCCTCGGCGCTGATCACCGAGGTTTCGCTCTGATAGCCGCCCTTGCTCAGCCGCTGCGCGTTGCTGAGGTTGATTTCGGCCTCCCGCAGCCGGGCCTGTGCCTCGGCCTGCGCGGCCTCGGCCGTGGGCACCCGGCTTTCGGCCTCCGACAGTCGCGCTTTCGCTTCGGCAAGGTCGATCTCCCGCGTGCCGGGGTCGAGTTCGCACAAAAGCTCGTCGGTTTCGACGAAGGCGCCCTTGCGCAACGGGTCCGAGACCACCCGGCCGGAGGTTTCCGCGCGCACTTCGACCTCGCGCGCGGCCTCTGTCCGTCCGCGCAGCACCACGGCGTCATCCACCTCCCGGGCGGTGCTGCGCAACGCCACGACACCGATGCCGGGCGTCGTTACCTGCGAGGACCCGGTCGCCGCATTCGCGGCATCCCCGTCGATCTGCGCGATGGCAAAGAGCCGATCGCGGTCGATGATCAGCATATAGAGGAAAGCGGTCACGAAGATCGCGGTGATGACGGGGATCAGTTTCATTGCGCATCCTCTTCGGCCATCGGGCCTGTCCCGATCATGCCGATCCCGGCACGAACGCGGATCGACGCGGGGTCGATCACCCCGCCGGAAATGCCTGAACCACTTGGTTCAGACTACGCCGCGTCGCTCGCTCTCTCAAGCGCTCAGGCGGATCGCGCGACACGGTGACGCGCCGATGCCCCGGATCGGCGGCTCCGGTGCCGCAGCATGCGGCATGTCGCACGACCCGGCGGCAGCGTTCGAAGGCGGCGGGCGGGACTTGTCCCTGCGCCCGGCTTCACGATAAGACGGGCGCGATCGACCACGGCGCCGAGACCGGTGCGCATCCGACACGGCGCCACGGCGCAATCCCAGGGGGACCAAGGCGTGAGCAATCCCGACAGCTTCATCGACGAGGTCAGCGAAGAGGTCCGCCGCGAGCGGCTTTTTGTTCTGTTGCGGCGCTACGGCTGGATCGGCATCCTTCTGGTCCTCGTGATCGTGGGGGGCGCCGCCGGCTATGAGTGGCGGCAATCGCGCCTCGCGGCGCAGGCGCAGGCGCGCGGCGACGCGCTTTTGGCGGCGCAGGTCGAGGCCGACGCCGAGACGCGCACCGCGGCTCTGGCCCGGATCGCGCAGGAGGCCCCCGACGCGGTCGTGCCCGCCCTCACCCTCGCGGCCGAACAGGTCGCGGCAGGTGATGGCACGGCGGCGGTGGCCACGCTCGACGCGCTGGCGGCCAATGGCGAGGTGCCCGAGATTTACCGCGATCTCGCGGCGTTCAAATCCGTGCTGATCGACGCCGATCGTACACCTGAGGACCGGCTTCTCGCGCTCGAGGCGCTGTCGGTGCCGGGCGCGCCGTTTCGGATGCTGGCTCTGGAACAGATCGCTCTGGTCCAGCTTGGCATGGGCGAACGCGAGCCCGCGCTCGAGCGTCTGGCCGCGATCCTCGAGGATGCCGAGTCGTCGGCGGACTTGCGCGATCGCGCGGCAAGCCTGATGGTCGCTCTGGGTGAGACGCCTGACTCCGTGACCGGGGCGGCGGACGCGCAATGACCGACAAGCGGCCGGGACAGGCCGCGCAAAGACAAGATATGGGGCGAGGGGCAGTCATGCGGCGCAGCGGAGTGATCGGAGCAGGGGCCTTGGCCCTCCTTGCGGCCTGTGGCCAGCCGGACGAACGGCTGCCCGGCACCCGCATCGGCGTGGACCTTCCGGGCGGTGCCGCGGCGGCAGGCGGCACCGCCGTGCCGTTGGCGCTCATCGCGCCCGTGCAGAACGCCGATTGGCCGCAGCGCGGCGGCGGGGCGGATCGCGACATCGCGCATCCGGCCCTTAGGGCTGATCTGGCACCCTTGTTCCGCGTGGCGATCGGGGCCGCCGAGACCCGTCGCGCCCGTATCACCGCCGAGCCGGTGGTCGCGGCGGGCCGCGTCTTTGCCATGGATGCGCAGACTGGCGTTTCAGCCTTCACAACCGGCGGTGCGGCTCTGTGGCGCCAAAGCCTGATCCCCGCGAGCGACGCGGCCACCGACGCCTCCGGCGGCGGTCTGGCGACGGATGGCGCGCGGGTCTATGCGACCACCGGCTACGGCGAGCTCGTGGCGCTTGATGCGGCCAGTGGCGCGCGCCTGTGGACCCAGGATCTCGGCGCGCCGGGCGCGGGCGCCCCGGCAGTCGTGGGTGACATGGTCTATGTCGTCGCGCGCGATGGTCAGGGCCTCGCAATCGATGCAGCTTCGGGCCGCGTGCGCTGGCGGGTATCGGGCGTCGAGGACGTCTCGCGCTTCGATGGCGGCGCCGGCCCGGCAGTGAGCGGCGATCTTGCCGTCTTTCCCTTTGCTTCCGGCGAAGTCATCGGCGTCTTTCCCGAAGGTGGGCGGTCGCGCTGGTCGTCGGTCGTGGCCGGACGCCGCCCCGGAAGGGCATCGGCCCTGACCGTCAGCGGCATCTCCGGCGATCCGGTAATCGAGGATGGCCGGGTCTATGTCGGCAACGCCTCGGGGCGGATTTCCGCGCTCGACGGCTTTACCGGCGAAACGATCTGGAGCGCCGCCGACGGCGCGCTCGGTCCCGTCGTTCCGGCGGGCGACGCCTTGTTCTTGATCAACGACATCGGCCAGCTTCAGCGTCTTGATGCTGCGACCGGCACGACCGTGTGGCGCACCGATCTTCCCCAAGGCGAAGCGGCGGGTTTCCTACGCCGTGATCGTCCCACCGCCCATTACGGCCCGATCCTCGCCGGTGGCCGCCTGCTCATCGCCTCCTCCGACGGGGTGATCCGGCAAGCCGATCCGGTCTCGGGGCGGCTGTTGGGCGCGCTGCCGCTCGAAGGCGGCGCCGCTTCGGCACCGATCGCGGCGGGGGGGGTGCTCTACGTTGTCACCACCGATGGCGCGCTTGCCGCTTTCCGTTGACGCGCAATCGGTGTATGGGGCGCAATTCCGTACGCGAAAGACCCTGAGATGAGCTTCACCCTCGCCATCGTCGGACGGCCCAATGTGGGCAAGTCCACGCTGTTCAACCGCCTTGTCGGCCGCAAGCTGGCGTTGGTGGACGACCAGCCCGGCGTGACCCGCGACCTGCGCGAGGGCCCGGCACGTCTGGGCCCGTTGCGCTTCACCGTGATCGATACCGCCGGTCTCGAAATCGCCACCGACGAAAGCCTGCAGGGGCGCATGCGCCGCCTGACCGAGCGCGCCGTCGACATGGCCGATGTCTGCCTGTTCATGATCGATGCCCGCGCGGGTGTCCTTCCCGCCGACGAGATCTTTGCCGACATCCTGCGCAAACGTGCCAAGCACGTGATCCTCGCGGCCAACAAGGCCGAGGGGCGCGCGGGTCAGGGCGGGCTGATCGAGGCCTATTCGCTTGGCCTCGGCGAGCCTCTGGGCCTGTCGGCCGAGCATGGCGAGGGCATGAGCGAGCTTTTGTCGATGCTCGAGCCGCTCGCGGGCGAGTTCGAGGCGCGCGCCGAGGAAGACGCGCCGGTGATGGATGTCGACGTCGACGAGGAGGGGCTCACCGACGAAGACGCGCCCTTCGCCCCCACCAAGGAGCGCCCGCTTCAAGTCGCGGTGGTGGGGCGTCCCAATGCGGGGAAGTCAACGCTGATCAACAAGATCCTCGGTGAGGAGCGGTTGCTCACCGGCCCCGAGGCCGGGATCACCCGCGACGCCATCTCTCTCGCCATCGACTGGAACGGCACGCCGTTCCGGATCTTCGACACTGCGGGCATGCGCAAGCGTGCCAAGGTGCAGGAAAAGCTCGAGAAGATGTCAGTCTCGGACGGGCTGCGCGCGGTGAAATTCGCCGAGGTCGTGGTGGTTCTGCTCGACGTGGACATCCCCTTCGAACAGCAGGACCTGCGCATCGCCGACCTCGCCGAGCGCGAGGGCCGGGCAGTCGTCATCGCGGTCAACAAGTGGGACCTCGAGGACGAGAAGCAGGACAAGCTCAAGACCCTCAAGGAAAGTTTCGAGCGGCTCTTGCCGCAACTGCGCGGCGCACCGCTGGTCACCGTCTCGGCCAAGACCGGGCGCGGCCTCGACCGCCTGCACGATGCGATCCTGCGCGCCCATGCCGTCTGGAACAGTCGCATCTCCACCGCGCATCTCAATCGCTGGCTTGTCGGCATGCTGGAGCAGCACCCGCCGCCCGCACCCGGCGGCCGGCGCATCAAGATGCGCTATGCCACGCAGGTCAAGACGCGCCCACCCGCCTTCGTGGTGATGACCTCTCATCCCGATGCGGTGCCCGAGAGCTATTCTCGCTATCTCGTCAATGGGTTGCGGAGCGACTTTGACATGCCCGGAACGCCGATCCGGTTGTTCCTGCGCGATCAGGGCAAGAAGAACCCGTTCCAGAACCGCAAGAAGGCCCAGCCCTCCAAGCTGCGAAAGCACATGAAGGACTGATCTGAAGAGAGCGCCGCAAGGCGCTCTTTTTATTCAAGTAACCGGCTTGGGGTCAGCGTGGACGCATGGGTCTCTTAAACCTCATGACGATACCCGGCGCGCCAGCGCCAGAGCGCCGAGGATCGCCGCGAGACTTGCCAAGGCAACGACGCCCGGCACGTTGAACCCGTTCGCCACCACGATGGCCATCAACGCCCACGCCACGGTCAGCCCGTAGGACGCCGCGCGGGGGCGATGCGACTGCACCGCGAGCGCCAGCAGCGTCGCGAGAATGATGCAGAGGATCGCCCAGCCTGTCTGATTCATCACAAGGCCGTACCCCGCCGCAGTGGAGCCCAGTGACACGAAGCTCGCCGCCGATAGCCAGCCTGCGAAAATGCCGTAGGGCACCCGGGCGAGCCAGACGTCGCGCTCCGGCGCCATCAGGAACGCGCCGATCGCGCCCGCTGCCATGATGAAGATCGTGATCGTCGCCCAGATCGCGCTTGCGTTCGCGATGGCGAGCCAAGGCGTGCCGATGCCAAGCGCCACCAGCAGCGGCAGGCGGGCGCGGCGCCAATCCTCGGCACGGGGGCGCTTCCTGACGCCATAGGCGGCGGAGACGATCAGCCACAGGTAGATCAGCCCCCAGATCGAGAAGGCCCAGCCCGCTGGCTGCACCGGCGGGTCGATCTGCGGGACCGGCAATTGATCGGCGGTGAAACCGGTGAAGGGAGAGGTTACCAGCGGCGCGGCCGCAAAGGCGACGGAGAGGGCGAGCACGCCCCATGCGATGAGGGTTTTCATGACCCCACTACGCACCGCGTCGCCCGGTGGTTCAACCGGGTGGCGCGCAAATCCTCGGGCGTGACGTTCAGTCGCGGACCAGTTCGCCCGTGGCCGAAAGCCGAGTGCGCCCGCCGAGGTAGCCGTGCAGCACCTCGGGGAGCGTCACCGAGCCGTCCTCTTCCTGCCCGTTCTCCAGCACCGCGATGAGCGTGCGGCCCACCGCGAGGCCGGAGCCGTTGAGCGTGTGCAGGAATTCGGGCTTGCCGCCGCCCTCGGGGCGGAACCGCGCGTTCATGCGCCGGGCCTGGTAATCGCCACAGGTCGAGATCGAGCTGATCTCGCGGTAGCGGTCCTGACCGGGCAACCAGACCTCGATGTCATGGGTCCGCCGCGCGCCAGCACCCATGTCGCCCGCGCAAAGAAGCATCGTTCTGTAGGGCAGGCCCAGCTTTTCGAGGATCGCCTCGGCGCAAACGGTCATGCGTACATGCTCGGCCTCGGACTGGTCGGGGTGCACCACCGAAACCATCTCGACCTTCTCGAACTGGTGCTGGCGCAGCATGCCCGACGTGTCGCGCCCGGCGCTGCCTGCCTCGGAGCGGAAGCACTGCGTGTCGGCGACATAGCGGCGCGGCAGGTAGCTTTCCTTGACCATGCAGTCGGCCACGAGGTTGGTGAGCGTCACCTCGGCGGTGGGGATGAGCCACCAGCCGGTCGTGGTCTGGTAGCTGTCCTCGCCGAACTTCGGCAACTGACCGGTGCCGATCATCGCCTCTTCCTTGACCAGAACCGGAGTCATGGTCTCGGTCAGCCCGTGTTCCTCGACATGGGTGTCGAGCATGAACTGCGCCAGCGCCCGGTGCAGCCGCGCCACACCGCCCGACAGCACCACGAAGCGCGAGCCCGAAAGCTTGGCCGCCGCTTCGAAGTCCATGCCGTCCCGTACCGCCGGAAGCTCGTAATGCTCCTTGGGGGCATAGTTGAACTGGCGCGGCGTGCCGTGGCGCTTCATTTCGACGTTGTCGTCCTCGTCTTGTCCGGGGGGGACGTCGTCATAGGGCAAGTTGGGGATCGTCAGCAGCAGTTCGCGCAGGCTCGCATCCTCGGCCTGTGCCTCGTCGTTCAGGCGCGCGATCTCGGCCTTCTTTTCGGCCACCAGCGCGCGCAGCCGCTCGAACTCGGCTTCGTCGCCGCGCCCCTTGGCCGCACCGACCTCCTTGGAAGCGCGGTTCTGCTCGGCCTTGGCAGTCTCGGCGGCGTGGATCTTGGCCCGGCGCGCGTCATCGAGCGCCAGGATCTGCGACGACATGCCAGACACCCCACGGCGGGCCAGGGCGGCGTCGAAGGCGTCGGGGTTGTCGCGGATGGCGCGGATGTCGTGCATTGTCTCGTCCGTCATAGGGGGTTTCACGGCCCAAGGGCCGCGCCCATATGGACCGAATTGGCCGGGCTTGTGAACCGCCAAACCGGCCCGCCACGTCGCCGGGGGGCGCGGTTGCCAATCACCGGACCCGGCAGTAGGGTGCCGCGACTTTTTCAAAGGCGTGAGAGCACGCCCCGGACCGACATAAAGGACCGCCATGCAAGGCATCGAATCCCTCATCCCGCTGATCCTGATTTTTGCGATCATGTGGTTCTTCCTGATCCGCCCGCAGCAGAAGAAGCTGAAGGAGCACCAGAAGATGGTGGCGGCGCTGCGCCGGGGCGACCAGGTGATTACCCAGGGCGGGCTGATCGGCAAGGTGGTCAAGGTCCGTGACGACAACAACGAGGTCGAGGTCGAGATCGCGCAGGGCGTGAACGTCCGCGTGGTCCGTTCGACCATCGCCGCCGTGACCTCCAAGACCGAACCGGCCAAGGCCTGATCCCTCCGATCCGGCCCCGCGCCAGAGGACGAACGACATGATGCACATCCCCACCTGGCGCCGGGTCCTGATCTGGCTGGTCTGTCTGGGCGGCTGTTCTTCGCGCTGCCGAACCTGTTCTATGACAGGGTCGAGACCGCGAACGACGCCCGTGCCGTGATCGAGACCGGGCAGACCGACGCCGAATTGCAGGCCGATGCGGGCCTCTGGCCCGAATGGATGCCCTCGGGGCTCGTCAATCTCGGCCTCGACCTGCGCGGCGGCGCGCATCTGCTCGCAGAGGTGCAGGTCGAAGAGGTCTATGCCGCGCGCATGGAGGCCTTCTGGCCCGAGGTGCGCGACGCGCTGGCGGCGCAGCGTGACACGGTGGGTTTCGTCACCCGCGAGGAGGGCGATCCGTCCGAGCTACGCGTGCGCATCTCCAACGCCGATCAAGCGGCGGCGGCGCTCGAGATCGTGCGCGGTCTCGCCACCCCGGTGGCGAGCATCACGGGGGCGGGCGCCAATGACATCGACGTGCGCGCCGAAGGGGCCGAGATCGTCGTCACGCTGAGCGAGGCCGAGCGCGTCGCCACCGACGATCGCACCATCCGCCAAGCGCTCGAGATCGTGCGTCGCCGGATCGACGAGGTCGGCACCCGCGAGCCCACGATCCAGCGCCAGGGCGAGGACCGCATCCTGATCGAGGTGCCGGGCGTCGGCTCGGCCGAGGAGGTCAAGGAGATCATCGGCACCACCGCGCAGCTGACCTTCCAGCCGGTCGTGTCGCGGACTTCCGACGCCAATGAGAGCGCGGGGCCCAACAACGAAATCCTGCCCTCGCTCGACGAGCAGGGAGTGTTCTACATCCTCGAGCGCAATCCGGTGGTCTCGGGCGAGGAGCTGGTCGACGCCCAGCCGGCCTTCGATCAGAACGGACGCCCGGCGGTGAACTTCCGCTTCAACCCGACCGGCGCGCGGGCCTTCGGCGACTACACGGCCGAGAACATCGGCTCGCCCTTCGCCATCGTGCTCGACGAGGAGGTGATCTCCGCCCCCGTCATCCAGAGCCACATCCCTGGCGGCTCTGGCATCATCACCGGCAACTTCACGGTCGAGGAGTCGACCCAGCTCGCGGTGCTGCTGCGGGCCGGGGCGCTACCCGCGGGCTTGGAGTTCCTCGAAGAGCGGACCATCGGCCCCGAGCTCGGCGCCGACAGCATCGAGGCCGGCAAGCTCGCCGCCATCGTCGGCGCGCTCGGCGTCGTGGTCTTCATGGTCGCAAGCTACGGGCTGTTCGGCGTTTTCGCCACCGTGGCGCTGACCTTCAACATGATCCTGATCTTCGCGGTGCTGTCGATCCTCGGGGCCACGCTGACGCTGCCCGGCATCGCCGGCATCGTGCTGACCGTCGGCATGGCGGTGGACGCCAACGTGCTGGTCTACGAGCGTATCCGCGAGGAGCTCAAGACCGCGCGCGGCCCGGCCCGCGCCATCGATCTGGGTTACGAAAAGGCGCTCTCGGCAATCCTCGACGGTAACGTGACCACGCTGATCACCGCGCTCATCCTGTTTCTCGTGGGCTCCGGTCCGGTGCGTGGCTTTGCCATCACCCTCGGCCTCGGCATCCTCACCTCGGTCTTCACCGCGATCTTCGTGACGCGGCTTCTGATCGTGATGTGGTTCGAACGCCGCCGCCCCAAAACCATCGAGGTCTGACATGCGGCTGCGCATCGTTCCACAAGACACCAAGATCGACTTCTTCCGGGCCGCCAAGATCACCTTCGGGGCCTCGGTGTTGGCGATGATCGCCAGTATCGTGCTGTTCTTCGTCATGGGGCTGAATTTCGGCATCGACTTTCAGGGCGGCACGACGATCCGCACCGAGAGCGAGAGCACCGTTGATGTCCGCGCCTACCGCGAGGCGATCGCGCCGCTCGATCTGGGCGATGTGGTGATCACCGAGGTCTTCGATCCCTCCTTCGGCGACGACAAGAACGTGGCCTCCGTGCGCATTCAGGCGCAGGACGGGACCGAGGCGGTCAGCGCCCAGACCATTGCTGCCGTGGAGACGGCGCTGCAGGGGGTTGATCCGACGATCACCTTCCCCTCGGTCGAGAGCGTCGGGCCCAAGGTGTCGGGCGAGCTGATCCAGTCGGCGATCCTCGCGGTTCTGGGCTCGCTCGTCGCGATCCTGTTCTACATCTGGCTGCGCTTCGAATGGCAGTTCGCGGTCGGCGCCCTCGCGGCGCTGGTGCATGACGTGGTGCTCACCATCGGCATCTTCGCCGCGATCCAGATCAAGTTCGACCTCGCGATTATCGCGGCCCTGCTGACCATCGTCGGTTATTCGATCAACGATACCGTGGTCGTCTTTGACCGGGCGCGCGAGAACCTGCGCAAGTTCAAGACCATGCCGCTGCGCGACCTGCTCAACCTTTCGGCCAACGAGACGCTGAGCCGGACAGTGATGACCTCGGGCACGACGCTTCTGGCGCTTCTGGCGCTTCTTGTGCTTGGTGGCGACGTGATCCGCGGCTTTGTCTTCGCGATCTTCTGGGGCGTGATCGTCGGCACCTACTCCTCGATCTACGTTGCCAAGAACATCGTGCTGATGCTCGGCGTGAAGCGCGACTGGGACAAGAAGGACGACCCCAAGGCGGGAACGCAGTTCGCGAATATCGACGCCTGATCCGGCGGTGCCGTCGGATCTGCGTATCTGTGGAATGTTGAAGGGGAGGACGCGCCCATGCGGCTGACCGAGATCGATTACGACGACTCGATGCCCATCGACGGCTACGGCCCGGGCTTCTTCCGGATCGGCGGCAAGGTGATCGAGGGGGCGGTAACTCTCGCCCCGACCGGGCTGAAGGCCTGGGGCGGCTATGAGGATTTTGATGCGGTTCTGGCATTGGCCGGGCGCATCGACGTGCTCTTCGTCGGCACCGGAGCCGAGATCGCCCATGCACCGCGCGCCTTCCGCGACCGGCTGGAGGAGGCGGGCATCGGTGTGGAAACCATGGCGACCCCCGCCGCCTGCCGCACCTATAACGTGCTTTTGTCGGAAGGGCGGCGCGTCGCGGTCGCGCTGCTGCCGGTCTGAGCGACCTCGCGGTCACCGATCTCGCGGTGGAGCGCGGCGGCATGCCGGTGCTCACCGGAGTGTCGTTCCGTCTCGCGCCGGGGCAGGGGCTGGTGCTGCGCGGGGCCAACGGCATCGGCAAGACGACGCTGCTGCGCACCATCGCCGGGCTGCAGCCACAGCTTTCGGGCAGCATCGAAGGCGCCGGTGAACGGGCGGGCTACGCCAGCCACGCCGACGGCATCAAGCCCGCGCTGACCGTGACCGAGACGCTGCAATTCTGGGCCGATCTCTATCGCAGCACGTTGCCTGAGGAGGTATTTGATCTCTTCGACCTCGCCGATCTGCGCGACCGATCGGCGGGCACGCTTTCGGCCGGGCAAGGACGCCGTCTCGGTCTCGCCCGCCTCGCGGTGATCTCGCGCGAGGTGCTGCTGCTCGACGAGCCCACCGTCTCGCTCGACGCCTTTTCGGTCAAACGTTTCGCAAGCTTCCTGCGCGATCATCACCTCGCGCGAGGCGGCATCGCTGTCATCGCCACCCACATCGACCTCGGCCTCGACCTGCCCGAGATGGACCTCACGCCCTACCGTGCCGCCCCCGAGGCACGGGGCGGCTCGGACGAGGCGTTCCTGTGAGAGCACTTCTCGCGCGCGACCTGCGCCTCGCAGTGCGCGCTGGCGGCGGCTTCGGCCTCGGGTTGGCATTCTTTCTCATCGTCGTGGTTCTGGTGCCGTTCGGCGTCGGGCCGGAGACCGCGATCCTCGCACGTATCGCGCCGGGCATCCTATGGGTGGCGGCACTGCTCGCAGCGCTTCTCTCGCTCGACCGCATCTTCGCGCTCGATCACGAGGACGGCTCGCTGCCGCTCTTGGCCACCGCGCCGCTGCCGCTGGAGATGCTGGCGCTGGCCAAGGCGCTGGCGCATTGGATCACCACGGGGCTGCCGCTCGTCGTCGCGGCCCCGCTCTTGGGTGTGCTGTTGCACCTGCCAGGGGCGGCGATGCCATGGCTTCTGGTTTCGCTGGCCCTCGGCACCCCCGCGCTTTCGCTCATCGGCACCTTCGGTGCGGCGCTCACGGTGGGGCTGCGCCGGGGTGGGCTGCTCATGTCGCTCATCGTGCTGCCGCTCTACGTGCCGGTGCTGATCTTCGGCGCCGAAGCGGCGCGGCGCGGTGCCGAGGGGCTGCCCGCCGCGACGCCGCTGCTGTTGCTGGCGGGCATCGCGCTGGGCTGTGCGGCGCTGCTGCCATTTGCCACGGCCGCCGCGCTCAGGGTCACGCTGCGTTGACCCGTTCGAGCATTGAGCCGCGCCGCGGGCCGGGATAGGAAAAGCCATGTCGATCTGGTCCTACGCCAATCCGAGGAAGTTCCTTGAGACCACCGCCCCTTGGGTGCCGTGGCTTATGTGGCTCTCCGCCGCCGTTCTGGCAGTCGGGCTGGTCTGGGGCTTTTTCTTCACGCCCGAGGCCGAGCGCTTCGGCTCTTCGGTCAAGATCATCTATCTGCATGTGCCCTCGGCGCTCATGGCGATCAATGCATGGCTGATGATGCTCGTGGCTTCGCTGATCTGGCTGGTCCGCCGTCACCATGTGAGCGCGCTGGCGGCCCGGGCGGCCGCGCCGATCGGCATGGTGATGACGCTGATCGCGCTCGTCACCGGCGCGATCTGGGGCCAGCCGATGTGGGGCACATGGTGGGCCTGGGACCCGCGGCTGACCTCGTTCCTGATCCTGTTTCTGTTCTATCTCGGCTACATCGCGCTTTGGGCTGCGATCCCCGACCCCGACAGCGCCGCCGACCTCACTTCGGTGCTCTGCCTCGTCGGCTCGGTCTTCGCGATCCTGTCGCGTTATGCCGTGAACTTCTGGAACCAGGGTCTGCATCAGGGCGCCTCGCTGTCGCTCGACAGCCAAGAGAACGTGGCTGACGTATTCTGGCTGCCGCTTCTGGTATGCATGGCAGGCTTCGTGTTGCTCTTCGTGAGCTTGGTGCTGCTGCGCACCGGCACGGAAATCCGCGCCCGCCGCATCGCGGCGATGCGGGCCCGTGCCCGCCGGGCCGAACCGGTGCGCGCATGATGGATCTGGGGAAATATGCAGCGGAGGTGATCTCGGCCTGGGGCATCAGCCTCGCGCTTCTGGGCGGGCTCGTCTGGTGGACCATCGCGCGCGACCGCAAGGTCAGGGCCGAGCTTGAAAGGACCGAACGCGACCATGGCTAGGATCTCGCCGCTCATCATCCTGCCGCCTGCGATCTTCGCGGCGCTGGCCGGGCTCTTCGCCGCCGGTATGCTGCGCGACAACCCCGATGAGCTGCCCTCGGCGCTGATCGGGCAGGCGGCTCCGCTCACCGAGACCGGTACCCTGCCGGGGCGCACGCCCTTCGATCCGGCAGTACTGGCGGATGGTGAGGTCAAGCTGGTGAACTTCTGGGCCAGCTGGTGTGCACCCTGCCGGGTCGAACATCCGAATTTCGAGGCGCTGGCCGAGGACGGCCTGCCGATCTACGGCATCAACTACAAGGACGACGCGGCGAACGCGAATGCCTTTCTCGAAGAGCTGGGCGACCCCTATGTCGCGATCGGCACCGATGATGGCCGTGTGGCGCGCGACTGGGGCGTCTACGGCGTGCCGGAGACCTTCGTCGTCGATGGCGAAGGTCGGATCGTCGAGCGCATGGCGGGACCGGTGACCCAGCGCGCGATCCGCGACCGACTCACTCCCGCGCTTGAGCGGGCGGCGGCGAACTAGGGTTGGCCTCGCAGCCAACCAGTTTCAGAAGATAGACGACAGGTTCCCGGCGCATTCATGCGCCGGTCGGACGAGTTTGAACGCCTCGAGCCCCGGCTGCTGGGGCGCGGAACAAAACGCCATTTTTCGTTCCGTTGGCTTGCGCGCCCAAAGAAAAACTGCCCCGGCCATGGGCCGGAGCAGTTTCCGTTCAGCGCAATGATCCCAGGATCAGGCGGCCGATTGCGCGAGATTGCGCAGCACGTAGTGCAGCACGCCACCGTTCTTGATGTAGTCGATCTCCACCGCCGTATCGATCCGGCAACGCAGCGTGACCTCCTTGGTCGAACCGTCGGCCATGGTGATCGTCGCGGTCACCTCTTGCAGCGGCTTCACGTCGCTGAGGCCCTTGATCGACACGCTTTCCTCGCCGGTGAGGCCCAGCGACTTGCGGGTATCACCACCGGTGAACTCGAACGGGATCACGCCCATGCCAACGAGGTTCGAGCGGTGGATGCGCTCAAAATTCTCGGCGATGACCGCTTTCACGCCCAGGAGTGCCGTGCCCTTCGCGGCCCAGTCGCGCGAGGAGCCCGCGCCGTACTGCTCGCCGCCGAAGATGACGAGCGGCTTGCCCTGCTCCTGCCAAGCCATGGCGGCGTCGTAGATCGCCATCTGGCTGCCGTCGGGGCCCTTGGTGTAGCCGCCCTCGACGCCATCCAGCATCTCGTTGCGGATGCGGATGTTGGCGAAAGTGCCGCGCATCATCACCTCGTGGTTGCCGCGACGGCTACCGTACGAGTTGAATTCCCGGACGGAACCTGACGCTCGACCAGATACTTGCCGGCCGGGGTGGTCTCCTTGAACGAACCTGCGGGCGAGATGTGGTCGGTCGTCACCATGTCCCCGAGGATCGCCAGAACGCGGGCGTCGTCGATGTCGTGGATCTGGCCCGGTTCGCGGTCCATGCCTTGGAAATAAGGCGGGTTCTGCACGTAGGTCGAGGTGGCGGGCCAGTCATAGGTCTCGCTGTCGGGGGTCTCGACCGACTGCCACTTCTCGTCGCCTTTGAAGACGTCGGCGTATTTCTCCTGGAACGCCGCGCGGGTCACGGTCTTCTCGACCAGCTCGGCGATCTCAGCCTGCGACGGCCAGATGTCCTTGAGGTAGACGTCGTTGCCGTTCTTGTTTTGGCCCAGCGGCTCGCGGGTGATGTCGACATTCATGTCGCCCACCAGCGCATAGGCCACCACCAGCGGCGGGGAGGCGAGGTAGTTGGCGCGCACGTCCGGGCTGATCCGGCCCTCGAAGTTGCGGTTGCCCGACAGGACGCTCGTCGCGATCAGGTCGTGATCGTTGATCGCCTTGGAGATCGGCGCTTCGAGCGGGCCCGAGTTGCCGATGCAGGTGGTGCAACCGTAACCCACGAGGTTGAAGCCGATCGCGTCGAGATCCTCCTGCAGGCCTGCGGCCTCGAGATAGTGCGACACGACCTGCGAACCCGGCGCGAGAGACGTCTTGACCCAAGGTTTGCGGTCGAGGCCCAGTTCGCGCGCCTTGCGGGCGACGAGACCGGCGCCGATCATCACATAGGGGTTCGAGGTGTTGGTGCACGACGTGATCGAGGCGATCACGATCGAGCCGTCATGCAGCTGGTAATGACCGTCATCGGTGCTCACGAAGCCGCGCTTGTGATGGCCCTCGTCACCGGGGATGTCGACCGGCTCAGGCTGGCCGCCTTCCCCTTCCCAGCGGATTTCGGAATTGGCCGAGGTGTCCTTGCCCTCGCGCTGGCCCTTCACGTATTCGGCAAAGGCCGGGGCGGCGGCGTCGAGCGCGATGTGGTCCTGCGGGCGCTTAGGGCCCGAGATCGCGGGAACCACGGTGCCCATGTCGAGTTCGAGCGTATCGGTATAGACCGGCTCGTAGCCCGGGTCGCGCCACATGCCGTTTTCCTTGGCATAGGCTTCGACCAACGCGATGCGGTCCTTGTCGCGGCCGGTCTGCTCCATGTAGCGCAGCGTCTCGGCGTCGATCGGGAAGAAACCGCAGGTGGCGCCGTATTCGGGGGCCATGTTGCCGATCGTGGCGCGGTCGGCCAGCGGCACGTTGTCGAGGCCGTCGCCGTAGAATTCGACGAACTTGCCGACCACACCCTTTTCGCGAAGCATCTTCACGACGCGCAGCACGAGGTCGGTGGCGGTGGTTCCTTCGACCATCTTGCCGGTCAGCTTGAAGCCGATCACCTCGGGGATCAGCATCGAGATCGGCTGGCCCAGCATCGCGGCCTCGGCCTCGATGCCGCCCACGCCCCAGCCCAGCACGGCCGCGCCGTTGACCATGGTGGTGTGGCTGTCGGTGCCGACAAGGGTGTCGGGATAGGCGACGTCCTCACCGTTCTGGTCCTTGTCAGACCAGACCACCTGCGCGAGGTATTCAAGGTTCACCTGGTGGCAGATGCCGGTGCCCGGCGGCACGACCCGGAAGTTTTGAAACGCTTTCTGGCCCCACTTCAGGAACTGGTAACGCTCGATGTTGCGCTCGTATTCGCGGTCGACGTTCATCTGGAACGCGCGCGGGTTGCCGAACTCGTCGATCATGACCGAGTGGTCGATGACGAGATCGACGGGGTTGAGCGGGTTGATCAGCTGCGCGTCGCCGCCCAGCGCCTTGATTCCGTCGCGCATCGCGGCGAGGTCGACCACCGCCGGCACACCTGTGAAGTCCTGCATCAGAACGCGGGCAGGGCGATAGGCGATCTCGCGGGGGTTCTTGCCACCATTGGCGCCCCATTCGGCAAAGGCCTTGATGTCGTCGGTCGAGACGGAGAAGCCGCCATCCTCGAAGCGCAGCAGGTTCTCCAGAACGACCTTGAGCGCGGCGGGAAGGCGATTGAAGTCGCCGAGGCCCGCTTCGGTTGCGGCGGGAATCGAGTAATACGACAGGCTCTGCGATCCGACCGTGATCTTGCGGCGGGTCTTGGCGCTGTCCTGGCCAACTTGAATCGGCATGAAGTGTCCCTTCTGGCTGCGAGCTGTGGGTCTGGCCCCGGTTCTGCCGCAACGGCAGCAGGCGATCAAGGCCGTTGCCCGCTATGTATACAACGGCACACAAATGTCCAGACACCCGAGGACACGTGGCGCGCACGCGGCTCTCGCGGCGGGTTGATTGGTGTTGCAGCGTCAATCAGCCTAGACCTGTAGGGCAATCGCGGTGGAGAGCATGAATGCGGGGATATCTGGCGGCACTGAGCATGGCGGGCGGCCTCGCCTTGAGCCCGGCGGCGCTGGCCGAGTCCCCGGTGGTCATCGAGCTCTTCACCTCGCAGGGATGTTCGAGTTGCCCGCCGGCGGATGAAATGGTGCGCAATCTTTCCACGCGTGACGATGTGATCGCCTTGGGGCTGCATGTCGATTACTGGGATTATATCGGCTGGGCCGACAGCTTCGCCCAGCCCGGCTTCACCAAGCGCCAGAAAAGCTATGCCGCCGCCGTTGGCGAACGGATGGTCTATACCCCGCAATTCGTCGTGGGCGGGGTAGAGCGGATCGTCGGAGCCAAGCCGATGAAGGTGATGCAGGCCGTGATGGACCGTGCCGAGGCCCCCGAACGGGCGTCGGTCTCGGTCATGCGCGAGGGGCAGACGCTGCGAATCAAGGCGGAGCGGTTAGACGAGGGGGCAGTGCCGGTCATGGTGCAATTGGTGCGCTTCCGGCCGCAGGCGGAGGTGGAGATCGAGCATGGCGAGAACGCGGGCCAACGGCTCGTCTATGCCAACATCGTCACCTCGTGGAGCCTGCTCGTGCGCTGGACCGGCAATGAAGCACTCGACATCACCGCACCGTTCGATGGCGAATTGCCGGGGGCCGTGATCGTGCAGGAAGAAGGACCCGGTGCGATCCTCGCGGCGGCGCGTCTGCCCTCGCCCTAGGCCGCGCGGGCCTGTTTCCATCGGTTGTGCACCCAGAACCACTGGCCCGGATCGCGCTCCATGCGCGCTTCGAGACGTCGTGTCGCCTCGCGCATCATCGCGATCGGCTCAGCTTGGGAAATCGGCGCCTCGAGTGCGATGTGAAAGCCGATGCCATCGGGGCGGCGAATGCCGAAATAGGGCACGAGAGCCGCATCGAATCGGAGCGCCAGCTCGGCCGCAGTGAGCGCAGTGCGGGCGGGCCGGCCCATGAAATCGATCTCGACACCGCCCCGATCATGCAGGTCGAACAGGATCGTCGCCATGCCCCCTGATTTGAGGTGCCGCAAGAACCCCGTGAGCCCGCGCCGCCCCTTGGCAAAGACCGGACCCGACACGTCCTGCATGGTGGCGGCATAGTGGTCGTTGACGAAACCGTTCGACATAGCGCGATAAAGGCCGCCGATCTCGTACCCCATGCTGGTCAGCACCCGGCGCGGCGCCTCGTGATTGCCGAAATGACCGGTCACGAAAATCACCGGTCGGCGCTCCGCACGGGCACGTGCAATGGTCTCCAATCCGGCGTCCTCGTGCAGCGCGGCAGGCAACGCCCGCGCGAACTCCGCACCGGAGTAATTCTCGATCAGCGTGCGCCCGAGGTTGTCGCAAACGGCACGGGCCAGACTGGCCCGGCGCGGAGCAGGCATATCGGGAAAGATCAGCCCGAGATTGGCTTCGGCCCTGCGGCGGTAGCCCGCAAGGGGACCAAGCGCGCGCGCGGTCAAGGCACCCATCGCGGCGACGCGCCGCTCGTAGGGCAGGCTGCGCGCCACACCCAAGGCGGCACGCAGGGCGAGATCGACCGCCCTGTCGGTCGGACCGCGCCCGCGCACCGTCATCGTGCCGTCCTTCGCCAAAACCAGTTCTCCGCCAAGCCTGCCAGTGGCCATAGAGTGGGGCGTTCCGGATGCCAAGCCAAGGGTCGGGCGGCTCGCGTGCTGGGCTAACCCGGACCATCCTGACCAAGGTCGCACGAACGCCCTCAGGCGATCACCGCCTGAGCCCCTCTTGCCGCCTC
Organism: Limimaricola cinnabarinus LL-001; assembly: GCF_000466965.1. Taxonomy (GTDB): domain Bacteria; phylum Pseudomonadota; class Alphaproteobacteria; order Rhodobacterales; family Rhodobacteraceae; genus Limimaricola; species Limimaricola cinnabarinus. The sequence goes on from NZ_BATB01000008.1 coordinate 53,038, forward strand.
GTTCCATCGGTTGATCCGGCCCACGCTCACCGACTCGATGCCGGTCTTGTCGATGGGCCGGGGGGGCTGACACGGGGTCCCGACTTCCCTGATCTGTGCTTCTACAGGCAGGATTAGGGCAAAAGGTAAACAACAGGTTTCTGTCTCAGGCGGTCACCACCGCGATCGACAGCTCCCCCAACCGTGCGCGCATGGCCGGGCCAAGTGTCTCGACCTCGCGGGTGAGGTCGTGCAGCCGCGCCAACTCCGCCTGCATCTCCTCGATCTCCGCCGTTTCGAACGGACGATCGGGGTGCGCCAGCCCGCCAAAACTGTGAGCGTCGTCGGTCATGGAGATGCTGACGCCATAGCGAAGCCCGTAGCTCGCGGCCTGCGTCATCACGTCGCGCGGGTCCTCCGACGCGTCGAACTCCTCCCAGCGCCGCACCCCCTCATTGGACATCGCCCAGCGCACCGTCGGATCGTGCATCAGCAGGCCTTGCCGGGCATAGGATTCGACCCAAGCCAGGGGGTAGCAATTGAACATCAATTTCGGAGCGGCAAAATGGATATGCACGCCGAGAGCAAAGCCGCCGGGCGCAATCTGCTTGAGATGCGCAAGGCTATGGCCGATACTGATATCATTGGGCAAGGTCATCTGGCGGTTCTACCTCGGCGTTCACAGATCGCACCCGTCAGGACGAGGTCCGGGGGCAAAGATCGAAGTTGGCGCAATGAGTGAACGACCTCACACCGACCTGTCCCGAGCTGGACCCGCCTTGTGACGGGTCTTGTCGATACCGAACGGCTCGGGCAACTGGCCCCCGCCGGTCACTACATCGCATTGCGCATCGGCTTTGCATTCCCACTCGAAGAATACAACCACCTGCCGAAAGCATGGATCGACATTTATACCTCCGAGCGACTTATTCTTGATGATTCCGCGATCCGCTGGGCCTATGCCAACGAGGGCGCGACGCGCTGGAGCGCGCTCGAGGACCCGCACGGGGTCTTCGCGAAGGCGCGGCAGCTGCGGCTGCGCTATGGGGCCGTGGCAGCGGTCGCCGATGTCGGGGGAGCCCGGTCTTACGGGATTTATCTGCGAGAGGACCGGGAGTTCAGCGACCGGGAGCTGGCGGTGATCGTGGAGATGCTCGGCAAGATGCACTCGGATGCCGCGCCCCCGAGCAACCTGACGCAGGCCGAGATCGAGGTGCTGCGCATGGTCAAGAACGGCTACCGGCTCAAGCAGATCGCCCACGCGCTGGGCGTCACCGAAGGCGCGATCAAGCAACGCCTGAAGAATGCCCGCACCAAGCTCGGCGCCAACACCGCGACGCAGGCGGCGACATTGGCCGCGGGGTTCGGCCTGATCTGAGTGGCGGGCCGATGCCGGCCCGCCCGCCGCGCATCAGCCGAAGACGCGGGCGAAGATCGTGTCCACATGCTTGGTGTGATAGGCGAGGTCGAACTTCTCCTCGATCTCCTCGGGGCTGAGCGCCGCCGTCACTTCCGTATCGGCCAGAAGCTCGGTCTTGAAGTCCGCGCCTTGCTCCCACACCCGCATCGCGTTGCGCTGCACGAGGCGGTAAGCGTCCTCGCGGCTCACCCCCGCCTGCGTCAGTGCCAGAAGCACGCGCTGGCTCATCACCAGACCGCGGAACTTGTTCATGTTGTCGAGCATGTTCTGCGGGTAGATCACCAGCTTCTCGATCATCCCGGCAAGGCGGTTCAGCGCAAAGTCGAGCGTCACGGTGGTGTCGGGGCCAATCGCGCGTTCGACCGAGCTGTGGCTGATGTCACGCTCGTGCCAGAGCGTCACGTTCTCGAGCGCGGGCGTCACCGACATGCGCACGAGCCGGGCCAGACCGGTCAGGTTCTCGGTCAGCACCGGGTTGCGCTTGTGCGGCATCGCGGAGGAGCCCTTCTGGCCCTTGGAGAAGAACTCCTCGGCCTCGAGAACCTCGGTGCGCTGCATGTGGCGCACCTCGGTGGCGATGTTCTCCATCGACGAGGCGATGACGCCCAGCGTCGCAAAGAACATCGCATGACGGTCGCGCGGGATCACTTGGGTCGAGATCGTCTCAGGGCGCAGGCCCATCTTCTCGCAGACATGCGCCTCGACGGCCGGGTCGACATTGGCATAGGTTCCGACGGCGCCCGAGATCGCGCCGGTGGCGATCTCCTCACGTGCGTTGCGCAGCCGCGCGAGGCCGCGATCCATCTCGGCGTAGAAGCGCGCGAAGGTGAGCCCCATGGTGGTCGGCTCGGCATGGATGCCGTGGCTGCGGCCGATGCGCACCGTGTCTTTGTGCTCGATCGCGCGCGCCTTGAGCGCGGCCAGAACCCGCTCCATGTCCGCGATCAGCAGGTCGGCGGCGCGGGTCAGCTGCACGTTGAAGGTCGTGTCGAGCACATCCGAGGATGTCATGCCCTGATGCACGAACCGTGCCTGATCCGAACCCACATGCTCGGCCAGATGCGTCAGGAAGGCGATGACATCGTGCTTGGTGACGGCCTCGATTTCGTCGATGCGGGCGACGTCGAACTCCACGTCCTTCGCCTTCCATACGGCATCCGCGTTCTCGCGCGGTATCACGCCGAGATCGGCCATCGCGTCGCCGGCATGGGCCTCGATCTCGTACCAGATGCGGAACTTGGTGGCGGGCTCCCAGATGGCGGTCATCTCGGGGCGGGAATAGCGGGGGATCATCGGCGCTCTCTCGTTCGGGGAGGGTTCGCCGGGGTCATAGGGGGATGGGCCGCGCCGCACAAGGTCGTCGGCTGACGCGGCGGCAGTGCGACCGGCCCCATGTCGGGGCCGGCCCGCGATTCACCAAACTGCTGCGGCGAGTGTCGGAAGCCAGGCCGCGATCCCGGGGGCAGCCGCGATGCCCGTGGCGACGAGCGCGATCTGCCCGGTGCCGGAGCGGTCGCGCCACAGCCGCAGGCCCAAAGCCTGTAGTGGGTTCTTCTTGGGCTGTTCCCCTGCCTTGGCTTCGGCGAGGGCCGCGCGGATATCGCGCATCTCCGCGACCATCGGGTGCGCCGTCACGGGGCTGTCGTTGGCCGGGCCCGCAAATTCGTCCATGGCGCGCCGCTTGGGCCGCTCGGTGCGATAGTTCGGGACTTGCGGCCGCTTGGGGCGGGGGCGTCTCTGGGGCACTTCGGGGGCCAGCTCTGAGACCTGCTCGGCGGTCTCGGCGTCGTAGCGCGCCAGCATCCGGTCGAACTCGCGGGCGCTCGTATGCGGGCCAAGACGGGTCGGATCGAGGCCGGGCAGCGCGTCGATCAGCTTGTCGATCATCTCGGCGGTCGGGGTTTCGGTGCTGGTCTGCCACAGCATGCGATCCGACATGTAGCGATCATTGATGCGGTCCGCGAGCAGGCGCGTGATAGTGCCCTGATGACTGGCGATGCCGATCTGGCAATCGCCACTTTCTCCGGCGCCAACGCCGATGGTCAGGCAGGCGGCGTAGCGGCCGGGCAGGGGCTGGGACCAGCCGAGAATGATGCGCGCATTGTCGAGATCGAAGATCGCGACGTCGTCGTGATCCCAGTTAAGACCGCAATCGCCGGCGGGACCTTCGCGAAGCGACGTGCACAGATCCTCGACAAGATTGGGAAAATCGAGCGCGGGGATGCCGCGGAACAGCAGCTGGGCGATGGTACTGGTGATCGGGTCTGACATGGACCGGTCTCCGAATGGGTCGGCTCGTTGGCCGGTGAGTGGTCCTTTAACTAAGGTTAACGAATGTGTTCCCGTTAAGCACGAAACTGGGAATAAGCGTGGTCCTTCCGCCTGATCGGCCCAAGCAGCGCCGCAGTTTCGCCATCTCGTTTCGTGCGTGCCCCCGTCTCGCAAGGAAACTCGCAACGAAAACAGGGCGCCCCTTGGGGCGCCCCGCATTACTGGGCCGTAACCGTTCCCGCTATCAGCAGGAGTAGTAGAGCTTGTACTCGACCGGGTGCGGCGTGTGCTCGTAGGCGTAGACCTCTTCCCACTTGAGCGCCATGTAGCCCTCAAGCTGGTCACGGGTGAACACGTCACCGGCAAGCAGGAACTCGTGGTCCTTCTCCAGCTCCTCGAGCGCCTCGCGCAGCGAACCGCAGACGGTCGGGATCTCGGCCAGCTCCTCGGGCGGCAGGTCGTAAAGATCCTTGTCCGAGGCCGGACCCGGATCGATCTTGTTCTTGATGCCATCGAGACCGGCCATCATCAGAGCCGCGAAGGCGAGATAGGGGTTCGCGGCCGGATCGGGGAAGCGGGCCTCGACGCGCTTGGCCTTCGGGCTCTCCGACCACGGGATCCGGACGCAGCCCGAGCGGTTGCGGGCCGAGTAGGCGCGCAGCACCGGAGCTTCGAAGCCCGGGATCAGACGCTTGTAGCTGTTGGTGGTCGGGTTGGTGATCGCGTTGAGCGCCTTGGCGTGCTTGAGGATGCCGCCGATGAAGTAGAGCGCTTCCTGGCTGAGATCGGCATACTTGTCGCCCGCGAAGAGCGGCTTGCCGTCCTTCCAGATCGACATGTTGACATGCATGCCCGAGCCGTTGTCGCCCGAGATCGGCTTCGGCATGAAGGTCGCCGACTTGCCATAGGCCTGAGCCACGTTGTGGATCACGTATTTGTACTTCTGGATCTCGTCGGCCTGATGCGTCAGGGTCCCGAAGATCAGGCCCAGCTCGTGCTGGCACGAGGCCACCTCGTGGTGATGCTTGTCGACCTTCATGCCCATGCGCTTCATGGTCGAGAGCATCTCGCCGCGCATGTCCTGCGCGTCGTCGATCGGGTTCACCGGGAAGTAGCCGCCCTTGACGCCCGGACGGTGGCCGGTGTTGCCGACCTCGTATTCGGTGTCGGTGTTCCATGCGCCGTCGATGGCATCGACCGAGAAAGAGACCTTGTTCGAGGTCACGGCAAAACGGACGTCGTCGAAGATGAAGAACTCGGCCTCGGGGCCCATATAGGCGGTGTCGCCGATGCCCGACGACTTGAGGTAGGCCTCGGCCTTGAGCGCGGTGCCGCGCGGGTCGCGGTCATAGGGCTCGCCGGTGTCGGGCTCGACCACGGTGCAATGGATGCACAGCGTCTTCTCGGCATAGAACGGATCTAGATAGGCGCTGTCGAACGCCGGCATCAGCTTCATGTCGGACTGGTCGATCGATTTCCAGCCGGCGATCGAGGAGCGTCGAACATGAAGCCCTCCTCGAGAAAGTCCTCGTCGACAAGGTCGGAGACCACGGTGACGTGCTGGAGCTTGCCCTTGGGGTCGGTGAAACGGATGTCGACGTATTCGACCTCCTCGTCCTTGATCATCTTCAGAAGCGTAGAGCTGTCCATCAATGCTTTCCTTGTTTGTCTCGTGTTCGTGAAAAGGGGCTCGTTGCCCCTTGCGCGCCGCGATCAGATCGCGTCGTCGCCGAATTCTCCGGTGCGGATGCGGATCGCCTGTTCGACAGGCGACACGAAGATCTTGCCGTCGCCGATCTTGTCGGTCTTGGCGGCATCCACGATCGCCGCGATCGCACGCTCGACCTGATCGTCGGGCAGCACCACCTCGATCTTCACCTTGGGCAGGAAATCGACCACGTATTCGGCGCCGCGATACAGCTCCGTATGGCCCTTCTGGCGACCGAAGCCCTTGACCTCGACGACCGAGAGACCTTGCACACCAGCTTCCTGGAGCGCCTCCTTCACCTCATCGAGCTTGAACGGCTTGATGATCGCCTCGATCTTCTTCATGTCGCGCGACTCCCTTGCATCCGCGTTCTGAGGCGTGAAACCATGTCGGCCCGGCCACCTCAATCACCGGTCCCGGAGCGGCGGCGGGCTGATGCCGAAATTCTGTAGTCGTGATTAAAAATTGTGCGAAATGGGTGGATTCGATGCAGTGTGAAAACTCCGAGGCCGCTGCGCCGCGATCGAGCGCCCGTTCCATGTGCAGTCTCGATGCAGCGGCGTTGCTGAGTGCCGCCGAAATGCGCGATGCCGAAGCTCAGGCGATCGCGGCGGGCACTTCGGGATCGGTGCTGATGGAGCGCGCGGGCGCGGCGGTGGTCGTGGCATTGGAGGCCTTCTGGCCGGATCTCGCCCCCGGGGCGCGGGCCTGCATCCTGTGCGGCCCGGGCGGCAATGGGGGCGACGGTTATGTCGTGGCGCAGCTTTTGCATATGCGGGGTTGGCGGGTGCGGGTGCATGCGCTGGCACCGGCGACTACCCCTGATGCCCGCGCGCAGGCAGAAAAATGGGCAGCCACGGGTGTGACCGAGGGTTGGGACGAGGCCGCTGCTTCGGTGCAGGACGCGGATCTGGTGATCGACGCGCTGTTCGGTCTCGGGCTGTCGCGCTCTCTTGGGCCGGAGGTGGCCGCTATCTGCGAGGCGCGGCCAAGGCGGTTGCTGGCGATCGACCTGCCATCGGGCCTGTGCTCGGATAGCGGTCGGGTGATTGGCGACACCTGCCTCGATGCCGATCTGACGGTAAGCTTTCACATGCCCAAGCGGGGCCATGTGCTGGCCGAGGGGCCGGCGCGTTGTGGCGCGCTCGACATCCGTGACATCGGACTTGTCGATGGACAGGACGAGGTGAGGCTCACCGGTTTGCCTGCCGGGCTCGCCAAGAAGTCAGGCCATAAATACGGGTATGGCCATGCGCTCGTGCTCTCGGGAGGGGTCGGGCGCGGGGGAGCGGCCCGGATGGCGGCGCGCGGTGTGCTTCGGATCGGGGCGGGGCTGGTGACCGTGGCTTGCCCGCCCGCCGCCTTGCAGGAAAACGCGGCGCGGCTCGACGCGATCATGCTGCGTCCGCTGCGCGATGCAGAAGGCTTGGATGTGCTCCTCAAGGACACGCGCCTGAACGCGCTCCTGCTCGGCCCCGGCCTTGGCACGCGCAAACGGGAGCGCGAGTTTGTCGCCCGCGCGCTGGCCGCGCGGCGCGGCACCGTGCTCGACGCCGATGCGCTGACGCTCATCGCCGAAGACGAAGGACTGCGCGCCGCGCTTCACGAGGGATGCCTGCTGACACCTCATGATGGCGAATTCGCCCGGCTGTTTCCCGATCTTGCCGACCGCATGAGTGGCGCCATCGCGCATGGCCCGGCCTTTTCGCGCATCGATGCCGCGCGGGAGGCTGCCGCGCGCGCCGGTTGCGCGGTGCTGCTCAAGGGGCCGGATACCATCATCGCCGCCGCCGACGGACGCGTCCGCGTCAACCCAGGCGTCTACGAGCGCGCCGCGCCTTGGCTTGCCACCGCCGGGGCGGGCGACGTGCTCGCGGGGTTGGCCACGGGGCTCGTGGCGCGCGGCTGGCCGGGGTTCGAGGCAGGGCGGGATGCGGCTTGGCTGCATGTCGAGGCGGCACGCCGGTTCGGCCCCGGGCTGATCGCCGAGGACTTGCCCGAGTTGTTGCCGCCACTCCTGCGCGAACTGGGCATTTGACGCCGCTGCGGCAGCCGATTTTTCCCGTGGCGCAGGCTCTCGCGCTTTGCTAGACAGCGCCGAGATTTCCGGGGGGCGTTTCGCGCCCTTCAAAGAGACATGCGGGTGTGGCGAAACTGGTAGACGCACCAGATTTAGGTTCTGGCGCCGCAAGGCGTGGGGGTTCGAGTCCCTTCACCCGCACCAAGAAACACGATTGAGAAAAGGACGACAGATGCAGGTCACCGAGACCCTCAACGACGGCCTCAAGCGCGGCTACACGATCACGCTGCCCGCCGCCGAACTGGACGCCAAGGTGCAGGAAAAGCTGGTCGAAGCCCAGCCCGAGGTCGCCATGAAGGGCTTCCGCAAGGGCAAGGTGCCGCTGTCGCTGCTCAAGAAGCAGTTCGGCCCGCGCGTGCTCGGCGAAGCCATGCAGGAGAGCATCGACGGCGCGCTGTCGAGCCACCTCGAGGAAAGCGGCGATCGCCCGGCGATGCAGCCCGAGGTGAAGATGGCCAATGACGAGTGGAAGGAAGGCGACGACGTCGAGGTCACGGTAGCCTACGAAAAGCTGCCCGAGATCCCGCAAACCGATTTCTCGGACATCGAGATCGAGCGCCTGAAAGTCGTGGCCGATGACGCCGCGATCGACGAGGCGCTGGGCAACCTCGCCGAGACCGCGCAGAACTTCGAGGACAAGGACGGCGCCGCCGACGAGGGCGATCAGGTCGTCATCGACTTCCTCGGCAAGATCGACAGCGAGGCCTTCGAGGGCGGTGCCGCCGAGGATTATCCGCTGGTGCTTGGCTCCAACTCCTTCATCCCCGGCTTCGAGGATGGCCTCAAAGGCGTGAAGGCCGGCGACGAAAAGAACGTCGAGGTCAACTTCCCCGAGGACTATCAGGCTCAGAACCTCGCCGGCAAAGCCGCCGTGTTCGAGTGCAAGGTCAAGGCCGTGAAGGCCCCGCAGAAGGCCGAGATCGACGACGAGCTGGCCAAGAAGTTCGGCGCCGACGACCTCGCCGCTCTGAAGTCGCAGATCGCCGAACGTCTCGAAGCCGAGTATTCCGGTGCGTCGCGCGCGGTCGCCAAGCGTAAGTTGCTCGACATCCTTGATGAGAAGGTGTCCTTCGACCTGCCGCCGAGCCTCGTCGAGGCCGAGGCGAACCAGATCGCACACCAGCTCTACCACGAGGAGCACCCCGAGGATCACGGCCACGACCACGGCGAGATCAAGCCGACCGAGGAGCACACCAAGCTCGCCGAGCGTCGCGTGAAGCTCGGCCTGCTGCTGGCCGAGATCGGCCAGAAGGCCGACGTCAAGGTCACCGATCAGGAACTGACCCAGGCGATCCTCAACCAGGCGCGCCAGTATCGCGGCCAAGAGCGGCAGTTTTTCGAGTTCGTCCAGCAGAACCCGCAAATGCGCCAGCAGATCCAGGCCCCGATCTTCGAGGACAAGGTCATCGACCACATCTTCGAGCAGGCCAAGGTCGACGAAAAGGAGGTCTCCAAGGATGATCTCCAGAAGGCCGTCGAGGCGCTCGACGACGAGGCCTGAGCCTCTCCGTCCTGAAAAGCGAAAGGGCCGCCCCTCGGGGCGGCCCTTGTCGTTCGGAGCAGGGGAGCGCTCGCCACTCAGTCGTAGGCACCGGCCGAGTAGGTCAGTTCATAGCCGTGGCTGTAGACCTCGAAGACGATGCCGAACGGGTCCTCGACATAGCACATGCGGTAGGGCTTCTCGCCGGGGAAATACTCACGGATCGGCATCCGCTGCCTGCCGCCTGCGGCAATGATCCGGGCCACCAGCCCTTCGATATCAGGGTCTTGCACCGCGAAGTGGAAGGTGCCGTGCCGGCGGAAATCGAGGTTGTCCTCGGGCGGGCGGTTGTCTTGCATCTCGAACAGTTCGATGCCGATGCGGTCGGCCGTCGCCATGTGCGCGATCCGTAGACGCTTCCAACCGGAGCCGAATACATCCGTGCACATCTGCCCGATATCGCTGTCGTCCTCGACCACCTCGGTCGGCGTCATGATGAGGTAGAGCCCGAGCACCTTGCGGTAGAATGCGACCGCGGCGTCGAGATTGGGTACCGACAAGCCGATATGCGAAAAGCTTCTGGGATAAGGGGCCATGCGTCTCTCCTTCAATTGGTGAAGGGAGGGCTAGACTTTATTGCCCTAGATATGAAATTATCATAATTCATTATCTTGATAAAGATCCGTAATCCACGTGCTGAATTCCCAATGGCTCGAAACCTTTGCCGCGCTGGCCGAAACCGGGCATTTTACCCGTGCGGCCGCGCGGCTGAACATGACCCAGCCCGGCGTTTCGCAGCATCTGCGCAAGCTTGAGGCGCAGGTCGGGCAACCGCTCCTGAGCAGGCAGGGGAAAAGCTTTACCCTCACACCCGCGGGCGAGGCCGTCCTTGCGGTGGCGCATAGTCGCCGAGAAGAGGAGTACAGGTTGCGCGAGGCGATCCGCAGCGATGACGCGGAGGCGGGGGAGGTCTCGGTGGCCTGTTCGGGAAGTTTTGCCATGGCGTTGCAGCCCGCTTTCTGGCCGATGTTGCGCCACGCGCCCCGTCTCAGGCTGAGACTCGAGGCGACCCCGCGACGCGGGGTGATCGATGGGGTGGCCGAGGGGCGTTTCGATCTTGGCGTGATCGACGACGCCACGGGCGATCCGCGCCTCACCGGTACCCGGATCGGACGCGAAGCGCTGTGTCTGCTGCTGCCTGCCGGGATGGCCGATACGCGGTTTGCCGCGCTCGAAGAGTTGGGCTTTATCGCCCACCCCGACGGCTGGCTCTATGCCGAGGAGGTGTTCGCCCTCAATTATCCGGACGAGTTTCGGGGGGCGGAGCATCTGGCGATACGGGCCTTCGTGAACCAGATCGGACAGATTCCGGCTCCGGTCGCGCAAGGGATCGGCTATACTTTGCTGCCCCGCAGCGGGTTCGAGGCCTTTGCGGAACGCGATAGCCTGACGGTGGCGCAGCTTGCCCATCAAAGGCATCGCGATCTGTGGCTGTTGCAACGGCGCGGCCGCGAGCTGCCTGCGCGGGTTGTGCGGGTCGCTGCGTTGGTGACCGAGGTAGCTGCGCGGTTCGCGGAAAGCTGAAGGGTTGGGACGCAAAAGGCGCCCCCGATGGGAGCGCCGTCTCGGCCTATGCCGCAAGTCCGGAGGATCGGTATCGGCTCAGCTGCCCCAGCTGCGAACCGGACCGCAATCCATGTGGACGAAGTTTGAGCCGGAATACTTGCCGACGCCACCAGCCTTGCAGGCAGCTGCGGCGCGGGCCATCTGGCCGACCGAGCGGCTGGCGAGCCGCAAATCGGCGGCCTGACCCTTGAGGTGCAGGGAGTTCTTGGCCACACCCGAGGACCGGCTGCGCAGCATCGCGTTGGTGGCGGGCGAACGATAGCCCGACAGCAGCATGTAAGGTTCGCTCGTCTCGAGCAGAGTTTGCGACGCTGCCATGATGTCTACGGTGCGCGTGTCGATGTCCATCATCTGGTTGTTGCGCCAGTCGCGCATGAAGACGTTGATCTCGCGGATCGCTTCGCCGATGTACTCGCCCTCGATCCAGTAGATCGTGTCGAGCTTTTCGCCGGTCCGCTCCGAATACATGGAGATCCTGCGAACATCGCCGGCGCGCCTGAGAAAGCCTGCCGCATTCGAGTAGGTTGGTGCTGCGGTCACTGCCGTGGCGGCGAATGCGCCAAGGAGACCGCGGCGGGTCATGCCCGCCGAGCGAAGATTTTTCATCATGTGAGCGCCTGTCCCGTCGCTTACCTGTGCCCGCATTTTCACGGGCGTTTTTGCCATCCATCCCCAGATGCAGACCCTCTATCGCATGGGAGAACGACTCGACCAAGTCCGGTTATCGGATAACCGGGTGAAGAAAGTGCAAATCGGCGGGAACTTGCGCAACGGTCGGCGCATTCTGTTTCGGGCCCGCAAATTTGTGACGCGCTCGCCACGCTGCAAGTCCAATCCCGTTTCCGGGAGACATCGTTCGATGGCCGTGCAGAACGCCGGCGTTTATGACCGCCATGCGATCTTGCCGGATCCCTCTGACCAACGGTGTGCCATGCCTGTCCTGCCCGATCCCCGCCGCCGCCCCAGCCAGACTTCGCTGACGCGCTCTGCCGTCGCGGCATTTGCGCTGCTGCTTCCGGTCATGTCTCAGGCCGAGACGCTCGCCGAGGTGTCGCCCTTTCGACAGGCCGTGGCCGAAAGCGTCGCCGGGCAGCCGGGCCTCTCCGAAAGCTACCGTGCCCGGGGCTTTGCCGGGATCTGGACCGGCAGCGACGCCGCCGCCGTCGCCCGCCGCAACGCGCTGCTCTCGGCGCTGTCGAGTGGGCAGGCGCATGGCCTGCCGGTCGCGCGTTACGATCCCGACGGGCTGGTCGCCGGCCTGCGGGCCGCGCGCAGCGCCGAAGACCGCGCCCGTATGGATGTGGAAATGACCCGCGTGTTCCTGCGCTATGCGCGGGATGTGCAGACCGGAATGCTCGAACCCGGCAAGGTCGTGGCGCTGATCCACCGCGAGGTGCCGTTGCGCGATCCGGCCGAAACCCTCGCGGGCTTTCTCGACGCGGAGCCAGTGGCCTTTTTGCGCGGCCTAGCGCCCACCGCCCCCGAATACGGGCGTCTGTTGCGCGCGCGGGCCGAACTGCAGCGCAGCCTCGACGCCGGTGGCTGGGGGCCGCGCGTGCCCGATGGCAAGATCGCGGCGGGGGCGAGCGGGCCGGCGGTGATCGCGCTGCGCGACCGGCTCGTGGCGATGGGCCTGCTCGCGCCGACCACGATCGCGGTCATGGATGACACGATCGTCGCGGCGGTGCGCGACTTCCAGACACGCAACGGCCTAGCGGTCGACGGTGTGGTCGGCCCCGGAACGCTGGCCGAGTTGAACCGCTCGGTTGAGGAGCGGCTGCAATCGGTCCTCGTGGCGATGGAGCGTGAGCGCTGGACCAGCATGGATCGCGGCGCGCGCCACGTCTTCGTCAACCTGACCGATTTCAGTGCCGTGATCGTCGATGACGGGCGCGAAACCTTCCGCACCCGCTCGGTGATCGGTGCCGAGGCGCTCGACCGCCAGACGCCCGAATTCTCGGATGTCATGGAGCGGATGGTCATCAACCCGAGCTGGTATGTGCCGCGCTCGATCGTGGTGGGCGAGTATCTCCCGCAGCTCAAGCGCAACCGCAACGCCGCGAGCCAGATATTGATCACCGACCGCGCAGGCCGCGAAGTGAGCCGCAGCTCTATCGACTTTTCCCGCTATGACGCGCGCAGCTTTCCCTACTCGATGCGCCAGCCGCCCTCGAACTCCAACGCGCTCGGTTTGGTGAAATTCCTGTTCCCCAACCGCTACAACATCTATCTGCACGACACCCCGGCCAAGTCTCTGTTCGGTCGCGAGGCCCGCGCCTTCAGTCATGGCTGCGTGCGCCTCAACGATCCGTTCGAATTCGCCTATGCGCTGCTCTCGGCGCAGGAGGACGATCCTGTCGGCTTCTTCCAGTCGCGCCTCTCCACGGGGCGTGAGCAGCGGGTCGATCTGGTGACCCCGGTGCCGGTCCATCTCGATTACCGGACCGCCTTTACCGATGCCGAAGGCGGTCTGCAGTTTCGCCGCGACGTCTATGGGCGCGATGCGGCGATCTGGGCGGCGCTGGCCCATGAGGGGGTGGCGATCTCGCGTCCTGCGAGCTAAATCGGCCCCGACACCAAGGGGAAGCATGATGGACCATACTCTGAGCGAGATCGCAGCAGCGCTCGGCGCCGAGCTTCTAGGCGACGGCACGCTGCGCGTGACCGGCGCGGCGGAGCCGGCGGAGGCGGGCGAGACCGACCTCGCGCTCGCCATGTCTCCGAAATACGCCGAGGCGCTGGGGCAGGGGCAGGCAAAGGCCGCCCTCGTCTGGCCCGATGCCGACTGGCGGTCGATGGGTCTCGAAGGTGCCGTGGTGGCCCCGCGTGGCCGCCTGGCGATGTCGAAGCTCACTCAGCTTCTCGATCCTCGCGACACCGAAAGCGGCATCCACGCATCCGCCGTGATCGATGCCTCGGCCGTGATCGGCGAAGGCGTTTTCGTGGGCCCGCTCGCCGTGATCGGCGCGGGCGCGGTGATCGGCGCGAACAGCCGCATCATGGCGCAGGCCTCGATCGGCCCGGGCGTGCGGCTGGGCGAGGACGCCTTGATTCATTCCGGCGCGCGGCTGGGCCGTGGCGTGGTCGCAGGTGACCGGTTGATCGTGCAGCCCAACGCGGTGATCGGCGGTGACGGGTTCTCCTTTGTCACCGAGGATGCGAGCCATGTCGAAACCGCCCGCGCTGAGCTGGGGCAGGGCACCGTATCAGCCGAAGCCGACCCGACCTGGCATCGGATCCACAGCCTCGGCTCGGTAGTGATCGGGCATGATGTCGAAATCGGTGCCTGCGCGACCGTCGATGCGGGCACGATCCGGCCCACCCGGATCGGCAATGGCTCCAAGATCGACAACCTCGTGCAGGTCGGCCACAACTGCGTCATCGGCGATCATTGCCTGTTGTGCGGCCATGTCGGCCTTGCCGGGTCGGTGACGATCGGCGACCGTTCGGTGCTGGGCGGCAAGGTCGGTGTGTCCGACAACCTGACCATCGGCGCGGACGTGGTGCTCACCGGCGGCTCGATCGTGCTGTCGAACGTGCCCACGGGACGGGTGATGATGGGCTATCCAGCCACCAAGATCGACAGTCAGGTCGAAAGCTACAAGGCGTTGCGCCGCCTGCCGCGGTTGATGCGTGACCTCGCAACCTCCCGCAAGGGCTGAGAACGGCCATTCATGGTTCCAATGCGGCGTCGCAGCGATTAGATCGGTCGTGGACATGCAGCTGCAAGGGACGCGGGGCACATGGATTTGCGCGACAGGGTGATCGCCATCATCGCCGAGCAGGCGATGCTGGAGCCAAGCGATGTGACGCCGGAGCAGAGCCCGGCCGATCTGGGCATTGACAGTCTTGGCCTCGTCGAGAGCATCTTCGCGATCGAGGAGGCCTTCGACATGTCGGTGCCGTTCAACGCCAACGCGCCCGAGGAGAGCGATTTCGACATTTCCTCGGTCGCCGCGATCATCGCGGCGGTCGAGCGGCTGGTGCAAGAGCAGCGCACCCCGGCATGACCGGCCCGCGTCGCGTTGTCATCACCGGCGCAGGCACGATCAACAGCCTCGGTCACGACGTGCCCTCGACGCTGGACGCGATGCGGGAAGGGCGCTGCGGCATCGGCCCGCTCGATCTGCGGGACGCCGAACGCCTGTCGATCCGCATCGGCGGACAGGTGAAGGGCTATGACGAGCAGGCGCATTTCGATCGTCAGCAGATCGCGCTCTATGACCGTTTCACCCAGTTCACCCTGCTGGCTGCGGCACAGGCCATGGCGCAGTCGGGCATCGTCCTTTCGGACGAGGAGCGCGACAGGGCGGGCGTGGTGCTCGGCACCGCCGGTGGCGGCGTGAACACGTGGGACGACAGCTACCGCAGCGTCTATGAAGAGGGGAAGAACCGGGTTCATCCCTTCGTCGTGCCCAAGCTCATGAACAGCGCCGCCGCCAGCCATGTCAGCATGAAACACGACCTGCGCGGCCCGAGCTTTACCGTCGCCACCGCCTGTTCCAGTTCGAACCACGCCATGGGGCTCGCGTTCCAAATGGTCCGGTCGGGCCTGTGCGAGGCGATGCTCACCGGCGGCTCAGAGGCGATGCTGTGCTTTGGCGGGATCAAGGCATGGGAGGGGCTGCGCGTGATGTCCAAGGACGCCTGCCGCCCGTTCAGCGCCAACCGCAACGGCATGGTGCAGGGCGAAGGCGCGGCGGTGTTCGTGTTCGAGGAACATGACCGCGCGCGCGCAAGAGGAGCCGAGATCCTCGCGGAGGTTGCGGGCTTCGGCATGACGGCGGACGCCGCCGACATCGTCATGCCCTCGGCGCTGGGCGCGGAGCGGGCGATGCGAGTGGCGCTGCGCGATGCCGGCCTTTCGCCCGAGGATGTGGGCTACATCAACGCCCACGGCACCGGCACCGCGGCCAATGACAAGAGCGAATGCGCCTCGGTCTCGCATGTCTTCGGCGCGGCGGCCGACCGGTTGATGATCTCCTCGACCAAGTCGATGCATGGCCATCTGATCGGCGGCACCGGCGCGGTGGAGCTTCTGGCCTGCATCATGGCGCTGCGCGACGGCGTGATCGCGCCGACCATAGGCTATGAGATGCCGGACCCCGAATGCGCGCTCGACGTGGTGCCCAACGTGGCGCGCGAGGCACGGGTCGATGCGGTGCTCTCCAACGCCTTCGCTTTTGGCGGGCTCAACGCGGTGCTGGCGTTGCGCGCGGCCTGAAGGGGCGTTTCAGACGAAAAGGCGCGGCCGCATGACGGCCGCGCCTCTAAGCCCGATGAACCGCGACGTTACTCGGCCGAGGCGACCACGGCGTCGTAGCCCGCGGTGAAGCCGGACAGCGACATCGTGAGCGAGACCTCCTGATCGGGGGCGGCAGCTGGCACGATCCGCAGTGTGCCTGCGCGGCCTCGCTTGAAGGCGGCGAGCTGCTGGTCGGACAGGCCGAAGCGGGCCACGCAACCGGCGCGGTTGCAAAAGCTGAACGGGTAACGCGCGGCCTCGCCGCCGTCGATCGACAGCGACAGCGCCTCGGTCAGCAGCGTCTCGAGCGGCACCACGACGGTCACGCCTGCCACCGCCTGCGACTCGGCCGCCAGCGGCAGGAGGCTGACCTCGGCCACGGCATTGCCTTCGGCGTCCTCGAGCAGTTGGTAGAGTTGGCAGGGATCGGTTACGCCCTCGGTGGCGCGCATGCAGCGCAGTGCCCAATCCCCGTGCGTCTCGGCCACATAGGGCTGTCCCGGACGCTCTGCGGTCTCGGGCGCATCGGGCGACGCCGGCTCGTCGGAGGATGCAGGCTCGGCGGGGGTGGTGGGTTCGGCGGTCTCGACCGGGGCCTCCGCCGGATCGGCCTCGGCCGGTGCGGCGGGTGCCTCCGCCGGGGCCGCGTCGGCGGGCGCTCGGGGGCTGCGGCGGGGGCGGTGACCTCGGGCGTCTCGGGCGCGGTGGTGTCCTGCGCGGCGAGAGGCGTCGAAAGCGCCAGCAGTGCGGCGCTGGCCAGAAGTGTCAGTCGGTTCGGCATGTGGCGATCCCGTTTGTCAGTGTCGGCGCGGATCTAGCACGGCTTGCAAGGACTGTCAGGCGAAAGACAACAGCGACCGGCAAGGTTTCGCGGATGAGAAAAGGGGGCCGCAAGACAGCCCCCTTTTCCGGTTTCTCCCTGTCGGACTTGGCCGACTAATTGCATCGGACGCTAGAATATGCAGGGGGAGGCGTCAACGGGTAACCCCCGAAAACCCAACGCAAAGACTTAAAAAAAACCGCGCCCGAAGGCGCGGCAAGTCTGACAGGGAGGATATCAGACCGGTGGCCCGACACCGGCATCATGCCATCGGGAGGTTACGAATATCTCTACCGAACCGACCGAGGCGGTTCGATCCACCGAAAGATGTGACGCGAGCGCTCTATGCGGGCCGCTCTTGCTATCCAGGGTTGTATGTACGGTTTTATACATAACCTGAGAGGCATGCATGCTGACGGAACGGAAACAATCGTGTAACGTTTGTGCCACGGGAGCATCGAACATGACGCATGGGAGGAACCTAATGGAGCCACTGGCTGAAACGCTTTGGACTCTTGAAAAGAAACACTGGTTCGACGGTGCCGCGTTCTACGAGCGCCAACTCGAGGGAGGAGGAGAGCTGGTGATTCCGTTTCCAGCGGATCTTCAGGACCGTGATGCCGCGTTGCAGGGCCTGCGCCCGGCACGACAGTTCGGGGCCATCGAGCTGCAGGAGAAGACCATGACCGAGCAAGGTGATACCGTTCTTCTGAGCTACAGCGTCGTCGCATGGCGCGATTGTTGCTCGACGCCGCTGCGCGCGCGATGCGCCTCGACCTATCTCGACGATGACGGCACTTGGCTGCGCCTGTCGCACGAGCGCGACACATCCGTCGCCACCGAGGAATTGGGAGAGGTGCGAAAACTGCTGCGTCGGCAGCTACGCCCGATGGCGCGGCTCGGAGCGGCTTGATCTTCAACCGAAAGTTGATCTGGCAAGATATGGCCGACCCTACCGGGGTCGGCCAAGTCTTTTGGGCCCATGGGCCCGCCTGATGATCGCTGGATGGGGAAACCGCTTCAGAGGCTGTCCAGAGGGCGGATGCGCAGCGTCGAGATCCGGTTCTCTTCCTTGCCGATGACTTCGAAGCGGAAACCGTGGAAGCTGAAGACCTGCCTTCGGTCGGGATCATCTGCGCCTCGTGGATCACCAGCCCCGCGATCGTGTTGGCCTCTTCGTCGGGGAGGTTCCAGTCCTGCCGCCGGTTGAGATCACGGATCGTCATCGAGCCGTCGATCACGTAGGCGCCGTCCTCGGTCATTGCGATCGGCTCTTCGCGCTCGGCGTCGAATTCGTCCGAGATCTCTCCCACGATCTCCTCGAGGATGTCTTCGAGCGTGATCAGGCCGCGCAGCGCGCCATATTCGTCGACGACCAAGGCAAAATGCGTGTGCCGCTTGAGAAACTGGCGCATCTGGTCGTCGAGCGTCGTGGTCTCGGGGATGAAGTAGGGCGTCATCGCGACATCCATGATGTCGAAATTTTCGAGTTCAGTCGTCTCGACTGCGCCATCGCCCATCATCTTGTGCATCGCGCGTAGGAGATCCTTCGCGTGCAGGATGCCGACGATGTTTTCGGGTTCGTCGCGATAGAGCGGCAGGCGCGTGTGTGGGCTTTCGAGGCACAGCGACAGGATCTCGGTCGCGGGGCGGCCCGCATCGATCATCGCGATGTTGGAGCGGTGCAGCATCACCTCTTCGACCGTGCGGTCCCCGAGATCGAGCGCGCCGAGGATGCGGTCGCGATCCTCGCGGTCGACGACGCCCTCCTCGTGGCCGAGGCTCAATGCGCCGGCGATTTCCTCGCGCACGGCGAGAACGTTGAGGTCGGGGTCGGTGCGCACGCCGAACAGGCGCAGCAATGCCCGGACCAAGACCTGGACCGCCGAGACGACGGGGGCGAAGATCAGGATCACCCAGCCGATGGGGCGCGCGACGGTACTGGCGAACGTCTCTGCGTTGGTGATGGCATAGGTCTTGGGCAGCACTTCGGCGAAGATCAGCACCAGAAGCGTCATCACCAGCGTCGCCGCTGCCACGCCGCTGTCGCCGAAGACGCGGGTGAGCAGCGCGGTCGCCAGCGAGGTGGCGAGAATGTTGACGACGTTGTTGCCCAAGAGGACCGAGCCGATCAGGCGCTCGTTGTCCTCGGTCACCTGAAGTGCCTGCGCCGCCCCCTTGGAGCCGCGATCGGCCGCCGCGCGCAGCTTGCCGCGCGACGCGGCGGTCAGCGCCGTCTCGGAGCCCGAGAAGAAGGCCGAGGCCACCAGAAGGAAGAGAATCGCGATGCTGGTGATCCAGAAGGCGGCGTCGAGGGCGGTTTCCATGAAGTCCTTCGCAATTTGCGGCTCCCCCAGAGTTATGGTCCGGGGTGTGGCGGGATCAACCCTTCTCGCGCGGATGCGCGAGAGGATGATGCTCGTATACGAGCGCGGTCAGGCGCTCGCTCTGCACATGGGTGTAGATCTCGGTGGTCGATAGATCCGCGTGACCCAGAAGCGCCTGGATCGCCCGCAGATCCGCGCCCCCCGCGAGAAGATGGCTCGCGAAGGCGTGGCGCAACACATGCGGCGTCACCTGATCCGGAGCAAGCCCCGCGCGTGCGGCTAGATCCTTGATCAGCACGAAAAAGCTCTGCCGCGTCAGGTGGCCGTCGCGGCCGCGCGCGGGAAACAGGAATTTCGAGGCGGGCTTGCCGGCAGCGACCGCCTCGGCCTCCGCCGCGTCGCGTCGCGCCAGCCATGCCGAAACGGCGGCCCGCGCGGGGCGCGACAGAGGCACCATCCGCTCGCGCCCGCCTTTGCCGCGCACCAGCAGCATTTCGGGATCGCCGCGCAGCGCCGCCACCGGCAGCGTCACGAGTTCGGACACCCGCAGGCCGGTGGCATAGAGCAGTTCCATCAGGCAGGTGGCGCGCAGCGGATCGCGCGGCTCGGTGCGGGCGGCGGCGAGCAGCGCCTCGACCTCCTCCCGCGAGAGCGTACCGGGCAGGCGGCGCGCTCGGCCCGGTCCCTTGAGCCGGATCGCCGGGTTGTCCTCGCGCCAGCCTTCCTCGAACGCGAATCGAAACAATTGCCGGATCGAGGACAGCCGCCGTGCGCGGGTGGCGCTCGACAACCCTTCGGCCTCGCAGGATATGAGGTAGCGCTCCACGTGGTCCTGCGTGGCGCTGGCGAAATGCGCATCCTTGTGCGTCAGCCACCCGGCGAAATCATTGAGGTCGCGCCCATAGGCCAGAAGCGTGTTGCGCGCGGCATCAAGCTCGGCGGCCTGTGCTTCGAGAAAGGCCGAGATCCAATGCCCCATCGGCATCGCGGCAGCCTGTGCAGCACTCATGAAGAACGCTCCAGCAACAGCAGCTGCAGCGCGACGCGGCGCGCCGTATCCTCCATCCCGACGGCCCGCAGTGTGGCGAGCCCATCGGCAAGCGCCCCGGTGTCGCCGGTGCGGCCCTGCTCGATCAGGAGGGTCGCCGTCAGGATGGCCTCGCCCAGCCGACCCTCGTCGATCATGGTCGACAGCCCTGCGGGCGGCGACCTGTCCGAGAACCCGTCGAGCAGGGCGAGGGGAATGGGATCGTCGGGGGCCGGATCGGGACGGGCATCCTCGGGCACGCCGCGCGCCAATGCCGATAGCAAGGCGTCGCGCGGGGTTGCGGCCTCAAGCGGCTGCGCGGCGGCCTCGTAATCGGGGCCGAGCAGAGCCATTTCCTGTGCAATCCGCGTCGTTTTCCCGGGCAGATCTACGCCAACAAGATCAGGCCCGTAGTGCTGGGCGAAGGCGGACTGAAGCCGCGCGTCGTGCATTGCCTCCCATGCAGGGGGCAACGTTTGCGCGACCTTTCCCGTGTCGCCCGCGCGCAGGGCCGTGTCGAAGCCCTGTATCGCGGCGGCCCGATCCCACAATCCGCCCGAGGCGGCGGGCACGCGGGCCGTATAGATGCCGAACAGCCGCGCGGGCTCGATCGCGCCGTGGCGGGCGAGCCGTTCAGCTGCCTCGATCTGTGCGCGCCACGCCTTGGTGGGACGCAGGTCGGCATGGCTGAAGGCGCGGGGCAGGGAAGCCGCCGGCATCGCCTCGCCCACCGCTTCGCGCAGGCGGTAGACCAAGGGCGTCACCCGTTCGGGCGCCTCAAGCGGCGGCTCGCCCTCATAGAGGTCGGGGTCGAGAAAACGCGACAGCATGGCGTCCTCGGCATCGGTCACCTCGGCCAGCGCGCGAGCCGAGTTGAGCGTCAGCGCCGCGGCCTGCCAGTCGCCTTCGCGGGCAAGACAGAAGATCCGTGCGGGCCAAGTCGGGGCGATGGCGGGCTTGTTGCGCATGGCGCGGCAAGCCGCGTTCTCGGAGCCGGTGAGCAGCGCGGTGTCGAACCAGCGCCGGAACCGCTCGGGATCGTCGGGGCCGGCCTCCTGCAGCAGTTCGGCCGCCGGATCGAGCGCGCCCATCTCGAGCAGCCGGTCGATCCGTGCGAGAAACAGCGCGCCGCGCCCGTCCGCATCGGTGGGAGGATCGGCCTCGGCCACCATCAGGAGCTGTAGCAGCGCTTCAAGGGCGGGGAGCGTGTCGAGCGGCTGCGCCTCGATCAGGGCGATCAGCCGATCCTGCTCGCTGGCCGACCACAGATGGCGCGGCAGGCCCGAGACACGCGGCCCGACCAGCCCCACGGAATCGGGAGACGCGGAATCGAGCGGGCGCACCGAAACCTGCGGCGCGGCCGCGCTGTCGGCCACGGGCGGCTCTTCGGTGTCGGGCCCGGGGGCCGTCGTGTCGGGCAGGGCCACCGACCGCGACAGCCAGTCGATCGCGGAGAGCGGTTCTCCGCCGGTCGCGTCCTGCTGCGCGGCTCCGGGCTGGGCCAAGGCCGCGATCGCGGTGGTCACGAGCAGGAGGCGCGCGGCGCGCGTCACTGACCGATCCCGAGGGTGACGGGCTTGGTCACCTCCGTGGCGGGGGCCGCAAAATCATCGGGGAACAGCATCGGTCCCACATAGGCATAGGCCAGAACACCCAACACGGCCAACACCGCGAGGATCAGCGCCGCTTTCACCAGCGCCCAGATCAGTCGTCTCAGCATCTCAGTCGTTTCCTTGCCCCGGTCTGCGGGCAGCCGTGCGCCGCCTCTTTCGAACGATTCATAACTGGTCTTTCGGCGGATATCACGTCATTCAGGGCGAGAAATTGCCGGGCCCGTACTGCGGGCCGCGACAAGGGGACGGATGCAGGCGGGGAAGGCGCAGATGACGGTACGGGACGACGCCGGAGCGCCACGCGCGCGGCAGCTGCGACGACCCCTGGTCCTGGTCGGGATGATGGGATCGGGCAAGACCGCCATCGGCCGCGCTCTCGCCACACGGCTGGGCTGCGGATTCGTCGACAGCGACGCGGCCATCGAGGAGGCTGCGAAATGCACGATCGCCGAGATATTCGCCCGCGACGGTGAGCCGTTCTTTCGTGCCCGAGAGAGCGAAGTGCTAGGGCGGCTGCTCGAAGCGGGGCCGCGCGTGATCTCGACCGGAGGCGGCGCGTATCTCGCCCCTGCCAATCGCGACATGATCTCCCGGCTGGGGGCGGCGCTGTGGTTGGACGCCGATCTCGATCTTCTGTGGGAACGGGTGCGCCACAAATCCACCCGGCCCTTGCTGCGCACCGCGGATCCACGCGGCACGCTGTCGCGCCTACTCACCGAGCGCCGCCCCGTCTATGCGCAAGCCGAACTGCGGCTTATCGCGCAGCCGGGGGATTCGATCGACCGGACCACCAGCCGCGTGATCGAGACCCTCGCCACCCGGCCCGACATCATGGAGACACAGCAATGATCGCCCCCAAGACTGCCACCGTCCGGGTCGACCTACCGGGGCGGGCCTATGACATTCATGTCGGCGCCGGGCTCGTGGCGCAGGCAGGGCATCACCTGCGCCCGCTGCTGCGCCGCCCGCGCGTCGCGATCCTTACCGACGAAACCGTGGCACAGGCACATCTGGCGGCACTCGAAGCCGGACTCGCTGCCCAAAGCATCGAGGCGGTGAGCCTCGCGCTGCCTGCGGGTGAGGCAACCAAGTCGTGGGACGGTCTGGCCCGCGCGACCGAATGGCTGATCGAGAGCCGCGTCGAGCGCGGCGATCTCGTCGTGGCTTTTGGCGGCGGGGTGATCGGCGATCTGGCCGGGTTCGCCGCCGCCATCGCCCGGCGCGGCATTCGATTCGTGCAGATGCCTACCTCGCTCCTGGCGCAGGTCGACAGTTCGGTCGGCGGCAAGACCGGCATCAACACCGCGCAGGGCAAGAACCTTGCCGGGGCGTTTCACCAGCCGGTGCTCGTGCTTGCCGACGTCGCGCTGCTCGACACGCTGCCCGAGCGCGAGTTTCTCTCGGGCTATGGAGAGGTGGTGAAATACGGCCTTCTGGGCGACGCGGGTTTCTTCGAATGGCTCGAAATCAACGGCCCGCGCCTGCGCGACGGCGACCGCGACGCCCGGCTCGAGGCGGTGCGGCGGTCGTGCGAGATGAAGGCCGAGATCGTGATGCGCGACGAAACCGAACAGGGTGACCGGGCACTTCTCAATCTGGGGCACACCTTCTGTCACGCGCTCGAGGCGGCGACGGGCTATTCGGATCGGCTCAAGCATGGCGAGGGGGTGGCGATCGGCTGCGCTCTGGCCTTCGATCTGTCGGCGCGCCTTGGGCTCTGCCCGCAGGAGGAGCCGAGCCGCGTGCGCGCGCATCTGGCCACGATGGGCATGCGAGCCGAGCTGCGCGACATCCCCGGCGATCTGCCCTCCGCCGAATCGCTGTTGGCGCTTATGGGGCAGGACAAGAAGGTGAAAGACGGCAAGCTGCGCTTCGTGCTGGCCCGCGCGATAGGTGAGGCCTTTGTCACTTCGGATGTGCCACCGGAGGCAGTGATTTCGGTCCTGTCGGACAGTGCCGCAGGGTAATCGGCAGGACGCCGCCGACACATGGGCCGATCTCTGCGCGCAGACGGCGTCGACCCTGCGCATTTTTCTGCAGCTGCATTGAACCTTCCCATGGCCCATGTGTTCTAGCGAGGACGCACCGGCCCAGATCGGTGGTCCGCCACGGTCGCCCCCCTCCCAATCATCGGGTGACCGGGCATGGAACGAAGAGGAACTACACATGAATTTCAAGACCCCCACCTTTGCACTGACCTTCGGCCTTCTGGCCGCCCCCGCCTTTGCCGGTGGTCTGGCCATGCCGGTCGCCGATCCGGTGGCCCCCGCCGCCCCCGTCGCCGTGGCCCCCGTGGTCGCGACCGGGTCCGACTGGTCGGGCTTCTACGCCGGTGGCCAGCTCGGCTACGGCGAAGCCGAAACCGATGACGACACGTTCGATGAGGACGGCGCCGTCTATGGTGGCCAGCTGGGCTACAACTACGACTTCGGCAAGCTCGTCCTCGGTGGCGAAGTGTCCTATGTCGGCACCGAGATCGGTGACGAGGACAGCGCTACCGAGATCGACGGCATCGCCACCGCCAAGCTGCGCGCGGGCTATGACGCGGGCGCCTTCCTGCCCTACGTGACCGCCGGTTACGCCAGCGCCTACACCGCCGATGACATCGGCGGCGAAGACCAGTTCGACGGCTACGTCTACGGTGCCGGCGTGGACTACAAGGTCACCGAGAACATCGTCGTCGGCGGCGAAGTGCTGCAGCACGAGTTCGAAGACCTCGGCGCCACCGACCTTGAGACGACCACCGCCGCGGCGCGCGTGTCCTACCAGTTCTGATCGGACGGGCCCGGCCATCTGCCGGGCAGCCTCGATCACGACTAGCGGAAAAGGGGGTCGGTTACGGCCCCCTTTTTCATGTCTGCTACCGCGCTTGCGGCCCGGCCATTTCTCGGGCCAGTTCTCCGGCCAGCGCCAGCAGCCGCACCAGCGCCGCCTCGAGCTGCGAATCCTCGACCGTCAGCGCCACGCGCACATGCCCCGCCGCCGCACGGCCAAAGCTTTCGCCCGGCATCACCGCGATCCGCTCGCGCTCAAGCAGCGCCTCGGCAAAGGCTTCGCCATCGAGCCCGGTGGCCCGGATGTCGAGCAGCGCATACATGGCACCCTGCATCGGCACCGCCCGCACCACTCGCTGCGCCGCGACGAGACGCTGCGCGATGTCGCGCCGCCGCCGGAACGGTGCCGCGACCTCTGCCTCGAAGGCTGGTCCCAGCCGCAGCGCATGCAGCGCCGCGTCCTGCACGAAGCCGGGGATGCCGTAAGTCATGTGGGTAGCGAGGTCTTCGAGCGCGTCTATCGCGCCCTCAGGGCCAACGATCCAACCGATCCGGCTGCCGGTCATCGCGTGGCCCTTGGACATCGATCCCACGACAAGCGTCCGTCCCCCGAGGCCGGACAAGGCGCGGGGGCTCAGATGCTCGCCCTCCCAGACCTGCCCCTCATAGACCTCGTCCGAGATGAGCCAGAGGTCCCGGCGTTGGCACAGCGCGCCGATCTCGGCCAAAGCGTCGCGCCCATAGACCGCACCGGTCGGGTTGTTGGGCGTGTTGATGAGCAGCGAGCGTACGCGGCCCCCATGCCCCTCAATCGCGGCCTCCAGATCGGTGGCGCGCGGCACGAAGCCATCTTCGGCACGCGCCACCACCGGCAGCGCCGCCGTCCCCGCCGCGCGCAGCGTGCCGGGGTAGGTGGCATAGAACGGGTCGACATAAAGCGCGCCGTCCCCGGCGTCGCAGGCGGCCAGATGCGCCATGAAGAGACCGGCCTGCCCGCCGGGCACGATGAGGACGTTCTCGGGCGCGGTTGCCACACCGCTTTGCGCCTCCACCCGCCGGGCGATCTCGGCCCGGAGACCGGCGATGCCCGGAACAGCGGCATAGCCGGTGTGACCGCCCAATGCTGCGCGGTTCATGGCGTCGAGGATGCCCGGATCGGTGCGAATGTCGTGTTCGCCGATGGTCAGTTCGGTGACGGGGATCCCGGCCTCGATCATCCGGCGGGCCTTGCGGAACAGGTCCCAGCCGTCCGAACCGCCGGCGGTGATCTGCGTGATGCGATGTGAAACTGTCATGTCGTCCACAAGGGCGGGCTCGCATCCCACTGTCAATCGCCCGAGACGCTGGACGTAGGACGACACGGCTGCTAGATCGCTTTCCATGACGAGCACGAGCATCATCATCGGCTGCATCATTTCCTGCTGACTTGCGTCACGCGGGCCGCTCTCACGTTTTCCCGATGGAACACAGGATCAGCCCGCCGGCGTCACCGCCTGCGAGGCCCACATGACGACGATCCGCCTGCACGACACCAAGACCCGCCGCAAGGTGGAGTTCACGCCGATCGACCCGGAGAACATCCGGCTCTATGTCTGCGGGCCGACGGTCTATGACCGGGCGCATCTGGGCAACGCGCGGCCGGTGCTGGTGTTCGACCTGCTCTACCGGCTGCTGCGCGAAATCTTCGGCCCGGACCATGTCGCCTATGCGCGCAACTTCACCGACGTCGACGACAAGATCAACGCGCGCGCGGCCCAGACCGGTCGCCCGATCCGCGAGATCACCAATGAGACGATCCTGTGGTATCATCAGGACATGGACGCGCTCGGCGCGCTGCGGCCAGATCACGAACCACGCGCCACCGATTACATCGGCCAGATGGTCGCGATGATCGAACGCCTCGTGCTCTCGGGTCATGCCTATGCCGCCGAGGGCCACGTGATGTTCTCGGTATCGAGCCATGCCGAGTACGGCGCGCTGTCGGGCCGCGCGGTCGAGGACATGATCGCGGGCGCGCGCGTCGAGGTGGCCCCCTACAAGCGCGACCCGATGGATTTCGTGCTGTGGAAGCCGTCGCGCGACGACGAGCCCGGATGGGACGGTCCCGTTGTTGAAGGCCAGAGCGTCGGGCGCGGGCGTCCGGGCTGGCACATCGAGTGCTCGGCCATGTCCTACCAGCTCTTCGGCGAAAGCTTCGACATCCATGGCGGCGGCATCGATCTGCAGTTTCCACACCACGAGAACGAGATCGCGCAATCCGCCTGCGCCCATCCTGAAGGCGATTTCGCGCGGATCTGGATGCACAACGAGATGCTGCAGGTCGAAGGCAAGAAGATGTCCAAGTCCTTGGGCAATTTCTTCACCGTGCGCGACCTGCTCGACCGCGGTGTGCCGGGCGAAGTGATCCGTCTTGTCATGCTGGGCACGCATTACCGCAAGCCGATGGACTGGACCGAGGACAAGCGCGCCGAGGCCGAGGCGACGCTGGCCAAGTGGTACGGCATCCTGCACGCGCACGGCTTTACCGCCAGGATGGTCAAGGGCCTGAAGGCGTCTGGCGAGTGGTGCATGGACAAGGAGTTCCTCGGCGTACTTGCCAACGATCTCAACACCCCCGGCGCCATCGCCCGGATGCATGTTCTGGCGGCGGCCAAGACTCCGGCCAAGCTCGTGCCCTTTGCCGCCACGCTCGAACTGATGGGGCTGATCGAGGATTGGGACGCGCTCGCCACCCTCGCGGGGGCCGACGCGGCGCCCGCGATCGCGCCCGAGGTCGACGCCGCCGTCACTGCGCTTCTATCGCGCAGGGCGCAGGCGCGCGCCGCCAAAGACTGGGCCGAGGCCGACCGCATCCGCGACATCCTCAGCGCCGCAGGCGTGCAGGTGACCGATATGGGCGGGCAGGCAAGCTGGCAGCCCGGCCCGGATTTCGACGAGACCAAACTCGGGGGCAGCGCATGACCGACCGGCTCTATCTTTACGACACTACGCTGCGCGACGGGCAGCAGACCCAAGGCGTACAATTCTCGACCCGCGAGAAGATCCAGATCGCGCAGGCGCTTGACGGTCTCGGCATCGACCAGATCGAAGGCGGTTGGCCTGGCGCCAACCCAACCGACAGCGAGTTCTTCGAAGTTCCGCCCGCGACCCGCGCCACGATCACCGCCTTCGGCATGACCAAGCGGGCCGGGCGGTCGGCCGCCAATGACGAGGTGCTGGCGGCGGTACTCAACGCAAACACCTCGTCGGTCTGCATCGTCGGCAAGACGCATGATTTTCACGTCACCACGGCGCTCGGCATCACGCTCGACGAAAACCTCGCCAACATCCGCGAGACGATCGCGCATATCGTGGCGCAGGGCCGCGAAGCGCTGTTCGACGCCGAGCATTTCTTCGACGGCTGGAAGGCGAACCCGGACTACACCCTCGCCGCCATCCGCTCCGCCTATGATGCCGGCGCGCGCTGGGTCGTGCTGTGCGACACCAATGGCGGCTCCATGCCCGAGGAAATCGCGGCCATCACCCGCGACGTGATCGCCGCCGGAATCCCGGGCGATCATCTGGGCATCCATTGCCATGACGACACCGGGCAGGCGGTGGCCTGTTCACTGGCCGCGGTCGAAGCAGGCGCGCGCCAGATCCAGGGCACGCTCAACGGACTGGGCGAGCGCTGCGGTAATGCCAACCTCACCACGCTGATCCCGACGCTGCTGCTCAAGGAGCCCTACGCCTCGACGATGCGGACCGGCGTGACGCCGGACGCGCTCAAGGGACTGCGCCGTGCCTCGCGGCTTCTCGACGACATCCTCAACCGGGTGCCGATGAAGCAGGCCCCCTATGTCGGCGCCTCGGCCTTTGCCCACAAGGCCGGGCTGCATGCGAGCGCGATCGCCAAAGACCCCTCGACCTACGAGCACATCGAGCCGGGCGTCGTCGGCAATTCCCGCATCGTGCCGATGTCGAACCAGGCGGGGCAATCGAACCTGCGCGAACGCCTCGCCCGCGCCGGGATCGAGGTCGAGAAGGGCGATCCCGCGCTCGCCCGAATCCTCGACCGGATCAAAGAGCAGGAATCGCGCGGCTATTCCTACGACACCGCGCAGGCGAGCTTCGAGCTGCTGGCGCTGGACGAGCTGGGGCGGCTGCCGGACTTCTTCGAGGTCAAGCGCTACCGTGTCACGGTCGAGCGCCGCCGCAACAAGCGTGGCAAGATGGTGTCGCTGTCCGAGGCGGTGGTCGTGGTCAAGATCGGCGGCGAGAAGGTGATGAGCGTGTCGGAAAGCGCCGGGCCGGACGGGTCGGATCGCGGTCCGGTCAACGCGCTCAGCCGCGCGCTGGGCAAGGATCTCGGCCCCTACCAGTCGATCATCGACGACGTGCATCTCGTCGACTTCAAGGTGCGGATCACCGATGGGGGCACCGAGGCCGTCACCCGCGTCATCATCGACAGCGAGGACGGGCAGGGGGAGCGCTGGTCCACCGTGGGCGTCTCGGCCAACATCGTCGATGCGAGCTTCGACGCGCTGGTGGACTCCATCCGCTGGAAGCTGATCCGGGACGGCGCAGCACCGGTGGCGCGGCCATGAGCGTCGCCGCCTGTGCAGGTCTCGTCGAACGTGGCGATCCCGACCGGTTCCGCGCGGCCATGACCGCGCCGGTGGCCGCCCGCGAAAAGCTGTTTCCGCTCTATGCCTTCAACCTCGAAGTGGCGCGTGCGCCCTTCGTGACCAAGGAGCCGATGATCGCGGAGATGCGGTTGCAATGGTGGCGCGACGTGGTCGAGGAGATCGTCGGCGGCGCGCCCGTGCGCGCCCACGAAGTCGCAGCCCCCCTGGCGCAGGTCGTGCGCGAGGCGGCCTTGCCCGAAGCCGCGCTCGACGCCTTGGTGGCCGCGCGGCGCTGGGACATCTACTCGGACCCGTTCGAGGATCAGGCCGCCCTCGACGCGCATGTCGACGCCACGGCGGGCGGGCTGATGTGGCTTTCGGCCAAGGCGCTCGGGGCCGGTGACGACGAGGAGGGTCCGATCCGCAGGGCGGGCTTCGGCCACGGCGTGGCGCTCTGGCTCATGGCGATCCCCGGCTTCGAGGAGCGTGGCAAACGCCCGCTCGTCGATGGACGCCCCGAGGCGGTACGCGAGTTCGCCCGGCGCGGACTCGAAGCGCTGCATGACGCTCGAAAGACGCGACTGTCAAAGGCGGTCGTCCCGGCGCTGCGCGCCGCGTGGCAGGCCGAGGGAGTCCTGAAGCGCGCGGTGGCCGATCCGGGCCGCGTCGCGCAGGGCGCCTTGACCCCCGGCCCCGCCGCCGGTGCCGCCGCGCTGGCGCTCAGGGCCGCGACGGGGCGATGGTAACCCGGCGGCGGTTGCGGAGCCAAAGAAGCGCACCACCCGCCAACGCCAACGCGGGGAACATCGCCGAGTTGACGAAAAACCACCCTTGGGCGGGCATCCCGCCGGAGCAGTTCATCAGCCCGCCCGACGACAGCGACGCCAGCGTCACGAAGCCGAAAACCAACGTGTCGTTGAGGCCCTGCACCACGCCGCGCTCTTCGGGGCGGTGCTCGGAGGTGAGCATCGCTGTCGCGCCGATGAAGCCGAAGTTCCAGCCAAGGCCCAGCAGGATCAGCGTGGCGTAGAAGGCGGGCGGGCTCGTGCCCGATAGGCCAGTCAGTCCGGCGGACCCAAGAAGCGCCAGCCCCGTGCCCACGATCCGCGCCGCGCCGAATCGCGCGATGAGGTGGCCAGTGAAGAACGACGGCACATACATCGCGAGCACATGCGCCGAGACGATGTCATTGGCGTGGTCGCGCCCATGCCCCATGCCGACCACCGCGAGCGGGGTGGAGGTCATCACGAGGTTCATCAGTCCGTAGGACACCATCGCGCAGAGAATCGCGACGAGAATGCCCGGCTCGCGCAGCAGGGCCCGCCGGGACCGGTTCGGGACCGGCGCGACCTTGGGGTCGGAAGGCGTGCCGACCGGCAGGTCGAGCCCAAGGAATAGAAACAGCCCCCCGAGGTTCAGCGCCATCACGGCGAGGTAGCTGCCCAGAAAGGGTATCGCGAAGGCGTCGAGCACCGCCTTGTTGAGCTGCGGGCCGATGATCGCCGCACCGAGACCGCCCGCCATCACCCATGAGATCGCCTTGGGGCGGAAGCTGTCGGAGGCCGAATCGGCGGCCGCGAAACGGTAGAAGCCCTGCGCCGACATGTAGATGCCGGTGACATAGGAGCCAAGCAGCAGCACCGGGAACGAGCCGAGCATCAGCCCCAGCGCCCCGAGTCCGGCACCGAGCGCCCCGGCGATGCCCCCGATCACGAACCCCGCGCGTCGTCCGCGCCGCTGCATCAGCGGCGAGATCCACGGCGCCGTTGTCATCGAGCCGAAGACGATGAGCGAGATCGGCAGAGTGGCGAGGCAGGCGTTCGGCGACAGCTCCGCCCCCACAAGTCCGCCGATCACGAAAAGGATGGGCATCTGCGCGCCGAGGATCGCCTGTGCTGCGACCAGAAACGCGGTATTGCGCTTGGCGCGGCGATCGTCGGGAATGGGTGCGCTTGTCATGCATCACCGGTAGCGGCCACGCGCCGCTCTGTCACGCCCGATCGATCAGGTGCGCAAAGGATCCACAGACCCAGCCCTCTCGCAGCCCCATCGGTGACAAGGCTGTGCCTTCCGCGTCGCAGGCCTCGAACAGCGGCGCGCCGATGGCCGAGAGCGTGGTGGCATAGTGGAACTCATGCGCGGTCCAGTCGCCCCTGAACGGCCCATGCGCCGCCGTCACGCGGCGATAGCCCAAATGGAGCTTGCGGCTGGCGAAGGACGTCGAAAGCCGCAGCAATCCCGCCATTTGGTGCGCGGTGCCCTCCGCATCTGTCAGGCTGTCGCCCAGAACCATGTATCCGCCACATTCTCCATATATATCAGAATTTTGAGCCGACTTTTTAAGGCTTTGCATGAATATCTGCGCTCCGGCCAGCTTGCCTGCGTGAAGCTCGGGATAACCACCCGGAAGCAGCACCAGATCCGCCTCCGGGACGGCTTGGTCGGCCAAGGGCGAGAAGGGCCGGATCTCAGCGCCCTGTGCATGCCAATCGGCCAAAAGATGCGGGTAGGAGAAAGCGAAGGCCGCATCCTGCGCCAGCGCGATACGTTGCGCGGGCGGCGGCACGTGCGGACCGGTGCGTGGCGGCAAGGGAGCGGCGGACTGTGCCAACCCCATGAGGGCGCCGAGATCGAGATGCGCCTCGACGAGGTCGGCGGCGTGATCGATAAAGCGGTCGAGGTCGAGACGTTCGCCCGCCTGCACCAGGCCGAGGTGGCGGGAGGGATGCGAAAGGCCCGCTTCACGCGGTAGCGCCCCGAGCACCGGCAGGCCGATGCGCTCCAGCGCCCGGCGCAGCATTCCCTCGTGTCGGGGGGAACCCACGCGGTTCAACACGACCCCACCGATCCGGACCTTTGGATCGAAGCCTGCGAACCCCGCCACGAGAGGTGCCACGGATTGCGCCATGCGACCGGCATCGACCACCAGCACGACCGGAAGGCCCAGTTGCCGCGCCAGATCGGCGCTGGCCCCTCGACCATCGGGCGGCGCGCCGTCGAAGAGGCCCATCGCGCCTTCGACCACCAAGGTCTCGGCCCCGCCTGCCAAGGCCTTCAACCTTTCGGCGCCCATCGCCCAGGCATCCAGATTGAAGCAGGCCACCCCGCAGGCCGCCTCATGGAAGCGGGAGTCGATATAGTCCGGTCCGGATTTCGCGCCCCGCACCGCGATCCCGCGCCGCGAGAGCGCGCGCAGGATGCCGAGCGTGACCGTGGTCTTGCCCGAGCCGGAGGAAGGTGCGGCGATCAACAGGCTGGGCATCAGCCCTGCTCGGCGGGCCGTCCGCGTCCCAGGGGATCGAGATCGCGCGGGGCTTCGCCCGCGAGTTGGCCCTGCCAGTCGAGCACCTGCCGCATCAAGGCCGCGCGGCCGATGCAGATGATCGCCGGCGGCTCCAGCTTCGTATGTTCGATGTCCTCGGCCATGCGGTCGAGCCGGGTCTCCAGCACCTTCTGCGAAGGCGTGGTGGCGCCCGCGACCACCGCCACCGGTTCGTCCACCGCGCGACCCGCCGCGAGCAGGGCGTCGGCGATGGCGCTGGCATGCTTGATGCCCATGTAGATCACGATGACCTGACTGCCGCGCGAGATCGCGGCCCAGTCGAGCGAGGAGGGCGTGGCACCGGATTGGTCGTGGCCGGTCACGAAGGTCACCGACTGGTTCACGTCGCGATGTGTGACCGGAATACCGGCGTAGGCCAGCCCGCCGATGCCGGCGCTGATGCCCGGAATGATCCGTACCCGTACGCCATGCTGCACCAGCGTCTGCGCCTCTTCGCCGCCTCGACCGAAGACGAAGGGATCGCCCCCCTTGAGCCTGAGCACCCGCCGCCCGGCCTGCGCCAGCTCGACGAGCCGCAGAGAGATGTCGCGCTGCTTGGCCGAAGGTTTGCCGCCCCGCTTCCCGGCATAGATCTTCTCGGCGTCGGCGCCCAGTCGAGGATACGCTCGTCGACCAGCGCGTCGTAGACGATGACATCGGCCTGCCGGAGCGCGTTGAGCGCGTGCAGCGTCAGCAGGCCCGGATCGCCGGGGCCCGCACCGCAGAGCCAGACCCAGCCGGGTTCGAGGGCGGGCCAGTGATGGGCGGGGAGGGAGATCGAGTCGGTCATGGGATCGTTATTGCCGCGCGCCCGGCGCGAGGGAACCCCCGGTCGCGCTTTCCACCATCGCCCCGCGAGCCTAATGTTGCGCATATGAGCACGCCCGCCCCCCTTCGCCGCGGTTGGACCACCGGCGCCTGCGCCGCCGCCGCCACGCGCGCGGCGCTGTTGCGGCTCTGGGGTGGAGCATGGCCAGGCGAGGTGTCGATCACCCTGCCGCGTGGCGAAACGCCGGTCTTTGCCGTGGCGCATCGGGATGAGGGCGAGGGCTGGGCCGAAGCGGGTATCGTCAAGGATGCGGGCGACGACCCGGATGTCACGCATGGCGCACTGATCGTGGCGCGGGTACGCGAGGCGGCGCAGGGCGTGACGTTCCGCGCGGGCGAGGGTGTGGGTATGGTGACCAAGGCCGGACTGCCCGTCCCGCCGGGGGAGCCCGCGATCAACCCCGTGCCGCGCGCCATGATGGAGGAGGTGGTGGCCGAGATCGCCGCCGACCTCGCGCGCGCGCCGAATGTCGAGATCACCATCTCGGTCCCTGGCGGCGCGGCGCTGGCCGAGAAGACGTGGAACCCGCGCCTCGGGATTGCCGGGGGAATATCGATCCTCGGCACCACGGGCATCGTGCGTCCGTTCTCCTGCGCGGCCTGGATCGCGTCGATCCACCGGGGCGTCGACGTGGCGCGCGCGACAGGGCTGGAGCACGTGGCAGGCTGCACCGGGGCGACGTCCGAGCGAGTGGTGCAAGGGCTTCATGGTCTGCCGGATCACGCGATGCTCGACATGGGCGATTTCGCGGGCGGCATGTTGAAATACCTTGCCAAACACCCTGTTCCGCGCGTCACCATCGGTGGCGGCATTGGCAAGATCACCAAGCTCGCACAGGGTGCGGTGGACCTGCATTCGGCCCGGTCCCAAGTGGATTTCGCCGGGCTCGCCGAACTGGCGGGCGTGCCGGGGATCGCGGCGGCCAACACGGCGCTCGAGGCGGCGCGGATGGCCCCGGATCTGGGGCAGCACGTGGCCGAGGCGGCGCTGACGCAGCTCTCCTCCCGTTTCGGCACCGCGCGAGACGGCAGCGCCATCGCCTTCGACGTGGTGGTCATCGACCGGGCGGGCACGATCCTCGGGTGCGCCTCGTGACGGTGTTGGTGCTCGCCGGAACCCGCGAGGGGCGCGAGATCGCCGCCGGGCTGGCCACGCGCGGCATGCCGGTGCTGGCCTCGCTCGCCGGGCGCACGCGTCGTCCGCTCGATCCGGGCGTCCCGGTGCGCAGTGGCGGGTTCGACGGCGAGGCGGGATTTCGTGCCGCGCTCGATGAGCATGGCATCACCGCCGTGATCGACGCCACCCATCCCTTTGCCGAGACCATTACCGGGCGCACCGCTCGGATCTGTTGCGAGATCGGCCTGCCGCATCTCATTCTGCGCCGCCCCGGCTGGACGCCCGCGCCGGGAGACGACTGGACCCGCATCAAGGCCGAGGCCGACCTCGCGGCGCATGTGCCGCGCGGCAAGACCGTTTTTCTGGCCACTGGGCCACAGCGGCTCGAAGCTTTCAGCGGTCTCGAAGACCGCCGCGTGCTGTGCCGCAGGATCGATCCGGCGCCGGGGCCGTTCCCCCATGAGGACGGCCAATGGGTCGTCTCGCGCCCGCCTTTCAGCGCCGACGACGAAATGGCGCTCTTCGCGCTGATGGGGGTCGACGTGCTGGCGGCCAAGGATTCGGGCGGTGAGGACGGGCGCGCCAAGCTCGAAGCGGCGCGTAGGCTGGGGCTGAAGGTCGTGCTGCTCGACCGGCCGCCGCTGCCCGACGGGGCGCAGGTGGTCGAAACGGTGGAAGCGGCGCTGCAATGGGCGGAGGATCTGTGAGCGAACGCATCATCACGCATGAGGACCACGTGGCCGAGGGGGCCGGTTGGCTCGCGGCGAACACCGATCATTTCGCCCGGCTTCTCGAGATCACCGGTCCGCTGCCGCTGCGCCGCACGCCTGACGGCTTTGGTCAACTCGCGTCTGCCATCGTCAGCCAGCAGGTGTCGACCGCCTCGGCGCGGGCGATCCGGGGGCGGCTCGAAGAGGCCGGTCTGCTACGGGCCGAAACGCTCGCTTTGGCGGATGACGAGAGCCTTCGCGCCTGTGGCCTGTCGCGCCAGAAGATGCGCTACCTGCGGGCGCTGGCGCAGGCGGGGATCGACTTCGGCATCCTGCGCGACGCGCCCACGGACGAGGTCATCGCTACCCTCACCGCCGTCACCGGCATCGGCGTCTGGACCGCCGAGATCTATGCCATGTTCGCGCTGGGCCGGGCAGATGTCTTCGCACCCGGCGACCTCGCGCTGCAGGAGGGGGCGCGGCACCTGCTGGAGCTGGAGGAGCGGCCCAAGGAACGCTCGCTGCGCGAGATCGCGGCGCAATGGTCACCTTGGCGCGCGGTTGCGGCACGCGGTCTGTGGGAATACTACCACCATGTGAAGGGCAGGGAAGGAATCCTATGACACGCGCGTTGCAATCCGGCCGAGTGGAGCCGCTCAGCGGCGAGATGCGCTCGGCGGTGGTCTTCCTGCATGGCTACGGCGCCAACGGGGCCGATCTTCTGGGGCTTGCCGATCCGCTGGCCGAGCACATGCCGGACACGCTGTTTCTCGCACCCGATGCGCCGGAAGCCTGCATCGGCGCGCCGATGGGGTTCCAGTGGTTCCCGATCCCGTGGATCGACGGGTCGAGTGAAGAGGAGAGCCGCCAAGGCCTCGCCCGCGCCGCCGAGGATCTCAATGCCTTTCTCGATGGGGTCATGGTCGATGAGGACCTGCTGCCCGAGCAGGTGATGGTCGTGGGCTTTTCACAAGGCACGATGATGGCACTGCACGTGCTGCCGCGCCGCGAGGACGCGGTCGCGGGGCTGGTGGCCTTTTCGGGCCGGCTGCTCGAGCCCGAGCTTCTCGCCGACGAGGTGCAGAACCGGCTGCCGATCCTTCTGGTGCATGGCGACATGGACGAGGTGGTGCCGCCGCAATCGCTGCCCGAGGCGGCGCAGGCGCTGCAGGAGGCTGGTTGGACCGACCTTTATGCCCATGTGATGAAGGGCACGGCGCATGGAATCGCCCCCGACGGACTCGAAGTGGCGCTGGCCTTCATGCGCGAGCGTCTCGGGATCGCCTGATCTCTGGGCAGAACGACCGCTCATCGTCATATTGATGTCATCCACGCGGGCCAAGCTGATCCTTGCGACGACACGACCTTGGGACTTGCCAGCTTGTCGCCGCCAGATATAGTCGATGTACGGCAGGAGCGGGGCTCCCGCTCTGGTCGTCCGAAGGGGCTGCGAGAGCGAGGACGGACTCACGATGCAAGGCGACTTCAGGACCGAGTTCGTACGCGACCCGGTGGGGCTCAGGCAGCACCCGGCGCTGGTGCTCAACGCGGATTACCGGCCGCTCTCCTATTACCCGCTGTCTCTATGGCCTTGGCAGGAGGCGGTGAAGGCGGTGTTCCTCGACCGGGTCGATATCGTCGCCGAATACGATGCCGAGGTGCATTCGCCCTCCATGGTGATCCGAATACCCTCGGTCGTGGTGCTGAGAGATTTTGTCCGACCCCAGAAGCGCGTGGCTTTCACGCGCTTCAATTTATTTCTGAGGGACGGTTTTCGCTGCCAGTACTGCGGCTCCAAGGGTGATCTCACCTTCGATCACGTGATCCCGCGCGCCCGTGGCGGTGTCACGAGTTGGGAGAACGTCGTTGCCGCCTGTTCGCCATGCAACCTGCGCAAGGGCTCTCGGAGCTTGCGGCAATCCGGCTTGCACCTGACCCGCGCGCCGCGCCGGCCCGGCGCGGAGGAGTTGCGCGACCGCGGCCGGCGCTTCCCGCCGCATCACCTGCACGACAGCTGGATCGATTTCCTCTATTGGGACGCCGAACTGGAGGCCTGATCGCGCCAAGGCCGCGCTGTTTCGCCGGGATCGGGTTGCAGCCCATCCGCCGATGCCTAGACTGCGGCCGATCACACCGCTAAGAGGGCGGCGTTAGCGCTAACTGCACGGCCTTCGGTGGCCGCCCAGACGGAGACACCCATGGTATCGCGCGTCATTCCGGTCGACAGCTTCGACCTCGTCATTTTCGGCGGCACCGGCGACCTTGCCCGGCGCAAGATCCTGCCGGGGCTGTTTCGCCGCTTCCGGTCGGGTCAAATGCCTGCCGAGGCTCGCATCATCGGAGCCGCACGCTCCGACATGGACGATGCGGGTTACCGGCAGATGATCCGCGAGGCGATCGCGGAGTTCGGCTCGGAGGAAAAGAACGATGCGGGCGGGATCGACGCCTTCCTCGGGCGGCTGCACTATGTCGCCATCGACGCCACGGGCGATGGCGGCTGGAGCCAGCTGCGCGATCTGATGCGCGACGGCGTGATCCGCGCCTTCTATTTCTCGGTGGCTCCTTCGCTGTTCGGCGCCTTGGCCGAGCGGCTGCACCAGCATGGCATCGCCGATGCTTCGAGCCGGATCGTCGTGGAAAAGCCCTTTGG
Organism: Limimaricola cinnabarinus LL-001; assembly: GCF_000466965.1. Lineage (GTDB taxonomy): Bacteria > Pseudomonadota > Alphaproteobacteria > Rhodobacterales > Rhodobacteraceae > Limimaricola > Limimaricola cinnabarinus. The sequence continues at coordinate 90,642 of NZ_BATB01000008.1, forward strand.
CCGCGATCTCGCTTCGGCCAAGGCGCTGAACGCCACGCTGGCCGAGCATTTCGACGAGGGGCAGATATACCGGATCGACCACTATCTCGGCAAGGAAACGGTCCAGAACCTGATGGCCGTGCGGTTCGGCAACGTGCTGTTCGAGCCGCTGTGGAACTCGCATTACATCGATCATATCCAGATCACCGTGGCCGAGACCGTGGGCGTGACCGGGCGCGGCAGCTACTATGACAAATCGGGCGCGATGCGTGACATGGTGCAGAACCACCTGATGCAGCTTTTGTGTCTGATCGCGATGGAGCCGCCCTCGACCTACGACGCCGACACGGTGCGCGACGAGAAGCTCAAGGTGATCCGCGCCCTGCAACCGGTCGAGCCGCACCAGATCGTGCGCGGCCAGTACGAGGCGTCGCAGGACGGTCCCTCCTACCGCGATGACGCCGAGAACCCGCGTAGCTTTACCGAGAGCTTTCTGGCCCTGAAATGCCACATCGCCAACTGGCGCTGGGCCAAGGTGCCGTTCTACATCCGCACCGGCAAGCGCATGAAGGCGCGCTCCTCCGAGATCGCGGTGGTGTTCAAGGATCTCGGCCACACGATCTTCGAAGGCGACACCGCGCGGCATCGCAACATCCTGTCGATCCGGCTTCAGCCGAATGAGGGGATGGACCTGCAGGTGACGATCAAGGAGCCGGGCCCGGGCGGCATGCGGCTTGTCGACGTGCCGCTCGACATGACCTTTGCCGACGCGCTGGGCCCGGACCGCGAGGACGCGCCCGACGCCTATGAGCGTCTGATCATGGACGTGATCCGCGGCAACCAGACGCTGTTCATGCGCGGCGACGAGGTCGAGGCGGCCTGGGCCTGGACCGATCCGATCATCGAGGGCTGGGAGGCACGCAACGACGTGCCCAAGCTCTATGACGCCGGAACCGCCGGCCCCGAGGATGCGATGATGCTGATGCATCGCGACGGCCGGCGCTGGCGCGAGATCAAGGGCTGAGAGGCCCGGGCGCCGCGGCCCTGCCGTGGTGCCGATAGGAAACCGAAAGGAACCAACGGCATGGAATTCGTCGAATACGCCGATTCCGAGATGATGATGATCGACCTTGCCGACCGGGTCGCCAGCGAGCTGCGCGCGGCGATCACCGCCGATAGCCGCGCCAGCCTCGCGGTGCCCGGCGGCACCACGCCGGGGCCGGTCTTCGACACGCTCTCGGCGATCCGGCTCGATTGGGACAAGGTGCATGTGATGCTCACCGACGAGCGCTGGGTGCCCGAAAGCTCCGAACGCTCGAACACCGGCCTGCTCAGGCGTCGGCTGTTCACCGGCGAGGCAGCAGCGGCGCATTACCTGCCGCTTTATGCCGAGGCCGAGCGTCCCGAAGAAAGGCTCGACGCGCTTCAGGGGGCGCTGGCGCCGCATCTGCCGCTCTCGGTGGTGCTGTTGGGCATGGGCGCGGACATGCACACCGCTTCGATCTTTCCGGGCGCGGACCAGCTCGACGCTGCGCTGAACGGCGATGCGACGCTCGTGGCGATGCGCGCGCCCGGCGCGCCGGAGCCGCGCATCACCTTGTCGGCCAAGGTATTGAACGAGGCGATGCGTCGGCACATCGTGATCATCGGTGCCGAAAAGCGCGCCGCATTGGAAAAAGCCCAGTCACTCGATCCGCAGGAGGCGCCCGTATCGGCGATCCTGAAGGGCGCGACCGTGCACTGGGCGGAGGGCTGAGACATGTGGAACGATCTCAAGACACGGGCGCAGGCCGTGGAGAACCGGCGCATCAAGACGCTGTTCGATGATCCAAGCCGCGCCCGGAGTTACTCCGTCAGCGCGCTGGGAATGCTGTTCGATTACGCCAAGACCAACATCGACGCCGAGACGCGCGATGCCTTGGTCGCGCTGCTTGACACGCGGGACGTGGCGGGCCGCCGCGAGGCGATGTTCTCGGGCGCGCCGATCAACGAGACCGAGGGGCGCGCGGCGCTGCACACGGCGCTGCGCAACCTCGACGGCGGCGCCGTGACCATCGACGGTCAGGATGTCATGCCCGAGGTGCTGGACACGCTCAAGCGCATGGAAGGGTTCGCCCGCGCCGTACGCTCGGGCGAGATCACCGGGCAGGGCGGCGCGATCACCGACGTGATCAACATCGGCATCGGCGGCTCGGACCTCGGCCCCGCGATGGCCGCCAAGGCGCTGGCACCCTATCACGACGGGCCGCGCTGTCACTTCGTGTCCAATGTCGATCCCGCCGACATCGCCGACGCGCTGTCGGCCTGCGATCCGGCGACGACGCTGGTGATCGTCGCCTCCAAGACCTTCACCACCATCGAGACGATGACCAACGCCCGCACCGCCAAGGCATGGATGGGGCAGACCGTATCCGACACCGGCGCGCAGTTCGCCGCGCTGTCGACGGCGGCCGACAAGACGGCCGCCTTCGGCATCGCGCCGGAGCGGGTCTTCGGCTTCGAGGACTGGGTCGGCGGGCGTACTCAATGTGGGGGCCGATCGGCCTGTCGCTAATGATCGCGATCGGGCCGGAAGCGTTCCGCGCCTTCCTGCGCGGCGGCGAAGCGATGGACCGGCACTTCCGCTCCGCACCGTGGCAGCAGAACATGCCGGCGATGCTGGCCCTCGTGGGGATGTGGCACAACCAGGTGCTGGGCCACGCCACCCGCGCTGTGCTGCCCTATGACAACCGTCTCGCCCGTCTGCCCGCCTATCTCCAGCAGCTCGAGATGGAATCGAATGGCAAGCGGGTTTCGATGGATGGTGAGGAGTTGCAGTTCCACAGCGGCCCCGTGGTCTGGGGCGAACCAGGCACCAACGGGCAGCACGCCTTCTACCAGCTGATCCATCAGGGTACGCGGGTCGTGCCTTGCGAGTTTCTCGTCGCCGCCGAGGGGCACGAGAAGGGGTTGGAGCATCAGCACCGCCTGCTCATCGCCAACTGCCTCGCGCAGTCCGAGGCGCTGATGAAGGGCCGCGATCTCGACGAGGCGCGCGACAAGGTCGCAGGCAAATTCGAGGGCGACGAGTTGGAGCGGCAGGCGAAGCACCGGGTGTTCCCGGGCAACCGGCCCTCGACGACGCTGGCCTACCCGAAGCTCGATCCCGAGACGCTGGGCAAGATCATCGCGCTCTACGAGCACCGCGTCTTCGTCGAAGGCATCGTGCTCGGCGTCAATTCCTACGACCAATGGGGCGTAGAGTTGGGCAAGGAGCTGGCCACAGCGCTGCAGCCGATTGTCGATGGCGAGCAGGGTGCCGACGACAAGGACGGCTCCACCGCGCAGCTCGTGGGCTTCCTGCGCGCCAACGGCGCCTGACCGGCCACGGGTCACGACATGCGAAGGGCGGCCCCATCACGGGCCGCCCTTTTTCGTAGTCTGGTTCCGGGGCGGGGTCGCCCGGTGTCAGGCCGGGCGATCCGAGTATTTTCAGAGTGAAGCGGACAGGGTCGCGCTCAGACCGCCGCGGTCACGATGATCTCGACAAGGTGCTCTGGCGTGGCGAGCTTGGCCTCTCCGGTCCAGCGGGCCGGGGCGCAGTCCTTGGCAACCCAAGGCTCCCATTCGGCGTTCATGTCGGCGAAATACGCCATATCCGACAGCCAGATCTGCGCGGTGAGAATGCGCGTCTTGTCGGTCCCGGCGAGGCCGAGCAGCCGATCGATCTCGGCAAGGATTTCGCGGGTCTGGGTCCGGGCGTCGTTGCCCGGCGTGCCGATCTGCCCCGCCAGATAGGCGATGCCGCCATGGACCACGGCCGCGCTCATGCGGGCATTGGATTCGATACGCTTGATGTCGGACATGTCGTCTCTCCCGTCAGGTTGTCGCGTGCGGGAGAGGTTGGAGCGGGTAACGGGAATCGAACCCGTAACTGAAGCTTGGGAAGCTTTCGTGATACCTTTTCACCATACCCGCGCGCTCTGGCTTGGAGGTAGCCAAGCCCGCGCGCATCGTCAAGCGGGTTTCCTTCAGTCGCGCGCCCGCCTGCGTCGTCGACCGCCCGCCTCGCCGCCGCCATTCGCGTTGAAGCTGGGCTCGGGCAGGGGTTGTGTCGCGCGCAGCCCCGCGAAGGGGGCGGTGGCGTGCGGGATCGCGTTTGCGGCGACGAAATGCTCCTGAAA
>NZ_BATB01000007.1 GCF_000466965.1 Limimaricola cinnabarinus LL-001
AGGGATCGGGGAGCACCTCACCCGTGACACTATGAACAACGGACCCTTGGCTCTTGAAGAAGCCGGCCGGAAGAGACCATATAAAACGCATGGCCCGTGTCCTTGCCCTCTGCCTGCTGTTGTTCGGTTTGGCGACGCAGCTTTCGTCCGCCGCGGCCGGGCCGATGTCTGGTGTGCACGATGTCGCCTCGACACAGAGGATGTCCAACTGCTCGGACTGTCCGGAGGAGACAAGCATGGGAGGCGCCCATTGTGAGACGACCGCTCCTTGTGGGTCGGTGCTCGCTGCTTCGGGCGCGCAGGCGACTGCGCGCGTGTTCGATCCTCAAGGCCGTGATCTGACCGTGGATTTCGATCGCGGCCCATCGGCAAGCACCCGACCGACCCCGTTGTTGGAGCCACCCCGCCACTTGGTCTGATGTCGTTCGCCCCGAGGGGCAAAGCCGCGCCTGCGCGGCGCGATCCGATCAAGGATATCCAAAATGACAAACTTGACCAGCCTCTCCCGGAGGGGCTTTCTTTCGGGCGCCGCGGCGCTCGGCGGCGCGGTGCTGCTGCCCACCCCGTCCGAGGCGGGCGCGACGATCGACCTGTCCATCGGCTCCTCGTGGGCCCAACTGCTTCCGCCGCCCCGCCCGGCCACGCCTGTCTGGGCCTATGACAGCGCCCTTCCGGGCCCCGAGCTTCGCTTTCGTCAAGGAGAGCGGTTGCAGCTACGCGCGCGCAATCATCTCGACAGGCCGACGAGTATTCACTGGCATGGGTTGCGGGTGCCGAACGCCATGGACGGTGTGGCGCACCTCACCCAGCCGCCGATCGGGCCGGGCGAGGATTTCCTCTACGAGTTCGATCTGCTTGATGCCGGAACCTACTGGTATCACCCGCATATGGGCGGTGCCGAACAGCTGGGCCGAGGCCTCGCTGGCGCGCTGATCGTCGAGGAAGACACCCCGATCCGGGTCGATCGCGATCTCGTCTGGATGCTTCAGGACTGGCGGCTCGAGCGTGGTGGAGAGGTCGCGCCCGGCTTCGACAGCGCCCATGACGCGATGCATGGCGGGCGGATCGGCAGCCATGTCACGCTGAACGGCCGGCCCGCGCCGCGCATCGAGGTCGTGCCGAACGAGCGGTTGCGCATCAGGATCGTCAACGCCGCGACGGCGCGTGTCCTCGCGCTCGATTTCGGCTCGCTCGCCCCTGTCGTCGTCGCGCTCGACGGCCAGCCGGTTGCGCCGCATGCACCAGAGGGCGGCGTGGTGTTGGTCGGGCCGGGCATGCGGGCCGATATCGTGCTCGACGCCACTGGCGAGCCGGGCGCGGCGATGACGGTGCGCGATCTGTTCCGCTCTGGCGATGCTTATGACGTCGCCACATTAGCGCATGGCGATACGCCGCTGCGCGCACGTGCGCCTGACTGGGACATGGCGCTCGCGCCCAATCCGCTGTCCGAGCCTGATTTGGCGGGTGCAGTGCGGCACGACATCGTTTTCAACGGTGGCATGATGGGGCAGATGATGATGGGTGACGAAGCACCGGCCATGATCGAGCAGATGCGCCAAGGTCGGATGTGGTTCGTCAACGGGCGCGCCTCGGACGGTCATGACGGCCCGCCGCTGATCGCGGCCGAGCATGGCAGCTCGCATGTTCTCCGGCTTGAGAACCGCACCGGCTGGTGGCACCCGATCCACCTGCATGGCCACGTCTTTCGCGTGATGTCGCGCGATGGCCGACCGACTGCGCATCGCGAATGGCGCGACACCGTTCTCATGGCCCCCGAGGAGCGCGTCGAGATCGCGTTCCAGGCCGACAACCCGGGCGATTGGATGTTGCATTGCCATGTCCTCGCCCACCAATCCGCCGGGATGGCGGCACTGATCCGCGTCGCCGACGCGGTCTGATTTGAAACACAAGGAAACGACAGATGAAAAGCCTCAGGACCCTCGCCACCGCCACGCTGTTCAGCCTCACCGCCCTGCCGGTACTGGCGGGCACCATGACCCTCTACAAGGACCCGAACTGCGGCTGCTGCGCGGCCCATGCCGAATACCTTCGTGAGAACGGCTACGAGGTCGAGATCGTCGAGACCTACGACCTCGCCACGGTCAACGCCGAGGCCGGGATTCCGCTTGGCCAGCAGGGCTGCCACACCGCGCTGATCGACGGCTACGCGGTCAGCGGGCACGTGCCCGCCGACATCCTGTCGCGCTTTCTTACCGAAAAGCCCGAGGCGATCGGCCTGAGCCTGCCCGGCATGCCGATGGGCGCACCGGGTATGGGCGACGACCCGGAGGCCGAACTCGACGTGGTGATGATCGACGCCGAGGGCATGCCCCGCCCCTACCCGGCCGAGTAAGGCTTGCGGGCCGGCGCGGAACCGCGTCGGCCCTGCGACCGTGGATCCTTCATGACCGTAACCAAGGCTGCCGCAGACGGAAGATCTCTGCGCGCCGACGGAACGTGAGGCTTCGATGTGCGGCTGCGACCTGCGGGTCGATGAGGATGAGGCGACCCCCTCGGTCAGTCCCGTGCTTTTTCGAGGAGCGCGACCATCTCTTGGAACTTGGTGCGCTGCTGGTCGGGATCGCCCGACTGGATCGCCGCCTCCATGCAATGGTTGGCATGATCCTCGATCAGGAGCCGCTCCACAGACCTGAGCGCCGAGCGTACCGCCGCTGTCTGCATCAGCACGTCGACGCAGTAGCGGTCCTCTTCAACCATCCGGGAGATGCCCCTGACTTGGCCCTCGAGGCGCGCGAGACGCTTCTGTATCGCCACCTTGTTCTGCTTTTCCTGCATGTCGTTCGCCTCCGAACTTGGAACCATTCGACCGGACGATGGTTCCCGCCATACCCCAAGAGGGTATCGTCGAAGATCGGGCGCTGATTGGTGCCTTTGCAGCAAGGAAACTTGCCATGAGCCTGGTCGCCATGCGCGCATGCCTCGTCACGGGAGACTCGGCGGTCGGTCAGCGACCGATCCGCAGGATGATAGGAACAAGGCCCCTGCTGATTCTCCTATCGAAACGGCAGCGGCCCCTGACACGCTCGGTCCCAAAATCTTTTGTCTGGCCATGAACGGCGCGACGATGTCGGGCACGCCGGTTTTCGACCTCGATCATGACGTGGCGGCGATGGGCAGAATCGCCGCTACCCTCAACGAACTCCCCGGCCCGCAGCCGGAGACCTGCCAGTGCCTTGCCGCTACCGCCGGCGGACATGGCGGCATCACTTTTCCCCATACCGAGTAACAAGGAGACCCCCATGTCCTACTGGCGCTTTGCCGCGATGATCGCGACCTCGACGATCGTGATGTTCGGGCTGATGTACATCAACACCTACGCCTTCGAGCACCTCTTCTTCAGCGAGACTCGCACCTACATGGCCCTCCTGATGGGGGCCGTGATGGCGGTGATCATGCTCAGCTTCATGCTGTCGATGTATGCCAGCCGCGCGATCAACATCGCGATCTACGCCGGTGCGGTCGTGGTCTTCGGCCTGACGCTGTGGCTCGTGCGCGGTCAGGCCACGGTGGGCGACACCAGCTACATGCGCGCGATGATCCCGCACCACTCGATCGCTATCATGACCTCGGAGCGGGCCAACATCTCGGACCCGCGGGTCCGCAAGCTTGCCGACGAGATCATCGCGGCGCAGCGCAAGGAGATCGGCGAAATGCGCTACCTGATCGCCGACATCGAGGAGAACGGCGACGCCGCGGCGCCGGAGCTGGGCGAGCCGGAGGCCCCGGCCTCCGAAGGCACCGTCGATGAGGCGCTGGGGTCGGCCGAGCTGGCCGGGCTCGATCCCGAGGGCCTCAAGCCCGAAGAGGTCGAGACCGTGCTGGAGGCGGGGGCTGCCTGCGAGTTCCGCCGCACGAACGAAGGCGAGCCGATCCTCGCCATGGCCGGCGAGAGCGGCGCAATCAAGCTGTCGGGCACTCTGATCTCGCTCGCCGCCGACGCGACGGTTGCGGTGGATACGCTGAACGACGGCGCGCGCCTCACCGCGGAAGGCACCGAGATCACCGTGACGCCAGACCCCGAGGCCGACTGGACCGAAGAGAACCCCGGCCTGCGCCGCGCGGACGCGGAGATGGTGTTCCACCTCGATCGCGGTCTCACCGTCGGATATCGCGGCTTCCTCGACTGCGCTGTTTGATCCGTACGATCGCCGCCACCGGCTCGCAGGGGATCGGTGGCGGCGTACGTGGTCGGGTGGTCGGGTTCGGCCACGCAGATGTCAGAGTGAAGAACGCCATCACAACGGTCGCCCCTCCATGGGGCGGCCGGTTTCGTTTCCGACGGTCAGCGGCTCGAACCGGGCTTGGCGATGTTTGCGCCGTGTTCGAGCGGATGCTATCGACGGATCGGCCGCCGGACCATGCCAGACTCAGTGTCCGGACATCGTCCCCTGATCCGCGGGTATCGCGAGCGTGTCACCGAGCTCGCCGTGACCGCCCGCATGATCATCCACATGCGCCGCCGGGGACGCCCCGCCATGATGGCCCGGGCTCATCGGCAAACTCTCCGCATATGCGCGCAGGCCCAGATGGAAGACCGAGGCGAAGACGAGGCCGCCGACGATCATCAGCATCCAGTTCCGGCGATGCAGCACGTAGCCCTGCCGGATCGCGAAGGCGAGCGAGGAGACGAAGACGCCGATCGGCGCGCTCCAGCTCGCAAAAATCGGCGTGTCGTAGAAATGCTGCGCCGCGCCTGACACCATGCCGATGCCGACCGCCAGCAAAAGCGAGACCGACACGTATTTCAGGACGCTGTCGCCGAGGATGCCCGTCTTGAACAGCACCTCGTTGAGATAGGAGCCGAAGGCGAAGAGCGCGGCACCGATGGCCATGAGAGCCAGAGCATAGGACCGCATGTCCGGCTGCGCCGCGTGCACGAGCGAGCCCGAGATCAGGCCCATACCGAGGAACATGGTGAGATAGGAGAAGTAGGGTTTGAAGACCTCCCACGGGGCGGTGAAGGTTACTTCGTTGGGTTGAGCATTCGTCGACATCTGGTCGAAACTTTCGTTGTGTTGCTGGGGTTCGTCTAGAGTCCGGCCTCGATGTCGAGGCCGGGGCACCGGATCGCGTCGCCCCCCGCAAGCGGGCGAAAACGCGCATTTCTTCGGAAAATGGATGCGCCCGGAGGCCATCGGCCTTGCCGTGGCGCATCGAGGGTCACGGCTGCCCCGTGGCGGGCAGCCGCTGTTGGCTCAGCCCGCCTGAACGGCGAATTCGGTCATCATGCCGCTCGCGAGGTGTGGCATCTGGTGGCAATGCAGCATCCAGCGCGCCGCCTCGCCCGCGTCGAGCGCCACGGTGACGGCCGCCATCGGCGGCACATAGACCGTATCGCGCAGCGCGCCCGAGAAGCGCACCCCGTTGATCTCGACGACCTGGAACACGTGCCCGTGCAGGTGCATCGGGTGCCCCATCGACGACATGTTGTGGAACATCAACTCCACCCGCTCGCCGCTGATCGCGGGGACCGGCTGACGCTCTTCCCAGACCTTGCCGTCGATGGTCCAGACATAGGGCTCCATCTGACCGCCGAGCATCACCATCTGTTTGCGGTCCACCGCACGCTCGGCCAACGGCGACACGGCACGCAAGATCCCCTCCTGTTCGAGCTTGAGATCGAAGGCGGGGGCGGCCTGCCCGGCGGTGCCGATGATCTTCTCGACCTGCGCGCCCTTGCTCGCCAGCACGATCCCGGTGCGCTCGACGGCGCCCTCGCGCAGCGCGAGGATCGGGAAGGCGCCACCGCCCGGCAGGTCGATCTCGATGTCGAGCCGTTGCGCCATCGCGGCGGCGAAGCGGCGGCCCGGAAGCGGTTGTACCGGATGACCATCGACGGCGACCAGCCGCGCCGGGGCGGTGCCGCTGTCGATCCAGAAGGTTGTGGCGGCCGCGGCGTTGATCACCCGCAGCAGCACCCGCCCACCCGGCTCCACGCTCACCACCTCGGGGTCCGACAGGGTGCGGTCATTTGCGAGATAGGCGTCGAAGTCGTAATCGTTGAGATCGGCGGTCATCGGCTCGGAGCCGGTCATGGACCCATGGTCCATGCCAGCCATCGCGCCATCCATGCGCATCCCGCCCATCGCCGACATGGCACCGTGATCCATGCCCTGCATCGCCATGCCGGAGGTGATCTCCTCCATCACCTCCTCGGGCGCCTTGAAGGAGAAATCGTGCAGGAACATCACCACCTCTTGGCGGTCGGCAGCGAGGTCTTCGGGCCGCCGCACGATCAGCGGTGCGGCGAGCATGCCGAGCTCCTGCGTCGGGATGTGGCTGTGCATCCAGTGGGTGCCCGGCATCGGCGCGAAGTCGTAGTCGCGGCTTTCGCCCGGCGCCAGCGGCGGCATCGGCAGGTTCGGCACGCCGTCCTGCGCGTTGGGCGGGATCTGCCCGTGCCAGTGAATGAGCGTCTCGACGTCGAGCTGGTTCTCGAGCCGGACGGCGAAGCGCTGGCCGGGATCGAGGGTCAGGCCGGGACGGCCATCGGGGCCGAGCACGCCCATGACGGACGCCGCGCGCCCCTCGATGTCGAGCGTCCGGCGGGTGGCGCGCAGCGCGAGCGCCGCGGTTTGGCCTCGGGCGAAGCCGGGCATGGAAAGGGTGGTGGCCATGGCCGCGCTGGCGGCGAGAAAGCCGCGGCGGGAAATCTGGGTCATCTGTCTGTCATCCTTGCGGCGTGTTGCGCCGCGCGTGAAGGGCCCCGGCGGACCGGGAGAGAACACGGAGAAAGTCAGACGATCTCGGGCGGATGCCATGGCGGCGCGGGCGTGCGCCCCTCGACCGAAAGCCGCAACTGGCTCCAAGGCCCTTCCGCCCCGCGCGCGAGGACGCGGTAGCCTTCGGGACCGGCGCCGACAGGGCGCTGTGCAAGGCACATCAGAGCACAGGCCGCGTCATGCGCGATGTCGTGATGCCCCTTGGGGACATGATGCTCGGCCTGGTGGATAGAAGCCCCCGGCGTCTCGGCCGCGCCACCGCCAAAGCCCGACGACGCCAGCAGCAAAAGCACCACCCCCAAAAGGGCGGGCAAGGCGGCGGGGAGGCGGATTCGATGGCTCATGACACGGCGACACATGGCAGGTCCCGCGCGCAGCGCAAGGGGCCGCGCAGGGGGGCGAGATCACATCGGCGCCATGCCGCGCGCCTTGCCACGCCGCCTCAGTCGATGCCGTTTTCGCGTTGGAGCGCGCGTACATAGGCCACGACATTGGTGACATCCGCGTCCGTCAGCCCGTCGATCGGGGGCATGTCGCCAAAGCCCCAGTGATGCGATCTCACGCCGTTGCGCACGGCGGCGAGAAAGGCGTAGTCGCCATGGTGGCTTGGCTCATAGGTCTTGTGCACCAATGGCGGCGCGATGCCGTTCTGCCCCGCGGCGTTCGCGCCGTGGCAGTCGGCGCAGACGGCCTCGAAAGCCCGCTTGCCCATCTGCGCCTGCTCATCAAGCGCGGCGGGCAGCGCGACCTGCGCGATCGGCGCGCCCTGTGCGATTTCGGAGGTATCGGGCGGGGTCATGGAGTGTCCGGCCATGCCGCCGTCATCGGGTGTCGAGGCGATCCACAGCAGCCCGCCGGCAAGGATGACGCCCGTGGCGCCGAATATCATCGTCTTGTTCATCAGTCTTCTTTCGAATGGGTTCGATCCGCCGCGCAGCTTGGCGCGCCGGTGATTTGGTCCGAAGGATCAGCGCAGCTGCGCAAGCGCGTCGGAGGCTTTCGGGGCGAGCGTGGCGTCGAGCAGATAGGTGGCGATGGCCCGTCTGTCGGCCTCATCGAGAAAGCTGGTCCCCTGCTCCACCACTTCGGCCATGGAGCCGCCGAACACGTCGCCCGAAGGGGTGATCCCGGTCTCGAGCGCATAGGCCAGAGCGCTTGCGGTCCAGCCCTCCTCCCTGAGGTCGTCGGCACGGATCGACGGTGCTGCGGAGCCGCCGGGCAGGTCGTCATTGCCACCGAAGGGCCGCGCGTCGAGCCCGCCCAGAAGGCCGCGCCCAGTATGGCAGGCCCCGCAATGCGCGGCCCCATCGACCAGTTCGCGGCCCCTGTTCCACTCCTCGGATCGGCCCAGCACCGGCGCGGTCTCGGCTTCGCGGAGCGCCGTCGCACGCCAGGGCTTCAGCCCTGCGCGGATGCTGAACGGGAATGCGACATCGCTCTCGGCCCGCGTCTCGGCCACCGGCGGCACGCTGGCCAGCGCCGCCCAGAGATCCGCGATGTCCTGATCCGAAAAGCCCGCGTAGAACTCGAAGGGAAAGGCCGGGTAATAGGGCGCGCCTTCGGGCGATATTCCCTCGCGCAGCGCGCGCGCCAGATCGTCCTTGCTCCAGCCGCCGATGCCATGCGCGAAATCGGGCGTGATGTTGGGCGGCGCAAAGCTGCCGAAGGGCGTGTCGAGAGGCGCGCCGCCCGCGAGCGCCGGGCCATCCGCCGCCGTGTCGGTGTGACAGGCGACGCAGCCCGAGGCCCGCGCCAGATAGGCGCCGCGCCGTGCGTCGCCCTCGAGAGTGATGCGCGAGGGCGTGTCCCCGATGGGCCACACGCGCAGCCCGGCATAAGCCCCGCCCGCCATCACGCCCAGCAGGATGACACCCCTGAGAAGTCCCTTCATGCTCAACTCCCCGACCGGTAGCGGCCGTGGCAGGCCGAACAGGTCTCGCCGATCATGCGAAACACATCGCTCGCCGCCATGGAGGCATAATCCGGCGCGTTGCTCTCCATGGAGACCGGATCACTTCCCACCCCGATCTGTGGCCGCCGGGCTGGGTCGCGGCCTTCCGCGACTCGAGCCCCATGAGCTGTGCCACCGAATAGGACGCGCCGGGGCCGGATAGCGGCTCCGCCGCCCCGCCCATGTCCATGCCCGCATGTTTGCTCATGTCCATGCCGGCCTGACCGCTCATGTCCATGCCGGCTTGTCCGCCCGTATCGGCACTTGTGCCCATATCCATGCCCGCATGCGCATCATTCGTCGGCGCGGTGGGGTTGGGCGCTGCGGTCACCAGCCCCTCGGCATGGCGGCGCAACTCCTCGGCCAGCGCCGAGAAGTCGTCAGGCGCGGCCCAGACCGCTTCCTTGGCAAAAGACACGCCGCCACCGCTTCCCTCCGGGAAAAGCGCCGTCATCGCCTCGCCCGCATGTTGCGCGATCGCGCGCCCGGCGGCCGCGACCGCCGATTGGTCGTGCGGTGCCTCGCCGCGCATCATCGGTGTCAGGTCGCGCATGGCATCGCGCATCGCGACCATGCCTTCCATCCGTTCGCGCACCACGCCGGTGGCGCCGTTATGCGCGCCCGCCACGGCCGCGGCCATGATCGCCGTCAGGGCGATGGCCGTCATTCTGTATGGGTTCATCTCTCACTCGCTTGTCCGGTTTGAAGAAGGGCTCAAACCGGCGATCGAGGGGGCGGCGTCGCGATCCGGAGGATATGGCCCGATCCACGATCGTGCCGGGGCGTGGGACTGAGCCGCCGCGCGCGCACTTCACGCACCGGCAGGACGATGCCGTCGCCCATAGTCAGGGCATTGCATCTGAGCGCCGCATGACAGTTGGTTTTCGCGTGGGAGGATTGATCGCGGTGCTGCTCTTCGGTGCTGATCCCGACAGGGCTTGCATGCGCGTGCTTTGCCTCGAAGGCCATGGTGCCGATGAGCAGCGACACCGCAACCATGATCCGCAAGACACAAAGGGGCATCCAAGTCTTCATCAGGCGTCCGGCTCTCTCGCGCAACGTCGGGTGTTTCCACCCCTACTTCATCGCACGCCGTTTCGAAAGCATCGGCCGCGCGCGACCGTCAAGAGGTGGCGATTTGCCGCTTCGGATGCTGGGCGGCGGAGCCGGGACCATGAGGCGCCGCTCAAGGCACGGATATCGCCCGGAGCCGCCTTTCAGGTGCGACCGGCAAAGAACCGCTTTTCTGTGACCGGGGCCGTGATCGGGGCTGGCGGCGCGCAGCAGCGGCGCGATCTTGACATCCCCGTGATGCGCTGCGCATCGCCAAGTACAAGACGCATGACTGGCCCATGAACAGACCGAGCCCGGAATGACACATGACCGCCCCTACCCGACCCTGTCCGAGGCCACCCTCATCTGGGCCCGCATCGGGCTTTTCAGCTTCGGGGGGCCAGCCGGTCAGATCGCGCTGATGCACCGCATCCTCGTCGAGGAGGAAAGATGGCTGGGCGAGCGGCGCTTTTTGCACGCGCTCAACTACTGCATGCTCCTGCCCGGCCCCGAGGCGATGCAGCTCGCCGTCTATATCGGCTGGCTGATGCACCGCACCCGGGGTGGCATCGTGGCAGGCGTGCTGTTCGTTTTGCCCGGCATCGTCGCGATCATGGTGCTGAGCTGGGTCTACGCCCTTTACGGCGATGTCGGACCGGTCGAAGCGCTGTTCTTCGGGCTGAAGGCGGCCGTTTTGGCCATCGTCGTGCAGGCGGTGATCCGCATCGGCACGCGGGCTTTGAGGAACGTGGCGATGCTGGCCATCGCCGCCGCCTCCTTCGTGGCGATCTTCGTCTTCGGCGTGCCCTTTCCGCTGATCATCCTGACGGCCGGGGCGATCGGCTATCTCGGCGTCCGCGCGGGTCTGGCGGCGTTCCGCGGCGGCGGCGGGCATGGCGGACTGGGCCGTCCCGAGGTGGATGACGCCGAGACCCTCCTGGGCGAGGAAACGCCCGAGCACACGCTCGTCAACCGCGGCTGGGCGCTTCGGATCTCGTCGGTGCTCCTCGTGCTGTGGCTGGCCCCGGTCGCGCTCATCTTCGCGCTGGCGGGACCGGCCCATGTCTATTCGCAGATCGCGGGGTTTTTCAGTGTCATGGCGGTGGTGACCTTCGGCGGGGCCTATGCGGTGCTGGCCTATGTCGCGCAGGAGGCGGTGCAGAATTTCGGCTGGCTCGCCCCGGGCGAGATGCTCGACGGGCTGGGCATGGCCGAAACGACGCCCGGGCCGCTGATCATGGTGACGCAGTTCGTCGGCTTCATGGGGGCGTTTCGCGAGGCGGGCGGCCTGCCGCCGCTGGTGGCGGGCACGCTGGGCGGGCTGCTCACCACATGGGTGACCTTCGCGCCCTGCTTCCTGTGGATCTTTCTCGGCGCGCCTTTCATCGAGCGGCTGCGCGGCAACGTGACCCTGACCGCGGCGATGACGGCGATCACCGCCGCGGTGGTGGGCGTGATCCTGAACCTCGCGATCTGGTTCGGTCTGCATGTCGTCTTCGACGAGGTCCGGACGATCACCGGCGGGGGGATCGACATGGAGGTGCCCGTGCTCGGCTCGCTTGATGTCGCGGCGCTGGCGCTCGTGACGCTGGCGGCGATCACAGTCTTCCGGTTTCGCCTCGGCCCGATGACGGTGCTGGCGGTCAGCGCGGCGCTGGGGATCGCGATGGGCCTCGGGGGCCTGGCCTGATTTCGGTGCACGATTCCTAGGTCTTTAGGGCCCGCCCATCCGGCCATCGAGGTTGTGCAGAATCCAGATCGTGCCGCCGCCCATCATGCCAAGGATCAGCGCGGTGAAGAGGATGAGTTGTAGATCCTCCTTGGCCTGCCCTTTCAGCCGGATATGCAGGAAGAACCGGAACTGCACCGCCACCTGCGCCAGCGCCGCCGCGCCGATCGCCCACCACAGCGTCGCGCGCGCCAGCCAGTCCCACGCGACCGCCCCGAACACCGGCAGCGTCAACAGCAGTGACAGCCCGTAGCCCCACAGATAGGAGCGAAGCTCCTGCCGAGGCGTGCCGTCCGGCGTGCCGGTCTCGTCCTCGGTTTCGACGGGTGCGGTCATGCGAGGCCTCCGAGAAAAACGACCGAGACGATGGCGATCCAGACCACGTCGAGGAAGTGCCACAACACGCCCAAGCGCAGCAGTGCCGTCTTGACCGGCGTATCAAGACCGAAGCGCCAGATCTGCGCCGCGATTGCCACGAGCCAGAGCGCGGCGGCGGCAACGTGCAGTGCGTGCAGCGGCACCAGCGCCCAGAAGGCCGAGAGGAAACCGCTGCGCTGCGGCGCACCGCCCTTGGCCTGCAGCGCGTGCAGATCCTTGGCCTCCATCGCGACGAAGGCAAGGCCAAGCATCAGCGTCAGCCCGAGCCACGCCAGCACCGGGCGCAGGCGGCGTCCCGGGTCGTGCTTCAGCGACAGGATCGCCATGCCGTAGGTCAGGCTTGAGGTCAGCAACACGAGGGTCTCGATGAAGACGGGCTTCAGCTCGAACAGGTCCTTCGGCCCCGGCCCACCCGCAAGGTTGTCGAGCATCGTCACATAGGTGGCGAGCAGCAGGCCGAAGGTCACGAGATCGCTCATCATGAAGACCCAGAAACCGAAAACCAGCGCTTCGGCCTCGCCATGCGCCTCGGCATGGCCGCTGCCGAGGTTGAGGCCGGGGTGCCGACCGGTTTCGGTGTTCATGACTGCTCCTCCTGTGAGGCCGGGATCGCATGTCCGAGATTTGCGGGTGTGTTCTCCTCGTGCCGGGGGATGCGCGGCGTGGCGCGCACCATGGCCAGCCAGCTTTCATGCGCCTCGCGAACCTCCGCTGCCGCAATGATCCGCACCGTGTCGCGCGCAAAGCCGCGCGCCAGCATCGCTCCGAGGCTCAAAAGCGCCCCCGAGATCGCCAGCCACCACATATACCAGACGAGGCCGAAGGCGCAGGCGAACCCTGCGATACCGACGATCGGGCCGACGGCGCTGTGCCTCGGCATCTCGATGTCCTCGTAACCCTCGGGCGACCGGTAGGCGCGCCCTTGCTCCTTGGCCTCGGTGAACGGGTCGCGTGTCTCCACCTTCGGCAGCACGGCAAAGTTCCACTCCGGCGCTGGCGCCGGGATCGACCATTCGAGGCTGCGCCCGTCCCACGGATCGCCCACGGGCACCCGGCGCATATCGCGCTCGCGGATCGAGACGACGAGCTGTGCGACGAGGCAGCCGAAGGCAAAAAGAACCAGCCCCGCCCCGACGAGGGCTATGAGCGTGAAGGGAAGATAGGCCGGCTCGAGGAACGCCACCGTCCGGCGCGGCATACCCAGAAGCCCCAGGCCGTAGAGCGGAAAGAAGGCGAGGATGAAGCCGGCGATCCATGAGACGGCGGCACGGCGGCCCCATTTTTCCTCGAGCCTGAAGCCGAAGGCCTTGGGAAACCAGAAGGCATAGGCCGCGAGCATACCGAAAAGCAGGCCGGGGATCAGCATGTTGTGGAAATGCGCGACCAGAAACAGCGTGTTGTGGGTGACGTAGTCGAGGCTTGGATTGGCCAGCACGATGCCGGTGGCCCCGCCGATGACAAAGAGCATCAGGAAGCCCGCCGCATAGATCATCGGGACGCCCAGACGCACGCGGCCGCGGTAGAGCGTCAGCATCCAGTCATAGACCTTCACCCCGGTGGGGATGCCGATCAGCATCGTCGCGATGCCGAAGACCGCGTTGAGCGAGGCCGACTGTCCCATGGTGAAGAAGTGATGTACCCAGACGGTGAAGGAGAGCACCGCGATGCAGATCGTGGCCAGCGCCAGTGAGGTGTAGCCATAGAGCTTCTTGCCCGAGAGGGTCGAGATCACCTCGGAATAGACGCCGAAGGCGGGCAGGATCAGGATGTAGACCTCCGGATGCCCGAACAGCCAGAACATGTTGGCATAGAGCATCGGATCGCCGCCGCCGGTATTGGTGAAGAAGTGAAAACCCAGATAGCGGTCGAGCGCCAGCATCGAGGTCGCCAGCGTCAACGGCGGCATCGCGAAGATCATCAGGATCGACACGCACAGCGCGGTCCAGCAGAACAGCGGCATCCGGAACATCGTCATGCCCGGCGCGCGCTTCTTGTAGATCGTCACCGCGAAGTTCATCCCCGCCAGCGTCGTGCCCAGCGAGGACAGCGTCACCGCCCAGATCCAGTAGTCGGGCCCGACATCGGGGCTGAAGCCGGTCTCGGTGAAGGGCGGATACCCGCTCCAGCCGCCGATCGAGAACGGCGTGAACAAGAGCGACGCCATGACGAGCGCCGCGCCCGCCGCGGTGAGCGCGAGGCTGACGGAGTTCAACAGCGGAAACGCGACGTCGCGCGCGCCGATCTGCAACGGCATGACGAAGTTGATGACGCCGGTCAGGAACGGCATCGCCATGAAAAAGATCATGATCGTGCCATGGGTCGAAAACAGCTGGCCGAAATGCTCGGGGCTGAGAAAGCCGCCCCCCAGACCCACCGCCTGCTGCGTGCGCATCACCGACGCCTCGGCCAGCGCCCGCGCCAACATCACGAAGGCGAGCACGACATACATGATGCCGATCTTCTTGTGATCGAGGCTGGTCAGCCAATCACGCCAAAGCGTCCCCCAGAGCCGATGCCGGGTCAGCGCCCAGATGGTGACCAGCGCGCCCAGCACCATGATCCCGGCCGCTCCGCTGGCGATAAGGCCGTTGATGATGCTCGACGCGCTCGGATGCGTCACCATTTCCCAGAACGGCAGGGCATTCCAGTCGAGCCGCCCCAGCGCGGCATCGAGGAGACCGGCGAGCGTCATCGACCGGCTGCCATGTCATGCGGGGCCATCGGGGCCTTGGCGGTCTCCGCCATCACCCGCGCGAAAAGGTCGTCCGGCAGGCCGCCGAACAGGATATCGTCGCTGGGGCGGTCCAGTGCGTGGGCCAGATCGGAGGCCACGCCCTTTTGCTCCAAGGCGTCCAGCGCCGCCGTATCAAGGGCCGACGCCGTCGCGGCATTTTGCGCCCAACCCTCGAACGCCGCCTCGTCCATCGCAACGGCCTCGAACTTCTGCATATGGAAGCCCTCGCCGTTGTATTGGGAGTTCTCGCCCCTGAACCGCCCCGGTGCATCCGCCCCGAGATGCAGCCATGTCGACATGCCGCCCATGGCATAGACCTGACTGCCGAGCGCGGGGACGAAGAACGACTGCATCACCGTGGCCGAGGTCAGCTCGATCTCCAACGGCCGCCCCGCTGGAAAGGCCAGCAGATCGACGCTGGCGATGCCGAGATCGGGATAAAGGAACAGCCATTTCCAGTCGTATCCCACGGCCTGCACCCGCAACGAATTGGCATCCGAGGCGAGCGGCGCATAGGGGTCGAGCCGCGTCGTGTTGATCCACAGCAACGCCGCGAGAACCGCCACCACCAGCGCCGGCCCGCCCCACAGGGCGATCTCCCACCCCCGCGAGAAGCCCCATCGCGGCTCGTAATCCGCGCCGCCGCGATCACGGTAGCGCCAGAGCAACCACGGCGTCAGCGTCAGCACAGGCAGCACGACCAGCGCCATCAGACCCGTGACCTGCCAGAAATGCAGCCGCTGCTGCGCGGCCACCGGCCCTTGGGGGTCGAGGAAGGTCTCAACACCGCAGCCCGACAAGAGCACCAGACCGAGTGTCGATGCCCCCCACGGACCGACTACTCGCGCGCGGCATTGCGAAGCCATGGCAGTGCGCCGCTCCCGAAGGTCGGCCGCCTTGAGGGGCTGGGACAAGAGCCCGCCCCGGTCCCCTTGGGACTTGATCGATGTCGTTTCATCGCTGCAGTACCTAGAGAGAAAATGGTGACGGGAAAGACCGGCGACGCCACAAGGTAAGCCAGTTACCAAGTCCCCCCTGTGGCCCGCGCGGCGCGTTGATCCGCAGAACCCCACCGGGCCGACCTGCCCGCTCGCGGCTCCGCGTGGACCGGCTGAACCGTTCACAGCCGAACCACGCCTTCAAGGCGACATACGGGAGCGATCCCATCTTGGCACGCGCCGCGTTCTCTCCCACTCTGCGCCGCAAGGCGGGGCCGCTGGCACCGCGGGGAGAAACACGAGGCACCCATGACACTTACGACCGAAACCGCCGACGCGCTGCGCGCGGTGACGACCGCGACGCTGACCACCATCCTTCTCAAGAAGGGGCTGCGCAACGTGTGGATTCGCGGCGCCATGCCGATGCGCGAGGGCGAGACGCGCGTGGTCGGCCCGGCCTTCACCTTCCGCTTCGTGCCCGCGCGCGAGGATCTGGCCACCCCCGCCTCGTGGGGTAGCCCGATCTCGACCCGCGCCGCGATCGAGGAAATGCCCGAGGGCGCGATCGCGGTGATCGACGCCATGGGCATCGTCGATGCCGGTGTGTTCGGCGACATCCTGTGCGCGCGCATGGTCAAGCGCGGGGCGGCGGCGCTCATCACCGACGGGGTGATCCGCGACCGCGCCGGGGTGATGCAGACCGGCCTGCCGATCTGGGCGCGCGGGGCCGCAGCACCACCCTCCGTCGCCGGCCTGACCTTCGTGGGCTGGCAGGAGACGGTAGGCTGCGGTGGCGTCTGCGTGGTGCCGGGCGACGTGATCGTGGCCGATGCCGACGGCGCCGTGGTGATCCCCGCGGCACTGGTCGATGAGGTCACGACCGAGGCGATCGAGCAGGAGCGCCTCGAAGGCTGGATCGTCGAAGAGGTCGAGCGCGGCGAGAAGCTGCCCGGCCTCTACCCGATGAACGAGGCCACGAAGGCGCGTTACGCGGCATGGAAGGAGGGCCGGTCATGATCTCGGCCGAGACACGCGGCGTCTTCGCCATCGCGCCGACGCCGTTTTTGCCAAGCGGCGCGCTCGACATGGCCTCTCTGGGGCGCATGACCGAACGCTACCGCGACTGCGGCGTCGACGGTCTGACGATCCTCGGGATCATGGGTGAGGCGCAAAAGCTCGAGCCCGAGGAAAGCCTTGCGGTGGTGCGCGAGGTGATCGCCCATGCGCAAGGCCTGCCCGTGGTGGTCGGCATCTCCGCGCCGGGCTTCGCGGCGATGAAGCGGCTCTCGGCGGCGGCGATGGAGATGGGGGCAGCAGGCGTGATGATGACGCCCCCCGCCGCGATGCGCAGCGACGACCAGATCGCGGGCTGGTTCTCGGGGGCCGTGGCGCAGATCGGCGGCGACGTGCCCTTCGTGCTGCAGGACCACCCCACGGCGACCGGAGTAGTCATGTCCAACGCGGTGATCCGCCGCGTCGTGGACGAGAACCCGTCATGCGTGATGCTCAAGCACGAGGATTGGCCGGGGCTGGAGAAGATCTCGGCGATCCGGCGCTGGCAGGCGGAGGGCGAGATGCGCGCCCTGTCGATCCTGTGCGGCAACGGCGCGCTGTTTCTCGACATGGAGATGGCGCGCGGAGCCGATGGCGCAATGACCGGCTATGCCTTTCCCGAGATGCTGCGCCGCGTGGTCGACCTCTCAGTCAGCGACCGCGACGCGGCACAGGACATTTACGACGCGCATCTGCCGCTTCTGCGCTATGAGCATCAGCCCGGCGTCGGCCTCGCGGTGCGCAAGCACATCCTGGCGCGGCGCGGCTTCATCGCGCATGGCGACCTGCGCGCCCCCGGCGCCGGCCCGAGCGAGGCCACGCGCGCCGAGATCGACTACCTGCTGGCGCGGCTCGCGGCGCGCGATCCTGGCTGCGGTCTCTAGGCCTCGTCGTCGTCGTTGCGGCCCTTGTAGCCGGTCGCAACGACGAATTTCTCCGAACTGTCGGAGCGCGAGGCGGGCGGCTTGACGTTCTGCACCTTGTCGAACTTCTTTTTCAGAAGCTGCTGCAGGCTGCCCTCGGCCCCGCCCGCCAGCACCTTGGCGACGAAGGTGCCGCCGGGGCTGAGCACGTCGAAGGCGAAATGGGCGGCGGCCTCGCACAGCGCGATGATCCGGAGGTGGTCGGTCTGCTTGTGGCCCGAGGCCGAGGCGGCCATGTCGGACATTACCACGTCGGCCTCCCCGCCGAGCCATTCCTTGACCTGCAGATCGGCGTCGTCCTCCATGAAGTCGAGCTGGTGGATCTCGGCGCCCGCGATCGGCTCGACCTCCTGCAGATCGACGCCCAGCACGGTGCCGACCTGTTTGCCCGACTTGGCGCCGAGCGCGTTGACCCGTGCGACGGCCACCTGGCACCAGCCGCCGGGCGCGCAGCCCAGATCGACCACACGCGCGCCGGGCACCAGAAAGCGGAACTTCTCGTCGAGCTCCAGGATCTTGTAGGCGGCGCGGCCCCGGTAGCCCTCGGCCTTGGCGCGCTTCACGTAAGGATCGTTGAGCTGCCGCTCGAGCCAGAGCTTGGAGCTCATCTTGCGGCCGCGCGCGGTCTTGACCTTGACAGTCAGGTCGCGCTGCCCGCGACCGGAGGTGTTTCCGGTGCCCGCGCCGGGCTTCTTGGGGGTCGTGGCCATGCCGAGGTCTCCTGATCAGAGACCCCGACTATGCCAAGCGCACGGGTCAGGGCAAGGCCAAGCGGCACTGCCCGCGGGTTTGAAACGCGGCGGTGTCAGGCCCGCCGACGCCGACGGCCGCCATCGCGCCCGCCCCGGCCCTCGCCCGGAACGCCCGGCGGACGGTTGAAACGGATCCACTCCGCCCCCGAGGGGTCGTTGTCGGTAAGAAAGTTCGCGGCGCGAATCGCGCTCATCTCGCCGCCCGGCCGGGCGCTGCGCGAGCCGATGCCCATCAGGCGGCAGAAGGTCTCGTCGTCCATTTCGTCGGGCACGATGATCCCGGCCGCTTCCAGCTCGGCCCGCTTCTCGGCGATCTTCGCCATCGGCGTCGGCAGCGCGCAGGGGTTCATGATCGCGCTCGTCATGCCCGAGGCGATCGCCATCGGCAGGAAGGCGTTGTTGATCCCGTGCCGGTTGGGTAGGCCGAAGGAGATGTTCGAGGCGCCGCAAGTGGTGTTGACGCCCAACTCCTCGCGTAGGCGTCGCACGAGAGCGAAGACCTGCAGACCGGCGGTCGCCATTGCGCCGATCGGCATCACCAGCGGATCGACCACGATGTCATGCGCGGGAATGCCGAAATCGGCGGCGCGCTCGACGATCTTCTTGGCGACGGCAAAGCGCACATCGGGATCCTCGGAGATGCCGGTGTCGTCGTTCGAGATCGCCACCACCGGCACGTTGTATTTCTTGACCAGCGGCAGGACGAGCTCCAGCCGCTCCTCCTCGCCCGTCACCGAGTTCAACAAGGGCCGCCCCTGCGCCGCCGCGAGACCGGCCTCGAGCGCCGCCGGAACCGAGCTGTCGATGCACAGCGGCACATCGACGAGGCCCTGCACCAGCTCGATGATCTTGGTCATGAGCGGCGGCTCGGTCTCGTTGGGGTTGGGGTTGGAGTTGTAGACCACGCCCGCGTTCACATCGAGCATCGTCGCCCCGCAGGCAACCTGCGCGATGGCGTCCTTTTCCACGGTCGAGAAATCGCCCGCCTCGAGCTCGGCGGCGAGCTTCTTGCGCCCTGTGGGGTTGATCCGCTCACCGATCACGCAGAACGGCTGATCAAAGCCGATGATCGCGGTTTTCGTTTTCGATTCAACGATCGTTCGGGTCATTCTCAATCCTTGTCATTGGCCGTTCGGCCTGAAATCTCAGCGGGCCGCGCTATGCTGCGCGGGATGCCGCGCGGCCAGCCAGTCGGCGCTGGCAGCGATGCCGCCCAGCGGGAAGATATGCGCCTGCTCCAGCCCGAGCTGCGGCTCGGCCGACCGCGCGTTCTCCAGCGCGGCGGCGATCTCGTCGGGCGCATAGGGCACGAGCAGGTGGCTGACGTCCATCGCCCGTTTCTGCAACACTTTCAACGACGGGCCAACCCCGCAGGCCATGGCGTATTTGATCAGCGTCTGAAGCTTGGCCGGCCCCGCGAGGCCGACATGCACCGGCAGGTCGACGCCGGCGGCGCGGATGGTGCGGGCCCAGTCGATCACCGGCGCGGCGTCGAACACGAACTGCGTGACGAGCGCCATCGCCGCGTCGGAGCGGTTCGCGAAATCCTGTTTCCAGCGCAGCGCGTCGCGCACCACCGCGTCGCCGCCATCGGCATCGATGTCGCGGTTGCCCTCGGGGTGGCCCGCCACGTGCAGCCGCTCAAAGCCCGCGCGATCGAACTCGCCGCTCTCGAGAAGCTGCATCGAGGAATGGAAATCGCCGCGCGGGGTGGCGATGCCGCCCGCCAGCACCAGCGCCTCCTTGACCCCCGCCTCGCCCTGATAGCGCGCGATCCAGTCGCCAAGCTGGGCGCGGCTCTCGATGCTGCGGGCCGGGAAATGCGGCATCACGGCAAAACCTTCGGCGGCGATGCGTTTCACCGTCGCCACCATCTCATCGATCGGCGTGCCGTCGATATGGGCGATATAGACGCGCGTACCCGCGGGCAGGAGGGCGGCGAAACTGTCGACCTTGGCCGCGGTGCGCGGCATCACCTCGATCGAGGCGCGGGCGGTGAGATCACCACCCCGGGCGGGCGCGGGTTTCGCGCGGCGGAAGGTCAACAGGGACATCAGCACCTCCTTGAGGGCGCGGGTCATTCGCGCCCGTTATTGTCGATCAGCGCCTTGAGACGCGCCGTGTCGTATTCGGCCTCGACCCGCTCGGCCGCGACGCGCGCGGCCTCGTCGGGCGCGCCTTCGATCTCGCCCCACGGCGCCTTGCGCCATTCGGCGAGGTAGTCGTCCGTGCCCGCCGCCCCCGATTTCATCGCCGCGCGGTCGATGGCCTGTTCGAACCGCTCGGAGAGCTGGATCTTGGTGCCGCGCCGACCACGGCCGACGATCACCTGAGCGGGCATGTCGCGCCACAGAACGAGCGTGATTTCTGGCATTGCGGGTCCTTTCCTCGACTTTGCTGATATCGTGCCACGCCGCCCCGGCAGGGTCGGAATTCGACATTCTGGCCGCGTAGCGCGACGCCGCTCCTTGTCGCAGGCCGGGGCCACCGCCGCCAGAGCGGCGAATCGCAGAAATCCCCAAGATCGTGATGAGCTACGTTGCGACGGGAGGCATCGCGGCGCTTGCGTGACGGCGGCACAGCCCCTACCCTGAACCCAACTCGATATTGGAGGGCGTGTTCATGACGCCCATGCGTCCCGACGGTGCGGGCGTGTTCCCGAAAGCGGTGAGATCCCCCGCGCCAGATCCGGATCAGGCGACGCTCTATGCCGCGCTTGATCTTGGTACAAACAGCTGTCGGATGCTGATTGCCCAACCCAAGGGCAGCCAGTTTCACGTCGTCGACAGCTTTTCAAAGACGGTCCAGCTGGGCCACGGGCTCGAGCAGACGGGCCGGCTTTCGCGCGCCTCGATGAATCGCACCATCGGCGCGATCCGGATCTGTCGGCAAAAGCTGCAGAAGCACGGCGTGACCCGGATGCGGCTCGTCGCGACCGAGGCGTGCCGCCGGGCCAAGAACGGTCGGGCCTTTCTCGCGCAGGTGCAGCGCGACACCGGTCTCAGGCTCGACGTGATCCGCCCCGAAGAAGAAGCGCGGCTCGCGGTGATCTCCTGCGCGCCGCTGGTCTCGACCAAGACCGAGCAGCTTCTCGTCGTCGACATCGGCGGCGGCTCGACCGAGCTTGTCTGGATCGACCTCACCAACGTGCCCAAGCGCGAACGCCCCCGCGCGATCATGCGGTTGCATTCGGGGTTTCATCAGGACCCCGGCCCCTTCGCCGCCGCCAAGGTGGTGGACTGGATCTCGGTGCCCTTGGGGGTGGCGACGCTGCGCGATCAGTTTCAGGACGTGGAGGACGACGCCGCGCGCTTCGCGCTGATGAGCTGGTTCTTCGAGGAGAACCTCGCGGGCTTTGCGCCGTCGGCCTCCGAACAGGCGCGCGAGGGCTTTCAGATCATCGGCACCTCGGGCACCGTCACCACCGTCGCCGCGAGCCACCTTGGCCTGAGACGTTACGATCGCAACAAGGTGGACGGTCTGCGCATGACCTCCGACCAGATCGACGCGGTGATCCGCGACTACCTCGCACTCGGCCCCGACGGGCGGCGCGACGATCCGCGCATCGGTCGCGACCGGCAGGCGCTCATCATGTCCGGCTCGGCGATCCTTCAGGCGCTGATGCGGCTGTGGCCCACCGACCGGCTGTCGGTGGCGGATCGCGGCCTGCGCGAGGGGCTGCTCTATGCCCAGATGAGCGCCGATGGCGTGCTGGAGGACGGGCCTTACTAGGCACGCCGCGGCAAAACGGACGGCGCAAGCGACCCCGGATGGCCCCCGCCATCTTCTGTTTGGTGACAATCCGCCTTCGGAGCCCGGTGGGACGGTCACCCTTTTGCCCCCCGCGCCACGGGCGTATGTAGGCGCCACAGGGATGAAAGGACTACCATGGATCGCGCCACCCGCATCAACCGGACCATCGGCCAGGACATCGGGGCGATCGCGACCCAAGTCGCGGCCGCGATCAGGCTTCTCGACGAGGGCGCGACGGTCCCCTTCGTCGCGCGCTACCGCAAGGAGGCCACAGGCGGGCTCGATGATGCGCAGCTGCGCCTGCTGGCCGACCGCTTGGGCTATCTACGTGACATGGACGACCGGCGCGACGCGATCCTCAAGTCGATCCGCGAGCAGGACAAGCTCACCGAGGCGCTGGCCCGCGCCATCGATGCGGCCACGACCAAAGTCGAACTCGAAGACATCTACCTGCCCTACAAGCCAAAGCGCCGCACCAAGGCGATGATCGCGCGCGAGAACGGGCTGCAACCGCTGCGCGACGCGATCATGGCGGATCGGAAACGCGACCCTGAAGAACTCGCCAAGTCCTATCTGAGCGAAGCGGTGCCGGAGGTGAAGGAGGCGCTGAACGGCGCGCGTGACATCCTGACCGAGGAACTGGCCGAAACCGCCGACCTGCTGGGCGACCTGCGCGGCTACTTGCGCCGGGAGGCGCTTGTGACCGCCAAGGTGGTCCCCGGTCAGGAAGAGGCCGGAGCCAAGTTCTCAGACTATTTCAACCACTCCGAGAAGTGGTCGACGATGCCGTCACACCGCGCCCTCGCCCTGCTTCGCGCGATGAAGGAAGGTGTCATCCGTTTCGACATCGGCCCCGACAAGGAGGTCGGCGAACCCCGCTGCGAGTCCATGGTCGCTGCCCGGCTGCAGCCTTCGGGCGACGGTCCGGGCGACCGATGGCTGCGCGAAGTGGCGAGCTGGGCCTGGCGGGTGAAGCTTTCGACGACGATGATGACGGAACTCGTCGCCGAGCTGCGCGCCCGCGCGCATGAAGGGGCGATCTCGGTCTTCGCGCGCAACCTCAAGGATCTACTGCTGGCCGCACCGGCTGGCGCCCGACCGACGCTCGGCCTCGATCCGGGCATCCGCACCGGCGTGAAGGCCGCCGTGATCGACGCCACCGGCAAGGTGCTGGCCACCGACACGCTCTACCCGTTCCAGCCGCGCAAGGACGTGCAAGGCGCGCAGGCGGCGATCCTGCGGCTCGTCAAGGCGCATGGGATCGACCTCATCGCCATCGGCAACGGCACCGCCTCGCGCGAGACCGAAAAGCTGGTCGCCGACACCATCGCCCTGCTGCCCGCCGACGCCAAGAAGCCGACCAAAGTGATCGTCAGCGAGGCCGGCGCTTCGGTTTATTCCGCCTCCGAACTGGCGTCCAAGGAGTTCCCCGACCTCGACGTGTCGCTGCGCGGGGCGGTCTCGATCGCCCGGCGGCTTCAGGACCCGCTCGCCGAGCTGGTAAAGATCGAGCCCAAGAGCATCGGCGTCGGCCAGTACCAGCACGACGTCGACCAGCGCCGCCTGTCGAAATCGCTCGAGGCGGTGGTCGAGGACGCAGTGAACGCGGTGGGCGTCGATCTCAACACCGCCTCCGCACCGCTTCTGGCGCATGTCTCCGGCCTCACTCCGGGGCTGGCGGAATCGATCGTCGCCCGTCGTGACGCGGCTGGTGCCTTCACCAGCCGCAAGGCGCTCCTGAAGGTCGCGCGTCTCGGCCCCCGCGCCTTCGAGCAATGCGCCGGTTTCCTGCGCATCCGCGACGGGAGCGAGCCGCTCGACGCCTCGGCGGTGCACCCCGAGGCCTACGGCCTGGCGCGCCGGATCATCGCCGATTGCGGCCGTGAGCTGCGCGCGCTCCAGTCCGATCCGGCGGCGCTGAAGTCCCTTCGGGCCGAGGCCTATGTCGACGAGAGCTTCGGCCTCCCGACCGTGCGCGACATCCTCTCCGAGTTGGAAAAGCCCGGTCGCGACCCGCGCCCCAGCTTCAAGACGGCGAGCTTTGCCGAAGGCATCGAGCAGATCGGCGATCTGCGCGAGGGCATGGTGCTCGAAGGCACGGTGACCAATGTCGCGGCTTTTGGGGCTTTCGTGGATATCGGCGTGCATCAGGACGGCCTCGTTCATGTGAGCCAGCTCGCCGACCGGTTCGTCAAGGACCCCCACGAAGTGGTGAAGGCCGGTGACGTGGTGAAGGTGCGCGTGACCGAGGTCGACGTGGCCCGCAAGCGCATTGGCCTGACCATGCGCAAGGATGGTGGCGTCTCGGCCAAGGACGACCGCAATGCCCGCGGCGATCGGCGACAGGAGCGGCCCCACGGCATCCCGAAGAAGACCGGCACGCCAGCTCGCAAGGATGGCCAGAGGGGCGGCGCGCCTGCGGGCGGCGATCAACCCGGCGCTTTCGGCTCGGCCTTGCTGGAGGCGATGAAGAAGCGCTGAAATCTCTCGCCGCCGCTCGTTCCTTCGGGCGGCGGCCTGCACTGCCTCGCCTTTGGCGAGCGGTTGCGGGGCCTGCCTTACCGGTTTGTCGCTTCTAGCGCTGTCCGACGAGATGGGCAGCGTCGCGCCCGACATCCGAAGCTCACCCCATCGAATTGCCCGTAGCGTCGAACGATACCGGAACCTCTGTTCAATCCTGTGCAATACGCACGGATCCACACACGATGCAGCTCGTCGAACTAATGTGATATAGGAAGGATATGGTGCACCCGACAGGATTCGAACCTGTGGCCTCTGCCTTCGGAGGGCAGCGCTCTATCCAGCTGAGCTACGGGTGCCAATGGGCGTTCGATAGGCGAAACCGGACGCGGGCGCAACGGCTTTTCGCCGCCGCCCCCGCGTCAATTCGCACTCAGCCGAACAGCTCGTGGCAAAGTTCGAGCGCGTCGACGAGGCGGTCGACCTCGGCCTCGGTGTTGTAGAGGCCGAACGAGGCGCGGCAGGTCGCACCGACGCCCAAATGGTCCATCAGCGGCATCGCGCAATGGGTGCCGGCCCGCACCGCGATGCCCTTCTTGTCGAGCACGGTCGAGATGTCGTGTGCATGCGCGCCGCCCTCGATGGTGAGCGAGAAGATCGCGCCCTTTCCGGCCGAGTTGCCTTGGACATTAAGCCAGTTCAGCCCCTTGAACCGCTCGATCGCCCGATTGCGCAGGTGCCTCTCATGCGCGGCGATGTCGTCCATCCCGACGCCCATCATCCAGTCGAGCGCCACGCCCATGCCGATGGTCGAAACGATGGACGGCGTGCCGGCCTCGAACCGCATCGGCGGTTCGTTATAGGTCACCGTGTCGCGCGTCACCCGGTCGATCATGTCGCCGCCGCCCATGAAGGGGCGCATCTCGGCCATGCGCTCGCTCCGCACGTAGATTGCGCCCGCGCCCGAGGGGCCATAGAGCTTGTGACCGGTGATCGCATAAAAATCGCAGCCGATCGCCTGAACGTCGACCGGCATGTGCACCGCCGCCTGGCTGCCATCGACGAGCACCGGCACGCCGCGGGCGCGCGCACCGTCGCAAATCGCCTTCACGTCGACCACGGTGCCGAGCACGTTGGACATGTGGGTCACGGCCACGAGTTTGGTCTTCGGCCCGATCGCGTCGATCACCGCCTGCGGGTCGAGATCGCCATTCGCGTCCACGTCGACCCATTTGATCACCACGCCCTGCCGCTCGCGCAGGAAATGCCACGGCACGATGTTGGCGTGGTGCTCCATGATCGACAGCACGATCTCGTCGCCTGGCTCCATGCGCGGCATGGCCCAGCCATAGGCGACCATGTTGATGCCTTCGGTGGTGCCGGTGTTGAGGATGATCTCCTCGGCGCTGGCGGCATTGAGGAACTTGCGCACCACGTCGCGGGTGCCCTCGTATCTCTCGGTCGAGATGGTCGAGAGCGTGTGCAGCCCGCGATGCACGTTCGAGTATTCCTGCGCATAGCCACGGTTGATCGCGTCGATCACCACCTGCGGCTTTTGCGCCGAGGCGCCGTTGTCGAGATAGACCAGCGGCACGCCATTGATCTCGCGCGACAGGATCGGGAACTGGGCCCGGATCTCTTCGACGTCATACATTGGGCAATCCTCCCTGGGCGGTCAGCCCGGTGAGCGCCAGCAGCAGCGCGAGCGCCGTGCCGATGGCGATGAAGGCAAGAAACAGCGCCGCCATGGCCCGGCCGACGCCGCGAAAACCATGCAGCACCTGAATGAAGCGCGCGAGGCACCAGAAGAGCCAGACCAGCCCCGCGAGACCGATCAACCCCGCGACCGGCGGCAGCACGAGGATCAGCACCCCCTGTACCAGCCGCAATACCATGGCCAGCACCTCGAGCCAGACCACGAGCGCCAGCGCCGAGGCGAAGCGCCCGACCCCGCCGAGCATCCGGCCCGTCGCTGTCACACCGCCCGCGAGCAGCACCAGCGACACGCCCAGGAGCCCCGCATAGCCGAAGGGCGACAAGCCGAAGGAGCCGCCCTCCGCGTCCATCGGCATCATCGGCATCGCGCCTTGGATCAGCGCGGTCAGCACCACGCTCAGGCAGGTGACGAGAACCAGCGCCTGCCATGCGGTGGCCGCGCCCGGAAAGCTGCGCAGCAGCCGCGCCGCCGCGTCGCCGGGCGCGCGCAGGCTCAGCCGCAGGAGATCTGTCAGATAGGTCCACATGATTTCAGCCCCGATGCGCGACGGCGGCGCGCAGGCCCTGCGCCCAGAACCAGAAGAACGCCGCGATCCAGATCGCGCCCACGACATGGGCCGCGGGCCCCTGCCCGTTGAGGCCCGTCTGAAGCCCGTAGAGCAGCCCCGCAGGCGTCGCCGCGAGAAAGGACCAGAACAGCGCAAGCCGGGCGGAGAACGCCGGGATGCGGCGCTTGGCCAAACGCAGCGCGAGCCAGCTCAGCCCCGCCACGGCATAGAAGACCAGCGGCCAGAAGAAGATCCACGCCACCAGCTCGTAGGCGACGAGCTTCGACAGCTCGTCGCCGGTCTCATGCGCCACCCGCGCCAGCCGCGGCCATTGCGCCACGAAGATCAGCCCGCAGCCCGCCATCAGGAAGGCAATGGCCCGATCCTCGCGTCGCCCCTGATCGAGCAGGTCGGCCACGACCCGGCGCGGATGGCGCCAGGTCCTCAGAATGTCCGAGGACACCGCCATCTCAGCGGCGCCGCTCGAGCCAGCCCGCGAGCTGCCCGCGCAGCGTCTCGGCGAGATCCTCGTCCTCGATCTCGGCCAAAGCCTCGGCGACGAAAGCCAGAACCAGCAGGTCCTGCGCCTTGTCCTCGGGGATGCCGCGCGACTTCAGGTAGAACAGCGCCGTGTCGTCGATGGCACCCGAGGTCGAGCCGTGGCTGCACTGCACGTCGTCGGCATAGATTTCCAGCTCTGGCTTGGCGAGGAAGTTGGCGTCCTCGTCCAGAAGCAGCGACTGGCTGATCTGGTAGCCATCGGTCTTCTGTGCACCGGGCTCGACCAGGATCTTGCCCTGGAACACGCCGGTGGCGCCGTTGCGCAGCACCTTCTTGAACACCTGACGGCTTTCGCAGTTCACCGCGTCATGGGTGACGAAGACCGTATCGTCGTGGTGGAAATCGCGTCCGTCGCCAAGCGCTGCCCCCGCCACATGCGCCACCGCATCGTCGCCCTTGAGCGTGATGATCACCTCGTTGCGGGTCATCATGCCGTTGAGCGAGAGCGTGAAGCTCTTGAAGGTGCTCTCCTCGCCAAGCCGGGCAAAGACATGTGTGGCCGCCCGGCGCTCATGGTCACGGCCCTGCATGCGGACATGGTGGAACGCGCCGCGATCGGCGATGTCCACTTCCATGCCGGTGTTGAGCCGCGCCGCGCCGACACCGCTTTCGAGCAGCGTCAGCTCGGCGCCGTCCTCTACGCGCACCATGTGACGCAGCACCGCCTCGGCCCGGTCGTCCGAGCGGCGGTAATCGAGGTGCACCGGCTTCGACACTTTGCCGGTCGCGCGCAGGACGATGCCGTCCTCGGCGAAGGCGGTGTTGAAGATCGCCAGCGGACGGTCGACCCGGTTCTGGCCCGCCGCCTCAAGAACGCCAAGCAAGCCTTTGATCCAATGGATATCCTTGGTCACGGCATCCGAGAAGCGCTCGATCTCGAGGTTCTCCTGCGCGAGGTCGTCCGAGGCCTCGGCGTCGAACACGCCGTCGGTGAAGACGACGCGCAGCACCTCGGTGTCCTCGAAGCCCGGCGCGTCGAGGGCGATCTCGGCGCGCGGCGTCTCGGGGGTCAGGAACTCGGCCGGGTTGGTAAAGCGCCAGTATTCGTCGCGGCGATAGGGCAGCCCCATGCCGACAAGGCGGTTGAGCGCGTCATGCCGCGCCTCTCGCGCCCAAGCCGCGCCGCCTTCGGGGATCGAAAGCCCCGAAAGGCGCGCCTCGGTGGCGTCGGATTTCGCTTTGGGAAGCGCCATTACTGCACCTCGTCCATCAGGTCGCATAGCCGTTCTTTTCAACCTCGAGCGCCAGCTCGGGGCCCCCGGTCTTCACGATGCGGCCATTGGCCATGATGTGCACCACGTCGGGCGTGATGTGGTCGAGCAGACGCTGGTAGTGCGTGATGACAAGGAACGACCGCCCCTCGTTGCGCAGTGCGTTTACGCCGTCGGAGACGAGCTTCATCGCATCGACGTCGAGGCCCGAGTCGGTCTCGTCGAGGATGCACATCTTCGGCTCGAGAACCGCCATCTGCAGGATCTCGTTGCGCTTCTTCTCGCCACCCGAAAAGCCGACATTGACGGGACGCTTCAGCATCTCGGCGTCAATCTTCAGGTCTTTGGCCTTCTCGCGCACGATCTTGAGGAACTCGGCCGCCGAGGCCTCCTCTTCGCCGCGTGCCTTGCGCTGCGCGTTATACGCGGTGCGCAGGAAGGTCATGTTGCCGACACCCGGTATCTCGACCGGATACTGGAACGCGAGGAAGAGACCGGCAGCGGCGCGCTCCTCGGGCTCCATGTCCAGAAGGTCGATGCCCTCAAGCTCGGCGGAGCTTCGGTCACTTCGTAGCCGTCGCGGCCCGACAGCACGTAGGAGAGTGTCGATTTGCCAGAGCCGTTCGGCCCCATGATCGCATGCACCTGACCCGCGCCGACCTCGAGGTCGACGCCCTTCAGGATCTGCTTGTCCTCTTCTTCAAGTTTGACCTTCAGGCCACTGATCTTAAGCATCTATTTCTCCTTCCGCATCACTTCCTGCGGGTGAATGTCTCTAGGATCCAGGTCAGGTCGTCTGCCGGGATCGATGTGGGATCGAGGGCGAACTCGGCCATGCGGCCATGCATCGCCACCGGGGCGCCGTAGCGTTCGACCTCGTGGTAGATCGGCCGCCCGGCATAATCGTCGAAGAACAACCGCACCGGACGCGTGATCCGGAACAGCGTGGTCAGAAAGCACGCCGCACGGAACCGCCCATCGACCAGAACCACGTCGGGATGGACGAAATCGTCCCGGTCCCAGACGGTCGTCGGGTAGCGGTGAAACCGCCGCCAAGTCGAAGCCTCGTCCGCCGGCTGGCCCCACTTGCCCGTGGGGCCGATATCGCCGTGATGCAGATGCACCGTGGCCTCCGGAGGGCTGGCCTCGAACCAGCGGGTCAGCTCCGCGATATAAGCGCGGTCGCTTTCCACGGCGAAGACGGTCCGACCCGGCAGCAGCGCCGCCATCGCGGTTGAACCGCCAGAGCCGTATTCGAGGATCGTGGTCGCACCCTCATAGGCCGCGCCAAGGGCGCGGGCCTCCGCCTCCGCCTCCGGAAAGGCGAAGTCCGGGGGCGCGACCAGATCCATCAGCCGACCGAGCCTTCGAGCGAGATCGCGACGAGGCTTTGGGCCTCCATGGCGAACTCCATCGGCAGCGCCTGCAGGACCTCCTTGCAGAAGCCGTTGACCACGAGGGCCACCGCCTCCTCTTCGTCCATGCCGCGCTGGCGGCAGTAGAACAGCTGCTCGTCATCGACCTTCGAGGTGGTCGCCTCGTGCTCGACGCGAGACGAGTTGTTCTTGACCTCGATATAGGGGACGGTGTGCGCCCCGCATTTGTCGCCGATCAGAAGGCTGTCGCACTGCGTGTAGTTGCGGCTTTCCTTGGCCTTGGGGTGCATCGAGACGAGGCCGCGATAGGTATTCTGCGCCTGACCGGCCGAGATACCCTTGGAGACGATGCGCGACTTGGTGCGCTTGCCCAAATGAACCATCTTGGTGCCGGTGTCGGCCTGCTGGTGGTTGTTGGCGATGGCGATCGAATAGAACTCGCCCTGGCTGTCGTCGCCGCGCAGGATGCAGGACGGGTACTTCCACGTCACGGCGGAGCCGGTCTCGACCTGGGTCCACATCACCTTGGCCCGGTCGCCGCGGCAATCGGCCCGCTTGGTGACGAAGTTGTAGATGCCGCCCTTGCCGTCCTCGTCGCCCGGATACCAGTTCTGCACCGTGGAATATTTCACCTCGGCGTCTTCCTCGACGATGATCTCGACCACGGCGGCGTGCAGCTGCGCCACGTCGCGCTTGGGCGCGGTGCAGCCTTCGAGATAGGACACGTAGGAGCCCTTGTCGGCGATGATCAGCGTCCGCTCGAACTGGCCGGTGTTCTCGGCATTGATGCGGAAATAGGTCGACAGCTCCATCGGGCAGCGCACGCCCGGCGGCACGTAGACGAAGGAGCCATCCGAGAAGACGGCCGAGTTCAGCGTGGCGTAGAAGTTGTCGGATTGCGGCACCACGGTGCCGAGATACTTCTTCACCAGCTCGGGATGCTCGCGGATCGCCTCCGAGATCGAGCAGAAGATCACGCCCGCCTTCTTCAGCTCAGCCTGAAAGGTCGTGCCGACCGAAACGCTGTCGAATACGGCGTCCACGGCCACCTTGCGCTCACCATCGGCGGGCATGGCCTCGGCGCCCTCGACACCGGCGAGGATCATCTGCTCTTTCAGCGGAATGCCGAGCTTCTTGTAGGTTTCCAGAAGCTTGGGATCGACCTCGTCGAGCGATTTGGGCTTCACTTCCATGCTCTTGGGGCGGGCATAGTAGAAGATGTCCTGAAAATCGATCGGTGCGTATTTCACCATCGACCAGTTCGGCTCGTCGAGCTGCTCCCAGCGGGCAAAGGCCTGCAGACGCCATTCGGTCATCCACTCGGGCTCTTCGTTCTTTTCCGAGATCAGCTTGACGATGTCGGTGTTCACGCCCTTGGGGGCGTAATCCATCTCGATCTCGGTGTTCCAGCCGTGCTTGTAGGCGCCCGACAGCTTCGCCACGGCATCGACCGTATCCTGGTCGACGCCTTCCTTGGCTTCGTTGGTCATGTCCTTTTCGAGGATCGCCATGACGGTCTCCTTTTGTCACTCACGCCGCGCGGGCGCGCATTTTCCTGTAGGCCGAACTCCAGGCATCCGCGAAACGCATCACCTGTTCTTCGGTCGTCTCTACTCCGAGCGAGACGCGGATCGCGGATTGCGCGACGTCGCTCTCGTATCCCATGGCGGTCAGCACCCGACTGGCGCGGACCTTGCCGCTCGAACAGGCCGATCCGGCGGAAATCGCGATGCCGGCGAGGTCCATCGCCATCACCTGCGTCTCGCCCTTCCAGCCAGCGGCGGCAAAGCAGCTCGTGTTGGGCAGGCGTGCAGCGCCCCTGCCGGCAAAGATAAGATCTGGTGCGGCGTTTTCCACCGCCTGCTCCATCCTGTCGCGCAGAGTTTTCACGCGGCTCCAGATGCCCTTTCCGAGGTCGCGCTGCGCCGCGCGGGCCGCTGCCGCCATCCCGGCGATGCCGATCACGTTCTCGGTCCCGGCGCGGCGGCCCATCTCCTGCCCGCCCCCCCTGATCCGCGCGGCAAGGTCGGTGCCGCGTCTGAGGATCAGCACGCCGACCCCCTTGGGCCCGCCGAACTTGTGGGCCGAGAGGATCGCCATGTCGAGGCCGGACCAGTCGAAGGCGAAGGGCACGCGCCCGAAGCCCTGCGTGATGTCCGACACCGCCAGCCCTTGGGGCAGCGACTGGATCACGCCGGTCTCGGAATTGGCGAGCTGCAGCACCGACCGGGCCGGTTCGGCCACCGTGACACCGCCCTGCCCATCGACCGGCAGCGCGTCCGACACCCATGCGGCCACGGCGTCATGTTCGACCGCCGCACCGTCGAGCCCGCGCCCGTCGAGCGCCAGCGCCGCGGCCTCGGTCGCCCCCGATACGAAGACGATGTCGGCCGAGGCCGCGCCCGCCGCTTCGGCGATCTCGGCGCGCGCGCGCTCGATCACGGCCTTGGCGGCGCGGCCCTCGGCGTGGACCGAGGACGGGTTGCCGGTGACGTCCATCGTCGCGATCATCGCCTCGCGGGCCTCCGGCCTGAGCGGCGCGGTGGCGTTGTGGTCTAGGTAGATCCGGCTCATTCGTCCACCACATGAAACAGCGTCGGCACGGCCGGGCACGGGGCGAGCCCGTTGCCGGTCACATCCGACAGGCGGGTCTGGTGCAAAAACACGTAGACATGCGCCGAGAGTCCCTCCCAAAGCCGGTTGGTGAGGGATTGCGCCCTGCTGCCCGACGCGCCGCCCGAGACACCCGCGCCCTTGTGCATCGCGCTGACGGTTTCATCGACCGCGCCGAGGATCTCGGCCACCCGGATCTCGGAGGCGGGCCGCGCGAGGCGGTAGCCGCCGCCCGGACCACGTACGCTGTCGACGAGACCGTCGCGGCGCAGCTTGACGAAGAGCTGTTCGAGATAGGGCAGTGAAATGTCCTGACGCCGGGAGATTTCGCCCAGCGTCACCAGCGCGCCCGGAGGCTGCAGCGCCAGATCGGCCAGCGCCACCATGGCATAACGCCCCTTGGTCGACAGCTTCATGGCTCTCCCGCTCCGTTCCGACGCCCGCGTGGGCCATTGTGATTGACGCCGCAAGGGGGTCTGGTTAACTCCCCTACAGCCGCTCCGATGCAACCGTCTTCGGAGTTAGAACCGTTCTAAGGTGTCCGATGGTTTCTGTCAAGAAACTGTCACACGCACCGCAGCCGCAAGGGACGTCCATGCCCGAAGTCATCTTCCCCGGCCCCGAGGGCCGGCTCGAAGGCCGCTACCACCCGCAGAAGGACCGCGATGCGCCGATCGCCATCGTGCTGCATCCGCATCCGCAGTTCGGCGGCACGATGAACAACCGGGTCGTCTACAACCTGCATTACGCCTTCTACGAGATGGGCTTCACGGTGCTGCGCTTCAACTTCCGCGGCGTCGGACGGAGCCAGGGCGAATACGACCAGGGTATCGGCGAGCTTTCGGATGCGGCCTCCGCGCTCGATTATCTCCAGTCGATGAACAACAATGCCAAGCATTGCTGGGTCGCGGGTTTTTCCTTCGGCGCGTGGATCGGCATGCAGCTTCTTATGCGCCGTCCCGAAATCACCGGCTTCGTGTCGGTGGCGCCGCTGGCCAACATGTACGACTTTTCGTTCCTTGCGCCCTGCCCTTCGTCGGGCCTGATCATCAACGGCTCTGCCGACCGCGTGGCGCCGCCCGCCGATACGGTGGGCCTCGTGAACAAGCTGCACGACCAGAAGGGCATCACCATCACCCACGAGGTGGTCGAGGGCGCCGGGCACTTCTTCGAAGACCCGCACATGGACACGCTGATCGGCTCGGTGAAGGGCTATGTCGGCCGTCGCCTGACCGAGAACACCCGCTGATGGGCATCACCGAGGATCTCGCCGACGCGCTCGCGCGCGACGTCATCGCCGCTGCGGAAAAGCTGGGCGATGACGAGGTGATTTCCGAGGTGTCCGAGGCGCTCGGCGCGTCCTCGACGACGACGCAGGAAGCGTTCCTGACGATGGTGCGGGTGCGGCTCGCCGAACAGCGCGCGCGGCGGCTTCTCGACGAGAGGCTGCGCCAGGGCAGTCGGAAATGAGCCGCCTCGACGCGCAGCTGGCGTTCCTCGGTGAGGCGGACCGCCTGAAATCGGTGCTGCGCGCGACCTCCCTGCACGACCGCTCAC
Source organism: Limimaricola cinnabarinus LL-001 (assembly GCF_000466965.1). Classification (GTDB taxonomy): domain Bacteria; phylum Pseudomonadota; class Alphaproteobacteria; order Rhodobacterales; family Rhodobacteraceae; genus Limimaricola; species Limimaricola cinnabarinus. The sequence goes on from NZ_BATB01000007.1 coordinate 34,050, forward strand.
GCCGCGAAAACTCGGCCGAGCATAGCTGGCACGTGATGCTGCACGCGCTCGTCCTCGCCGAACACGCGGCCCGCCCGGTCGACGTCTCCCGCGTGATGACAATGCTGCTGCTGCACGATCTGGTGGAGATCGACGCGGGCGACGCGCCGATTCACGGCGGCCACGACCCGGCCGAGCAGGAGGCCAAGGAACAGGCCGCCGCCGACCGTCTCTTTGGCCTGCTGCCGGTCGATCAGCGCGACGCGATGCGCTTCATCTGGGAAGAGTTCGAGGCCGCCGAAACCGACGACGCCATCTTTGCCAAATCCATCGATCGTGTGCAGCCGGTGCTGTCGAACCTCGCCACCGATGGCGGCACCTGGCCCGAATACAACGTGACGCCCGAACAGCTGGAAACCCGCGTCGGCGTCAAGGTCGCGCGCGGTGCGCCCGCCGTCTGGTCCGGCCTTCGCTCGCGCATCGACGCGTGGTTCTCCGGGCGCTGAGCCTCGCTACTTCACTATTGAAATACTCATGACGCGCCGCCCCGGTCAGGCGCGCGGTGTCACATCGCGCGCCGACGCCACCGCGTCCCGCTCCAGATGCTCGCGCAGGATCGCCGCGTTGCGCAGGTTGGCTTTGAAGCCGAAATCGATGAGATCGCCGATCACCGGGATCGAGCCCACGACGTAGTCCACGCCCGTGTTGAGCGCCATGCGCCCGATCTTGCGGCGCGGCACCCCGAGCTGATGCGCCCGCCACACCAGCCATGCCGAGGGCGCGAGCGAAATCGTGTCGCCGACGCCCGGGATCAACCCGAGCAGGCTGTCATAGCCGAACCGAAATCCGAACAGCTTGAAACGCGCATCCATCAGATGCGCCATGCGGTCGAGCCGGGCCAGCTCCTCGGCGTGGCGGATGGGTGCGGCGGTGTCTTTCGGCATGATCTGGCTCCTTTAGCTGCCTCAACACGTGAAACTGCGCGAAGTTCGATCGTATACGAGTGTATGCCGCCTTCCAAACCGGCGCGAGACACGTTATGCCCCGCGACGAGACAGCATAACAAACGCGGAGGCCCCCGTGACCAAGATCAAAGTCGAAAATCCGGTCGTCGAGCTCGACGGCGACGAGATGACCCGGATCATCTGGGACTTCATCAAGCAGAAACTGATCCTGCCCTATCTTGACATCGACCTGAAATATTACGACCTCGGCATCGAGGCACGCGACGAGACCGACGACCAGATCACGGTCGACGCGGCCCATGCGATCCAGAAATACGGCGTCGGCGTCAAATGCGCGACGATCACCCCCGACGAGGCCCGCGTCGAGGAGTTCGGCCTCAAGCGGATGTACCGTTCGCCCAACGGCACGATCCGCAACATCCTCGGCGGCGTCATCTTCCGCGAGCCGATCATCTGCCGCAACGTGCCGCGCCTCGTGCCGGGCTGGACCCAGCCGATCGTCGTCGGCCGTCACGCCTTTGGCGACCAGTACCGCGCCACCGACTTCCGCTTTCCGGGCAAGGGCAAGCTGACGATCAAGTTCGTCGGCGAGGATGGCGAAACCATCGAGAAGGAGGTGTTCGATGCGCCCTCCTCCGGCGTCACCATGGCGATGTACAACCTCGACGATTCGATCCGCGACTTCGCCCGCGCCTCGATGAACTACGGCCTCGCCCGCGGCTGGCCGGTGTACCTCTCGACCAAGAACACGATCCTCAAGGCCTATGACGGCCGCTTCAAGGACCTGTTCCAGGAGGTGTTCGACGCCGAGTTCGCCGAAGACTTCAAGAAGGCCGGCATCACCTATGAGCATCGCCTGATCGACGACATGGTCGCGGCGGCGATGAAGTGGTCTGGCGGCTATGTCTGGGCCTGCAAGAACTACGATGGCGACGTGCAGTCCGACACCGTGGCGCAGGGCTTCGGCAGCTTGGGCCTGATGACCTCGCAGCTGATGACCCCGGACGGCAAGATCGTCGAGGCCGAGGCCGCGCATGGCACCGTGACGCGTCACTTCCGCCAGCACCAGAAGGGCGAGCAGACCTCGACCAACTCGATCGCCTCGATCTACGCCTGGACCGGCGGTCTCAAGCACCGTGCCAAGCTCGATGACAACGCGCAGCTCATGACCTTCGCCGAGACGCTCGAAAAGGTCACCGTGCAGGCGGTCGAGGACGGTCACATGACCAAGGACCTCGCGCTGCTCGTCGGACCCGATCAGAAGTGGCTTACCACCATGGGCTTCCTCGAGAAGATCGACGAGTATCTCAACAAGTCGCTCGCCTGAGTGCCATGCGCTTTCCGCGCAAATTGATGATGGTGGCGGCGGTCCTGATCGGGGCCGCCGTCCTCGTCTCTGTTGCCCGCGACCGCTGGGGCGGCGAACGCCTTCCCGTGGCCGATGACTGCATCTCGGCCGTGCGCACCAACCGCTGCGACGTCGATCTCGTAGTGCATGCGGGCGATCTGGTCAACGGCCGCCGCATCTGGCTGCGGCCCGACCAGGCGCTGCCGCGTGACGCGCAGCCGCCCTTCCACGCCTGCGAACTGCCGAACCTGCCCGTGCAGATGTCGCATCGGTTCATCCCCGGCGCGCGGGTCTGGGGCTGCGAGCTTCCGCCGCGCCTGCGGGGCGACTGACCCCTAGACAGGTCAGAATACCTGCCCTATGTGACGGAAATGCGCAGCGTCTCTACCCCCACCCGCCACTCCGTCGTCGAGGACCTCCAAGGCCTCGGCATCGGTGTCTTCGCCTGCTCGATCGGGCTGCATGTCCTGACGCAGGTGGGCCTGATCACCGGCCAGACGGCGGGCATCGCCGTGATCATCTCCTATCTGACAAGCTGGTCCTTCGGCGCGGTATTCTTCGCGATCAACCTGCCGTTCTACTGGCTGGCCTGGCTGCGGATGGGGCCGGAGTTCACGCTCAAATCGATCATCTCGGTGACGCTGCTCTCGGCCCTGACCGAGTTTCTGCCAGCGCATTTCGAAATCGTGCGCCTCGACACATGGCTCGGCGCGACCGTGTTCGGCGTGCTCACCGGTCTCGGCCTCTTGGGTGTGTTTCGCCACAATGGCAGCCTCGGAGGCTTGGGCATCGTGGCGCTCATCGTGCAGGATCGCCTTGGCTTTCGCGCGGGCTACGTGCAGCTTGGGGCCGACGCGATGATCTTCGCCACAGCCCTGATGCTGTTCGACACGACCACGGTGCTGTGGTCACTTCTGGGCGCGGTGATCCTCAATACGGTGATCGCGTTCAACCACCGCCGAGACCGTTACATCGCCACCTGAGGTGCCGCCCATGCCTTGGATCGTCCTGTTCTTCGCCATCGCCTGCGAAACCGTCGCCACCACCGCGCTGCATGCCAGCCAGCAGTTCACTCGCCCCGGCCCTGCCGTGGTCGCCGTGCTGGGCTATTGCCTGTCGTTCTACCTGCTGTCGCTGGCGCTCGAAGCCATTCCCGTGGGCATCGCATATGCGATCTGGGCGGGCCTCGGGATCGTGCTCATCGCCGCGATCGGCTGGACCCTGTTCGGCCAGAAGCTCGACGCGGCGGCGCTGGTCGGCATGTCGCTGATCCTTTCGGGCATCGTCGTCATCAACGTCTTTTCGGGCAACAACCCGCACTGAGAGCGTCTCGTCGCGCGCATCCCCGCCATGCCGCCGCGCCGCGGCGACAAGGCTGGCCAACCGCGCGATTTTGGTGTAGAGGCGCGCTGACCCCTGAAAGAGTGAATTGAATGGAAATCCGCAACATCGCGATCATCGCGCACGTTGACCACGGCAAGACGACGCTGGTGGACGAGCTCCTGAAACAGTCCGGCGCCTTCCGCGAGAACCAGGCCGTCTCCGAGCGCGCCATGGACAGCAACGACATCGAGCGCGAGCGCGGGATCACCATCCTCGCCAAGGCGACCTCTGTCGAGTGGGGCGACACCCGCATCAACATCGTCGACACCCCCGGTCACGCCGATTTCGGCGGTGAGGTGGAGCGGATCCTGTCGATGGTCGATGGCGTGGTGCTGCTGGTAGACGCTGCCGAAGGCCCGATGCCGCAGACCAAATTCGTGACCTCCAAGGCGCTGGCCCTCGGCCTGCGTCCGATCGTGGTGCTCAACAAGGTCGACAAGCAGGACGCCGAGCCCGACCGTGCGCTCGACGAATGCTTCGACCTCTTCGCCAACCTCGGCGCCGATGAAGATCAGCTCGATTTCCCCGCGATGTACGCCTCCGGCCGCTCTGGCTGGGCCGACATGGAGCTCGACGGGCCGCGCAAGGACCTGACCGCGCTGTTCGACCTGATCGTCAAGCACGTTCCCGCGCCCAAGCAGCAGCAGGCCAAGAACGAGCCCTTCCGCATGCTGGCCACCACGCTGTCGGCCGACCCGTTCCTGGGCCGAATCCTGACCGGCCGCGTCGAGAGCGGTTCGCTGCGGGCCAACGAGACCGTCAAAGCGCTGTCGCGCAAGGGCGACAAGATCGAGCAGTTCCGCGTCTCCAAGATCCTCGCCTTCCGTGGCCTCGGCCAGCAGCCGATCGAGGTTGCCGAGGCCGGTGACATCGTGACCCTCGCCGGCATGTCCAAGGCCACCGTGGCCGACACGATCTGCGACCTCTCGGTCGAGGAGGCGATCCCGGCCCAGCCGATTGATCCGCCGACCATCACCGTGACCTTCGGCATCAACGACAGCCCGCTCGCCGGCCGCGATGGCAAGAAGGTGCAGTCGCGCGTGATCCGCGAGCGGCTCCACAAGGAAGCCGAATCGAACGTCGCGATCCGCATCGACGACACGCCCGGCGGCGAGGCCTTCGAGGTTTCGGGCCGTGGCGAATTGCAGATGGGCGTGCTGATCGAGAACATGCGCCGCGAAGGCTTCGAGCTGTCGATTTCGCGTCCGCAGGTGATCTTCAAGGAAGAAGACGGCGTCCGCATGGAGCCGGTCGAGGAAGTCACCATCGACGTCGATGACGAATACACCGGCGCCGTGGTCGAAAAGCTCACCGGCGCCCGCAAGGGCGAGCTGGCCGAGATGAAGCCCGCGGGCACCGGCAAGACCCGGATCATCGCCTACGTGCCCTCCCGCGGCCTGATCGGCTATCACGGCGAATTCCTGACCGACACGCGCGGCTCGGGCGTTCTCAACCGTATCTTCCACGGCTGGACCCCGCACAAGGGCGCGATCCAAGGCCGGCGTCAGGGCGTGCTGATCTCGATGGAGAACGGCACCGCGGTGGCCTACGCGCTGTGGAACCTCGAAGATCGCGGCAAGATGTTCATCCACCCGCAGGCCCCGGTCTATGAGGGCATGATCATCGGCGAGCACAGCCGTGACAACGATCTCGAAGTGAACCCGCTCAAGGGCAAGAAGCTGACCAACGTGCGGGCTTCGGGCACCGACGAAGCGGTCCGCCTGACGCCGCCCGTCGAGCTGAGCCTCGAGCAGGCGATCGCCTATATCGACGACGACGAGCTGGTCGAAGTGACCCCGCTCGCCGTGCGCATGCGCAAGCGGTTCCTCGACCCGCACGAGCGCAAGCGTCAGGCGCGCGCGAGCTGATCGACGCTATCCGAACATGAAAACGCCTGGTCGAAAGACCGGGCGTTTTTCGTTCCGTCGTGGTGTCAGACCGGCGTGACCGCGTCGCCGAGTTCGACCCATCCCGGCTCGATCACCTCCAGACACCAGCCGCCATGCCCGCGCATCGCGTTATAACCGCCCTCGCCGAGCGCGACCTCCATGCGCGAGCACGGCGCGCAGGGCACCGAAAACCGCAGCAGAGCCGTGCCGACGCGCAGGTCGCGGTGCCGCGCGGCGGTCAGGTTCACACCCGATACGACGATGTTGCGGCGCAGGGTTTCAGGCGCGACCGTCTCCAGCGCCGACAAAGACGCGATGACCGGCAGATGCTCGGATTGGAGGAGCGTCACCGCCCGCTTGCCTGGCCGCGCGTGATCGCCCGCGAGGCCCGAGGCGGTGATCTCCACCCTGGCGACGGAGAGAAGGCCCGCGCGTCGCGCGGGCCTCGTTCCGATCCACTCGACCCGGCCGGGGCGCGGAAACCGCGAGGTGAGGCTTGCGACCGTCTCCAGCCTCAGATCTCCTCGACGATCACCAGATCGCGCTCGGCCGCGCCGCGCGCAAAGCTCAGCGCCTCCTGATAGGCCGCCGAATGGTAGCAGTCATGCGCCGCCTGAAGGCTCGGGAACCGGGCCACGACATTGCGCGGACGGTCCTTGCCCTCAAGCTGCTCATAAGCGCCACCACGTACCAGAAAGGCGCCGCCATGCTCGGCGATCGCGCCGGTCGCGCGTTTCGCGTATTCCATGTAGGCTGCCTCGTCGGTGACGGTCACATGGGCGATCCAGAGCGCGCTCATGCCACGCCCTCCACGGCCTGCGCCAGCACCGCCTCGGCGGCCTTGATCGCGGCCTTGGCATTGTCGGCGCTCGCCGCGCCGCCCTGCGCCATGTCCGCACGGCCGCCGCCGCCCTTACCGCCAAGCTCGGCCACCGCCGCGCGCAACAGATCGACCGCCGAGACCTTGTCCTTGAGATCATCGGTGACGCCCGCCGCCACGGCTGCCTTGCCACCGGTCTCGGCAATGAGCAGCACCGCGCCCGAACCGATCTGGCCCTTGATCTGGTCGATCAGCGCCGGAAGATCCTTGCCGGTCACGCCCTTGAGCACCTGGCCCTGAAACTTCACGCCGGCGACCTCGACCGCCTGCGCGCCCGCCCCGCCGGAGCTTCCGCCCATGGCGATGTCGCGCTTGAGCTGCGCCACCTCATTGGCGAGACGGCGGCGCTCTTCGGCCAGCGCCTTCACCCGTTCAAGCACCTCCGACACCGGCGTCTTGAGGATCTGCGCCACCTCCGAAAGGGTCTGGCCCTGTTGCGCGAGATGCTTGAGAGCCTCGCGGCCGGTCAGCGCCTCGATCCGGCGCACGCCCGAGGAGGACGCGCTGTCCGATAGCAGCACGAAAGCCCCGATGTCGCCGGTCTGGCGCACATGGGTGCCGCCGCACAGCTCGATCGAATAGGTCGCCTGATCGGTGCCCTTGCCCGAGCCGTCGAGCCGGCCCATCGACACGACGCGAACCTCGTCGCCGTATTTCTCGCCGAACAGTGCCTGCGCGCCAAGGCCTCGCGCCTCGTCCGGGGTCATCACCCGCGTCTCGACGGGAGAGTTCTGCCGGATCATCTCGTTGACCTCGTCCTCGATCTTCTCGATCTCGGCGGGGGTCAGCGCGGCACCGTGGCTGAAGTCGAAGCGGAGCCGGTCATGCGCGTTGAGTGAGCCGCGCTGGGCCACGTGATCGCCCAAGGCCGCGCGCAGCGCCTCATTGAGCAGGTGGGTTGCCGAGTGGTTGGCGCGGATGCCGGTGCGGCGCGTGTGATCGACCTTGAGCTCGGCGCCCTGCCCGCGTTCGACATGCCCCTCGGCCACCTCGCCCACATGGACGAAGAGCCCGGCGATGCGGCGGCAGTCGGTGACGCGCACAAGGCCCGTTTCGGTGCGGATGGTGCCGGTGTCGCCGACCTGACCGCCGCTTTCGGCGTAGAACGGCGTCTGATTCAGCACGACCTGCACCTTGGTGCCGATCTCGGCCTTTTCGATCTGCTCGGCACCGCTCAGCACGGCGAGGATCTGGCCCTCGGCTTCCTCGGTGTCATAGCCGAGAAACTCGGTCGCGCCATGCGTGTCGGCGAGGTCGTACCAATGCGAGGCGTCGGCCACCTCGCCCGAGCCGGACCATGCGGCGCGGGCCTTGGCCTTCTGCTCGGCCATGGCGGCGTCGAAGGCTTCGGTGTCGACGCCGCGGCCCTTCTCGCGCAGCGCGTCCTGCGTGAGGTCGAGCGGGAAGCCGTAGGTGTCATAGAGCTTGAACGCCGCCTGACCGGGCAAAGCCGCCCCTTCGGGCAGGCCCGACAGCTCGTCATCCAAGAGCCGCAGGCCCCGCTCCAGCGTCTGCCGGAACCGGGTCTCCTCGGCGCGCAGCGTCTCTTCGATCAGCGCGCGGGCCTGACCCAGTTCGGGATAGGCCGCGCCCATTTCCTGCACCAGCGCCGGCACCAGACGGTGCATCAGCGGGTCCTTGGCGCCGATCTGGTGGGCGTGGCGCATGGCGCGACGCATGATCCTTCGCAGCACGTAGCCGCGCCCCTCGTTCGAGGGCATCACGCCGTCGGCGATCAGGAAGGAGGTCGAGCGCAGGTGATCGGCCACGACGCGGTGATGCATCTTGGCGGCACCGTCGGGATCGGTCGAGGTGGCATGCGCCGAGGCCTCGATCAGCGAACGCATCAGGTCGGTGTCGTAATTGTCGTGCTTGCCCTGCAAGAGCGCGCCGATCCGCTCCAGCCCCATGCCGGTGTCGATCGACTGCGCATCGAGGTCGCGGCGGGTGCCGTCCTCGAACTGCTCGTATTGCATGAAGACGATGTTCCAGATCTCGATGAACCGGTCGCCATCCTCTTCGGGGCTGCCCGGAGGGCCGCCCCAGATCTCGGGGCCGTGGTCATAGAAGATCTCGGAGCACGGGCCGCAGGGACCGGTCGGCCCCATCATCCAGAAATTGTCCGAGGTCGCGATGCGGATGATCCGCTCGTCGGGCAGGTTTGCGATCTTCTTCCAAAGGTTCGCCGCCTCGTCGTCGGTGTGGAACACCGTAACCAGAAGCTTGTCGGGGTTCAGGCCGAAATCTTTGGTCAGAAGCTCCCACGAATAGCGGATCGCCTCTTCCTTGAAGTAGTCGCCGAAGGAGAAGTTGCCCATCATCTCGAAGAAGGTGTGGTGCCGCGCGGTATAGCCCACATTGTCGAGATCGTTGTGTTTGCCGCCCGCGCGCACGCATTTCTGCGCCGTGGTGGCACGGGTGTAGTCGCGCGTCTCGACCCCGGTGAACAGGTTCTTGAACTGCACCATGCCCGAGTTGGTGAACATCAAGGTGGGGTCGTTGCGGGGCACCAGCGGCGAACTGCGGACCACGGCGTGGCCCTGCCGCTTGTAGAAATCCAGAAAAGTGGAGCGGATATCGGCGAGGCTGGTCATGACGTCTCCTTCGGGTCGCGGCGTAGCCGTCCTATCCCCGGCCTCGCTGCGCGTAAAGTCCCGCGCGCATCAACGCCCGTGGCGGCCCTCTCGAACGCAGGAGGCCGGAGCTTGCGCCCCGGCCCTCCTGTTTTATGCGGGAGCGGATCACATGTCGACGAGATCGTCGTCGTCGCTACCGCCGTTCCCCGTCTCTTCGGTCATGCCGAATTCGAGACCATGGGCGGCACGGATCTTGTCTTCGATCTCGTTGGCGACGCTCGCGTTCTCCTTGAGGAAGGTCTTGGCGTTCTCGCGGCCCTGACCGATCCGCTGATCGCCATAGGAGAACCACGAGCCGGACTTGTCGACCACGCCGGCCTTCACCCCGAGATCGAGAAGCTCGCCGGTCTTGGAGATGCCCTCGCCATACATGATGTCGAACTCGACCTGCTTGAACGGAGGCGCGACCTTGTTCTTGACGACCTTCACGCGGGTGGCGTTGCCGACGACCTCGTCGCGGTCCTTGATCGCGCCGATGCGGCGGATGTCGAGGCGCACGGAGGCATAGAACTTGAGCGCGTTGCCGCCGGTGGTCGTCTCGGGCGAGCCGAACATGACGCCAATCTTCATCCGGATCTGGTTGATGAAGATGACCATGCAGTTGGAGCGCGAGATCGAGCCGGTGAGCTTGCGCATCGCCTGTGACATCAGGCGGGCATGCACGCCGACCGAGCTGTCGCCCATGTCGCCTTCGAGTTCGGACTTCGGCGTCAGCGCCGCGACCGAATCGACCACGACCATCGACACCGCGCCCGAGCGGACCAGCGTGTCGACGATCTCGAGCGCCTGCTCGCCGGTGTCGGGCTGCGAGATCAGAAGCTCGTCGAGGTTCACCCCGACCTTCTTGGCGTATTGCGGATCGAGCGCGTGCTCGGCGTCGACGAAGGCGCAGACGCCGCCCTTCTTCTGCTCCTCGGCGACGGCGTGCAGCGTCAGCGTCGTCTTGCCCGAGCTTTCGGGGCCATAGATCTCGATGATCCGCCCTTTGGGCAGGCCGCCGATGCCCAGCGCGATGTCGAGACCGAGCGATCCGGTCGAGGTCGCCTCGATGTCGGGAAACTTGTTCTCGCCACCGAGCTTCATGATGGAGCCCTTGCCGAACTGCCGTTCGATTTGGGCCAGGGCGCTGTCGAGCGCCTTCTGCCGGTCTGCCGTGCGCTTGTCGCTCATCTGGAGAAGATCTGCCATTGCCATTGTTCGCAATCCTTATCCCACACCCGCCACATGGCGGCAATCATTGCGTCGTTCATGTCTTGTTCACTATGCTGGATATGAGACCATAAGGAGAACATTGCAAGGGAAACATGCCCGCAGTTTTCCTCGGGAGCGGTTAATGTAAGGTTACCGAGATCACGTCACGGAGAGCGTCATGCTGGTATTCTGGAAAGAGCGCTTGATCCTGCTGGCGGTGCCCAAGACCGGCACCACGGCACTGGAGGGCGCGTTGGCGCCGCGCGCGCAGTTCGTGCTGCGCGACCCGCCGCAGATCAAGCACGCGCCGCTCTATCGCGCCCGCCGCTTCGTGGTGCCGCTGATCGAAGCGGCGGGGGGCGAGGGCTTCGAGACGGTGGCGGCGGTGCGCGAGCCGGTGGACTGGCTCGGCAGTTGGTGGCGATACCGGCAGCGCGACGATCTCGCGGGGCACCCCAACTCGACGCGCGGCGTGCCCTTCGAGGAGTTCGTGGACCAGTACGCCCGTGGCAAGCCCGCGCCCTACGCCTCGGTCGGCAGCCAGGCGCGTTTCGTGGGCGACGGAGAGGGCAGCATCGGCGTCGATCACCTGTTCCGCTACGAGGCGATGGAGAGCCTCAAGGGGTTCCTCGAAGAGCGGCTGTCGCTGTCGATCGATCTGCCCCGCTCAATGTCTCGCCAGAACATCCGATGGAGCTTCCCGACCACGTCGCCTCCAAGTTGCGGCGCAAGCGCGAGGCCGAGTTCGCGGTCTGGCAGGCGGCGCGCACCTAGGCCGCCTCCGGCGTCGTGCCCAGCGCGGCGGCGCGTTCGGGGTCCATGCCGCGCTTGAGCGCGCTCTCGCGCACCGCCTCGCGCAGCGCCGGGCTGCGCCGCATCAGCCGCAGGAACCGCGCCTCGTCCAACTCGAGAAGCACCCCGTGGCTGATCGCGCGCACCTCGACGCGCCGCCTGCGTGGCGAAAGCAGCGCCAGCTGACCGAACATCTCGCCCCGGCCAAGCCGCACCGTCTGGCCCGCGGTTTCGACCTCCACCGCGCCCGAGGCGATGAAACTGACCGCCCGGGCGGTGGCGTCGCGCTGCTGCAGCACCTCGCCGGCGGCGACGAAGCGCGTGACCAGCGCCTTGGAGAGCCGCTGGCGCACCGCCTCGTCGAGATCGGCGAAGAGCGGGAATTGCTGCACCAGAACGGCCTTTTGCACCGCGAGGTCGAGCTTGGGCCGGGCCTCGGCCTCCATGCGCTGCGCTTCGAGCTGCGCCAGCAGCGTCGCGTGAAGTTCCGGCCCGATCAGCCCGTCCTCGCGCAGCGCCGCGTATTCGCGCTCCTCGATCCGAAGCGCGGTGCGGCGGATGAAGCGGCGCTCCAACTCCTCGGCATAGCCCGGATACTGGAGCCTGAGCCCGTCGAGCGCTTGGGCCACCTGCTCACCGCGCCGTCCGATCAGCTCGTGCAGCAGCTCCGCCACGCGGCGTCCGTGAATGCGGCGGATGCGGTTGTCGATGAAACCATCGAGATCGCGCAGCACGAGCCCTTGGGTCAACAGCAGTTCGAACCGGTCGGAGGTGAGCCCCGCCAGCGGTCCGGAGATGTGCAGCCGGTTGTGCAGGAAGGCCGCGAAGCGCGTCGGCCCGCCCTGCCCGAGGCTCTCGCGGGCGGCGCGCCGATACCCCATGCGCCCGCTGGAGCGGGTCATCTCGATCAGCCGATCGGCTTCGGCCAAGGCCCGCTCTGCCTGCCGGTTGGAAATCGCCCGGTCCCGGAACAATTGAAGAACATGCTCGCGTTCCGCGCCTGCCAGCGCGATCAGGCCCAGCGTGATCCGGTCGCGGTCCGAGATCGCCTCGCCCTCTTCGGCCTTGGCCACCGCCTCGTCGAGCCGTTCGGCGAAGCTCTTGGCCTCGGAGCGGACCGTTTCGCGCGTGAGGCCATAGTTCTCGGCCGCTTCGCTCACCGACTCGCGCACGGTCTGCAGCGCCACGGCGACGACCTGCCGGGCAAGCGCCGCGTCGAGCGGCGACAGCTTCTCGAGACCCAGCCGCTTGACCAGAGGGCGCAGGGTGACGCCCTGCACGATCAGGGTGAACAGGGTGAAGCCGGTGGCGAGGATGCCGGTGAGGCGACGCACCTCCTCGGGCACCCGCAGGCTTTCGGTCACGGCCAGCGCCAGCGCCAGCGTGATCGCCCCGCGCAGGCCGCCCCAGAGGATCGCCATGCGGTAGGGCCGCTCCACCGGGGGCGAGAGGCGCAGGCGGCTCAGCAGCGGCAGCAGCCCCCACAGGATCGCCACCCGTCCGCCCAGCGCGGCCAGCGTGACCACGGCGACGAGGACGAAATCCATGAGCTGCGCGCCATGCAGCAGCCGCGGGATCAGCAGCGCCGCAAGCAGGAAGATGAAGGCCCCGGCCCAATGCGCCAGCAGGTCCCAGACCTCGCGCATGTTGGTCCACGCCACGGGCGAGAGACGACCGGGGGCCGCGAGGTTGAGTGTCAGCCCCGCCCCCACCACTGCGATGACACCCGAGGCGCCGACCAGCTTCTCGGCCACGATATAGGCCAGATAGGGCAGCGCCACGGAGACCGAGATCTGCGCCAGCGGAAACCGCCCCAGCCAGCGCATCAGCCGCACCGCGATCTGCGCCATGATCCAGCCGGTGAGACCGCCCGCGCCCAGAAGCCACGGGAACTGCGCCAGCGCGGCGCCCAGCTCGGGGTTGGGCACGCCGCGCATCACGAAGCCCATGAACAGGCCGAACAGCGCGATGGCGGCGGCGTCGTTCAGGAGGCTCTCGCCCTCGATGATCCGGCTCAGCCGGCGTGGTGCGGCGAGGTTGCGAAAGATCGAGACCACGGCCGAGGGGTCGGTGGTCGACACGATCGAGCCGATCAGAAGGCACGCCATCAGCGGCAGCACGCCCGTCAGGAACAGCGCGTAGCCGACCGAAAAGGTCGCCACCACGACTGCCACGATGGCGAGCGTCAGGATCGGCACCCAGTCGTCGATCATCCGCCGCAGGTTCACCCCCAGCGTCACCTGGAACAGCAGCGTCGGCAGGAACACGTAAAGGAACACGTTCGAGCGGATCGGCAGGTTCAGGATCGCCTCGGCCACCGGGTTCAGCGCATCGGTGATCTGCGTGTTGAGAAAGAACGTGGCCCCCGCGCCCGCCATGAGGCCGAAAGCCGCGAGGATCACGTTGAACGGCAGCCGCAACCGCGCGGCGAGCGGCTCTCCCAAACCGATCAGCAGGAAGAACGAGGCGAGGATGACGGTGGCGATGACGATGTCCATGCCCCTGCGATACAGCCTTGTCGCGGCGCGGGAAATGGCCTGCGCGCGCGGATCGGCGGCGAAACGTCGCGCCGCCCGAGGGCTCCTTCCAACCGGTCAGGAAACCTGACCGCGCATCTTGCCAGAGCGCTGCCGCTGAGGCAGGCTCACCACCGGAACGGCGGCCGGGGAGAGCCGTCGCAACGGGAGGAATTCATGACCATCACCACCATTCTCAAGGGGGCGGCGGCGAGCGCCGCGCTCGTGACCGCGCCGCTGGCCGCAAACGCGCAGGAGTTCATCAACGTGCTGACGGGCGGCACCTCGGGCGTCTACTACCCGCTCGGCGTCGGCCTCTCGAACATCTATGGCGAGAACATCGAAGGCGCGCGCACGCAGGTGCAGTCGACCAAGGCGAGCGTCGAGAACATGAACCTGTTGCAGGACGGGCGCGGCGAGCTGGCCTTCGCGCTCGGTGACACGGTGGCGATGGCCTGGGAAGGCAACGCGGATGCGGGCTTCACCGCGCCGCTCGACCAGATCCGCGGCATCGCCGCGATCTATCCCAACTACATCCAGATCGTCGCTTCCGCCGAGAGCGGCATCACCAGCTTCGAAGAGCTCAAGGGCAAGGGCCTGTCGGTCGGCGCGCCGGCTTCGGGCACCGAGCTCAACGCCCGCGCCATCTTCGGCGCGATGGAGATGAGCTACGACGATCTGGGCAAGACCGAGTACCTGCCTTTCGCGGAATCGGTCGAGCTGATCAAGAACCGCCAGCTCGACGGCACGCTGCAATCGGCGGGCCTCGGCGTCGCCTCGATCCGCGACCTCGCCTCCTCGATCGACATCAACGTGGTGGCGATCCCGGCCGAGACCGCCGAGGCGCTGGGCGCGCCCTATGTCGCCGCGACCATCCCGGCGGGCACCTACGACGGTCAGGAGGAGGACGTGTCCACCGTGGCGGTGTCGAACTTCCTCGTCACCCATGCGGGCGTCTCCGACGATCTCGCCTACGAGATGACGCGTCTGCTCTACGAGAACCTCGACACGCTCGAGGCCAACCACATGGCCGCCGCCGACATCAAGATCGAGGACGCGCTGAACGGCATGCCGATCCCGCTGCATCCGGGCGCGGAGCGCTACTACCGCGAGCAGGGCATGATCGACTGATCGGATTTCGGCCCCCCCCATAGGGGTCGATCCCGCCCCGAGCGCGCCCCGTCCTCCCGCCGGAAGACGGGGCGTTTTGCCCTGACAGCCCCGAAAGCCTGCGCCATGACCGCCCATCCAGACCCGCTCACCGACATTCCCGCCGAGGCCGGAGGCCCCGACCACCACATCTCGGCTTTTCCGCCGGGCGCCACGGGGCATTGGCTGTTCTGGATCGCAGTTGCCTTCTCGACCTTCCAGATCGTCACCGCCGCGCATCTCCTCGATCTGCCGAGCCAGGTGACGCGGGCGCTGCATGTGGGCTTTCTGATGCTGATGACCTTTCCCCTCGTCGCCGCCGCGCGCAGGCGCGGCACGGGGTGGAAGACCGTCGCATGGGCCTTCGCCGCCGCGGGCGTCGCGGTCGCGCTCTACCAGTGGTGGCAGTACCAGCCGCTGATCATGCGCGCGGGCCGCCCGCTGCCGATGGACCTCGCCATCGGCGTCACGGCCCTCGTCACGGTCTTCGCGGCGGCTTGGGTGCTGATGGGCCCGGCGCTGCCGATCATCTCGGGCACCTTTCTGGCCTACACGCTGCTGGGACAATACCTGCCGCCGCCGTTGATCCATCGTGGCTATGATTTCGAACAGGTGATCGACCACATGGCCTTCGGCACCGAGGGCATCTACGGCATCCCGATCTACGTGTCCTCGACCTACATTTTCCTGTTCATCCTGTTCGGGGCCTTTCTCGAAAAGGCCGGGATGATCCGGCTCTTCACCGATGTCGCGCTCGGGCTGTTCGGTCACAAACAGGGCGGCGCCGCCAAGGTCGCGGTGGTCTCCTCCGGCCTCATGGGCACGATCTCGGGCTCGGGCGTGGCCAACGTCGTCACGACGGGACAGTTCACGATCCCGCTGATGAAGCGCTTCGGCTACCGCGCGGCCTTTGCCGGCGGGGTCGAGAGCACCGCCTCCATGGGGGGGCAGATCATGCCCCCCGTGATGGGCGCCGTGGCCTTCATCATGGCCGAGACGCTGGGCGTCGAATACGTGGAGGTGGTCAAGGCCGCCATCGTGCCCGCGATCCTCTACTTCCTCTCGGCCTTCTGGATGGTGCATCTGGAGGCCGGAAAGCACGGGCTGCGTGGGTTGTCCAAGGCCGAGCTGCCCTCGGCGCTGGGCGCGCTCCGTGAAAACTGGATGCTGATCGTCCCTCTGGGCATCCTGATCTACCTTCTGTTCACCGGCTACACGCCGCTGTTTGCCGGCACGGTCGGGCTCGGCCTTACCGTCCTTCTGATCCTCGGTGGCTCCATCGCGCTTGGCTTGCCCAGCGCCGTGCTGCGCGCCATTGTCTGGGTTGGCCTCGGTCTCGTCGCCGCCGCCTTCCTGCAATGGGGCATCGAGGTGCTGGTGGTCGCGATCGCGGCGCTCGTCGCGGTCTGCGTCTTTTTCAAGGGCGGGCGCGAAACCCTGCTCCTGTGCCGCGACAGCCTCGCCGACGGCGCGCGCACCGCCCTCCCCGTGGGAGTGGCCTGCGCGCTGGTCGGTGTGATCATCGGCGCGATGACCCTCACGGGGGCGGCCAACACCTTTGGCCAGTTCATCGTCGCCGTGGGCCAGAACAACCTGTTCCTCAGCCTCGTTCTGACGATGATCACCTGCCTGCTGCTCGGCATGGGCATCCCGACCATCCCCAACTACATCATCACCTCTTCGATCGCGGGGCCGGCGCTGCTGGAGCTGGGCGTGCCATTGATCGTCAGCCACATGTTTGTGTTCTATTTCGGCATTCTCGCCGACCTCACACCTCCCGTGGCGCTGGCCTGCTTTGCCGCGGCCCCCATCGCCAAGGAGAGCGGCCTCAGGATCTCGATCGAGGCGATCAAGGTCGCGGCGGCGGGCTTCGTGATTCCGTTCATGGCGGTCTATTCGCCGGCGCTGATGCTGCAGGCGGGCGGCCCGCTGGCCGAGGCGATCGGTTACTGGCCGGCCGTGGCTTGGATCATCACCAAGTCGCTGCTCTCGATCGGGTTGTGGGGCACGGCCGTCATCGGCTGGGTCGGACGGCCCCTGCCCGCATGGCTGCGCGCGCTCGCCATGATCGCGGCCTTCACGCTGGTCGCCGCCTGGCCCGTCACCGACTGGATCGGCCTCGCCCTCGCCCTTCTCGTGGCGCTGCTGATCCGCCGTCGCCCCGTCCCGGCCGCGGCATGAGCGCCTGCCTGATGATCGCGGGCGCGGCGCTGAGCCTCGCCACCGGGGGGTTCGACCTCGGCTGGACCCATTCGGTCGAAAAGACTGAATGGCGCGAGCGCTGGCGCGTAGAAGACGGCGCGCTGCATCTCGAACAGGCCCGGGTGCGCGGCTCGGGCGCGGGGATGGAGCCCGGCCCCGAGGCCCGGCTCGAGGAGGGCTGGTGGGTCTGGGAGCCGAGCCTCAGCGTCCCCGCTCTCGACCTCGCGGCCTCGGGCGCCACGGGCGCGGGATGGACGCTATGTGCCGATGGGCAGTGTCGCGAAATTGGCACGCAATCGGGCGAGGCGCTCCACCTCACGCCCTGTTGAAGGACCCTGACGCGGAAAGGCTGGTTGAGTTGGCTGAAGGTCGCCCATGCGGTGCCGCTTTTTCGCCCGGCTGCGAACGCCCTGCACGAGCAGGCTTGAAGAATCGCAACCGCCGGAGTGAAGCAGCGCCCAGATTGGCGGCTTCGTGAAGGCCGCAGACAAGGAACGTGACATGCCGAGCAATATCCCGTCCGAGGACGCACCCTCCCAACCGCGCCAAGGCGCGCAGCAACCCCCTTCGAAACCCATCTTCCGCGATTTCGCGGCGATCTGAGCCGCGCCCTTTCGCGCTCCGGCGCGGCGGGATAGAACATGTCGGACCGCCTCCCTGACGGAGCTATTCGATGCGCTACAGCCGCCGCGCCGCCCTCGCGGGCTTTCTGGTCCTCGCCGCCTGCGGACGCAGGCAACCGGCGCCCCCCGACCTTTATCCGAACGAGAGCTCGCAGCTGCGCCAGCTCATCAATGGTTATGCCGACGCCTACAAGGTGCCGCGCGATCTCGTGCACCGCGTGGTGCAGCGCGAAAGCTCCTACAACCCGCGTGCGCGCAACGGCTCGTATTACGGTCTGATGCAGATCAGCCCGCAGACCGCGCGCACCATGGGCCATCGCGGTGCCCCGTCCGAGCTTCTCGATGCCGAAACCAACCTGCGCTACGCTGTGCGCTACCTGCGCGGCGCGTGGATCGTGTCGAACGGCAACCGTGACAAGGCGGTGAAGTGGTATTCGCAGGGCTACTACTACGAAGCGCGCAACCGCTGCCTCCTAGTCGAGACCGGCCTGCGCGACAGCGAAGTGAAGTGTTGATCCGGTGAGCGTAAGCGACCCCGACCGGCTGCGCGAGATCGTGGCCGAGATCTGCGACCATATGGCCGGGCAGACCGACCGCGGCGCGGTGGCGGATTACATCCCCGAATTGGCGCGCGTCGATCCCGGTCGTTTCGCGCTCACGCTTGTTACCCATGAGGGCGAGGTGATCGCAGGCGGCGACGCCGACACCCCGTTTTCGATCCAGAGCGTGTCCAAGGTCTTTGCCCTCGCCGTGGCACTGGGCCGGATCGGCGACGCGCTCTGGAGCCGCGTGGGCCGCGAGCCGTCGGGCGATCCGTTCAACTCCATCGTGCAGTTGGAACATGAACGGGGCATCCCGCGGAACCCCTTCATCAACGCCGGCGCCATCGCCGTGACCGACGCGATCCTCGCACGGTCCGAACCGCGCGAGGCGCTGGGCCAGATCCTGCAATTCGTGCGCTACCTCGCGGGCGACGACGACATCGCCATCGACCCGGCGGTGGCCAAATCCGAAACCGCCACAGGTTGGCGCAACGCGGCGCTGGCCAATTTCATGCGCGGCTTCGGCACGATCGAGCGGCACCCCGACAAGACGCTCGGCACCTATTTCCACCAATGCGCCATCGCCATGACCACGACCCAACTGGCCCATGCGGGGCGCTTTCTCGCCTTTGACGGCGCGTTGTCGCCCGGCGGATCGCGCGCCATCGCCCCGCGCATGGCGCGTCAGATCAACGCGCTGATGCTCACTTGCGGGCATTACGACGGCTCGGGCGAATTCGCCTTCCGCGTCGGTCTTCCGGGCAAGAGCGGCGTCGGCGGCGGCATCCTCGCCGTGGCGCCGGGGCGCGCCTCGATCGGGGCATGGTCGCCGGGGCTCAACGCGGTGGGCAACTCGCATCTCGCCTCGATGGCGCTGGAGATGCTGGCCGATCGCACCGGCTGGTCGGTCTTCGCGCCCAAATAGACGTCCAGACCACGCCGCCTGACGCAAAAAGGCCCGCGCTGTCGCGCGGGCCTTTCATCGGGGTCACGAGGACCGGCTTCAGCCGACCAGTTCGAGGCCCGAGAAGAAGAACGCGATTTCTTCGGCGGCGGCATCGGGCGCGTCCGAGCCGTGCACCGAGTTCTCGCCGACCGACTCGGCGAATTCGGCGCGGATGGTACCGGGGGCGGCATCGGCGGGGTTGGTCGCGCCCATGACTTCACGGTTCTTGGCGATCGCGCCTTCGCCCTCGAGCACCTGCACGACGACCGGGCCGGAGGCCATGAATTCGGTCAGTTCGCCGAAGAAGGGACGCTCGGCATGCACGGCATAGAACTTGCCGGCCTGCTCTTTGGTGAGCAGGATGCGCTTGGAAGCGACGATGCGCAGGCCCGCCTCTTCGAACTTGGCGGCGATCTTGCCGGTCAGGTTGCGCTTGGTGGCGTCGGGCTTGATGATCGAGAGCGTGCGTTCGGTGGCCATGATGTCCCTCATTTGAACAGGTTGCAGCAGGGGGCGCGCGCGGCGACCCCGGTCGGGCTGCGCCCTAGCACGGGCACCGCGCCCTGAAAAGCCGCGACATCGCGCCATGCGCCTCGCGCCGCAGGCCACACCGCGCCCGATCGCCGATCCGGGCCGCCGCCCGTTGACGCGCCGCCCGGCTTCGGGCAAGGCGCTGCCATGTTGCGCATCACAGACATCTCATACTCCGTCGAGGGCCGACCGCTCCTCGAACACACCTCCGCCGTGATCCCAGCCGGCCACAAGGTCGGCGTGGTGGGTCGCAACGGCACGGGCAAATCGACGCTGTTCAAGCTGATCCGGGGCGAGCTGACGCTCGACACCGGCGAGATCGAGCTGCCGCGCGGCGCCCGCATCGGCGGCGTGGCCCAGGAGGTCCCCGGCAACGAGGTCACGCTGATCGACACCGTGCTGGCCGCCGACACTGAGCGCGCGGCGCTTCTGGCCGAGGAGGCGACCGATCCAGCCCGGATCGCCGAGGTGCAGATGCGCCTCGCCGATATCGACGCGTGGTCGGCCGAGGCGCGCGCCGCGACGATCCTCAAGGGTCTGGGCTTCACCCATGAAGAGCAGCTCATGCCCTGCTCCGCCTTCTCGGGCGGCTGGCGGATGCGCGTGGCGCTGGCCGCCGTGCTCTTTGCCGAGCCCGACCTGCTGCTCCTCGACGAGCCGACCAACTATCTCGATCTCGAAGGCGCGCTCTGGCTCGAAAGCTACCTCGTGCGCTACCCGCACACGGTGCTGATCGTCTCCCACGACCGCGAGCTTCTGAACCGCTCGGTCGGCGGCATTCTGCATCTGGAAAACCGCACGCTCACCTACTGGTCGGGCAATTACGACCAGTTCGCCAAGAGCCGCGCCGCCCAACGCGCCGTGCTGATGGCCGCCTCCAAAAAGCAGGACGCCCAGCGCGCCCACCTGCAAAGCTTCGTGGATCGCTTCAAGGCCAAGGCGTCGAAGGCCAAGCAGGCCCAGAGCCGGGTCAAGATGCTCGAGAAGATGGAGACGATCCGCGTGCCCGAGGACGCGGCGCGCACCGTCTTCACCTTTCCCGAGCCCGAGGAGCTGTCGCCGCCGATCATCGCCACCGAGGACGTTTCGGTCGGCTACGACGGCAAGATCGTTCTGAACAAGCTCGACCTGCGCATCGATCAGGACGACCGCATCGCGCTTCTGGGCCGCAATGGCGAAGGCAAGTCGACGCTGTCGAAGCTCCTGTCGGACCGACTCGCGCCGATGGGCGGCAAGATCATCCGCTCCAACAAGCTGCGCATCGGCTTCTTCGCGCAGCATCAGGTCGACGAGCTTCGGGTCGAGGAAACGCCGATCCAGCACATCCAACGCGCCCTGCCCGACGTGATGCCCCCCAAGCTGCGGGCGCGGCTCGCTGGCTTCGGCCTTGGTGCTGCACAGGCTGACACCGAGGTGGGTCGTCTCTCGGGCGGGCAGAAGGCGCGTCTGTCGCTGCTTCTCGCCACCATCGACGCGCCGCATCTTTTGATCCTCGACGAGCCGACCAACCACCTCGACATCGAGAGCCGCGAGGCGCTGGTCGAGGCGCTGACCGCCTATTCCGGCGCGGTGATCCTCGTCAGCCACGACATGCACCTTCTGTCGATGGTCGCCGACCGGCTCTGGTTGGTGAAGGACGGACGCGTCTCGGCCTATGACGAGGATCTTCCGACCTATCGCAAGATGCTGATTTCGGGCGACAAGCCCGCCGACAAGCCCAAAGCCGAGAAGCCGAAGGCCGAGAAACCGTCGCGCGAGGCGATCCTGTCGCTGCGCTCTGACGCCCGCAAATGCGAGGAGCGGGTGAACAAGATCAACGAGATGCGCGACAAGCTCGCCAAGAAGCTCGCGGATCAGGCGCTCTACGAGGATGGCCGCAAGGGCGAACTCGAGACCTGGAACAAGAAATACGCCGAAGTCATGGAGGCGCTGGGCCGCGCCGAGGCCATGTGGATGGCCGCGCTCGAAAAGCTGGAGCGCGCCGAAGCGGCCTGACGGTTCGGGGGCGCTGCTTCCGCGCCGAAGGCACCCCCAGCGCATCCCAAGGGTCGAGTGACCCGAGGGAGGCGCGTCGTTGGCCGGGGCGCGGGGTTGCCCCGAACCGGCGCGCCCGGCAGGGTGCGCCATGAGAGCGGGTCCGGCCCGCAGGACCGGACGAGGACCCCGACGTGATCGAAATCGCCACGCTCGTCACCGCCTTCACCACGCTGTTCGTGATCGTCGATCCGATCGGTCTCGCGCCGCTCTTCGTGGCGATGACTGCCGGGATGACCCCCGCGCAGCGCCGCGGCGTCGCGTTCCGGGCGCTGGCGACTTCGGCGGCGCTGATGCTGCTTTTCCTGATCCTCGGTGATGCGGTGCTGCGCTTCGTCGGCATTTCGGTTCCGGCCTTCCGCATCGCGGGCGGGGTGCTGCTGTTTCTCACCGCGCTCGACATGCTGTTCGAGCGGCGGCAGGCGCGGCGGCGCGACAATGCCGAGGAAGGCAACGAGGACGATCACGATCCCTCGATCTTTCCGCTGGCGCTGCCGCTCATCGTCGGCCCGGGCGCCATCACCACGCTGATCCTGCTGACCGCCGAGGCCGACGGCCCGCTCGGCTATGCGGCGATCTACGGTGTGGCGCTCACGGTGTTGGCCACGGTGTGGATCGCCTTTGCGCTGGCCAATCCGCTGGCGCGGGTGCTGGGGCCGGTCGGGCTCAATGTCGTCACGCGGGTGCTGGGGATGCTGCTGGCGGCGCTGGCGGTGCAGTTCATCATCGACGGTCTGCACGGATCCGGCTTCGGCCTGCCTTTCCCCGGCGCGAATTGACCCCATATCAAGGGGCATGACCCCCGATAACCTCGTTAGCCTCGCCTATCTCGGACTTCTCGGCGCCGCCATCGCCGGGTGGTTCATCGTGCAGAATCGCGACCGGCTGGGCCAGATCGCCCAGCAGGCCGCGCTCTGGGCGCTGATTTTCATCGGTGTCATCGCCGCCGCCGGGCTGTGGTCGGACATCCGCGATGACGTGGTGCCGCGCCAGACCATGATCGGCACCCAAGGTATCGAGGTGCCGCAGGCGCGCGACGGGCATTACTACCTCACGCTCGACATCAACGGCACGCCGATCGATTTCGTGGTCGACACCGGCGCCACCGACATGGTGCTCGGCCGCGAGGATGCGCGCCGCGCCGGGATCGACCCCGAGGCGCTGAACTATCTCGGCTCCGCCGTCACCGCCAACGGCACCGTGCGCACCGCGCGCGTGACGCTCGACAGCGTGGCGCTCGGTGCGATCGAGGATGAGGGGCTGAGCGCCGTCGTCACCGATGGCGATCTGGCCGGCTCGCTTCTGGGGATGGGCTATCTGCGCCTTTTCGGCCGCATCGAGATCGAAGGCGGAAAGCTGATCCTGACGCGCTGAGCCGCGCTGTCAGCCTTCGGCCTTCTTGGTCCAGCGTCCGTCCTGCTGCGCCCAGTACTGTGCCGCGCATCCCGCTCCGGTGAGCCGTTTCCACTGTCCCCGCGCGGCCTGCACCGCCGCCTCGTCGAAACCGTCGAACAGGATGCAGACCCGCTCGGCGGCCTGCACCTCCTCCGCCTGCGCCTCCGCCCCGTCGAGACAGATCACGCAAGGCAGGCCCGGCGCCGCCTCTCCCTCGGCGGTGAGCAGAATGGGCTGCGCCGCGTCATGCGGCCCGCCGGCGCGGCCATGCGGCAAAAAACTCTCGGGTGGCCCCATGCGCCACAGCGCCGCGTCGAGCCGGTCCATGGCGCGCGCGGCGCGGCCCCTGATCTCCACCCGCCAACCCTGCTTGCCCGCGAGCTTCAGAAGCTGCGGCAAAAGCTCCTCGGCCGGACCGTCGGTCAGGTGGTAAAAGAAGGCCGCGCCCATCGTCTCAGCCCTCGTAGCGGTCGGCCACGAGACGGTTGAGCGCCATCACGCCCCAGCCGGTCGCGCCTTTCGGGGCCAGCGCCGACTCGGATTTCAGCGAGGCGGTGCCCGCGATGTCGAGATGGATCCAGGGCGTGCCGTCCTGCACGAAGCGCTTGAGGAACTGCGCCGCCGTGATCGAGCCGCCCTCGCGCCCCGTGCCGACATTGCGCACATCCGCGATCCGGCTTTCGAGCGTCTTGTCATAGGCGTCGCCCATCGGCATCCGCCATGCGCCTTCGCCCTCGCCCTCGGCGGCCGCGAGGAACGCCTCGGCAAAGCCGTCCTCGTTCGAGAACACGCCCGCGTTCTCATGGCCCAGCGCCACGATGATCGCACCGGTGAGTGTGGCGAGGTCGATCATGCCGGAGGGCTTGAACCGCTCCTGCGCGTACCACATCACGTCGGCCAGAACGAGGCGGCCCTCGGCGTCGGTGTTGATCACCTCGACCGTGTCGCCCTTCATGGAGCGCACCACGTCGCCGGGGCGCGTGGCATTGCCCGAGGGCATGTTCTCGACCAGCCCGACGAGGCCTACCACGTTGGCCTTGGCCCGGCGCAGCGCCAGCGCGCGCATCGTGCCCGCGACGGTGCCTGCGCCACCCATGTCCATGGTCATGTCCTCCATGCCGCCCGCGGGCTTGAGCGAGATGCCCCCGGTGTCGAACACCACGCCCTTGCCGACGAGCGCCAGCGGCGCCTCGTCGCCGCCGCCCTGCCAGCGCATGACCACGACCTTGGAGGGGCTGTCGGAGCCCTGACCCACGGCCAGCAGCGCGCCCATGCCGAGACGCGCGAGGTCGTCCTCCTCGAGGATCTCGACCTCGAGCCCCAGCTCCTGCATCGCCGCGAGGCGGGCGGCGAAATCGTCGGTGGTGAGCACGTTGGCGGGCTCGTTCACCAGATCGCGGGTGAAGGCCACCCCTTCGGCGATCGCCGCCATCGGCCCCGCGGCACGGGCCAGCGCCTCGGAATCGTCGGACATGACGCGCACACGCCCCTCGGGCTCGGCGGTCTCGTCGGGCTTGCGGTGCGCGTCGAAGCGGTAGGCGCGCAGCGCCATCCCGAGCGCCACCTCATCGGCATGGCGCAGCTCCGTGGCCAGCACCGTCAGGCGCCGCGCCCGGCGCTCTTGGCGATGGCACCACCGGCGCGCCGCATCGCCAATCGCCCGGCCTCGGCGTCGTGCTTGACCGCGAGCACGGCCTCGGCGGCGAGACCCGCGGGCACCGCGATCTCGACGATCTCGCCCGGCCTGGCCCGGCCCCAGCGATGGCCCGAGGCCAGCCGCGACAGCGCCCCGCCCATCGCCGCGTCGAGGTCGCGTGCGACCTCGCTGTCGGGACCGTCGACGCCGAGGAATACCGCGACGCGGCCCGTGGCCTCGCTCAGCGCCTGCGCGTCGTAGGGAAGGAAATCGATGCGGGGGGTGCGGGACATGCCGGCTCCTTGGGGATCGTTGGCTTTGGCGGCGGAGCCTAGCCGCCATGCGCGGCATTGGCCAGATCGCGGTTCAACCCGCCAGCCCGCTCGGCTAGGATGCGCACAGGCAGGCGGCCGACGCGGGCGGCCATCAGTTGCGAGGCGGCCGTGGCACGATTCGACAGATACATGCTGTCGCAGCTGTTGATGCTGTTCGGCTTCTTCGCGCTCGTGCTGGTGCTCGTCTACTGGGTCAACAGCGCAGTGCAGCTGTTCGACCAGCTCGTGGCCGACGGTCAGAACCTGTCGGTGTTCCTCGAACTCACGATGCTCACCCTGCCGTCGCTGATCCGGCTGGTGCTGCCGCTCTCGGGCTTTGCCGCCGCGCTCTACGTCACCAACCGGCTGAGCGCCGACAGCGAACTCACGGTGATGCGGGCAACGGGCTTCTCGCCGTTCCGGCTGGCGCGGCCGGTGCTGGTCTTCGGCCTGGTGACGGGGCTCCTGACCGGGGCGCTGACGGTGGTGATCAATCCGATGGCTCAGGCCCGGCTTGCCGACCGGCAATCCGAGATCGCCCGCACCGCCACCGCGCGGCTCTTGCAGGAGGGGCAGTTCCTGTCACCGATCGCGGGCGTCACGCTCTATATCCGCGACATCACCACCGAGGGCGAGCTTCGCGACCTTCTGATTTCGGACACCCGCAACGCGGAGGAGAGCGTCACCTACACCGCGTCGAGCGCCTATTTGGTCGAGACCGCCGCCGCGCCGCAATTGGTGATGATCGACGGTCTGGTGCAGGTGCTGCGCCGCGGAACCAACCGGCTTTCGACCACGAGGTTCGAGGATTTCGCCTATGATCTCGCCCCCCTGACACAGGGCGGCGAAGTGGGACGCCTGCGCACCCAACGGGTCTCCACGCGCGATCTGTTCTTTCCCACCCCCGCCCTTCTCGACGCCACCGAACGCAGCGCGGCGCAGCTCGCGGGCGAGGCGCATGACCGGATCGCCGCCGCCGTGCTGGCCGCCGCGGCGCCGCTGATCGGCTTTGCGACGCTGCTGCTGGGCGGGTTCTCGCGCTTCGGCGTCTGGCGCCAGATCCTCGGCGCGATCGGGCTGATCATCGTGGTCCAAGCGCTCGAATCGCTCGCCACGTCGCTGCTGCGCGGCAACCCGGACCAGTGGCCGCTGATCTACCTGCCCGGCGGCGCGGCTTTCGCGATCGCTCTGATCGAACTCACGCTCGCCGGGCGACCGGCCCGGCGCGGGATCGGGCGGCGTCGCCGCGCGGAGCGGCTCGCATGATCCTGCACCGGTACTATGCCCGCCGCTACGTCGTGGCGTTCCTCGGCACGCTGGGGGCCTTCTTCACCATGCTCGCGATGCTCGATCTCGTCGAGCAGGCACGCCGCCACGGCGGCACCGCCAGCGCGGGCGATCTCGTGGCGCTCAGCCTGCTCAACGTGCCGGCGGATCTCTACGAGATCCTGCCGCTAATCGTGATCATCTCGGGCATCGCGCTGTTTCTCGGCCTCGCGCGCTCCTCGGAGCTGGTCGTGACCCGCGCGGCGGGTCGCTCGGCGCTGTCGGCGCTGACGGCACCAGTGCTGATGACGGTGGTGATCGGCGTGATGACGGTGGCGCTGTTCAACCCGCTGGTCGCCGCGACGAGCCGCGCCTACGAGGCCCGCACCGACATCCTGCGCGGCGAGAACCGCGTCATCACCCTGTCGGATGACGGTCTCTGGCTGCGCCAGGGCGACGACGGCGCGCAGACGGTGATCCGCGCCGTGAGCAGCAATCTCGACGGCACGGTGCTGCGCGAAGCGAGCTTCCTGTCCTACGACGCGTCGGGCCGCCCGCGCGAGCGGATCGAGGCGAACCTCGCGCAGCTGCAATCCGGGCATTGGCTGCTGCGCGGGGTCAAGCGCTGGCCGCTCTCGGCCGACAACCCCGAGACACAGGCCGAGCAGCTGCCGCAGATGACGCTGACCTCCTCGCTCACCGCCACCCAGATCCGCGACAGCTTCGGCGATCCGGCGGCGATTTCGGTGTGGAAACTGCCGGGCTTCATCAAGCGACTCGAGACGGCGGGCTTCAGCGCGCGGCGTCATCAGGTCTTCTTGCAGACCGAGCTGGCGCAGCCCGCCTTCCTGACCGCGATGCTGCTGATCGGCGCGGGTTTCACCATGCGCCACCAGCGCGGCGGCCGCGTCGGGGTGATGGTGCTCGGGGCGATCCTGCTGAGTTTCGGCGTGTACTTCCTGCGCAACTTCGCGCAGATCCTCGGAGAGAACGGGCAGATCCCTCCCGTGCTCGCGGCCTGGATCCCGCCCGTCGCGGCGATCCTGTCCTCGCTCGGCCTGTTGCTACATCTGGAGGACGGATGATCCGCCTGCTCTCTGCCCTTCTGAGCCTTTTGCCTTCACTCGGCGCGGCCCAGGGCCTGGCCCAGCTCGTGGCCGACAACGTCACCGTGACCGCACAGGACACGCTGGTGGCGCGCGGCAATGTCGAGGCCTTCTACGACGGCACCCGCCTCACCGCCTCCGAGATCGCCTATGACCGCAGCGCCGACCGGCTCACCGTCACCGGGCCGATCCTGATCACCACGCCCGGGGGCGAGGTGTTCACCGCCGACGCCGCCGAGATCGACCCCCAGCTCGAATCGGGGCTGCTGCGCGGTGCGCGGCTGGTGCTCGACCGGCAGCTTCAGATTTCGGCGGGCCGCATCGACAGGACCGGCAGCGGCCTCACCGCGCTGACCCGCAGCGCCGCCACCTCGTGTCAGGTCTGCGGCAACGGCCCGCCCCTGTGGGAAATCCGCGCCGCCCGCGTGGTTCATGACGAGGTGGGGCAGCAGCTCTATTTCGATGATGCCAGCTTTCACATTCGCGGCGTGCCGGTGATCTGGTTGCCGCGCCTGCGCCTGCCCGACCCGACGCTGGAGCGCGCCTCTGGGCTTTTGGTGCCGCAGCTGTTTTCCTCGGACACGCTCGGGATCGGGGTGAAGCTGCCCTATTTCGTGCGCCTCGGGGGGCGCCGCGACCTGACCGTGACCCCATGGATCGCCACCAAGTCGCGCAACCTCGAACTGGGCTACCGGCAGACGTGGCGCAGCGGCTGGGTTGCGCTCGACACGCATCTGGCCGAGGACGACACCGAGCAGGGGCTGCGCTACGCCATTCTGGGCGAGGGCGCTTTCTCCCTGCCCCGCGACGTGCGCCTCGATTTCGATCTCGAAGCGGTCTCCGACGATGCCGTCCTGCTCGATTACGATTTGTCGGACGCCGACCGGCTCGACAGCCGCCTGCGCGCCTACCGGCTGCGCGACGGCGGCTATGCGCTGGGCCAGATCACCTATTACGAAAGCCTGCGCGACGGCGAATCGAGCACCTCGCTGCCGCCGCTGGTGGCGCGGCTCGAACGCGAGGCGGTGCTGCGCCCCGGCCCCTTCGGCGGCCAGCTGACGCTGCGCGCGGATGCCGATGCGCTGTGGCGCGACGGGCCGACGCCGGCCGCGGCGCGCGACGTGATGCGCGCCGGGGTGTCCGCCGGCTGGCAGCAGGACCGGCTGGTCGGCCCCGGCGTGATCCTCGGCACCGAGTTGCAGGGCCGCGTCGACGCCTATGTCGTCAGTGACGATCCCTCGCGCGACGCGGTGTCCCCGCGTGCATGGGAGGCCGCGGGCGTGACGCTGCGCTGGCCGCTGATCCGGCAAGAGACCGGCACCGACGCCACGCAGGTGATCGAACCGGTGGCAAGCCTGTCCTACGCGGCACAGCAAGGCACGGCGCCCGCCAACGAGGATTCGCGCCTGCCCGAGTTCGGCGCCGCCACCCTGCACACGCTCGACCGGTTGCCCGGTGAGGATCTGCAGGAGACCGGGCTGAGCGCCGGGCTCGGTCTGCGCTGGAGCCGCACCGCCACCAACGGGCGCACCTTGTCGGTGCTGGCCGGTCAGCTGCTGCGCGACGACGATCTGGGGGATCTGTCCGACGGCGCAGGTCTGGGCCGGGCGCGCTCGGACTGGCTGATCTCGACGCGCGCCGATCTGGGCGAGGATATGGGCCTCGCGCTTCACGCCACCTTCGACAACCAGTTCGACGTGTCGAGCGCCGAGGCCCGGCTCGAATTCGACCGCGACCGGATCGACCTGTCGGGGGCCTATCTGTGGCTCGAGGCCGAAACCGGCGGCGACGAGGTCGAGGCGATCAGCGAGGCCTCTATCGACGCGACGCTGCGCCTCGGGCCGCGCTGGAGCCTCGAGGCGCAGGCCCGCTACGACATCGCCGCCGACGCGCCGGTGCGCGCCGAGATCGGCGCCGGCTGGCGCAACGAATGCGTCACGGTGGACCTTTCCGCATCCCGCCGCTACACCGATACCGAAGAGGTCGACCCCTCCACGAGCTTCGGGCTTTCGGTCAATCTGAACGGCTTTTCCGCCGGTCGGCAGGCCCGGCCCGCGGCGCGGGATTGCGAGGGATGAGACCTGACGATCTGACGAGGATGGGAGCCGGAATGCGGGCTTTGGATTTCGTGGGGGCAGCGGTTCTGGCCATCGCTCTGGCCGCGCCGATGGGCGCGACGGCGCAGGGGCTGTTCGCACCGGCCGTCACCGTGAACGGCAGCGCCGTCACCAATTACGAGCTGGACCAGCGCGCCAAGCTGCTCGAAGCCTTCAACACCCCCGGCGACATCGCCGAGCTGGCCCGGACCCAGCTGGTCGAGGAGAAGCTCAAGCTTCAGGAACTCGACCGCGCCGGCATGGAGCTGACCGAGGAAGGGCTGACCACGGCGATGGAGGAGTTCGCGCAGCGCGCGAACCTGCCGCTCGACGCGTTTCTGGGCCAGCTTTCGGGTCAGGGCATCGCGCGCGAGACGCTGCGCGACTTCGTCAAGGTCAACACCTCGTGGCGCGACTACATCCGCCGCCGCTACGGCTCCGGCATCGAGGTCTCGGAGGCCGAGATCGATGCGGCGCTGGCGCAGACCGGCGGGCCGGAATCGGTCGAGCTTCTGCTTTCGGAGATCATCATCGCGGCCCCGCCGCCGCGCGCGCAGGCCGCGCTGGCCCGCGCCGAGGCGATCTCCAAGCTGCGCTCCACCGCCGCCTTCGAGGCCGAGGCCCGCGAGGTCTCGGCGCTGCCGACGCGCACGCAGGGCGGTCGGCTCGACTGGGTGCCGCTGACCAATTATCCCGCCGGTCTGCACGGGCTGCTGCTGTCGCTCGAACCGGGCGAGGTGACGCCGCCGATCCCGATCCAGAACGGCGTGGCGCTGTTCCAGCTACGCGACATTCGCGAGGCGCCGCAGGCCCCCGCCGCGATCGCCGAGATCGACTATGCCCAGTTCGCCATCCCCGGCGCGGGCACCGCCGAGGCGCAGGCGAACGCCGCGCGGGTCAGGGGTATCGTCGATACCTGCGACGACCTCTACGGCGTCGCCCGCGGCCTGCCCGAGGAGCGTCTCGTGCGCCGCAGCGTCGCACCCTCGGCAATCCCGCAGGATCTGGCGCTCGAACTGGCGCGGCTCGACCGCGACGAGGCGTCGTGGAACCTTGTGAACGACGGCTCGCTCCTGTTCACCATGCTCTGCGCGCGCACCCCTGCAGCGGCCGTCGCCGATGCCGACAGGGAGGCGGCGCGCAACCAGATCACCAGCCGCAAGCTCACCGCGCGGGCCGACCTCCTGCTCGCCGAGTTGCGCGCGCAGGCGCGTATCGCCCCGTGACGCCGATCGCGATCTCTTGCGGCGAGCCTGCGGGCATCGGCCCGGAGATCGCGGCCCGCGCGTGGCAGAGCCTGCGCGGCGAGATCCCGCTCCTGTGGCTCGGCGATCCGCGCCATCTGCCGGATGCCGTGCGTGGCGGGCCGTCTCCGACCCCGCCAAGGCCGTGGCGCTCTCGAACGAGGCGCTGCCGGTGCTGCCGCGCGATTTCGGCCCCCCCGCCATTCCGGGGCGGCCCGCCCCGGCCCATGCCCAGGGCGTGATCGACGCGATCCGCGACGGCGTGGATCTGGTGCGCGGCGGCGCCTGCGCCGCGCTGTGCACCGCCCCGATCCACAAGGCGGCGCTGATCGACGGGGCGGGGTTCGCCTATCCGGGCCATACCGAATATCTCGCGGCGCTGGCGGGGGTGGACGAGGTCGTCATGATGCTCGCCTGCGAGGCGCTGCGGGTCGTGCCCGCGACGATCCACGTGCCCCTCTCGGAGGTGCCCGCAAGGCTCACGCCGGAACTGCTCGACGCCACGATCCGGATCACCCACGCGGCGCTGATCCGCGATTTCGGCCTCGGCGCGCCGCGCCTCGCCATTGCCGGGCTCAACCCCCATGCGGGCGAGGACGGCAAGATGGGGGGCGAGGAGATCAAGATGATCATGCCGCTCCTCGACCGGTTGCGCGCCGACGGCTTCGATCTCGTGGGGCCGATGTCCGCCGACACGATGTTCCACGCCGCCGCGCGCGCGAGCTACGACGCGGCGATCTGCATGTATCACGATCAGGCGCTGATCCCGATCAAGACCATCGATTTCTCGGGCGGCGTCAACGTCACGCTCGGCCTGCCCTTCATCCGCACCTCGCCCGATCACGGCACCGCCTTCGGCATCGCCGGCAAGGGGTTGGCCGATCCGTCGTCGATGATCGCCGCGATCCGCATGGCGGCCCGGATGGCCAAGGCCCGAGAAGCGCGCTAGACGAACGGCGCGCAGGACGCCGGGCCCGCGCGTCGCGAGTATTTTCAGAGCAAGGTAGGACACGCCAATGGCCGCCATCGACGATCTGCCGCCGCTGCGCGAGGTCATCGCCACTCATGGGCTGCAGGCCAAGAAGGCGCTCGGGCAGAACTTCCTTCTCGATCTCAACCTGACCGCGCGCATCGCGCGGGCGGCGGGCGATCTCGCGGGATCGGACATCCTCGAGATCGGCCCCGGACCGGGCGGGCTGACGCGCGGGCTTCTGGCCGAAGGCGCGCGCCGCGTCCTCGCGATCGAGAAGGACCCGCGCTGCCTGCCCGCGCTGCAGGAGATCGCGGCGCGCTATCCGGGAAGGCTGCAACTCATCGAGGGCGACGCGCTCAAGATCGATCCGCTGGCGCATCTGACGCCGCCGATCCGGGTCGCCGCCAACCTGCCCTACAATGTCGGCACCGAGCTTCTGGTGCGCTGGCTGACGCCGCCCGAATGGCCGCCCTTCTGGGAAAGCCTGACGCTGATGTTCCAGCGCGAGGTGGCCGAGCGGATCGTCGCGGCGCCCGGCTCCAAGGCCTATGGCCGCCTCGCGATCCTCGCGCAGTGGCGCGCCAGCGCGCGGATCGTGCTCGACCTGCCGCCGCAGGCCTTCGTGCCCGCGCCCAAGGTCTCCTCGGCGGTGGTGCATCTCACCGCCCTGCCCGAGCCGCGCTTCCCGGCCGATCCGGCGGTGCTGAGCCGCGTCGTGGCGGCGGGCTTCAACCAGCGCCGCAAGATGCTGCGCGCCTCGCTCAAGGGCGTGGCACCGGGGATCGAGGAGCATCTGGCCGCCGCGGGTATTCCGCCGACCGAACGAGCCGAGCAGGTCGGTCTCGAAGCCTGGTGCGCGTTGGCCCGGTCGGTCAAGGCGGCGACTTAGCAGGCCTCACCTGACGACCCGACATGAAAAAGGCGGCACCCTCGGGGCGCCGCCTTCTTTCGATCCGGTCAAAGAGAGTGGCTTACTCGGCGGCTTCGGCCGCGCCGCCCTCGGCGGGCTTGTCGGCCGCTTTCTCGGCGCGCGGCTTGCGCGCGCGCGGCGCGGGCTTTTCGCCTTCGGGCGTGTCACGCTTCACCCGCGGCTTGCGGGTCCGCTTGGGCTTGTCGCCCTCGGGCTGCGCCTCGGCAGGCTGCGCGGGGATTTCGCGGCCCGTGTCCCGGCCACTGTCCCGGCCGGTGTCGCGATCTGCATCGCGGCCAGATTCCCGGCCGCCATCGCGGTTTTCGGGCGTCTCGACGAGGTCGCTCGTGGGCTCTTCATGACGGGCCTCGCGCTGCGGCTGCGTGTCGCGCTGGTTCTCGCGCTGGGGCTCGGACTGCGGTTGTGCCGCCTCCTCCTGCGCGCGCAGCCTTGCGGCCCGCTCGCGGTCGCGTTCGGCCTGACGGTCGCGCTCGGCCTGCCGCTCGCGGTTCTGGGCCTCGACCTCGTCGCGCTTGGCGTCGATTTCCTTTTGCGCCTCGGCCAACATTCTCAGGTAATGCTCGGCGTGCTGGGCAAAGTTCTCGGCGGCGACGCGGTCGCCCGACAGCTGCGCGTCGCGGTGCAGCTGCGTGTATTTCTCGATGATCTGCTGCGGCGTTCCGCGCACCTTGCCGTCCGGGCCCGAGCTGTCGAACACGCGGTTGACGATATTGCCACCCGAGGGACGGTTGTTGTTGCGGTTCTTGTTGCCGCGCGAGCGTGACTTCGATGATCTCATGTGATTCTTCGGTTCCGGCCTGGCTCAGGCGTTGCGCTTGTGCCCCGGTCTGCGCACGCGTGGCGCGCTGCTGCGACGTCGGGGCCTGCGATGATCTGGCAGCGTCTCGGGGCGGGAGGGCGCGCACGCCTTCCTCCGTCCGATGCCAAGGACTAACCATGCGCATGGCCCTTGGGCAAGCAGAAACTACGACAAACGCCCCGAAAGCAGGTTTTTCCGGGCCTAGAAACCCGATTGCGGCAATCCCAGCACGATCACCCGGTCGCGCCCGTCGAGATCGGGGATGAGGGCGATCGGCGCGAAGCCACGCGCCACGGCGAGGCTTCCCACCGCCTCGGCCTGCCCTACGCCCAGTTCCATCACCAGCCGTCCGCCGGGGGCCAGCACCTCGGTCGCCCCGTCGAGGATCGCGCGGTAGCATGACAGCCCGTCCGCCCCGTCGGTGAGCGCGCCCGCGGGCTCCCAATCGCGCACCTCGGGGGCGAGATCCGCCATCTCGGCGCGCGCGATATAGGGCGGGTTCGAGACCACGAGGTCGAACATCCCCTCGACCCGGCTCACCCAGTCGGAGACCGAGATATGCACGCGGTCCGCCAGCCCCAGCGCCTCGGCGTTCTCGCGCGCCACGGCGCAGGCGGCCTCCGAGACATCGACCCCGATGCCGCGCGCGTCGGGCATTTCCGCCAGCAAGGTCAGAAGGATGCAGCCCGAGCCCGTGCCGAGGTCGAGCACGTGGCCGAAGGGTTCGGACAGCGCCGCCTCGATCAGCGTCTCGGTTTCGGGGCGCGGATCGAGCACATCGCGCGTCACCTTGAAGCGGCGGCCATAAAAGGCGCGGCTGCCGGTCAGATGCGAGACCGGCTCGCGCGCGCAGCGCCGCTCGATCAACGCCTCGAAGACGGCGAGCTTTTCGCCGTCCACCGGTTCGGGCAGCACCAGCGTCAGCCGCCCCGGCTCCACCCCGAGGCTGTGCGAGAACAGCCGCCGCGCGTCGCGCCCCGGATCGGGCACACCCGCCTCGGCAAGCCTGCGCGTTGCCGCGACGAGCGCCGCCGCCCCGGTGAGCGGCCCTGACGGCAGCGGGCTCACGCCTCCATCTCCGCCAGAAGCGCCGCCTGCGCCTCGGCTGTCAACGCGTCGATGATCTCGTCGAGATCGCCGCCCATCACTGCGTCAAGCCGGTAGAGCGTCAGGTTGATGCGATGATCGGTCAGGCGGCCTTGCGGGAAGTTGTAGGTGCGGATGCGCTCGGACCGGTCGCCCGAACCGACCTGCGCCCGCCGATCGGCCGAGCGCGCGCCGTCGACCCGCATCCGCTCGGCATCGAAGAGCCGCGAGCGCAGCACCTCCATCGCCAGTTCACGGTTGCGGTGCTGGGACTTCTGGCTCGAGGTGACGACGATGCCGGAGGGGATATGCGTGATCCGCACCGCCGAATCCGTGGTGTTCACGTGCTGCCCGCCCGCGCCCGATGCGCGCATCGTGTCGATGCGGATGTCGTTCGGGTCGATCTTCACGTCCACGGCTTCGGCCTCAGGCAGCACGGCG
Source organism: Limimaricola cinnabarinus LL-001 (assembly GCF_000466965.1). Classification (GTDB taxonomy): domain Bacteria; phylum Pseudomonadota; class Alphaproteobacteria; order Rhodobacterales; family Rhodobacteraceae; genus Limimaricola; species Limimaricola cinnabarinus. The sequence goes on from NZ_BATB01000007.1 coordinate 68,943, forward strand.
ACCGTCGCGGCCGAGGTGTGGATGCGCCCGCCGCTCTCGGTCTCGGGGACGCGCTGCACCCTGTGCACGCCGCTTTCGTATTTCAGCCGGGCAAAGACGCCTTCGCCCTCGACCCGCGCCACGACCTCCTTGATGCCGCCAAGCTCGGTGGCCTGCTCCTCGATGATCTCGAAGCGCCAGCCGCGCCCTTCCGAATAGCGTTGGTACATACGCAGCAGGTCGGCAGCAAAAAGCGCCGCCTCGTCGCCGCCCGTGCCGGGGCGGATCTCGATCATCGCGGGGCGCGCATCAGCCGCATCACGGGGCAGCAGCGCGAGGCGCAACGCCGTCTCGGCATCCTCCAGCCGCGCCTTCAGCCCCGGAAGCTCCTCCTCGGCGAGGTCGCGCATCTCGGGGTCGTCGCGCATCGCCTGCGCCTCGGCGATCTCGGCGGCGAGGCGCGCGTGCTCGGCGGCGGTTTCCACCACCGGCTTCAGCTCGGCATATTCCCGGCCCAGATCGGCGATCTCGGAGCCCGAGGCCCCGGACGACATCTTCGCCTCGATAAACTCGAAGCGGGCGGTGATCTGTTCGATCTTGTCCTGTGCGATCATGGATCACCCATCCTTCATAGCCCCTGACGCGTCAAGTGGGCGCTCCGCGCCGCGGCAACCGCTCTTCGAGCGCGGCCATCCACGTCTCGACGCGTTTGCGGTTCACGCCCATATCCGCGACGCCAAAGCGCTGACGCGCCCAGATCATCAGCGCGGCACCGCCCGCTTCCGGCACCGCCTTGACGCTGGTGTAATCCGGGAATCCCAGCCACGCCGAGCGGGTGACATAGGTCACGCGCCCTTCCGCCGGGCTTTCGAACAGGACCCGCGTGCGCGGCGTCCCGCGCGCGATCTCGTCAAAGGCCGAGAGCAGCGTCGCCGGATCGGTGTCGAAGATCGGCGGCGCGGCGTTGGCGGGGCCGGTGCGGACCAGCCAGCCGCCCTTGCGCGGCGCCTCGGGCACCCGTTCGACCTCCATCGGATCGACATGCCAGCGCGCGACATCCGATGGCGCGGCGCGGACCCAGACCAGCGGCGCGGCAAGGGAGGCCAAGGCCACGATAGAGATAATGTTCAAAAAATTCATATCGTTGCCTGCCATTCTTTATGTGAGGATCCGCCGTCGGCGCGCCAGTGTCAGCTGCGGGCGGCTGCGCCCGCTCGACCAGCCGCGCGAAGAAGGACGCGCCGTAAGGGGCCGTCTCGTCGTTGAAATCATATTCCGGGTGGTGCACGCCTACCGTCTCGCCATTGCCAAGAAAAAGATAGGCGCCGGGCCGGGCCTCCAGCATGAAGGAGAAGTCCTCGGCCCCCATGGCGCGCGGGCTGTCGGGATCGCTCGCCCGACCGACCTCGCCTGCGATCTCGGCCGCAAAGCCCGCGCGGTCCGCATCGTTCACCGTCGCCGGATAGCCGAGGTTGTAATCGAGATCCGCGCGCACGCCGTAGGCCATGGCCTGCCCCTCGCAGATCTCGTGCATCCGCCGCATCACCATTTTCTGCACACCCTTGTCGAAGCTGCGCACCGTGCCGTTGATCCATGCGGTCGCGGGGATCACGTTGTCGGCGCTTCCCGTATGGATCTGTGTGACCGAGATCACCAGATCCTGCCGCGCGTCGTGGTTGCGGCTGACGATGGTCTGGATCGCGGTGACGATGCCGCAGGCCGCGACCACCGGGTCGGCCGCATCCTGCGGCATCGCGCCGTGCCCGCCTTTGCCGGTCACGGTGATGGTGAAATCATCCACCGCCGCCATGATCGGCCCCGGCGCCGTGCGAAAATGCCCCACGGGCAGGCCCGGCTCGTTGTGCAGCGCATAGACCTCGCCGATGCCGAAGCGCTCCATCACGCCCTCCTCGACCATCACGCCCGCGCCGCCGCCACCCTCTTCGGCGGGCTGGAAGATCAGCGCGACGGTGCCCGCGAAATTGCGCGTCTCGGCAAGATACTTCGCCGCCCCGAGCAGCATGGTCGTGTGCCCGTCATGACCGCATGCATGCATCCGGCCTTTGTTGGCAGAGGCATGCGGCAGGCCCGTCTCCTCATCCATCGGCAGCGCGTCCATGTCGGCGCGCAGTCCGATCACCGGCCCGTCGCCGCGGCCCCGGATCAGCGCCACGATGCCCGAGGTGGCGATACCCTCGTGGATCTCGTCGACGCCGAAGTCGCGCAGCCGCTCCGCGATGAAGCCCGCCGTCTCGTGGCAGTCGAAGCCGATCTCGGGCGTGGCATGGAGCTTGCGCCGCCACGCCTTCATCTCTTCGGCGAAATCGGCGATGCGGTTGACGACGGGCATGGCTGGCGCTCCGGGCTTTGAAATCCTAGCCTTCGGCTTGCCACCGACAGGAGTCATCCGCAATGCCCCAGACCGAGCCCGAGATCCTCGAGACCGACCGTGACGCCGCCCGCGAAATCGCGCGCCTGTCCGCGATCATGCGGGCGCTGCGCGATCCCGATCACGGCTGCCCTTGGGATATCGAGCAGGATTTCGCCTCGATCACGCCCTACACCATCGAAGAGGCCTATGAGGTCGCCGATGCCATCGCGCGCGAGGATTGGCCCGAATTGCGCGGTGAGTTGGGCGACCTGTTGCTGCAATCGGTCTACCACGCGCAGATGGCGACCGAGGCCGGGTATTTCGACTTGGCCGGCGTGGCGCGCGCGATTTCGGACAAGATGATCGCCCGGCATCCGCATGTCTTTGGCGAGGAAAGCCGTGACCGTACCGCCCAAGAGCAGACGCAGGCCTGGGAGGCGATCAAGGCGGCGGAACGCGCGGGCAAATCCGAGACCGGCGTGCTCGACGGCGTGGCGCTCGGCCTGCCGGCACTGATGCGCGCGGCCAAGTTGCAAAAGCGCGCGGCGCGGGTTGGATTCGATTGGCCGCAGACGGCGCAGGTCCTCGACAAGCTGATCGAGGAGGCGCACGAGCTGGTCGAGGCCCGTGATACTTTAGGCGAAGACGAGATCGAGGCCGAGATGGGCGACCTGCTTTTCGTCATGGCCAATCTCGCGCGGCACATGGGCGTCGATCCCGAGGTGGCATTGCGCCGCTCGAACGACAAGTTCACACGCAGGTTCAAATACATAGAGCGTGAACTTCAGAAACGTGGCAAGCGGCCCGTGGAGAGCGACCTCGATGAAATGGATGCGCTGTGGAACGAGATCCGGGGAGCGGAAAAAACTGCCGACTGAAAAACTCGGGTATTGACCCTACCAATTTGCTCGGATTTAAGCGCCGCCAATCGCAACACGCAATTGGAGCGTCACATGACCCTTCGCCCCGTCCTGACCATCGCCGCAGCCCTCGCCGGCACCTCGGCCCTCGCCGACGTCAACGTCTACACGACTCGCCAGCCCGAGCTGATCCAGCCGGTGGTCGACGCCTTCACCGAAGAAACCGGCATCGCCGTCAACCTCGCCTTCGTGGAAGACGGCCTTGTCGAGCGTCTGCAGGCCGAAGGCCAGCGCTCGCCTGCCGATCTGGTGATGACCGTCGACATCGCGAACCTGAGCCAGATCGTCGACGCCGGCGTGACCCAGCCGGTCGAGAGCGACGTGCTGATGGAGGCCGTGCCCGCCAATCTGCGCGGCGAAAACGGCGAATGGTTCGGCGTCACCACCCGCGCCCGCATCGTCTATGCCAGCCAGGAGCGCGTGGCCGACGGCGAAATCACCACCTATGAGGATCTCGCCTCCGACAAATGGGAAGGCCGGATCTGCACCCGTTCGGGCCTGCACGACTACAACCTCGCCCTCGTCTCGGGGATCATCGCCCATCACGGCGAAGAATACGCCAAGGAATGGGCGCAGGGCGTGAAGGACAACCTCGCGCGCAAGCCCGAGGGCAACGACCGTGCGCAGGTCAAAGCGATCTGGGCCGGGGAGTGCGACATCTCGCTCGGCAACACCTACTACATGGGCAAGATGCTCGAGGATGAAGAGCAGACCGAGTGGGCCAACGCGGTGCGCATCACCTTCCCGGCCTTCGAGAACGGCGGCACCCACGTCAACGTCTCGGGCGTCGCGCTGACCCAATCGGCGCCGAACAAGGACGAGGCCGTGAAATTTATGGAGTTCCTCGTCTCGCCGCAGGCGCAGGAAGTCTACGCCGAAGCCAATTACGAGTATCCGGTGCTCGGAGGCGCCCAGGCCTCGGAGCTGGTGCAGGGATGGGGCGAGTTCACCGCCGACGACACGCCGCTGCCGACGCTGGCCGATCACCGTGCCGCGGCGCTGCGGATCATGGAAGAAGTGAACTTCGACGCTGATCGCCCCTCAAGCGAAAGAAAGGCCCGCCTTCATTCCGAAAGCGGGCCTTTTTCGTTCCATTACAGAGACTTGATCAATCAGGCCCCGGCCTTCTCCTCAAGCTCCAGCCACTCGGTCTCGGCGGCCTCCAATGCCGCCTGACGCTCGGTCATCGCCTCGGTCGCCTTGCGGAACTTCACCGGCTCGCGGGTGAACAACTCCGGATCGGCGAGCAGCTGTTCCAGCTTGGCGATCTCCTGACCCAGCCGGTCGATCACCCCGGGCAGTTCTTCGAGCCGATGTTTCTCGGTAAAGCTGAGGCTGGATTTCGCGGCCTCGGCTTTGGACTTGGGCGCGCTTGGGGCCGGTGCGCTGCCGCGCGGCGCGGGGGCGTGGCTCACGGGCTCGGGGGCGTCGTTGAAGGCTCGTTGGCTTTGGTAGTCGCTCCAGCCACCGGCATAGAGCACCGCCTTTCCGTCGCCTTCCATGGCGATGGTCGTGCTCGCCACCCGGTCGAGGAAATCGCGGTCGTGGCTCACCAGAAGCACGGTGCCGTCATAATCGCCCAAGAGATCCTGCAGCAAATCCAGCGTCTCGATGTCGAGATCGTTGGTCGGCTCGTCGAGCACCAGCACGTTCGCGGTCTGCGCCATGATCCGCGCCAGCAGGAGCCGCGCCTTCTCGCCCCCCGAGAGCGACTTCACCGGCGCGCGGGCCTGACCCTCGTCGAACAGGAAGTCCTTGAGATAGCCGATGACATGGCGCGGCGTGCCGCGCACCATCACCTGATCCGAACTGCCTGAGACCGCCATCAGCGGGTCGTTGGTCAGGCTGTCCCACAGCGTCGCCTCGGGATCGAGCCGGGCGCGGGCCTGGTCGAACACCGCGATCTCGAGATTGGTGCCATGCTTGACGCGGCCTTCATCGGGTTCAACTTCACCAAGCAACATCTTGATAAGCGTTGTTTTTCCAACGCCGTTCGGCCCGACGAAGGCGATCCGGTCGCCGCGCATCACGGTGAGGTCAAACCCCTCCACGATGCGCTTTCCGGCGTATTCTTTGCTCAGGCCGAAGGCCTCGATGACCTTCTTGCCCGAGGTCGGCCCCTCGCCAAGCGCCATGGCGGCGGTGCCTTGCCGGCGGATTTGGCCCGCCCGTTCGGCGCGCAGATCCTGCAGCGCCCGCACCCGGCCCTGGTTGCGCTTGCGCCGCGCCGAGATGCCCTCGACGGCCCAGCGGCCCTCCGACTTGATCTTGCGATCGAGCTTGTGGCGCGCCATGTCCTCGTCTTCCCAGACCTTGTCGCGCCAGGCCTCGAAGCCGTCGAAGCCGGTCTCCTGCCGCCGCACCGCGCCGCGGTCGATCCACTGCGTCGCGCGGGTCAGCGCCTTGAGAAAGGCGCGGTCGTGGCTGATCAGCACGAAGGCGGCGCGGGTCTGCTTCAGCTCGGCTTCGAGCCAGGCGATCGCCTCGATGTCGAGGTGGTTCGTGGGCTCGTCGAGCAGCATCAGCTCGGGCGCTCGGCCATCAGCCGCGCCAGCGCCGCGCGGCGCCGCTCGCCGCCCGAGGCGGTGGCGGGATCGCGCTCGGGATCGAACTTGAGCCCTTCGGCGGCCACGGCGAGTTTGTATTCCTCGCCCAGATCGAGGTTCTGCGCGGCCCAGTCGCCCAAGGTGGCGAAGCCCGCGAAATCGGGGTCCTGCTCCATGTAGCCCACCGTCGTGGCGGGCGGCACGGCGCGGATGCCGTGGTCGGGCTCCACGAGGCCCGCCATCACCTTCATCAAGGTGGACTTGCCTGATCCGTTGCGGCCGACGAGGGCGACCCGGTCGCCCTGTTGAACCGCGAGTGACAACCCGTCGAAGACGGGGTCGCCGCCAAAGGTGAGGGAAATGTCGGTGAGCTGAAGAAGGGGTGCGCGTGCCATGCCCGCCAGCTAGAGGGCGGCGCGCGGCTTATCAAGGGCCAAAGGCGAGAGCGCGCAGCGCCCGGGCCCGCACCGGCGGGATCGCGTCGAGATCGACCATGCACAGCACGTGCATCGTGTTCATGCGGCGGTCGATCACCGCGTGGTCGCCCACCACGCCGCCCATCCCGAGATAGCTGCGCAACAAGGGCGGCAGCGCCGCGCGCGCGACACGCGGATCGCCCGGCGACCCGGCAAGATCGCGCGTCTCTGCCGCCCGCCGTCCGGGCCGCAATTCGGGCGCGGCGCGGTGATGCGCGGCCAACCAGGCAAAGGCCGGGGCGTGCGGATCGGGGTCCGTACCGGGAAACGAGGCGCAGCCGAAGAGCATCGTCGCGTGCGTCTCGACCACCAGACGCGTCAGAACCGCAATCGCAAGGCGCAGCGCTTCGCCGTCGCGCGCCTCGGGCGCGATGCAGAACCGTCCGATCTCCATCGACCGCCCCGGCCAGCGTCCCAAGGCCGAAAGGTCATAGGCCTCGGCGCTCGCCGCCTGCGCCACGGCACCCGGATCGAACAGGCGCCAGCGAAACGCACAGAGCGCCCGGCCCTCCCCATCCTCGATCAGAACGTGGCGACAGGCGGCGTCGAACCCGTCGGCCTCGCTGACAGCCCCGCCCAGCGTCACGAAGCAGCGTTCGCGCAAGGCCAAAGCGCGCGCCAATGCCGCGCCTTCGGCCTCGCGTGCCACCATGCGCCCGCGCGACAGGATCACGCTCATGCGTGCCCCCGCTGGCAAGTCGGGCCTTGCTGACTACATAGGGAGACGAGACCACGGAGGATCTGATGGACAAGATCGACAAGACCGACGAGCAATGGCGGGCGGAGCTGTCCGACCTCGAATACAAGGTGATGCGCAAGCACGGCACCGAGCGCGCCTTCAGCCATGACGATTTCCCGAAAGAACCCGGCACTTTCGCCTGCAAAGGCTGCGGACGGCCGCTGTTCGAGAGCCGGACCAAGTTCGACAGCGGCACCGGCTGGCCCAGCTTCTACGCGCCGCTGACGCCCGAGGCGGTCGAGGAGCAGGTGGATCGCAGCTTCTTCATGAAGCGCACGGAGGTGCATTGCGCGGCCTGCGAATCGCATCTGGGACATGTCTTTCCCGACGGCCCCGCGCCCACCGGCCTGCGCTATTGCATGAACGGCGTAGCGCTTGAGTTCAAGCCGGCGACCTCGGACGAGAGCGCGGCCTGAGCCGCGGCTCATTCGTCGTTGATCAGCGCGCTCGGGTCGAAGTTGCCCGCCGCGCCCGCCAGTTGCCGCAGGAAGGCGCCGTTCTCGACGCTATCTTCGGTGACCCGGCGGGTCAGCGGCACGATGCGCCCGTCGCTGAGATCGAAGCGTTCGAGGTTCGACACCGCGCCCGCGGGCGAGAAGCTGATCGCCACGACTTCGCGGCTCACCTCCTCGGGGGCGAAGAAGCCGTAATGGCGAAACACCGAGCGCACGTAATAGAGGTCGTTCTCGCCGATCGCGCCCAAAGTGGTCGGCTGTCCGGCCTTCTGGATCACCGCCTCGCGGTTTTCGCCCAGGGAAATGGTGTCGAGCACCGCCTCGCCCGGCACATAGCCGTGGTAGCGCTCGGTCGGGCTGCAGGCCACGAGCCCCGCAAGCCCCGCGAGGGCTGCGCCGCGGCGAATGCCGCGGCCGATCCTGTCACGGCCGGTATCCATGCCCATCTGCGCCTGCCCCTGCTCTTGCCTCAAGCCTTTGCGGCTTCTAAAGCCGCTTACAACAACCCCATGCATCTCTTCAAGGAAGGAAGCGGACCATGCCCGAGGCGACCCCCCTGCCGCGACACGTGATCCGCCTCGGTGATCTGTCGCAGCGCCGCGATACCGAGACGCTGATCGAGCCCGACGCCCCGGCCCGCGCCGCCATCGCGGCGCGTCTGGAGATACGCGGCCTTCGCAAGCTGCGGTTTCGCGCGGTGCTGACCCCCGAGGACAATCGCGGCTGGCGGCTCGAAGGCGATCTGGGCGCGACCGTGGTGCAGGACTGCGTGGTGACACTCGAACCGGTGACGACGCGGATCGACGAAAAGGTGATCCGCCGTTACCTCGCCGACGTGACCGAACCCGAGGCCACGGAGGTCGAGATGTCCGAGGACGACACGATCGAGCCGCTGCCCTCGGCGCTCGACATCGCGTCGGTGATGATCGAGGCGCTGGCGCTGGCGCTTCCCGACTATCCGCGCGTCGAAGGCGCTGCCGCGGGCGACCACTCGGTGGCCGAGCCCGGCGCCGAACCGATCACCGATGAGGACGTGAAGCCCTTTGCCGGGCTCAAGGGGCTGCGCGACCGTCTCAAGGGGGACGAAGACGCCGCCGACTGATACGTTTCTCTTGCTTTTCGTCGCGACCGCAGTATTTTCGCGGCCTCTTTCCATTCCACGGCTCGACAGCCCGGTTCTTATCGCCTAAGAGCGGCCGGACGTCGCGGGATGGATCCCCTGACCGGGGCCGTGTGCCCACCCGCCAGCCGGGCCGGAAACGTTTTCCGCGCCCACTTAGACTAGAGCCAGATTCCTTCGAGGTTGTGACATGGCCGTTCCGCAGAACAAGATCTCCAAGTCGCGCCGCAACCAGCGTCGGGCCCATGACGGCCTGACCGGCGCGAACCCCAACGAATGCACCAATTGCGGGGAGCTCAAGCGCCCCCACCACGTCTGCCCCTCCTGCGGCAGCTATGCCGATCGCGAAGTGATCGCGCAGGCCGCCGAGACCGAGCTGGACGACGACGCGGCGTAAGCCCGTCGCCGGGCTTTGGCGCGGGACGGGCTCGACCCGGACCGCGCCGCCCCTCGGGGTCTTGCCCGGTTGTCTGTCGCATCGACACCGGCGCGCGCCTGAGATGACCGCGCCCAGAGCATCGGGGCCGCGATGACGGGCTTGTCCCAAGACCGATCCATCACGCTATCCGTCGACGCCATGGGCGGCGATCAGGGTCCGGCCGTCGTGGCCGCTGGCGTGAGCAAATTCCTTTCCTCCGACCCCGCCGCGCAGGTTCTCCTGCACGGTCAGCGCGAGATCCTCGAGCCGCTCTTCGCGGGCTCGGACGTCGCCGCACGGGTCAAGATCGTCCACGCCACCGGCGTCGTGGCGATGACAGACAAACCCAGCAACGTGATGCGCAGCGGCAAGGCCACCTCGATGTGGTCCGCGGTCGACGCGCTGCGCGATCGCCGCGCCGATGCCTGCGTGAGCTGCGGCAACACCGGCGCGCTGATGGCGGTGTCGATGATCCGGCTGCGCAAGGCCGAGGGCGTCAACCGGCCCGCCATCGCCTGCCTGTGGCCCTCGCGCAATCCCAACGGCTTCAACGTCATGCTCGATGTCGGTGCCGACATCCGCGCCGATCAGGACGACCTGCTCGCCTATGCGATGATGGGCGCCTCCTACGCGCGCAACGGCCTCGGGCTCAAGCGGCCGCGCGTCGGCCTGCTCAATGTCGGCACCGAGGAGCACAAGGGCCGGGCCGAGCTCAAGGTCGCCTCCGACATGATCGCCTCGGCCGCCGACAAGGGCGATTTCGACTATGTCGGCTTCGTCGAGGGCGGCGACATCCCCTCGGCCCGCGTCGACGTGATCGTCACCGACGGCTTCACCGGCAATGTCGCGCTCAAGACCGGCGAAGGCACCGCCACGCTGATCTCGGGGCTGCTGCGCGAGGCGTTCCTCTCCTCGATCGCCTCCAAGGTCGCGGCGCTCCTGACGCGCGGCGCATGGCCGGTCTCAAGTCGCGGATCGACCCGCGGCAGGTCAATGGCGGCGTGTTCCTCGGGCTGGGCGGCCTCGTGGTCAAGAGCCACGGCTCGGCCGACGCCACCGGCGTCTGCGCGGCGCTGAGCCTTGCTGCGCGGCTCGCGCGGTCCGATTTCTCCGAACGCCTGGCGCATCGCATCGCCGGCGTCTCGGCCCTGCATCAAGACACCCCGAAGGAGATCGAGGCATGACCATTCGCGCGGTCGTCAAGGGTGTCGGGCACTACCTGCCCGAACGGGTGATGCAGAACGCCGAGTTCGAGAGCTTCGTCGACACCTCCGACGAATGGATCCGCTCGCGCTCGGGCATCGAGCGGCGCCACATCGCCGCCGAAGGGCAGTCGACCTCCGATCTGGCCGCCCGCGCCGCCCGCGCGGCGCTCGCCGATGCCGGGATCGAGGCGGAAACGGTCGACGCGATCATCCTCGCCACCTCGACCCCCGACCTGACCTTTCCCTCCGCCGCGACCATGGTGCAGCGCGAGCTTGGCATGACGCATGGCTTCGCCTTCGACGTGCAGGCGGTCTGCGCCGGATTCGTCTATGCGCTCACCACCGCCAACGCGATGATCCTCACCGGTCAGGCGAAACGCGTGCTCGTGATCGGGGCCGAGACCTTCAGCCGCATCATCGACTGGACCGACCGCACCACCTGTGTGCTGTTCGGCGACGGCGCGGGCGCGCTGGTCCTCGAGGCGGCCGAGGGCGATGGCAGTTCCGCGGATCGCGGCATCCTTTCGGCTGATCTCAATTCGGACGGGCGCCACCGCGAGATTCTCTATGTCGATGGCGGCGTTTCGACCGGCACCACCGGCCATCTGCGCATGGAGGGACGCGAAGTCTTCCGCCACGCTGTCGAAAAGCTCGCCCAGACCGCGCATCTGTCGCTCGAAAAGGCCGGTCTCGGCCCCGAGGACATCGATTGGGTCGTGCCGCATCAGGCCAACATCCGCATCATCCAGGCCACGGCCAAGAAGCTCGGACTGTCGATGGATCGGGTCGTCGTGACGGTTCAGGATCACGGCAACACCTCGGCGGCCTCGATCCCGCTGGCCCTCTCGGTCGGACAGGCCCGCGGCCAGATCAAGCGCGACGATCTCGTCGTCACCGAGGCGATCGGCGGCGGGCTTGCCTGGGGCTCTCTCGTGCTGCGTTGGTGATCGGCGCGGCGTCGCTGCAACAGTGCCATCCATCCACTTGAGATTGACTTGAAATTGCCCCTGCCCTTAAGGTTGCGGAAGTTCAGGGAGATCAAAATGGCGGACAAGACTTTGACGCGGATGGATCTTGCCGAGGCCGTGCACGAAGAGGTGGGGCTGTCTCGCAATGACAGCGCCGAACTGGTCGAGACGGTGCTGGGTCACATCTCGGACGCGCTGGTGGCGGGCGAACAGGTCAAGATCAGCTCTTTCGGCACCTTCTCGGTGCGCGACAAGGCCGCGCGCATCGGCCGCAACCCCAAGACCGGGGAAGAGGTGCCGATCCACCCGCGCCGGGTGCTCACCTTCCGCTCTTCGCATCTGATGAAGGACAAGGTCGCTTCGGGCAACAAGGGCTGAGTCAGGTAAATGGCGAAATCGGCCCACGCCTTCCGCACCATCGGTGAGGTTTCGGAGGTGCTCGACACCCCGGCGCATGTGCTGCGATTCTGGGAGAGCAAGTTCGCGCAGGTGCGGCCGGTCAAACGGGCGGGCGGGCGGCGCTATTACCGGCCCGAGGATCTGGCGCTGCTGTGCGGGATCAAGGCGCTGCTGCATGATCAGGGCATGACCATCAAGGGCGTGCAGAAACTGTTGCGCGAAAAGGGCGCGCGCCATGTCGCCGATCACGGTCTGCCCGCCGCCGCGCCGCACCCCCCCCGCCCGCGCCTCGTCGCTGGCGCCGCGCCCGTCGAGGATGCGGTCCTCGTGCTCGATCGCGAGGAAGACCCGGCCCAAGGGGCCGCGACCGCCCTGCCCCGATCGCGCGCTGCCTCGCCGCTTGCGGCTGTTCTGTCCGCCGATCCGACTCATCTGGCGACGCGCGCGGCGCGGATCGCGCCGCTGCTGCGGCGTCTGGAATCCCTACGCCTGCGCATGATCGCCGCTCGTGATCGCCCGCTCTGAAAACCTGAAATTTTTTGCGCAAATCGGCTTGCTCCCGCCCGCCGTATGGGGCATTAGCAGCCTCAGTCGGGCTATAGCGCAGCCTGGTAGCGCGTCCGTCTGGGGGACGGAAGGTCGCAGGTTCGAGTCCTGCTAGCCCGACCATTTATGACCGCCCGCCGCCTCAAAGCGGCGGGCGTCGTCATGTCAGGAGGAGCCGACCGTGACCGGAGTTCTGCCCCGCCAGGGGATCGCCGCGCTGATCGAAACCGGTGCCATCTCGGCCTCCGAACCGATCGATCCCACCCAGATTCAGCCCGCCAGCCTCGATCTGCGGCTTGGCCGCATCGCCTACCGGGTGCGCGCCTCGTTCCTTACGGGCAATGGCCGCCGGGTCGCGGACCGGATCTCCGAATTCGAGATGCACCGCATCGATCTCGATGGCGGCGCGGTGCTCGAAAAGGGCTGCGTCTACGTGGTGCCGCTGATGGAGCGGCTGGCCCTGCCGGAGGGCATTCAGGCCGTCGCCAACGCCAAGAGCTCCACGGGGCGGCTAGACCTGCTGACGCGTCTCATCACCGATGGCGGCACCGAATTCGACCGGGTGGCCCCCGGCCATGACGGCCCGCTCTATGCCGAGATCTGCCCGCGCAGCTTCTCGGTGCTGGCCCGGCCGGGCATGAAGCTCAACCAGATCCGGTTTCGCGGGGGCCAAGCGGTGCTCGACGACGCGCAGCTTGCTGCGCTGCACGCCCAAGAGCCCCTGGTGACCGGCGAGGCGCTCATTTCCGAGGGGCTGGGCTTTTCGGTCGACCTGTCGCCCGAGCTTGCGGCCTGCGCGGGGTTTCGCGCCAAGCCGCATACCGGGGTGATCGATCTCGACCGCATCGACCATTACGACCCGGCCGAGTTCTGGGAGGTGGTCACGGCGGCACATGGCCGGATCATCCTCGACCCCGGCGCCTTCTATATCCTCGTCAGCCGCGAATCCGTCACCATCCCGCCCGCCTATGCCGCCGAAATGGCGCCCTACCTCGCCATGGCGGGGGAATTTCGGGTGCATTACGCCGGGTTCTTCGACCCCGGTTTCGGCTATGCCGAGGCGCGAGGTAAGGGATCGCGCGGGGTGCTCGAGGTGCGCTGCCACGAGGCGCCGTTCGTGCTCGAACATGGGCAGGTTGTGGGCCGACTGGTCTATGAGCGGATGGCCGAGACGCCCGACCGCCTTTATGGCGCCGGCATCGCTTCGAACTACCAGGGCCAGGGCCTCAAGCTTTCCAAGCAATTCCGAAGCCCCTGAGGCGTCTCAAGAGACCGTGTCGGCGGCGCGCCGGCGTCGAGGACCGGGCCGTGGTGCCCTGCCCTGGGCGGTGTTCGACTCCTCGCAGGGTGAGGCATCCGAGCCTGCTTCGAGGGTTGGCAAGCGCGGCTCGACCCGGTTGCGACCTGCGTTCTTGGCACGGTAGAGCGCGGCGTCGGCGCGCGAGATCGCCGCGTCGAGCGTCTCCTCGCCCGTCAACATCTCGGCGCAGCGATCGAAGCGGTGACCGGCATGGAGCCATCAGGCAGCGACAGTCTGTCCTCGAAGCAACGGCGCACCCGCTCGGCCAGCGCGATCGCCCCGGTCAGCCGCGTGGTGGTGAGGATCAGCAGGAATTCCTCCCCGCCCCAGCGCGCGGCAAGGTCCGACCGCCGCAGCCAGCGCGGCAGCAGATGTCCCACCTCGCACAGCAACCGGTCGCCTGCGGCATGGCCATAGCGATCATTCACCGATTTGAACCGGTCGATGTCGATCAGCACCACGGCGAGGCCGGTCCCCTCGCGCTGCGCGGCGGCGATCGCGCGGCTGGCAAAGACGTCGCAGGCCCAGCGGTTGGACAGCCCCGTCAGCGCATCCGTCACCGAAAGCCGCTCCAGCGTCGCCTGCTGCCGCTGACGGGTGTTTTCCGTGCCGGCCAGCATGGCGACGGTCGAGATCAGCCCCGCGATGGCCAGCACCAGCATCACGGTCGTGAACAGCGGCGCGGCGGTGATCCATTGGGCGGGGTGCAGTTGCAACAGCAGCAGCCCGCCGATCCAGAACCCGCTGAGCGCCAGAAGAAGCTGACGGCGCAGCAATCGCGAGACCGCGCTGTCGGAGAGCAGGAGACGCAGCGCCAGAGGATCGATGTGCCGCCCCACCGTGGCCAGCATCAGCAGCAGCGCGATCAACGTGGTGATGGGGGACATGCCGCCAAAGGCCGGGTGCAGCGCGTAGCTGTACGCGACGATCACCGTGCAGCATACGCCAAAGGCGGCGACGATGGCAGCCATGCCGAGGGCCGATCGGTGACCCAGCAGAATGGCGAGAGCGATCGCGGCGAAGGTGCCGAGAGAATTGAAGCCCATCGCGGTTTCCCCGCGAGGGGCCGAATCCCACGTGAACATCCCGAGCCATTGCCCCACCGGCATCGGGGTCTCGAGCCAGAGCAGTTCGATTCCGCGCAGCCCCAGAAGCGCCGCCGCCAGCGAGGCCAGGGCGAATTCGATCCTGCGGTTCGACGCGCACCGCCCCAGCGCCAGCAAAAGCGCGGTCAGCGCGGTCAGGGGATGGGTGCCGCCCCCCTCCTCCACCGGCAGATACAGCATGCGCAGGTCCAGCAGGTAGCCCGCCAAGGCTAGACAGCAGATCCCCGCCGCGGCGGCGGCGAAGCGAAAACGCAACCGCTCGAACCGGCGGATGATGCGAATCGCGCTTCGGACCTCGCCGAAATTGCGCGCCGAAAGCTGTCGGGCCGTATCGATGGTCATGGTCATGGTCCCGCTCTGGTCGCCGACGCATTGCGGAACGCAACGTTCATCGGTCTCAGGACAAGATGGGCCAATCTACTTAAAGCATCATTGACGAAGTCTCCGACCGGGGTCGGCCCTGCGCCGTCGACATGAGATCAGTCTCCGAAAAGACTGTCCTGCGCCTCGCCCTCATCTTCTTGCCCCCCCGCCTGTGGCGGCGGACGATTCTCGAGCAGGCCCGCCGCGCGCAATTCGCGCAGCCCCGGCAGGTCGCGGGCGCTCGACAGGCCGAAATGGTCGAGGAAGGCTTCGGTCACGACGAAAGTCACCGGCCGCCCCGGCGTCATCTTGCGCCGGCCGAGCCGGACCCAGCCCATCTCGACGAGCTGGTCGATGGTGCCGCGGCTCACCGATACGCCGCGGATCTCCTCGATTTCGGCGCGGGTGCAGGGCTGGTGATAGGCGATGATGGCGAGGGTTTCGGTCGCGGCCCGGCTGAGCTTGCGGGTCTCGATCGTGTGCCGTTCGAGCAGATGCCCCAGATCCGGCGCGGTGCGAAAGGCCCAAGCGTCGCCGACGCGGCACAGCTCGATGCCGCGCCCCTGATACTGCGCGCGCAGATCCTCGATCGCGCCGACCAGATCCGTGCCCTCCGGCAGGCGGCGCGCCATCTCGGCCGTCCCGAGCGGCTCGGCGCTGGCGAACAGCATCGCCTCGATCATCCGGGCGGCCTCGGCGCGCGGCGGCGCGTCGAATTGGGCGGGCTCGGGGCTTTGGGTCATGCGCGGTCCTTCCGGCGGATCTCGATGCGGGAGAAGCTCTCGTTCTGACGGATCTCGATGCGGCCTTCCTTGGCCAGTTCGAGCGAGGCCGCGAAGGTCGCGGCGGTGGCCGAGCGGCGGCGCTTGGGCGCCACGTGCCAGTCCTCGGGCAGATAGGCCAAGATGTCGGCCCAGTCGGCTGCGTCGCCCACGAGGCTGCGCAGCCGGTCGAGCGCCTGCTCCATCGTCATCAGGTCGCGCCGGTCCATCACGAAGGGGCGAAACTCGTCGCGGGTCTTCACGCGGGCATAGGCCTGCATGAGGTCGAACAGGCTGGCGTGATGCACGGCCGAGCGGTGCACGGTCACGGCCTCGATCGCGCCCCGCGCAAAGACGTCCCGTCCGAGCCGGGGCCGCGCCATCAGCGCCGTGGCCGCCTCGCGCATCGCCTGCAGGCGTTCGAGCTGGAACGCGAGATGGGCGGCGAGGTCCTCGCCCGACGGCTCGTCGCCTTTGGGATCTGGCGGCAGCAGCAGGCGCGACTTGAGAAAGGCCAGCCAGGCCGCCATCACGAGGTAATCGGCAGCCAGCTCGATCCGCAGCAGCCGCGCGCGTTCGACGAAGACGAGGTACTGCTCGGCCAGAGCGAGGATCGAGACCTGCCGCAGGTCGACCTTCTGGCTGCGCGACAGCACCAGGAGCAGGTCGAGCGGCCCCTCGAAGCCCTCAACGTCGACAATCAGCGCCTCGGCGTTGCGACGCTCCTCGACCGTGGCGCGCGCGGCCTCGATGTCCCGCCCGCCATCCATCAGGTGTCCTCGCCGGTGAGCGCGCCCAACTCGTCGCGCAGCGCCTCGATATCGGCAAGCTCTGGCATTCGGCGCTGCGCCAGCGCCGCCTCGGCGCGCCGTGCCGCATCCGGCCCCATCGCGCCGCAGGCCGCGACCACGGCCTCCATCTCGTCGCGCTCGCCATTGCAGTGCAGCACCACGTCGCAGCCCGCCGCGATGCTGGCGGCCGCGCGCGCGTCGATGTCGCCCGAAAGCGCCTCCATCGACAGATCGTCGGTCATCAAGAGCCCGTCGAAGCCGATCTCCTCGCGGATCATCCGCATCGCCCGCGCCGAGGTGGTCGCGGGCCGATCGCGATCGACGGCGTCGAGCACGATATGCGCCGTCATGCCCATCGCCATGTCATTGAGCGCCGCGAAGGGCGCGAAATCGCGGTCGCGCAGATCGTCGAGCGGCACCGAGACGCGGGGCAGCGCCTTGTGGCTGTCGACGCTGGCGCGGCCATAGCCGGGGATGTGCTTGAGCACCGGCAGCACGCCGCCCGCCAAAAGCCCCTCAGCGGCGGTGCGGGCCGCCGCGACGACGCCCTCGACCGTGTCGCCATAAAGACGGTTGCGCAGGATGTGATGGGTCTGCGGCTCCACCAGATCGGCCAGCGGCGCGCAGTTCACGTCGATGCCGACCTCGTGCAGATCCGCCGCGATGAGCCTGTGGCGCAGCCATTGCGCACGCAGCGGGTCGGAGGCGCGCCGCATCTGGTCGAGCGCGGGCAGATAGGCGTGCCAGTGCGGCGGTCGCATCCGCTGCACCCGCCCCCCCTCCTGATCGATCAGGATCGGCGCGTCGCGGCCCACCGCGTCCCGCAGATCGCCCGTCAGTCGGCGCAGCTGGTCCGGCGTATCGATGTTGCGCGCGAACAGGATATAACCCCAAGGGTCGGCGTCGCGGAAGAACGCGGCCTCGTCCGGGCCGAGCCGCAGCCTTCGGGCCCGAGGATCGCGGCGGCGGTCATCGCACCACCACGGGAATGCAGGCGGCGTCCTCGGCGACCAGCGCCGAGCAGAAACGCCGCGCCTCGGCGAGATCGGCAAAACCGGTGGCGCGCAGTCGGAAGAAGGTGCGCCCGCCGCTCACCGCCTCCTGCACCAGCCGGTCGTGGCCCGACATCAGCTCGCCGAAGCGGCCCGCGAGGCGCGCCCATTCCTGCCCGGCCACCTCGGGGCTCTCGAAGGCGCCGAGCTGCACGAGGCTGGTGCCGGGCGCGATGTCCCCTGTGCTGACCGCCACGGGGGCGATCTGCGGCTCGGGCGCGGGGGCTGCGGCGGCGGCCATGGCGGTGGCGGGGCGCAGCGCGCTGGGGCGCAGCGCCGGGCGCGCGGGCGCGCCTGACCCAGAGGGGGCCAGCGCCGGGTCGGCGGCGGCGATCACAGAAGGGTCGGGTCCGGCGATGGTGCCCGGCTCGGGCGGCTCCACCGCGCCCAGCGGCGCGGCTCCCGCCGCGAGGCTGTCGGCCAGCGCCGCCACGTCGTCGACCGACATCGGCTTGGTGGGGTCGAACGCTGGCGGCGCTTGCACGAGATCCTCGCCCGCGCGCAGCTCGTCCGCCTCGGCGGTGGGCTGCACCAGCAGGTCGTCTTCGGTGAGGCCCGGCGGCTGCGGCGCCAGAACCAGCCGCTCCTCGGGGCCCGCCGCCTCGCCCATCGCGGCGATGTCGTTCACCGCGAGCCCCTTGTGCAGCGCGATCTCGCCGCCCGGCTCCTTGGGGGCGGCGCGCATCGGGCCCTGCATGGCACGCACCACCGGGATGCCCGTGACGTCACGCATCCACAGCTTGTAGCCCCAGACACCGATGCCCAACACGAGGGCCAGCGACACGATGGCCCCCGCATAGCGGAACATCAGCGCCATCCCGGCCGCCAGTCGGCCGGGGCCCTGTGGATCGCTCGGTTGTGCCATTCCCAGCCTCTCTGCCGCCCCTTGTCGCGGGGCCACCTCCCCCGTCATGCCCGCCATGCGCCGAAAGACGCGCTCAGCGCATCTCCTCGACCGGGGTGACGCCAAGGATACCAAGCCCTTCCCCGATCACAACGCCGACCGCGCGGGCGAGCGAAATCTTGCCCTGCGTCGTGGCCGCGTCGCCCTCCTGCACGAAGCGCAGGCCCGGCTCGTCATTGCCGCGGTTCCACAGCGCGTGCAGCGCCGAGGCGAGGTCGTAGAGATAGAAGGCGACGCGGTGCGGCTCGTGGCCCTTGGCGGCGATCTCCACCAGACGCGGCCATTCGGCGAGGGCGCGCATCAGCGAAAGCTCCGCCTCGTGGTCGAGCTTCGACAGATCGGCCTCGGCCAGCGTCGCGTCATCGACCGCGATGCCCATGGCGTCGGCCTTGCGCAGCACCGAGTTGATGCGCGCATTGGCGTATTGCACGTAGAAGACGGGGTTCTCGCGGCTCTGCTCCAGCACCTTGTCGAAGTCGAAATCGAGCGGCGCGTCGTTCTTGCGGGTCAGCATGTGGAACCGCACCGCGTCCGCGCCGACCTGATCGACCAGATCGCGCAGCGTCACGAAGTTGCCGGCGCGCTTCGACATCTTGAACGGCTCGCCGTTCTTCCACAGCTTCACCAGCTGGATCAGCTTGACGTCGAGCGGCACCTTTCCTTCCGAAAGCGCCGAGACGGCGGCCTTCATCCGCTTGACGTAGCCGCCGTGGTCGGCGCCGAACACGTCGATGAGCTGGGTGAAGCCGCGGCTCACCTTGTCGTGGTGATAGGCGATGTCGGGCGCGAAATAGGTCCACGCGCCATCCGACTTCATGATCGGCCGGTCGACGTCGTCGCCATGCGCGGTGGAGCGGAACAGCGTCTGCTCGCGCGGCTCCCAATCCTCGGGCGTCTTGCCCTTGGGCGGCTCAAGCGTGCCGCGATAGATCAGGCCCTTGTCATCGAGCGTCTTGATCGCGTCCTCGATCCGGCCGGTGCCGTAAAGCGCCTTTTCCGAAAAGAACACGTCCATGGTGACGCCCAGCGCCGCGAGGTCGGCGCGGATCATCTCCATCATCGCCTCGGTGGCGATTTCACGCGCCTCCTCGAGCCAATCTTCCTCGGGGCTGTTGAGCTTGCCCTCGCCCCAGATCTCCCTGAGCTTCTCGCCCACCGGCACGAGATAGTCGCCCGGATAGAGCCCCTCGCCGATCTCGGGCGTCATGCCGCAGGCTCGCGGTAGCGCTCGAAGGAGGAGCGCGCCAGCACGTCGACCTGCGCGCCGCCGTCATTGACGTAGTATTCCTTGGTCACGTCGTGGCCCGCGTAATCCAGCAGCCGCGCCAGCGCGTCGCCGAACACCGCGCCGCGGGCATGGCCCACATGCATCGGCCCCGTGGGGTTGGCCGAGACGTATTCGACGTTGACCTTCTCGCCCTGCCCCATGGTCGAGCGGCCGAAGCCCTCTTGGGTCAGCGCGGCCCGCACGATGCCCTGCCACAGGCTCGGCGCGAGGCGGAGATTGATGAAGCCCGGCCCCGCCACCTCGGCGCTCTCGATGCGGTCGTCGGCGCCGAGCCGCTCGGCCAGATCCTCGGCGATGTCGCGCGGCTTCTTGCCCGCGGGCTTGGCCAGCACCATCGCGGCATTGGTTGCCATGTCCCCATGCGCCGCGTCGCGCGGCGGCTCCACCGTCACGGCGCCGGTCTGCATCCCTTGGGGGATCGCACCGTCGCGTGCCATCGCGTCCAGCGTGTCGAGCACAAGGGCCCGGATATCGGTGAAGAGGTTCATGCGCAGTCCTTTCGGCCAGTCGTGCCGCGAGATCGGCCCGCGACCCTTTACCATGCGGTGCCGCGCGTCAACGCGCGGCACCGCCCGGACCGGTTCGAATGCGCCCGCTCAGGCGGCGCGGGGCGGCTCGCCCTTGGGCTTCTTGCCACCCGTCGACTTCGTGCCGGGCTTCGGCCCCCATGCCTTCACGCCAAGGGCCTTGACCCCGGCCATGCTGCCGCTCTTGCCGGTGGGGCGACCGCTGCCCTTGCCGGCGTTGTTCTTGGCAGCCTGCTTGGCGATCTCGTGGCCCGCGCCGGGATCGGTGCCCTTTTCCTCGCCCGGCGGCAGCATCGAGATGATGCGCACGCCCGGCGCCGCGCGAATGTCGTCATCCTCGCGGATGAACTCGGTCGTGCCTGCGGGCCGACGCGGGCGACGACCTTGGCATGGGGCCGTTTCTCGCGCCATTCCTCGAGGCTGTATTCCTCGGTCAGCCGGGTCACGCGAAAGGTCCAGCCCTCGCGCATCAGCTGCTCGAGCCCGTCATGCGTCTCCTCGGGGCCGAATTCGCGGCCCGTCAGGCTGTTGGAGAGCGCGTGCCGCGCGCTTTCCATCTTCTGCCGGGCGATCTGATAGACGTTGTCGCGCCCGAATTCGGGGCCGAGATCGGTGGCGACCAGCGTGTTGTAGGCGTCGTTCTCGGTCGCCGCGACCACCACGTCGTAGCTCACCAGTTCGAGCCAGTGCTCGGCCGATTCCGACAGGATGTCGCCGGAATAGGTCGGGATGCCTTCCGAGCGCGCGGCGCGCAGGTTGTTGTGGTTCGGGTCCGCGATCAGCACCGGCACCTCGACCTTCTTGAGCGCTTCGGCCAACCCACGGGTCCAGCGCGAGCCGCCGATCAGCAGCACGCCCGGCACGCTGGCGCCCGAGAGGCCGAGAAACCGCGCGAAAGGGGCCAGCGTGAAGCCGTGGATCACCACCGTGAAGGCGACCAGCACGAAGGCCAGCGGCGCGATGTCGGCGCCGTCAGGCACCCCCAGCTCGGCCAGCCTTTCGCCGAACAGACCCGCCACCGCGACGAGCACCACGCCGCGCGGGCCGGTCAGCGCCACGAGAAGCTGTTCGCGCCATGGCACACCCGAGCCGAGCAGAGACAGCACCACGGTGAGCGGGCGCACCAGCAGCACCACGGCAAAGACGAAGAGCACCGCGCGCCAGTTCAGCGCCGTGAGCGTGTCGAATTCGATCGCCGCGGCAAGCAGGATGAACACGCCCGAGACCAGAAGAATCGTCGCGTGTTCCTTGAAGCGGCGCAGCTCGGCATAGGAGGCGAGATCGGCGTTGGCGATGCCGATGCCCATCACCGTGACGGCGAGCAGGCCGCTTTCGTGCAGGATGGTGTCGGACACCGCAAAGACCGCGAGCAGCAGCGAGAACAGCACCGGCACCTTCATGTATTCCGGCACGCGCCCCTTGCGAAAACCCCACGCCACGATCAGCGCGCCGGCGATCCCCAGCAGCAGCGCCACCACGACGCCGAGCACCAGCTCCCACACCGCATGGCCCACCGTGGTCGCGGTGCGCAGCACCAGCACCACCTCGAAGGCGAGAACGGCGGCAAGCGCGCCCAAGGGGTCATTGACGATGGCCTCCCATTGCAGGAGCGCCGCCGGGCGTCGCGACAGCCGCGCGGTGCGCAGCAACGGCGCGATCACGGTCGGGCCGGTGACGATCATGATGCCGCCGAAGACGGCCGAGCTTTCCCACGTCATCCCCGCGCCGTAGCGCAGCGCCAGCGTCGAGAAGAGCCAGCCCAGCGGCGCGCCGATGAAGACGAGGCGGCTCACCCCCTGCGCCACGTCGCGCAAGGACCGCACGTTGAGCGTCAGCCCGCCCTCGAACAGGATGATCGCCACCGCGATGGAGATCATCGGGGCCAGCAGCACGCCGATGTCGCGCTCCGGATTGAAGATGCCGAAGACCGGCCCGATCAAGAGGCCCGCCACCAGCATCAGCACGATGGCGGGCATGCGCAACCGCCACGCGATCCATTGCGAACCGACGCCGATGGCCCCCACCAGCGCAAAGGCCATGATCGGGGTCAGCCCGGCGGCGTGTTCTGCCGTCATCTCAATTTCCACTCCAGGCTCCCGCCACGTTCGTTGTCTCAAGTATGTCCGAGCCGGTCAGCCGCGCGTGCTCTTGCAGCGCGAAGCGATCGGTCATCCCGGCAATGTAGTCCGCGACGATCCGTGCCAAGGCGGTTTCGCCCTTTGCCTCCGCAACGTCCTTTCGCCACTGCTTGGGCAAATTCTCGGGATGCGCCATGAAAAGCGGGAACAGGTCGTGGATCACGCCGGTCACCCGTTCGCGCATTACCACCACCTCGGGCGCGCGGTACATGCGGTGAAACAGGAAATGCCGCAACACCTTCAGATCGGCCCAGAGCCCGGGGGTGAAGCGCACCATCATCCGCCCCGCCTCGCGCACCTGCTGCGCCGATTTCGGATCGGCCTCGGCAAGGTTGGCGCGCGCCACGCCGATCACGTCCTCGACCAGCACGCCGAAGAACCGGCGCAGCGCCTCGTGGCGGCGGCGGTAGTAGTTCAGGCCGGGATATTTGCGGTCCACCTCGGCGAAGCAGGCGTCGAGGATCGGCAGCTCGGCCAGCTCATCGGTCGAGAACAGCTCGGCGCGCAGCCCGTCATGCAGGTCGTGATGGCTGTAGGCGATGTCGTCGGCCAATGCGGCCACCTGCGCCTCGGCGCTGGCATGGGTGTGCAGCTCCAGATCGTGGCGCGCGTTGTAATCGGCCAGTGCGTGGGGAATGTCGCCGGTGACGGGGCCGTTATGTTTGGCGATGCCTTCGAGCGTTTCCCAAGTCAGGTTCAACCCGTCGAAATCGGCGTAGTGCCGCTCCAGCGAGGTGACGATGCGGATCGCCTGCGCGTTGTGATCAAAGCCGCCGTAAGGCGCCATCAGCGCGTCGAGCGCGTCCTCGCCGGTATGGCCGAAGGGCGGGTGTCCGAGATCATGCGCCAGCGCCACCGCCTCGGTCAGCTCGGTGTTGAGCCCGAGCACCCCTGAGATGGTGCGCGCGACCTGCGCCACCTCGATCGAATGGGTCAGACGCGTGCGGAAGTAATCGCCCTCATGCTCGATGAAGACCTGCGTCTTGTGCTTGAGGCGGCGAAACGCGCTCGCATGGATGATGCGGTCGCGGTCGCGCTGAAAGGGGGAGCGGAAGGCGCTCTCTTCCTCGGGGTAAAGCCTGCCGCGCGTGTCGCGCGGGTCTGAGGCATAGGGAGCCATCATCATGTCCGCCAGCTTGTCGTCACTATTCACCTTACCTATATGGATCGAGAGGCCGCCCGCACAGGACATTCGCCCGAATGACCGTGTCGGAGCCGGTCAATGACCCTGCCCATGGATAGGTTCCGACATGCTGACGCTGCCCCCCACTGTTACCCCCCGCGCCTGGGACCGCCTTTCGGAAATCGGCGCGACGGCGCAGGGCAAGGCGCTGCGCGTCGCGGTCGAGGGAGGCGGATGCTCGGGCTTCCAGTACGAGATCGCGCTCGACGAGCCCAAGGAGGACGATCTCGTGCTCGAAGGTTCGGGCGAAAAGGTGGTGGTCGACAGCGTGTCGCTGCCGTTCCTCGCCAACGCGGTGATCGATTTCTCCGACGAGCTGATCGGCGCGCGCTTCGTGATCGAGAATCCCAACGCCACAAGCTCCTGCGGCTGCGGCACCAGCTTCTCGATCTGAAGCGCTGCGGCGGCTTGACGCGGCCCTGCGAACCCCTACCCTCCGAGGGCTGACAGGACCGGAATTCCCAGACCATGACCGACGACAAGACGCCCGACCGTCCCGATGAACTTGCAGACGGGGCCGGACGGGATCCTGCCGCCACGCCGTCGCCGCAGGACGGCGATCTCGCGCAAGCGGCGCGCGCCTTCTGGGCGGCTTTGCTGCGGGCGCTGGGGCGTGGCGGGCGCGGTCTGGGACAGGCGGGCACCCGCGCGTTCGGCCAGGGCCGCGTCGCGGCGCAAAGCCTGACGGCGCGGGCCGCGCGCGGCACAAGCGCGGGCCTCGCCGCCGCGCAGGACCGGCTGCGCGCGCACCGCGTCGAAACCGAATCCGATCCCGACATCGCGCAGGCCGAACCGCGCCCGCCCATCACGCAGCGCGCGGTGCAGGGCTGGCGCGACGCCTCGGCCCGCCGCCGCGCCCGGCTCGACGCGCGCAAGCTGCGTCCCGCCGCCACGGTGCGGGCCTCGCGCTGGATCTGGCGCACGGTGTTCGGCCTCGCCTTCCTCCTGCTCCTTGGCATCGTGCTCGCGGGCGGCATTCTCGTCTGGGCGGTGCGCGACCTGCCGCTGGCCGAGATGCTGCCACCGCTCGAGGAGCCGACCCTCACCGTGCAGGACGAGGATGGCGACACGCTGTTCACCCGCGGTGCCTACCGCGCGGGCTACGTCGCCATCGACGAAATGCCCGGTTACCTGCCGCAGGCCGTCTCCGCGATCGAGGATCGCCGCTTCTGGGATCACCCCGGCGTCGACATCGAAGGCATCGGCCGCGCGATGTGGCGCAACCTCTCCTCGGGCGGCGTGGTCGAGGGTGGCTCGACCATCACCCAGCAGCTGGTGAAGGTGCTCTATCTCGACCCCGATCGCACCTATAAACGCAAGCTGCAGGAAATGGTCCTCGCGCTGGGGCTGGAGCGCCAGCTCGGCAAGGACCGGATCATGGAGCTCTATCTCAACTCCACCTATCTCGGCTCGGGCGCATGGGGCATGCCCGCCGCGGCGCAGCTCTATTTCGACGTGCCGGTCGAGGAGCTGAGCCTCGCGCAGGCCGCGATCCTCGCCGCGACGATCCGCGCGCCATCGGTCATCAACCCCGAGGCCAATCTTGAGCGCGCCCGCGAACGCGGGCTGGTGGTGCTGTCGGTGATGCGCGATCTCAACCGGATCGACGAGGCGCCTACGAGGCCGCGCGGAGCGAGATGGCGAGCCTCGAACCCTCGCCGCCCCCGGCTCGCGCGGGCAGTTATTTCGCCGATTGGGTGCTGGGCGAGGCGCAGGAACTGGCGGGGGCGGTCGACGGCCCGCTCACGGTCTCGGCGACGCTCGACATCGCCCTGCAGGCCCGCGCCGAGGAGATCCTCGCATCCGCCATCGCGGGCCGGGGCGCGGAGGCGGGCGCGAGCCAAGGCGCCATCGTCGCCATGACCCCCGACGGGCGGGTGCGCGCCATGGTCGGCGGCACCGATTACGGCACGAGCCAATTCAACCGCGCCACCGACGCGCTGCGCCAGCCCGGCTCGACCTTCAAGCTGCCGGTGTTCCTCGCCGCTCTGGTGATGGGGGCCGACCCCGACACCCGCCTGCCCGACGAGCCGATCGACATCGACGGCTACAAGCCCGAGAACTTCAACGGCCAATATGCCGGCGTGGTGACCCTCCGCGAGGCCTTCACCCGCTCGCTCAACGCCGCCACGGTGCGGCTGGCGCAGGAGGTGGGCATCGATCAGGTGATCGAGGTGTCGCGCCAGCTCGGCATCGAGGGCGACCTGACGCCGACGCCCAGCCTCGCGCTGGGCACCTCCGAGGTGTCGCTTCTCGACATGACCGAGGCCTATGCCGCGATCCTCGCGGGGCGCGCGCCGATCAACGCCACCGGCATCGCCAGCCTCAGGCTCGGCGACACCGGCGTGGCGCTGTCGGTCTCGGACGCCGATCCCAACGCCGTCGAGCTCAACCGCACCCGCGACCCGATGGTCTCGATGCTGCGCTCGGTCGTCACCGACGGCACCGGCAAGCGCGCGGCCGTAGACGGCTTTGCCGCCGGCAAGACCGGCACCAGCCAGAACAGCCGCGACGCTTGGTTCATCGGCTTCACCGACAAGCTGGTGGTCGGCGTCTGGGTCGGCAATGACGACAACTCGCCGATGGATGCGGTCACCGGCGGCAGCCTGCCCGCCGAGATCTGGCGTGATGTGGTGCTGGCGGCGGGCGGCTCCGGCGCGCAGCAGGCCCCTTCGGCCGAGAGCCAGACGCCCGTGCGAGTACGGCGTGGCACCCAGGTGAGCACGACCAATGGCGACCGGCTGCGTCAGGCCGCGGCCCCGGACCAGTCCTCTTGCAACGTGCGTGCCTGCTCGCGCGCCTACCGCTCGTTTCGCGCCTCGGATTGCAGCTTCCAGCCCTATTCCGGCCCGCGCAAGCTGTGCACCCGCTAGGCGGCTTGTCCGCCCGCCCCCGGCTGTTACAAGCCGGGGGCAAGGATGGCCCAGGGAGGCGCGCATGAAACTCGCCACGTTCAACATCAACGGCATCAAGGCGCGGATCGGCGCGCTGTCGGACTGGCTGCAGGACACGCAGCCCGACGTGGCGCTGCTGCAGGAGATCAAGTCCGTCGACGAGGCGTTCCCGCGCCAGCATTTCGAGGACATGGGCTATATCGTCGAGACCCATGGGCAAAAGGGCTTCAACGGCGTCGCGATCCTGTCGCGCCTGCCGCTCGAGGACATCACGCGCGGCCTGCCCGGCGATGATGACGACGAGCAGGCCCGCTATATCGAGGCCACGGTGATCGGCGACACCCGGCCGGTGCGCGTGGGCTGCCTCTATCTGCCCAACGGCAACCCGGTGCCGGGGCCGAAATACGACTACAAGCTTGCCTGGATGGCACGGCTGCGCGACCGGGCGCAGGCGCTTTTGGCGCTTGAGGAGCCCGCGCTGCTCGCCGGCGACTGGAATGTGATCCCGCAGGCCGAGGATGCGGCGCGTCCCGAGGCGTGGCGCGAGGACGCGCTGTTCCTGCCCGAGACCCGGGCCGCGTTCCGCCGGATCGAGACGCTCGGCTTCACCGACGCCTTCCGCGCGCGGGTGCGCGGGCCGGGGCATTATTCCTTCTGGGACTATCAGGCCAATTCATGGGATCGCAACAACGGCATCCGCATCGATCACCTGCTGCTCGCGCCGCAGGCGGCCGACCTTTTGCGCGACGCCTGGATCGACCGCGAGGTACGCGGCCGCGAAAAACCCTCCGACCACGTGCCGGTCTGGATCGACATCGACGCCTGACAGCCACGACATTCATTGGATTTCGGGCGCGCGGTGCAGGCCGCGCGGCCTTTTCATGCGAACCGCAAGGCTGCGTATCCTGGGGTTCCGGGCGACAATCCACCTCGCCGCACAGGTTGGACCGCGCTCACGCACATACTGAACTGTTCAGTTTACAGATGGGACACCCTATCTCCCTCTCATCGCAACGAGACAGACCGGATCACCCAATGCCCTTCACCACGCAGCTTTCTCCGACCCGCCTTCGGGGCCGCGACCCGCAAAGTTGTAGCGAAGTGTAACGGGTCGGGGCACTGCGACGGATCGCGACAATGCCGCGATGGCCGTGCCCCGCCTCCCCGTCCATATGTTTCTTGCAAGACGCGCCGAGCTTGATCGGCCGCCACGATGAACTCCAAGACGCCCCACCTCCCCGGGGCAACATGAACAAGGAAAAGACCATGAAAAACATCATCCTCGCCGCTCTGATCGCCGCCACTGCCGTTCCCGCCGTGGCCGCCACCGACAACCTCGGCGCCCAGCAGGCCGTTGCCAATTCCGGCCATGTCGAGCTCGACCGTGTGATGAGCACCACCGGCGGCTATGTCGAGATCCTCGACGGTTCCAGCATCGAGACCGGCGTTCTGCTCGGCACCGAAGACGTGCGTGCCGGCCTCGAAACCGACGTTCGCGTGCAGCTGAGCCACCGCCCCTACCGCGACAACGTGTTCGCCGTGCTCTACGACGCCGATGGTCAGATCACCGCCACGCGTGAGCTGCGCGTCCAGAACTAAGCGACCTTAGGGGAATATTTCCCCCTTCTCTACTCCAGAGAAGAATGGCCCGTCATCCTTGCGATGGCGGGCCAATTTCGTGTCACGTCATGCCCATGGAGCCAGTCCATGCGCGCCGTGAAACGCCCCGGCGCCACGCGGTCGATCGCGCCGAGCGCCAGATGCGCGATGCGGCGCGATACGCCCGAAAAATGATAGTTGCGGGCGTTGGCCTGCGCCGCCGCGATGGCGCGCCTGACCCGCGGGCCGCGCCGCTGCGCATAGAGACCCAGCGCCGCATCAAGATCGGGGGCCGCCTCGAGCGCCCGCGCCAGCACCCAGCCATCCTCGATCGCGAGATTGGCACCCTGTGCCAGAAACGGCAGCGTCGGATGCGCGGCGTCGCCCAGCAACGCCAGCCGCCCGACATGCCACCGCTCGGGCACCTCGTGCCGGAACAGGCCCCAAAGCCGCGTCGCCTCGATACGGTCGAGCAGGGCGCGCAGTTCGGGCGCGGCGTCGGCGAATACCGCGCGCAGCCGGGCCGGGTCCTCGGCGTGATCCCATCCCTCGGGTGCCCAGCCCGACTGTTCGCGCACCGCCACGAGATTGAGCCGCCCGCCAGGCAGCGGATAGGTCACCACATGCCGTCCCGGCAGCATCCAGATCCGGGCCTCCGGCGCGGCCTCGACCCCGTTCAGGACGGCGCGCCACGCCACTTGGCCCGTAAATCGCGCAGCCTCGTCTGTGATCAGCGGACGCAGGACGGAGCGAAGCCCGTCGGCGGCAAGGATCAGCTCGTGGCGCGTCGGCTCGCCGGTCTCGAAAATAAGATCACCGGTCTCGGGCCGTGCCGCCCTCACCGCCTGCCCGGTGACGATCCGCGCGCCCGCGTCCCGCGCCGCGTCGGCCAACAGGTCGATCAAGGCGGCGCGATGCAGAAATCTGTAAGGGTATGGCCCCCCATCGAGGGCAAATCGCGCGATGCCGCGCCCGGACCGCCCGTCGGTCGGTCGCACGGCACGCGCGCGGATCGCCACCTTGTCGAGCGCGGGCCCCAGCCCGAGACGCTCGAACACGGCGGCCCCGTTCGGGGTGATCTGCAGACCCGCGCCGATCTCGCGCAGCGCGGGCGCGCGCTCGAAGATCTCGACCCGGTGGCCGGCCCGTGCGAGGCACAGCCCGGCGCTCAGGCCGCCGATTCCCGCGCCGGCGATGGCGATCGCCAGCCGGGACGTTGTGGAGGCCACGCCCGGATCAGTCGTCGCGGTGAACGCGCTCGCGGCGCTCGTGACGCTCCTGCGCCTCGAGGCTCATCGTGGCGATGGGTCGCGCATCGAGACGACGCAGCGAAATCGGCTCGCCGGTGATCTCGCAATAGCCGTATTCACCCTCGTCGATGCGACGCAGCGCGGCGTCGATCTTGGAAACCAGCTTGCGCTGACGATCCCGCGTGCGAAGCTCGATCGAGCGATCGGTTTCCTCGCTGGCGCGGTCTGCGATGTCGGGAATGTTGCGCGTGGCGTCCTTCATGCCCTCGATGGTGTCGCGGCTGT
Source organism: Limimaricola cinnabarinus LL-001 (assembly GCF_000466965.1). Lineage (GTDB taxonomy): Bacteria > Pseudomonadota > Alphaproteobacteria > Rhodobacterales > Rhodobacteraceae > Limimaricola > Limimaricola cinnabarinus. The sequence continues at coordinate 98,526 of NZ_BATB01000007.1, forward strand.
CGGACAGAAGCTCGTTTTTCCAGGCCAGCAGCTTGCGGCGGAAATATTCGAGCTGACGATCATTCATGAACGGCTCGGTCTCGGCGGGCCGGTAGTCGTCGTTAAGAAATGACTCGGCTTTCATGTGTGCTCCCGGTTAAGGGCCAGCGCCGGGTCCCCAAATCCACCCCGCGGCCGGCGTACCCTCATATGCCGCCCTCCTACTCCCTGCGTCACCTCATGTCACCTTGTTTCTGCGCCGCCGTGTCGCTGCGGCAACGCGGGGGCGACGGCTTTGAAAACAGGCGTTTCGCAACATGCGGCACACGCTAGGATAGTGGGGCCACCCTAGCACGGTTCGCGCGGAAAGTGCACCTACCCTGATGCTCCAGCTGCGCGACGCCGCGCCGCGGCGTCCATCGCTGGACACCTGCCCCCCCTTAACGCTAATCACGGCCCTGCGGTCGCGCCGATCGCGGCACGCTCGGAGAACACGCGATGATCCTGCCAATTGCCGGTCTCTTCATCGGAGCCATCCTCGGCGCCTATCGCGCCCGTCGTCATGGCGGCGGTGCGGCCGACATGGCGCAATGGGGCGCGGCGCATGCGCTGGCCCTCGGGATCGTTGGATTGTTCGTGCTGTTGCTGCTCAGCCGGATCGCGGGCTGATCTCGCCCGCGCGGCGGGCCGACGAGGGGCGGGCTCAGCCCGCCCTCTCGCCGCCGCGTCGATCGTTGTCGGACCCACGGGACGCCAGCTGTTCAAGCAGCTGGCGCAGCCTGTCGGACGTCTCCCGTTCGACGGGGAAGGCCCTTTGCAGTGCGGCGTCGCGCACCTGCTTGTCGAATTGATCGAAGTTCATGGTTGCCTCATTCAGTAGGACAACCCCCCTGACACTGTGACAATAGACATACTCCGGATTTGGTTCCCGTCCGGTAAATCACTCTTGACCCAAGCTGTGGCATAGGAGCCGCATGTGACACCCAAGAAACTGTGGTTGTGCGGATATGACCGGGCCACCATATTGCCATGATGCTCAAGCTCTCACCGCTCATTCTCGCCCTGCTCTACGGATTCGCCGTCTATCAGGTGTCGGTCTGGCGCACGCGCCGCGCGCTCGACCGCAAATCGACCGAGCTGGCCGAGCCGCGCCTGCGCGCGGTCTGCGACAAGCTGGCCCGCGCGCTGGAACTGCCGCGCATCAAGGTGCATGTCTACGAGATCGCCCCCGTCAACGGCCTTGCCGCACCGGATGGGCGGATCTTCCTGACGCGCGGCTTTCTGGAACGCTATGCCTCGGGGGCGGTGACCGCCGAGGAGATCGCCAGCGTCGTGGCGCATGAGCTGGGCCACGTGGCGCTGGGGCATTCGCGCCGCCGCATGGTGGATTTCTCGGCGCAGAACGCGCTGCGCACGGCGCTCGCGGCGGTGCTGTCACGGATCATCCCGGGCTTTGGCGGCATGATCGCGGCCGGTCTGGCGCGGCTGGTGGCCGCCCGGATCAGCCGGGTCGACGAATACGAGGCCGACGCCTATGCCTCGGCGCTGATGATCAAGGCGGGCCTTGGCACCGCGCCGCAGAAATCGCTGCTCTCCAAGCTCGACAATCTGGCGGGCGTCGGCGGCGCGACCCCGGCTTGGCTCATGAGCCATCCCAAGACCGAGGCGCGCCTCAAAGCGATCGAGGCCAACGAGGCCAAGTGGCTCAAGGCCTAGCCGCCCGCCTCCACCGCTTTTCCGAACCGGTTCAGCCGCGCCTTGCGCAAGAGCTTGCGCGGGGTCCACGCCTCGCCCGAAAGCCGCGTCGCTTCGGCCACCACCGATGCCACGACCTCGCCCACCGGGCCGGGGCTGGCCTCGTAGAGGCCAAGCAGGAAGTTGTCGGGATCGGCGCGTGACAGTCCTTCTTCGGCGAGAAGGTCGCGGGGAAAATCCTTGGCGTTCATCGTGACGATGACGTCGCAATGCCCCGCCACCGCGCTGGCCAGCACGTGGATGTCGTTCGCGTCGGGAAGCCAGAGGCGGCGCTCCAGATCCGGGACGGCCGCGACCTCAGCGCGCGGGAAGCGCGAGGCCAACACCGCGATCTCGCCGCGCGCGATCGCCTCGCCCTCCGGCCCCAGCCGCGCCGCCGCCCGCGCCCACTCTTCCGAGATCCGCGCGCTCCAGCGCGGCTCGTAAAGACCTTTGGCGGCGCAGCCCAAGAGCAGCTCGCGCATCACCGTCGGGTAAAGGACGCAGGCGTCAAGCAGGACCCTCACAGACGGAACACGAGCGCCTTGAGATAGCCGCCCTCGGCCAGCTGCGGCAGCACCGGGTGATCGGCCCCGGCAAAGCCGGTGTAGCAGATCGCGCCGCGGCGCCCCGCCTTGCCGATGCCGCGCGCGCAGGCGGCCCGGAACTTGGTCAGGTCGGCGGCATGGCTGCACGAGCAGAGCACCAGATAACCGCCCTCCTCGACCAGAGACGCCGCCAGCCGCGCGATCCGCTCATAGGCGCGCAACCCCGGCTCGAGCGCGGATTTCGACGGCGCGAAGGCGGGCGGGTCGC
>NZ_BATB01000006.1 GCF_000466965.1 Limimaricola cinnabarinus LL-001
AGTGGCCGGAGTGGCCGGAGCAATCGTCTTGCCCGGGGTTCCGGTGGTGCCGAGATCAACCGCAGCGCTTGCGGCGCCGGGTGACGTGGCGGTCTTGGAGGGCGCGTCGGGGCCCGTGGCCTTCGTGGCGGCGGGGCTGGTATCGGCGCCGGGCGATGGCTGCTGGCCGGTCGTCGCCGAGGACCGCTTGTCGGTCTCGGAGGTCGGCTTGCCGGTGGTCTTGCCGGTGCTGTCATTCGCCCCGGCGCTGCCAGAGCGCCCTGGCGCATCCGTCCTCGCGCCAGCCGGCCTGCCCGGGGTGCCTGTCGTCTTTCGTGCCAAAACCCTGTCCCTTCCGTCCCCGAATGCGCCGGAATTTTCCATGCCGCCGCAGCATTTGCAGACCCTAGCCCGCCCCGTGCGTCGCCTCAAGCGCCGCTGCCACCGGATTGTGTCATGGAACCGAACGTCGCATGGGCCACAAGGGTTGCGTCGATCATCGCGATCGCCTCGGGATGCGTGGCCCGCGTGACCACCCCTCCGAGCGGCGCAAGCGCCCGCGCGGCGGCGGCGCTGATCGCCACGAGGGCCAGTGGCGCGGCCACAGGGGCGCATTCGGCGAGAAGGGCGGCGCTGCGCGGCGAGAACACAGGCACCACCACCGGCACCGCGCCGTCGAGCAGCGCGCGCGCCTCGGCGGAGAGCGGGCAGGTGGTCTGGGCATAGACCACCGCATCACCGCAGTCGCGCCCCGCCGCGCGCAGCCGCGCCGGGAGGTCGCCGCGCTGGTGATCGCCGCGCAGATGCAAAAGCGGCCCCTCCTCGGGGGCGGCGAGGATCGCGGCGCGCATCGTCTCGGCGGTGCCGCCCCCGGCGCGTGGCTCCAACCCGACCGCCCGCGCGGCCTGCGCGGTGCGCGGCCCGACGCACCACGCGGGCAGGCCGGCATAGCCCATCCGCGCGGCCCCCAGCGCGCCGCGCTCGGAGGTCAGGATGAGGACGGCGGGGGGCGTCGCGGGACGGGGCGGCGTCATCTCGTCGATCCGCAGCAAGGGTGCGATCACGGCCCGCAGATGCCGCCCCGCCGCGACCTCCAATTCGGCCAGAAAGCGCCGCGCCGCCGTTTCGGGCCGGGTCAGCAGCAGGATCGGATCGGTCATCTTGCTCCCCTTTCGGCCCGGTCCGGCGCCGGCACGCGCCCGGCTCGACCCGTTACCGTGCCCGTTCTCGTGGCCGCGTGCGGCTCAGCGGATGGCCCCGCGCGGCATTGTTCAGATCGAACCGGGATGGTAGCTGCGGTGGGCGCGGGCGCAAGCGGGGCGGACATGGCCACACTTACCATTCTCGGCATCGAATCGAGCTGCGACGACAGCGCGGCGGCGGTGGTGCGTCGGACGGAAGGGCGGGCCACGGTCCTGTCCTCGGTGGTGCGCGGCCAGACGGCGCTGCATGCGCAGTTCGGCGGCGTCGTGCCGGAGATCGCGGCGCGCGCGCATGCCGAGGTGCTCGATCACTGCGTCGAGGCGGCGCTGGGCGAGGCGGGGCTGGCACTGTCCGATCTCGACGGAATCGCGGTGACCGCCGGGCCGGGCCTGATCGGCGGCGTGCTGTCGGGCGTCATGCTGGCCAAGGGGCTGTCGGCGGCCACGGGCCTGCCCTTGATCGGGGTGAACCACCTTGCGGGCCACGCGCTGACGCCGAGGCTGACCGATGGCTTCTGCTTTCCCTACCTGATGCTGCTGGTCTCCGGCGGACATTGCCAGTTTCTCGTGGTCGAGGGCGAGGACCGGTTCCGGCGTCTGGGCGGCACCATCGACGACGCGCCGGGCGAGGCCTTCGACAAGACCGCGCGGCTCTTGGGCCTGCCGCAACCCGGCGGCCCGGCGGTCGAGATCGAGGCGCGGCAGGGCGACGCGGACCGCATCGCGCTGCCGCGCCCGCTTCTCGACCGGCCCGGCTGCGACATGTCGTTCTCGGGTCTGAAGACGGCCCTGCTCAGGGCGCGCGACGCCGAAATGGCCGCGGCGGGTGGTCTGACGCGGGCCGCGCGGGCCGATCTCGCGGCGGCGTTCCAGAAGGCGGTGGTCGAGATCCTGCGCGAAAAGACCCGGCGGGCGCTGGCGCTCTATCTCGAGATGTCGCCCGACCGCCCGGCCTTTGCCGTGGCGGGGGGCGTGGCGGCGAACGGGCCGATCCGCGCCGCGCTCACGGCGCTTTGCGCCGAGGCGGGGGTCGAGTTCGCGGCGCCGCCGCTGGCCTTGTGCACCGACAACGCGGCGATGATCGCCCATGCGGGTCTGGCGCGGCTGGCGGCGGGCGAGGCGGACGGGCTGGACCTGTCGGCGCGGCCGCGCTGGCCTCTCGACGGGGAGGCGGCGCCGATGATCGGTTCGGGGCGCAAGGGAGCCAAGGCATGAGGATCGGGGCATGAGGATCGGAGTTGCAGGTGCGGGGCCTTTGGCGCGGCGCTTGCCGTGACGCTGGCGCAGGCGGGGCGCGACGTGACCCTCTGGGCGCGCGATACGGGCGCGGTGGAGCGGATGCGCGCCACTCGGCAGGCGGAGCGGCTGCCCGAGATCGACCTTCCGGCGCGGATCGACCCGGTGTCGGATCTCGCCGCCTTGTTCGATTGCGACACGATCCTGCTGGCACTGCCCGCGCAGGCCACGCGCGGCTTCGTGACCGCCCATCGCGACGCGCTTTCGGGCAAGGTGCTCGTCGCCTGCGCCAAGGGCATCGATCTCACCAGCCTCACCGGCCAGACGGCGATCATCGCCCATGCCGTGCCATCGGCCACGCCCGCCCTGCTGACGGGTCCGAGCTTTGCCGCCGACATCGCGCGGGCCCTGCCGACGGCGCTGACGCTGGCCTGTGCCGACGAGGCCTGTGGTGCCGCGCTGCAGGCCGCGCTCTCGACCCCGACGCTCAGGCTCTATCGCACGGCGGACGTGATCGGCGCGGAGTTGGGCGGCGCGCTCAAGAACGTCATCGCCATCGCCTGCGGCGCCTGCATCGGCGCGGGTTTGGGCGACAGCGCCCGCGCCGCCCTGATGACCCGCGGCTTTGCCGAGATGCAGCGCCTCGCCGCGAGCTTGGGCGCGCGGCCCGACACCCTGATGGGCCTGTCGGGCTTCGGCGATCTGGTGCTGACCTGCTCGTCCGAGCTGTCGCGCAACTACCGCTATGGTCTCGCGCTGGGCCGGGGCGAGAGCTTCGACAGCCACACCACGGTCGAGGGCGCGGCCACGGCGCGCGCCGTCACCGATCTTGCCGCCGGGCGCGGGCTCGACTTGCCGATCTCGGCGGTCACCGCGCGCATGGTCGCAGGCGACCTCACACCGCTTCAGGCGCTCGACGCGCTGATCAACAGACCCCTCAAGGAGGAACGAGAATGAGCTTTGCCCTGATCACCCGCGACAAGCCCGACGCGCTGCAGATCCGCAAGGAGACCCGCGAGGCGCATCTGGAATACATCGAAGCCACCGGCGTGGTGCTGATGGCGGGGCCGTTTCTGAGCGAGGGCGGCGAGATGGACGGCTCGCTCGTGATCCTCGACGTGGCCGACATGGCGGCGGCGCGCGACTGGGCCGAGAACGACCCCTATGCCCGCGCCGGCCTGTTCGACAGCGTCGAGATCCGCGCCTGGAAGAAGGTGATCGGTTAATGCGCTACTGGCTGTTCAAGTCCGAGCCGAACGTCTGGTCGTGGGACATGCAGGTGGCCAGGGGCGAGGCGGGAGAGGAGTGGGACGGGATCCGCAACTACCAGGCCCGCAACTTCATGCGCGAGATGGAGATCGGCGATCGCGGCTTCTTCTATCATTCGAACATCGGCAAGGCGGCGGTGGGCGTGGTCGAGGTCTGCGCCACGATCCATCCCGACAGCAAGGCGGGTGATCCGCGCTGGGAATGCGTCGACATCCGCGCGCTCTACAAGCTCGGGCGCGAGGTGAGCCTCGACGAGATCAAGTCCGAGCCGCGGCTGTCGCAGATGGTGCTGGTCAACAATTCGCGCCTGTCGGTGCAGCCGGTTTCGGAGGATGAGTGGCGCGTGATCCACGAACTGGCGGGAACTCTGGCCGAGGCGTAGCGCGAAAGCGCCATCCGGGCCATGCTGGTCGAAACACCGGAGGGTCCACGGATGGCGATACTCTCGATCCTGCTCGCGGCGCTCGCGTCCTTCGCGCTGGGTGCGGCGTGGTACATGATGCTGGCCCAGCCATGGATGGCGGCCTCGGGCGTGGCCATGGGCGCGGATGGCAAGCCTCGGAATTCGGACGCGCCGCTGCCCTACCTCGTGTCCTTCGTGGCGATGCTGATCGTCGCGGCGACGATGCGCTACGGCTTCGGCCTCGCGGGGATCGACAGCGCGGCGGGGGGCTTCTTCGGCGGTGTGGCGATCGGCGCTCTGTTCATCGCGCCGTGGATCACGCTCAACACCGGCTATGCGAACCGGCCCTGGTCTCTCGCGGTGATCGACGGCGGCTACGCGACGCTGGGCTGCGCCGCGATGGGGCTGGTGCTCGGATTGTTCTGAGGGGTTTCGGGGGGGCGACCATCCATGCCAGCACCCCCCGGTTTCCCCCGCGGACTCCCACCCGGCGGAACCTCGAAACTCTGGGGTCTGGCCATCCTGGCCGACGAAAGGAGCGGTAGGCCGTTCATCGATTCGAGGCAACACATGCTTGTGGAGAACTCGTCTCCAATCGACCGCAATCCGTTAAGATCCTGCCGCTTTCGCGTCTTCGGCGCTCAGTAGCGGTAGTGCTCGGGCTTGAACGGCCCTTCCACCGGGACGCCGATATATTCGGCCTGTTCGCGGCGTAGTTCGGTGAGCCTTGCGCCCACCCGCTCCAGATGCAGCCGTGCCACCTTCTCGTCGAGCGCCTTGGGCAGGACGAACACGCCCGGACGATACGCGTCCCCCCGAGTCCAGAGCTCGATCTGCGCCAGCACCTGATTGGTGAAGGAGGCCGACATTACGAAGGAGGGGTGCCCCGTGGCGTTGCCGAGGTTCAGAAGTCGGCCCTCGGAGAGCAGGATGATCGAATTGCCCGAAGGCATCTCGATCAGGTCCACCTGGTCCTTGATGTTGGTCCATTTGTGGTTGCGCAGGCTCGCCACCTCGATCTCGTTGTCGAAGTGGCCGATATTGCCGACGATGGCCATGTTCTTCATCTCGCGCATATGCTCGATGCGGATCACGTCGCGGTTGCCGGTGGTGGTGACGAAGATGTCGGCGGTCGCCACCTCCTCCTCCAGAAGCGTCACCTCATAGCCATCCATCGCCGCCTGCAGCGCGCAGATCGGATCGACCTCCGTGACCTTCACCCGCGCGCCCGCGCCGCGCAAGCTCGCCGCCGAGCCCTTGCCTACATCGCCATAGCCGCAGACCACCGCGACCTTGCCGGCCATCATCGTGTCGGTGGCGCGGCGGATGCCGTCGACGAGGCTCTCGCGGCAGCCATACTTGTTGTCGAATTTGGACTTGGTCACCGAATCGTTCACGTTGATCGCCACGAACGGCAAGAGACCCTTTCTGTGCAGCTCGTAGAGCCTGTGCACGCCGGTCGTCGTCTCCTCGGAGACGCCACGGATCGCGTCGCGCTGACGGGTGAACCAGCCGGGGCTTCGGGTCAGCCGCTCGCGGATCTGGCCGAACAGGCAGACCTCCTCGTCGGAGCGCGGCAGGTCGAGAAGCCCGGTCTCGCCCGCCTCGACCCGCGCGCCCAAGAGGATGTACATCGTGGCGTCGCCGCCATCGTCGAGGATCAGGTTCGCGCCCTCGTCGAAATCGAAGATGCGGTCGGTATAGGCCCAGTACTCGGCGAGGCTCTCGCCCTTCACGGCGAAGACCGGCGTGCCGCCCGCCGCGATGGCCGCCGCCGCGTGGTCCTGCGTCGAAAAGATGTTGCACGAGGCCCAGCGCAGCTCGGCCCCCAGCGCGCGCAGCGTTTCGATCAGCACCGCGGTCTGGATCGTCATGTGCAGCGAGCCCGCGATCCGCGCGCCCCTGAGCGGTTGGCTCGGCCCGTATTCCGTGCGCAGCGCCATCAGCCCCGGCATCTCGGTCTCGGCGATCGCGATCTCCTTGCGGCCCCAATCGGCCAGCGAGATGTCCTTGACGACATGGTCCGGAGCCATGGGGGCCTCCTTGCGCGAAGAAAAGAGAGCGTGCCTCAGGCGTAACACCCACGAGCCCGATCTGGCAATCGCGGCGAGATTGAAGCAAGGACGCGCCGCGTGGTAGCGCATCCCGATCATCGAGCCATCCCAAGGAGCGTGCGGATGCGTGTGAGCGTCGAAAGCGACAGGCCGGCCCGGCACCGCCACGCGGTGGTGTTCTGCTGTGACGACAACTACCTGCCCTATGCCGCCTTCGCGGCCGCACAGCTCGCGGCGCTCGCCCCAGAGCGGGATTTCGACATCGTCATCTGCGCCGACACCCCACTCGATCTGCCCGCGACGCTCGATCTGCGGCGTTGCGCAATCGATGCGGGCGGCATGTTCGACGGCTTCGGCCTCGACGCGCGGCGCACCGTTTCGACCTATCTGCGGCTCGCGGTACCCGAGGCGCTGGCGCCCGATTATGACCGCATCCTCTATCTCGACAGTGACGTCTTCCTGCGTGGCGGCGATTTCGGCGCGCTCTTGCGCGTGAACCTTCACGGCCGCCCGGCGGCGGCGGTGCGCGACAACCAGCAATGGCGCAGCCCCGGCCGCCATCCGGCCGATCTCAGGGCGCTGGGCCTGTCGAACGGGGCCTATTTCAACGCGGGCGTGATGCTGATCGACGTGAAGGCCTGGCGCGAAAGCGGAATGCTGGACCGCGCCTTGAGCTTTGGCGCGCGGCATGCCGGGCGGATGCAGCACAAGGATCAGACCCTGCTCAACGCCGTGCTGCAGGGGAGCTGGGCCGAAATGTCCCCGGTGTGGAACTGGCAGTACACGCGCGCCTCACGGCTGTTCGAGGCGATGCTCGAGACGCATGTGGTGCATTTCATAGGTCCCGCCAAACCTTGGGCCGATCCGCAGGACCGGCTGCCGCCGCAGTTCGCCGCCGCGCTGGCGCAGTTCATGGAGCGACATTTTCCCAACCGGACGGCTCCCGTGCCGGGGGCCGGGCCGATGGCGGTGCCGGGCGGGGCGCGCGCCCTCGCCTGGGCGCATTTTCGCGGCGCGGGGCGCACCGAGCGCTATTTCGCGCGCTTTGCGAACGACCTTACGGTGCTGACATGAGCCGCGCGCCGCGGGCGTGGCAGCGGATGCTCTCGGGGCGCAGGCTCGACCTGCTGGACCCGACGCCGATGGATGTGGAAATCTCGGACATCGCGCATGGGCTGGCCTTCGTGGCACGCTGGAACGGGCAGACGCGGGGCGATTTCGCCTATTCGGTGGCCGAACATTCGCTTCTGGTCGAGGAGATCTTCGCATATTGCCACCCCGGCGCGCCCGCGGGCCAGCGGTTGGCGGCGCTGTTGCACGACGCGCCCGAATACGTGATCGGCGACATGATCTCGCCGGTGAAGGCGGCGGTGGGGCCGGGATATGCCGCGCTCGACGCACGGCTGACGGCGGCGATCCACCTGCGCTTCGGCCTGCCTGCGGTGCTGCCCGCCGAGCTGAAGCGCCGGATCAAGCGCGCCGACAAGGTTTCGGCCTGGCTCGAGGCCGTGTGCATCGCGGGGTTCTCCGCGGCCGAGGCCGACCGCCTGTTCGGACGGCTCGACCGCGATCTCGCCGTGCGCTTCGAAATCCGGCTCAGGCCGCCGCGCGAAACGCGAGAGGCGTTCGTCGCGCGCCACGAGAGCCTGATCTCGGGCCTTTAGGATTACTTCGCGAAGGGCGCCTCGGACCCCCAGAGCGCCTTCACCGTCGCGTCGCGGCCGCAGCCCTCGCGGTAGCGCTTGTAAGCCTCGGATTTCGGCACGAAGAGCCCGACCGAGGAGACGGCGAGGCGCTCGGCGCTCTTGTAGTAGTCCTGATGATAGGCGTCGGCGGGGTAGAAGGAGGCATCGCCGAGGATCGGCGTGACGATCTCGCGGCCCAACGCGTCGCGCGCGGCCTGCTTGGCGGCCTCGGCGGCGGGCTTGTCCTGCGCGTCCGCGAAGATCGCGGTACGGTAGGAGGGGCCGCGGTCGCAGAACTGTCCGCCTGCATCGGTCGGATCGATCGAGCGGAAGAACAAGTCATAGAGCCGGCGCGCGTCGATCCTGCTCGGATCATAGGTGATCTCGACCGCCTCGTAATGCCCGGTGCCACCGCCCGTGACCTCTTCGTAGGTCGGGTTCGACGTGTCGCCGCCGGCAAAGCCCGAAACCGCCTCGATCACCCCGTCGACCTTCTCGAAATCGGCTTCGACGCACCAGAAACAGCCGCCCGCCACGGTGATGGTCTGGGTGGACTGCGCCTGCGCCATCGGGGCCATGAGCGCCAGCGCGGCGGCGAGAACGGGGGATGTGCGGATCATGTCGTCTCCATCGCGAACAGGCCGGAATGGTGACGCATCCGTCGATCACGGCCCAGACAAGGCTGCGTGACCAAGGCGGACCGGGCGGGTCCACTTTACACTCGAAATACTCAAATCCCAAGCAGGGGACGGGCGCCGCGCCAGAAGGCCCGGCGCCGCCGCTTCACTTCACCCGGCGGTTGCGAGCCGCGAGCAGCTTCAGACGCAGCGCGTTGAGTTGGATGAAGCCCTTGGCGTCGACCTGATCATAGGCGCCGGCGTCCTCCTCGAAGGTCACATGCGCCTCGGAATAGAGGCTGTGATCGGACCAGCGGGCGATGGTGCGGGCCGAGCCCTTGTAGAGCTTTACCCGCACGGTGCCGGTGACGTGCTCCTGGCTCTTGTCGATCAGCGCCTGCAGCATCTCGCGCTCGGGGCTGAACCAGAAGCCGTTGTAGATCAGCTCGGCATAGCGTGGCATGATCGAATCCTTGAGATGACCCGCGCCGCTATCGAGCGTGATCTGCTCGATGCCGCGATGCGCCTCGAGCAGCACCGTGCCGCCGGGCGTCTCGTAGATGCCGCGAGACTTCATGCCCACGAAGCGGTTCTCGACCAGATCGAGGCGGCCTACACCGTGCTTGCCGCCCAGCTCGTTGAGCCTGGTCAGGATCGTGGCCGGGCTCATCGCCTCGCCGTTGATCGACACCGCATCGCCCTTCTCGAAGCCGATCTCGATGATTTCGGGCTCGTTCGGGGCCTCCTCGGGGGCGACGGTGCGCTGGTAGACGTATTCGGGCGCCTCGTCGGCCGGATCTTCGAGCACCTTGCCCTCGGAGGAGGTGTGCAGAAGGTTGGCATCGACCGAGAAGGGCGCTTCGCCGCGCTTGTCCTTGGCGATCGGGATCTGGTTCTGTTCGGCGAACTCCAGAAGCTTGGTGCGCGAGGTCAGGTCCCATTCGCGCCACGGCGCGATCACCTTGATCTCGGGGTTGAGCGCATAAGCCGCCAGTTCGAAGCGGACCTGATCGTTGCCCTTGCCGGTGGCGCCATGGGCCACGGCGTCGGCGCCCTCGGCCTCGGCGATCTCGACCAGACGCTTGGAGATCAGCGGTCGGGCGATCGAGGTGCCCAAGAGGTAGAGCCCCTCGTAGAGCGCGTTGGCGCGGAACATCGGGAAGACGAAGTCGCGCACGAACTCCTCGCGCAGATCCTCGATGTGGATGCTCGTGGCGCCCATCATCTCGGCCTTCTTGCGCGCGGGCTCCAGCTCCTCGCCCTGACCGAGATCGGCGGTGAAGGTCACCACCTCACAGCCATATTCGGTCTGCAGCCATTTCAGGATGATCGAGGTGTCGAGGCCGCCGGAATAGGCGAGGACGACCTTCTTCGGGGCGGGCTGGGCGGCCATGGGCATTCTCCGTATGGGCGTTCAGGGGCGTGCGTTAAAGGCTTTCGGCCGTTGGGGCAAGCGCGGGGCGCGGCACGCGCGCGCGGCCTTGGGCAAAGGCCCGCGCGAAGGCGCGGTCGCCCGCATTGCCGAGGCGGGGGGCCGCGTCGCGCATCGGCATCCACAGCGCGCGGTGCCCCGCCTCGGTGGGGGCGCCATGCGGGCGCACCGGGCGCGCCGCATAGATGTGACACAGCTTCTCGCCCCACATGTCGTAGTCGGGCATGAATACGAAACGCCGGAACGCGCCCATGCGGCGCGCCGCGGCGATGCGCCAGCCGGTCTCCTCGAACACCTCGCGATGCAGCGCCTGCAGGGTGCTTTCGCCCGGATCGACGCCGCCGCCGGGAAGCTGAATGTCGGAGGGGTCGTCCTCCTTGCAGGTCAGCAGCAGATCGCCGCCGCGTTCGAGAATCGCGTAGACCCCGACCCGCAGCCGGTATCTCTGGCCGCGCCGCACCTGTTCGCCATAGCGCCGGATCATCCCTTTTTGTCTCCCGACAAGCTTCCTATATGGTCGCGGTATGCCTATCCCCGACACGCAAGGAAACCCCATGAGCCTCGCGCCCGCATTGCCTGGGACGACACCGTCCTGCCCTTCCAGCTCGACCAGTCCGACATCCGGGGCCGGGTCGCGCGTCTCGACGGCGTGCTCGACCGGGTGCTGGAGCAGCACGACTACCCCGCGCAGATCGAGGCGCTGGTGGCCGAGATGACCCTTCTCACCGCGTTGATCGGCCAGACCGTGAAGTTGCGCTGGAAGCTGTCGCTTCAGGTGCGCGGCGACGGGCCGGCGCGGCTGATCGCCACCGATTACTACGCCCCCACCGAGGAGGGCGCCCCGGCCCGTATCCGCGCCTGGGCCAGCTTCGACGAGAACCGTCTCGACGAAGGGGCTGAGCCCTCTTCGCTGATCGGCAAGGGCTATTTCGCGATCCTGATCGATCAGGGGCAGGGCATGGCGCCCTATCAGGGCATCACGCCGATCACCGGCGACACGCTGGCCTCCTGCGCCGAGACCTATTTCGCGCAGTCCGAGCAGCTGCCGACGCGGTTCTCGCTGACCTTCGGCAAATCCACCGAGCCAGGCCGCGGCGAAAGCTGGCGCGCTGGCGGCGTGATGCTGCAGAAGATGCCCAAGGCTTCGCCCTTCGCCGCGACCGCCGAGGGCGGCTCGGGCGAGGAGGGGCTTCTTGAGGCCGCCGACATCCTCGACGAGGACGAGGGCGAGAACTGGACCCGCGCCAACGTGCTGCTCGATACGGTGGATCAGCTCGAGCTGATCGGGCCGAGCGTGACACCGACGGACTTGCTGATCCGGCTGTTCCACGAGGAAGGGCCGCGGGTCTTCGAGGCGCAGCCGGTGCAGTTCGGCTGCACCTGCTCGGAAGAGAAGGTGCGCCAGAGCCTGTCGATCTACTCGGCCAAGGACATCGGACACATGACCACCGAAGAAGGCATCGTCACCGCCGATTGCCAGTTCTGCGGGGCGCATTACGAGTTCGCGCCCAACACGCTCGGGTTCGAGGCGACCGAAGGGCCGGATGCCAAGGCCAATGAGGCCGAGGCCGATGGACAGGCCGGTGAGCAGGCCGGTGGACGGGGCTGAACCCGACATCAAGGCGCGGCTCCTTCGGGCGCTGAGCCATCCGGGCGATCTGTCGTCGGATTACGACATCGACCCCCGTCTGCCGGTCCCCGAAGGTCGGGTGCTGCGGCAGGCGGGGGTGCTCGTGGCGGTGCATCTCGATGGCGGCGCGCCGCGTCTTCTGCTGACCAAGCGTTCGGCCCGGCTGCGCCATCACCCCGGCCAGATCGCCTTTCCGGGCGGCAAGGTCGAGCCGGTGGATGACGGCCCCGTGGGCGCCGCACTGCGCGAGGCGCATGAGGAGATCGGCCTGCCGCCGGAGCGGGTCGAGGTGCTGGGCACGCTTCCGGCGCACGAGACGGTGACGGGGTTCTCGGTGACGCCGGTGGTCGGGATCTTGCGCGGGGCCTTCGATCCGGTGCCGGAGGCGGGCGAAGTGGCCGAGGTATTTTCGGTTCCTCTGGCACATCTCGCCAATCCCTACCACTTTCGTATAGAGGGGCGGCGTTGGCAGGGGCGTCGGCGGCACTATTATGTGGTGCGTGGGGTCCGTATTACATTTGGGGCGCCACGGCGCGCATGTTGCGCAGCTTGGCCGAGAGGATGACCCGGGAATGAGCGAGCGGATCGAGGCGGACTGGCTTGCGGGTGCGCCCGCGCGCGCCGTCACGCGGATGTTGGAGGAGGCGGGCCATCAGGCCTGGTTCGTGGGCGGCTGCGTGCGCAACGCCCTCTTGGGCGCGCCGGTCTCGGATCTCGATCTGACCACCGACGCCCGGCCCGAGCGGGTGATGGAGCTGGCGCGCGCGGCGGGCCTGAAACCCGTGCCCACCGGCATTGATCATGGCACCGTCACCGTCGTGGCCCGCGGCACCCCGATCGAGGTCACGACCTTTCGGTGTGATGTCGAGACCGACGGGCGGCGCGCCACGGTCGCCTATTCCGACGACATCGCCGAGGACGCGGCGCGGCGCGATTTCACGATGAACGCGCTTTATGCCGATGCGCGCGGCGAGGTGGTCGATCCGCTCGGCACCGGTCTTGCCGATCTCGCCGCGCATCGTCTGCGCTTCATCGGCGAGGCCGAGGCACGCATCCGCGAGGATTACCTGCGCATCCTGCGGTTCTTTCGTTTCCACGCCTGGTACGGCGCCCCCGAGGGTGGCATCGACGCCGACGGCCTTGCCGCCTGCGCCGGTCTGGCCGAGGGGATCGAGGCGCTCTCGCGCGAGCGTGTCGGTGCCGAGATGCTCAAGCTCATGGCCGCGCCCGACCCGGCGCCCGCAGTCGCCTCGATGGCGATGTCCGGCGTGCTGATGCGGGTGCTTCCGGGCGGCGCGTCGGACCCGCTCTCGGTGCTGGTCCATGTCGAGGAGGAGGCGGGCCTCGCCCCCGATCCGATCCGTCGGCTGGCGCTCGTGGGGGGCGAGGAGGTGGCCGCGTGCCTGCGGCTGAGCCGGGCGCAGGAGGCCGGGCTTCAGGCGCTGCGCGACGCGATGGGGTCGGGCTGGGGGTCGGGAGAGCTTGGCTACAGGCTCGGCGCCGGGCGGGGTCTCGACGTGCTGGCCCTGAACGCGGCGCTGTCGGGGCGCGAGATTGACCCTGTTTCACGGGAAACCATGGAGGTGGGCGCACGGGCATCGTTGCCGGTCAAGGCGGCGGACCTGATGCCACGGATCACCGGCCCGGCACTGGGCGAGGCGCTGCGCGAGATCGAGGCGCGCTGGATCGCCTCGGGCTTTGCCTTGGGTCGCGACGCGCTTCTCTCTTAGGTTGCGCGGCTTGCCGCGTATGCGCGTTTTCCTTCGGGGCAAACCGGCTTATATGCTGCTGGCACGCATTCGAGACAATCCATGTTCCGTTTCTTTGAAACCCTCGTCGACCCGTATGGGGAGTACGAGCAGACCGACCGTCCGCCCTCCCGGCTCTGGCCGTTCCTGAAGGAATACGCGCGGCCCTTCGCGCGGATCTTCTGGGTCACCGGCGTTCTATCGGTCGTGGTGGCCGTGGTCGAGATCTGGCTCATCGCCTATATGGGCCGCCTCGTGGACCTTCTGGGCCAGGCCACGCCCGAGACGGTTCTGGCCCGCCACGGGGCCGAGCTTTTGCTCGTCGCGGCCTTCATCCTGATCCTGCGCCCGGCGTTTCAGGCCCTGCACGTGCTGCTGCTCAACAATGCGATCCTGCCCAATTTCGGCACCACCCTGCGCTGGCGCGCGCATCGCCACGTGCTGCGACAGTCGGTCGGCTGGTTCGAGAACGACTTTGCCGGCCGGATCGCCAACCGGATCATGCAGACGCCGCCCGCCGCCGGCGAGGTGGTGTTCCAGGTCTTCGACGCGATCACCTTCGCGTTGGCCTATGTCGTCGGCGCCGCCGTCCTCTTGGGCGAGGCGGACCCGATGCTGCTCTTGCCGCTGGTGATCTGGTTCGGGCTCTATGCGGCCTTGATGCGCTGGACCGTGAAGCGGATCGGCCCGGCCTCAGAGGCCTCCTCCGACGCGCGCAGCGCCGTGACGGGCCGCGTCGTCGACACCTATACCAACATCCATTCGGTCAAGATGTTCGCGCATCACGACCGCGAACTCGAAGGCGCGAAATCGGTGATCGAGCAGGCTCGCGCCACCTTCCAACGCGAGATGCGGCTCTTCACGATCATGGACGTGTCGCTGTCGGTGCTCAACGGGCTCCTGATCGTCGGGGTGGTCGGCTGGGGGCTCTACTTGTGGATCTCCGGCTCCGCCAGCGTCGGCGTCGTGGCCGCCGCCACGGCCCTGTGCCTGCGGCTCAACGCGATGACCGGCTGGATCATGTGGGCGGTGACCAACTTCTTCCAGAATCTCGGCGTCATCGCCGAAGGCATGAAGACCATCGCCCAGCCGATCACCCTCATCGACGACGCCACGGCGCACCCGCTCACGGTGACGCGCGGCGAGATCGCGGCGCGCGACCTCGGCCATCGTTACGGCCAGAATGCGGGCGGCGTCGGGCCGCTCGACCTGACAATTCCGGCAGGGCAGAAGATCGGTCTCGTCGGCGCGTCGGGTGCGGGAAAATCGACCCTCGTGAAGCTGCTTTTGCGGTTCTACGACCCCGAAAGGGGCCGGATCGAGATCGACGGGCAGGACATCTCGGGCGTGACGCAGGACAGCCTGCGGCAGGCCATCGGCATGGTGCAGCAAGACAGCGCGCTGCTGCACCGCTCGGTGCGCGAAAACATCCTCTATGGCCACCCCGACGCCACAGAGGCCGAGATGATCGCCGCCGCGCGTCAGGCCGAGGCGCATGACTTCATCCTCGATCTCGTCGATGGCGAGGGGCGCACGGGCTACGACGCGCAGGTGGGCGAGCGCGGCGTGAAGCTTTCGGGCGGGCAGCGGCAGCGCATCGCTTTGGCGCGCGTGATCCTCAAGGACGCGCCGATTCTCGTGCTCGACGAGGCGACCTCGGCGTTGGATTCGGAGGTCGAGGCGGCGATCCTCGGCACGCTCTACGAGATGATGGAGGGCAAGACCGTCATCGCCATCGCGCACCGGCTCTCGACCATCGCCCGGATGGACCGGGTGCTGGTGATGGAGGAGGGGCGCATCGTCGAGGACGGCACGCATGACGCGCTCTTGGAGCGGGGCGGCATCTATGCCCGGTTCTGGGAGCGACAGTCCGGCGGATTTCTCGGGATGGACGCCACGGAGGCCGCCGAATGAAGGACATCTCCAAGCTCATCGCCCCGTTCCGCCCCGCCAAGGGGCCGCCACCGGGCGCGCTCGTGCCGTTCCTGCGCTGGGCGCTTTCGGGCAGCTTCGCCGTCACCGGGGCAAGCGCGCTGGTCTCGGTCGCCGCAGGCGTGCTCGAGGTGCTCTCGGCACTGATCCTGGGCCGGGTGATCGACACCGCGCTCGCGGCCGAGCCGGGCGGGTTCTTCGCAGGCAACATGGGGCTGCTTCTGGGCGTCGCGGCCTTCTTCGTGATCCTGCGCCCCATCGTCATGGGGCTGTCGGGGCTGATGCAGAGCGTGGTGCTGTCGCCGTCGATCTACACCCTCGTGCTGTCGCGCCTGCACCGGCACACGCTGGGTCAGGCGGTGAGCTTCTTCGACAACGATTTCGCGGGCCGCATCGCGCAAAAACAGATGCAGGCGGCGCGGGCGACGACCGATCTCACGGTCGACACGATCCAGACCGTCTTCTTCGCGCTGGCCTCGCTCATCGGCTCGGCCTTCCTGCTTCTGACGATCGACACGCTGACCGCCGGGCTGCTGACGCTCTGGCTCGTGGGTTATGTCCTGCTGATCCGCGCCTACATGCCGAAGATCCGCGCCACCTCGACCGCCCGGGCGGCGGCACGCGCGATGGTGACGGGGCAGGTCGTCGACACGATCACCAACATCAAGACGGTGAAGCTCTTTGGCCATTCCGATCACGAGGACCGCGCCGCGATCGACGCGATGCACCAGTTCCGCGAGCGGTCGCTGGGCTTTGGCAAGGTGTCGGCGGGGTTCCGGTTCTGGCTCATGGCGCTGGCGGGCACGCTGCCGGTGATCGTCACCGGCGCGACGCTGGTGTTCTGGAGCCGTGGCGCCGCCTCGCCCGGCGACATCGCCGCCGCCGGCGCGATCTCGCTGCGCCTCGCGCAGATGACCGGCTGGGTCAGCTTCACGCTGATGACGATCTACTCGAATCTCGGCGAGATCGAGGACGCGATCCACACCTTGTCGCCCGCGCATGGGCTGACCGACCGCGACGGTGCGCGCGATCTGGCGGTGCGGCAGGGCGCGGTGCGTTTCGAAGGCGTGCGCTTTACCTATGGCGGCGGGGTCGGGGGGCTGCGCGGCATCGATCTCGACATCGCGCCGGGCGAAAAGATCGGCGTCGTCGGGGCCTCCGGCGCGGGCAAATCGACGCTCGTGGCGGCGCTTTTGCGGCTCTATGACGTGGAACAGGGTCGCATCACCATCGATGGGCAGGACATCTCGGGTGTGACGCAGGAAAGCCTGCGCCGACAGATTGGCATGGTCACGCAGGACACGGCGATGTTCAACCGCTCCGCCCGCGACAACATCCGCTACGGTCATCCGGACGCGTCGCAGCAGGCGGTCGAGACGGCGGCCTCGCGCGCCGAGGCGCATGGCTTCATCGCCGATCTCGCGGACCTCAAGGGGCGGCGCGGCTACGACGCGCATCTGGGCGAACGCGGCGTGAAGCTTTCGGGCGGGCAGCGCCAGCGCATCGCTATCGCGCGGGCCATGCTCAAGGACGCGCCGATCCTCGTGCTCGACGAGGCGACCTCGGCGCTCGACAGCGAAGTGGAGGCGCAGATTCAGGCCGCGCTCGAACAGGCGATGCAAGGCAAGACCGTGATCGCCATCGCGCACCGGCTTTCGACCATTGCGCGCATGGACCGGATCGTGGTCATGGAAGGCGGCCGCATCGTCGAGGCGGGCACGCATGATGCGCTGCTCGATCTGGGCGAGGTCTATGCCCGCTACTGGAGCCGCCAATCGGGCGGGTTCCTCGGGCAGGAGGCCGCCGAGTAAGAGAGGACGCCATGACCGAGACCCTGCCGCCGAAGACCCCGCAACCCGATCCCGCGCCCCGCGGCGAGGTGACGATCGAGAGGGTGACGCATCACGCATGGGGCGCGCGCAGAACGGCACTCTCGTGCCGCGCGCCCTGCCCGGCGAAGTGGTGATGCTCACGGCCGAGGCTGCGAAGATCGTCACCCCCTCGCCCGAGCGGATCGCACCGCCCTGCCGCCATTTCAAGGCCTGCGGCGGCTGCGCCATGCAGCACGCCTCCGACGGCTTCGTCGAAGGCTGGAAGGCCGAGATCGTGCGCACCGCGCTGCGCGCCCAGGGGCTGACGGGCGAGATCGCCCGCGTTCTCACCTCGCCCGCCGACAGCCGCCGCCGTGCCCGTCTCGCTGGGCGGCGCACCAAGAAGGGCGCGCTCGTGGGCTTTCACGCCCGTGCCTCCGACACGGTGATCGAGGTGCCGGGCTGCCGCCTGCTGCTGCCCGAACTCACGGCGCTGATCCCGGCGCTGGAGCGGATCGCGGCACTTGCCGCATCGCGCAAGGGCGAGGCGGGCCTGACCGTGACCGCCAGCGAAGCGGGCCCCGATCTGCATATCGACACCGACAAGGAGCTGACCGAGGCGCTGCGCATCGCGCTTCCGGACATCGCGCGCGAGGCGGGGATTGCGCGGCTGGTCTGGGCCGACGAGATCGTGGCCGAACTCGAGCCGCCCGTCCAGATGATGGGCCGCGCGCGGGTCGTGCCGCCGCCCGGCGCCTTTCTTCAGGCCACCGCGCATGGCGAGGCGGCGCTGCTGGACTGCGTGCGTGCCTCCGTGGGCGGGGCCGCGCGCATCGTCGATCTCTTTGCGGGATGCGGCACCTTCTCGCTGCCGCTGGCCGAAAGGGCCGAGATTCACGCCGTCGAGGGGGAGGCCGCGATGCTGGCGGCGCTCGATCGGGGCTGGCGCGGGGTGCCGGGGCTCAAGCGCGTGAGCACCGAGACGCGCGATCTGTTCCGCCGCCCGCTCCTGCCGGACGAGCTGTCGCGATTCGATGCCGCCGTGATCGACCCGCCGCGCGCGGGCGCTCAGGCGCAGGTGGCCGCTCTCGCCGCATCTCAAATCAATGTGATCGCAATGGTGTCCTGCAGCCCGTCGAGCTTTGCGCGCGACGCCAAAGCCCTTGTGAACAAGGGGTTCGAGATGGGTCCTGTGACCGTGGTGGACCAATTTCGCTGGTCGCCGCATGTGGAATTGGCGACACGATTCACCCGGTTCTAACCATGATGCGCGAGGCTCCCCCTAGGCGGGATTTCACGGATCCGCTAAATTCGCCGAAACGGCTTCAGACCGGGACAGTGGGCAGCATGACCATCGACAGACGCAAGTTTCTCCTCGCCGCGCCGGCGCTTCTCGCAGCTTGTTCGGGCCGCCGGGTGCTGAGCTATGATGGGCCTCAGATCACCTCGATCATGGCCTTCAAGCAGCAGCGCAAACTCTACCTGCTCAGCGGCAACAAGGCGATCAAGACCTATCCCTTCCAGCTTGGCTTCGCCCCCGTCGGTCACAAGCAGTTCGAAGGCGACGGCAAGACGCCCGAAGGCGCCTACATCATCGACCGGCGCAATCCCAACAGCGCCTATCACCTCTCGGTCGGTATCTCCTATCCCAATGCCAACGATCGCGCCTTTGCCGAAGCCTATGGCAAGAGCCCGGGCGGCGAGATCTTCATCCACGGCACGCCCAGCGTGGTCGAGGGCAAGAAGGACTGGACCGCGGGCTGCATCGCCGTGATGAATCACGAGGTCGAGGAAATCTATTCGATGGTTGGTGATTACACCCCGGTCTTCGTCAAGGCCTGAGCGGGGTTCGGCATCGGCCAACACGAGAAAGGGACGCCGCAGCGCCCCTTTTTTCATGTCCGATACAGGTTCCAGAACGATCCGGTCCCTGACATGGCGGCAGCCTCAGGCCGCGAGCACCATCGTCCACCAGATCTTGCCTGCCGGTTCCTGAAACCACGCAAGGCCCATGCGGGTCGCCGACGGGTCGAGGATCACGTCACGCGTCGCCGACTCCTCCATCCACGAGGCGAGCGTTTCGAGCTCGGTCTCGTAGGTTTCCGAGATCGTCTCGCCCACCAGACGCCCCGAGAACCCGACGCGCCGGAGACGGTCCACCGGGGACGAGCCGTCGGAGCCGAAATGCCAAGGCCGGTTCTGCACGCTCATGTCGCGCGAATGGGTGGCGGCGGCGGCGTTGAGCTGCGCGTCGAGGGTGAGCATGGACAGCCCGCGCGCTTGGCGCAGCGTGTTGACGCCGTCGAGCATCCGGTAGGGGATCTGCGCCTCGTCCTCCGGCCTGATTCGGTACACCTGCGGCAGCGGCAAGCCGTCGGGGCCGATCCGGCCCGTGGGCGCCGCGCAGGCCGAAAGGCCGGTGAGAAGAAGGCCGAGAATCAGCTCGCGTCGCTGCATGCGTCACCTGTGAGGTCCAGAACTCTCGCCTGATAGCGGCAGCGGCGCGACAGATCAAACGGGATCGGCGGGGCCTCGCCAAGTTGACGTTTCGGTGAATTGCGCCTCACGCAAACGCGATCTACGAGATTCTGGTGACGTCACCCCCTGCTCTGGAGATTCGCATGGGTCATGACCCCAAAGCGTTGAACCGTCGCGGCTTCATTGCCGCCACTGCCGCCTTCGGCGCGACCGTGCTGGCCAGCCCGGCGCTGGCCCTGTCCGGCTCCACCGAGATCGAAGGCGACATCTCGTCCTCCGTGAGCCGCAACGTCTCGAGCTTCCGCGCGCTCGACTGGCGGCCCTATTTCGCCGATCTGCGCAACGGCGCGATCCTTGCCGATACCCAGAGCCGGGCCGTGCATTTCTGGAGCGCCGACGAGAGCATCTATCGGCTTTATCCCAGCTCGGTGCCGCTGACGCCCGACCTGACCCGTCTGGGCCGCACCGAGATCATCAAGAAGGTCGAGGGCCCCGACTGGCGCCCGACGCCCGAGATGCGCCAGCGCAACCCCGAATGGCCCGAATACATCCCCGCCGGTCCCGACAGCCCGCTGGGCAGCCATGCGATGTGGCTGACCTGGCAATACTACCGGATCCACGGCACCCACGACACGCGCAAGATCGGGCGGCGTTCCTCGAATGGCTGCATCGGGCTCTACAACGAGCACATCGCCGAGCTGTTCTCGCTCTCGACCATCGGCACGCAGGTCATGCTGATCTGAGATCGAATAGAGACGGATGCAGGAAGGGGGCCGCTGGGGCCCCCTTTTTCGTATCAGATCCAGCCCGAGAGGTTCTCGCGGATCACCCGTTCCAGCATGTCGATATGCTCGGGATGCTCGTTCAGGCAGGGAATGTAAGTGAAGCTCTCGCCGCCTGCATGTTCGAAACTCTCGCGGATCTCCTCGTTGATCTCTTCGAGCGTCTCGATGCAATCGGCCGAGAAGGCCGGGGCGCAGACCGAGATCCTGCGCGTACCCTCTTCCTTGGCGAGCCGCGCCACCTCCTCGACGGTGTAGGGCTTGAGCCATTCCTCGCGCCCGAAGACCGACTGGAAGGTGTTCACCACCCGCGTCTCCTCCCAGCCCAGCGCGTCGCGCAGCAGCCGCGTCGTCTTCTGGCACTGGCAATGATAGGGGTCGCCCTCCAGCAGGTAGCGCTTGGGCAGCCCGTGATAGGAGCAGACCAGCACCTCGGGGCGGCTTTCGGGCGTCGGATGCGCGCGCCGCACCGAATTGGCCAGCGCCTCGATATAGTCGGGCCGGTCGAAATAGGGGTCCACCACCCGCGCGGTGGGCTGCCACTTCTCCTTGGAAAGCGCCTTGAAGAAGGCGTCGTTGGCGGTGGCGGAGGTGGCGCCGGCATATTGCGGGTAGAGCGGGAAGAACAGGATCTTGCGGCAGCCGTTCTCGACCATGCGGCGCACCACCGACTTGGTCGAGGGATTGCCGTAGCGCATGCAGAACTCGACCTGCACTGCGTCGCCATGCTCTGCCTCGAAGCGAGCGCGCAACGCCTCGGTCTGGGCGCGGGTGATGGTCCTGAGCGGGCTCTCGTTCAACTCCTCGTTCCAGATCGAACGGTAGGCGGCGCCGGATTTCTGCGGCCGCTTCGACAGGATGATGCCCTGCAGGATCGGCTGCCAGATCAGCGGGTTGGTGTCGACGACGCGGCGATCGGAGAGGAATTCCGACAGGTAGCGCCGCATCGAGCGGTAATCGGTGCCGTCGGGCGTGCCGAGATTGGCCACGAGAATGCCGACGCGGGATTTCGGCAGCGCCGGGTGATCGGCGGGGGCATGGGTCGGTCGGGTCGCGTCGAGCATCGTCTGTCCTCGGGGCTGCAGCAGTCTTTGGGTATGTCGAGAGTAAGGTAGCGGCAACGCGGGGCCGGCAACCGGTTCGCGCGCCGGTGCAGCCTCGCGGTCCCGCGGTTCGGGGTCAATCGGCGCTATCGTCGCGGGCGCGGCGCAGAGCCTCTTCGAGGCTTCGGGTCGCGGAGCCCGGTCGCAAGGGCTGGGGTTGATCGGCGGAAGGGGCCCAGCCGGTAAGGGTGATCACCTCGAAGCGGGCGCCCACGCGGCCATCGGGGCGTGCGCTGGTCTCGGCATGGAGCCGCGCCGCCTCGGCCAGAACGGCGCGGCGCGTCGGGCGGCGCAGGCGGTGCGCCATCGCGTTGCTCTCGCCCATGGCCCGCAGATCGCGCATCAGGTGGAACGGCGTCTCGTAGCTGACATCATAGGGCGTGCCGTCCGCCACGGGGAGCGCCAGCCCCGCGCGCTGTAGGAGCGCGCCGAGATCGCGGATCTCGCCCATCGGGGCCACTCGGGGCGAAAGCCCCCCCGTGACGGCGGTTTCGGCGGCGGTGAGGGCGGCGCGCAGATCGGCCAGCGTCTCGCCGCCGAACAGCGTCGCGATCAAAAGCCCGTCGGGACGCAGCGCCCGGGCGCATTGAATCAACTGGCCGATGGGGTCCTCGGCCCAGTGAAGCGCCAGCGCGTGGATCACGAGATCCTGCGAGGCGGGAACGAGATCGAGCGTCTCGGCATCGGCCACGATCCGGGCCCGCGGCAGGCGCGCGGCCCACAGATCGGGCCAGGGCGTGACCACGGACACGTCTTTAAAGGATCGGTTAACCTCGGCGATCCTATCCTCGATGTCGTCGGCCACGGCCTCCTGCAGGAACAGGGCCGGATCGCGCGCGGCGCGGGCGCGGTGCCGGGCAAGGGCGCGGCGGTCGAACAGGGCGGGGCGCTGGGCCGTGGTCTGGGTCTGTGACATGCGCCCGAGATAGGGGTCCAGCATGGGAATGCAAAGCGTCCTGAGGGCGATCTACCCCGCCGCCTGCATGGGCTGCGGCGAAATGACCGAGGAGGATTTCGCGCTTTGCGGCGCCTGCTGGCGCGACACGCCGTTTCTGGGCGGGGCGATGTGCGGGTTCTGCGCCCGGCCCCTGCCGGGAGAGGCCGAGCCGGGGCTGGTTTGCGACGCCTGCATGTCAGCTCCGCCGCCATGGTCGCAGGGCCGGGCGGTGCTGCGCTACCGCGACGGCGCGCGGCGGCTGGTGCTGGGGCTCAAGCATGGCGACCGCACCGATCTCGCCGCGCCGATGGCGCTCTGGATGGCGCGGGCAGTGGCGGATCTGGCGCGGCCCGACATGCTAGTGGTGCCGGTGCCGCTGCACCGGTCGCGGCTCTGGCGGCGACGCTACAACCAGTCGGCGCTGCTGGCCGCGGGGGTCGCCCGCGCGCTGGGCTGCGCGCATGGGCCCGACGCGCTCTGGCGGCACCGCCCCACCGCCTCGCTCGGCGGCCAGGACGCCGAGGCCCGCCGCGCGACGCTCGATGGCGCGATCCGGGCGCATCCGCGGCGCGGGGCCGGGATGCGGGGGCGGGCGGTGCTCATCGTCGATGACGTGCTGACCTCTGGCGCCACGCTCACCGCCTGCGCGCAGGCCGCCCGCGCGGCGGGTGCGGCACAGATATACGTCGCGGCACTGGCCCGCGCGGCCCCGGACCCCTAGATCAGGGGAAACCACTCATGTACCGGAGGCCTTGATGCCCGACGCGACCCCACAGATCGAAATCTACACCTCGCCCACCTGCGGCTATTGCCACGCCGCCAAGCGGCTGCTGGCGCAAAAGGGCGTCTCCTATACCGAGATCGACGTCGTGGCCGCGCCCCAGCGCCGCGCCGAGATGACGCAGCGCGCCAATGGCGGGCGCACTGTGCCGCAGATCTTCATCGGCGACACCCATGTCGGCGGTTATGACGACATGGCGCTGCTCGACCGGCGCGGCGGTCTCGACCCCTTGCTGGGCAAGTGATCCGCGCCGCGCTCCTGCAACTTACCGCCTCGGACGATCCCGCGCGCAACCTCTCGATCTTGCGCGGGATGGTCCGCGACGCGGTGGCGCAGGGCGCAAAGCTGATCTGCACGCCCGAGGTCAGCAACTGCGTCTCGGCCAGCCGGGCGAGGCAGCTTGAGGTTCTGTGCCATGAGGCGGAGGATCCGATGCTGGCGGCCATGCGCGAGGAGGCGGCAAAGGCCGGGGTCTGGCTGGCGCTGGGCTCGGTCGCGGTCAGGACCGACGAGGCCGACGGGCGCTTTGCCAACCGGTCGCTGCTGATCGGCCCGGACGGGGCGGTCCATTCGCGCTACGACAAGATCCACATGTTCGACGTCGAGGTGAGCGCAACCGAGACCTACCGCGAATCCGCCGGCTACCGGCCCGGCGACCGCGCGGTGCTGGCCCGGACGCCGCTGGCCGCAATCGGTCTGAGCATCTGCTACGACCTCCGGTTTCCGCAACTCTACCGGGCGCTTGCACAGGCCGGGGCCGAGATCCTGTTGGTGCCCAGCGCCTTTTCTCCGGTTACCGGCGCCGCGCATTGGGAAACGCTGCTGCGCGCCCGGGCGATCGAGACGGGGTCCTTCGTGCTCGCCGCCGCGCAGACCGGGCGGCACGCCGCGACCGAGGGGCGGGCGCGCGAGACATGGGGCCATAGCCTCGCGGTGGACCCGTGGGGCGCGGTGATCGTCGATGCCGGTACGGCAACCGGCATCACCATCGTTGATCTGGACCTCGCCGAAGTGGCACAAGCGAGACGGCGGGTGCCCTCGCTCGCGCATGATCGCCCTTATGATGGACCCGCATGAGCCAGCCTGTCGACAACCTCGCCATCACGCTGTTCAGCGAGATTCTGGCCGTCGACCAGCTGGCGCGCAACACCATGTCCAAGGTGCTGCCCAAGGGCATGGAGCTGTCGCATTTCTCGGTGCTGAACCACCTCGCCTTTTCGGGGACCGAACGCAGTCCGGCGCAACTCGCCAAGACGTTCCACCTGACGCGCGGGGCGATGACCAACACGCTGGGCAAGCTCGAATGGGCGGGCTGGGTGCATATCCGCCCCGACTGGGACGACGCGCGCCGCAAGATGGTGGCGATCAGCCTGCCGGGTTTGAGGCGCGCAATGCCGCCGTGGCCGCGATCACGCCGATCGTTGCGAGGTGGTCGAGCGGGTCGGGGCCGAGCGCGCCCGCGCGGCGCTTCCGGTGCTGCGCGAGCTCAGGCTTCGGCTCTCGGACGTGGACTAGAGCGTCACCCGCTAGGCCATGATCAGAGCGTGATCCGCTCGGGCCGCAGGCTCGAAGTGACGTAGTTCACCGACAGGTCGCGCTCCGACAGCGACCAGCTCCAGGAGATCGGGTTGAATACCATGCCCTTGCGGTCCACCGGCGCCAGCCCGGCGCGTTTGAGCAGGTCGTAAAGCTCGTCGGGGGTGATGAACTTCTTCCAGTCATGCGTGCCCTTGGGCAGCCAGCGCATCACCCATTCCGCCCCGAGGATCGCTATGCCGAAGCTCTTGGCGTTGCGGTTGAGGGTCGAGCAGATGTGCAGCCCGCCGGGGCGCAGCAGGTCGTGACAGGCGGTGAGATAGTCGATCGGCGAGGCGACGTGCTCGACCACCTCCATGTTGAGGACCACGTCGAACCGCTCTCCCGCCGCCGCCATGTCCTCGGCAGTGGTGTGGCGGTAGTCGATCTCGAGGCCCGACTGCTCGGCATGGAGCCGCGCCACGGGAATGTTGCGCGCCGCCGCGTCCGCGCCGATCACCTCTGCGCCGAGCCGGGCCATCGGTTCGCACAATAGCCCGCCGCCGCAGCCGATATCGAGCAGGCGCAGCCCCTCGAAGGGCCTGTTCCGGGACAGATCGCGATCGAACTGCGCCGCGATCTGGTCGGTGATGTAGCCCAGCCGACAGGGGTTGAGCATGTGCAACGGCTTGAACTTGCCGGTCTCGTCCCACCATTCGGCGGCCATCGCCTCGAACTTGGCGACCTCCTGCGCATCGACGGTGGAGCGGGCGGGGTCGGTCTGCGGCATGGTTTCGATCCTTCTTCGTCGCGGGCGGGTGACGGCGTGGTGCTTGTGCCTATATAGGTCGGGCATGGACAAGGTCTCAGGTCACCGCCGCGCCATCGCGCATCTTCATCCCCCCGTCGAGCCCTTCGACCAGCGCATGGTCGAGGTGGGCGATGGGCACCGGATCTATGTCGAGCAATGTGGCAACCCGGACGGCAAGCCGGTGGTGGTGCTGCATGGCGGTCCGGGCGGCGGATGCAGCCCAGCGATGCGGCGCTATTTCGACGCCTCGGCCTGGCGCATCATCCTGTTCGACCAGCGCGGCTGCGGCCGCTCGCGGCCCCATGCCAGCGTCGAGGCCAACACGACGTGGCACCTCGTCTCGGACATGGAGCATATCCGCGAGATGCTCGGGATCGAGCAATGGGTGCTGTTCGGGGGCTCATGGGGCGCGACATTGGCGCTGATCTACGCGCAGACCCACCCCGAGCGGGCCGCGGCACTGATCCTGCGCGGCGTGTTCCTGATGACCGAGGCCGAGCTGCAATGGTTCTATGGCGGCGGCGCGGGACAGTTCTGGCCCGAGTTGTGGGAGCGGTTCACCGCGCCGATCCCTCAGGCCGAGCATGACGACCTGATCGCCGCCTATCACCGGCGGCTGTTTTCGGGCGATGCAGGCTGCGAGTTGCGCCATGCGAGAAGCTGGGCCTCGTGGGAGAACGCCTTGGCCTCGATCGACAATGACGGGCCGCTGGGCGACGGTCCGGCTGAATATGCCCGCGCCTTCTCGCGGCTCGAGAACCACTACTTCCACAATCGCGGCTTTCTCGCACCGGGGCAGGGCATCCTCGAACGGATGGACCGGATCGCGCAGATCCCGGGGCTGATCGTTCAGGGGCGCTATGACATGATCTGCCCGCCTCCGGGGCGCACCGGCTGTCAGCACTCTGGCCTGCCGCGCGGCTCAAGATGATTCCCCGTGCGGGTCATGCGCTGTCCGAGCCGGGCATCTCGGCCGAACTGGTGCGCGCGACCGACGCGCTGGGCCGTGGCAACGAGGGGCCGATCTTCGGCTGAGCGACGCAAGGTAATCTTCACAAGGCTTTACAGCTCCCCAAGCTTCGCTAACCTGAAGTCAATCAAGAAGGTGCGGAACCGCACCAGAGCGGCCCATGTCCCGGGCCACAGGGGAGACTTCGACAGCTTGGGGAGCGTGATACGCATCGTCCTGCAGCGTCTGGCGCTTGGCCTTCTGACGCTGCTCATCGTCTCGGCGGTGATCTTCGGCGCGGTGAACCTGCTTCCCGGCGATTTTGCGCAGGCCGTGCTGGGCCAGTCCGCGACGCCCGAGGCGGTCACGGCGATCCGCACCCAACTCGGCCTCGATCAGCCACTACCGGTCCGCTACGTGCAATGGCTCTGGGACGCGGCGCGCGGTGATCTCGGGGTCAGCTTCGCACAGGCCAACTTCGCGAGCTTCACCGGGCGGGTGGACCCCTCGGCCACCGTGCTGGCGCAGATCGCGCCGCGTTTTGCCAACACCATGTTCCTCGCGGGCGTGACGGCGGCCATCGCCGTGCCGATGGCGGTGGGTCTGGGCATCCTCGCCGCGCTGTGGCGCGATACCGCCTTCGACAAGGGCGCCAACATCGCGACGCTGTCCTCGATCTCAAGCCCCGAATTTTTTTCTGGCCTATATCCTGATCCTGCTGTTTGCGGTGGTGAACCCGGTGCTACCCTCGCTGTCGAACATCTTTCCCGGCATGAGCTTTGGCGAAAGGCTGGAAAAGACCCTGCTTCCTGCTCTGACGCTGACGCTGGTGGTCACCGCGCACATGATGCGCATGACCCGCGCCGCGATCCTCAACCTGATGGCGCAGCCCTATATCGAGATGGCGCGGCTCAAGGGGATGCGGCCCCTGCGGGTGATCTGGCGACACGCGCTCCCGAACGCGCTGGCCCCCATCGTCAACGTGGTGGCGCTCAACCTCGCCTATCTTGTCACCGGCGTCGTCGTGGTTGAGGTGGTCTTCGTTTATCCCGGCATCGGCCAGCTCTTCGTCGACAGCGTGAAGCTGCGCGACATCCCTGTGGTGCAGGCCTGCTGCCTGATCTTTGCGGCGGCCTATATCTTGCTGAACCTCACCGCCGACATCCTGTCGATCATCTCGAACCCGCGTCTGAGGCACCCCAAATGAGTCTCTGGATCTGGGCCATCGGCGCGCTCGCCGCCATCGCGGCGCTGGCATGGATCGGCCTCTGTGTGGCGCGCAGGCTGAGCGGCAACGCGCCGCGCTACCGCGACATGTCCTATGGCGTGGCCTTCGGCTACGCGCTGGCGCTCGCCGCTATCGCGGGCGGGGTCTGGCTCTGGATGAAGCCGGGTGCCGTCTATTTCCGCTGGGCGGTGATGGGCTTTTTCCTCTGCGCCGCCGCGGCCTTCGTCTTTCGCCTTGCGGGGCGGCATCTGGGGCCGGAGCGGTTGAGGCGGCAGTTTCGCAAGATGCCGCTGACGGCGGCCTTCGGCATCCTCGTGATCCTCATCTATGCCATCGTCGCGATCTTTGCCGCGTGGATCGCCCCCTACGGACAGGAGGCGGTGCTGGGTGCTGCCAACGTGGTGCCGGGCGGCGACCCGGCGATGGGCGGCGATCCGGCCTTTCCGCTGGGCACCGACCGGATCGGGCGCGACATCCTCTCGCGGCTCATCTACGGCGCGCAGAACACCGTGGGGCTGGCCTTCGCGACGACGCTGCTGGCGTTCCTTCTCGGCGGCTCGCTGGGGCTTCTGGCCGCCGTCGTGGGTGGCTGGCTCGATCAGGTGCTGAGCCGCGGCGTCGATGTGCTGATGGCGATCCCCTCGCTCATTTTCGCGCTTTTGCTGCTCACCATCGCGAGCGTCTGGGCCGACGGGGCGCGCGGGCTGATGACGCTCTACATGGTGCTGATCATCGCGGTGATCGACAGCACGCGGGTGTTCCGCCTCTCCCGCTCGGTCGGCATCGGGATCGTGGTGATGGATTACGTCGAGGCCGCCAAGCTGCGCGGCGAGGGCATGGGGCATCTGGTGTTCCGCGAAATCCTGCCCAATGCCATGGCGCCGCTTCTGGCCGAGTTCGGGCTGCGGTTCTGCTTCGTGTTCCTGACCATCGCCTCGCTCTCGTTCCTTGGCGTCGGCATCCAGCCGCCGCTGGCGGATTGGGGCACCATGGTCCGCGACCTCGCGCAGTTCATCAACTTCGCGGCCTTCGCGCCGATGGTGGCGCTGGCGCCGCTCCTGCCGGCGCTGGCCATTGCGATCCTGACCGTGGGGGTGAACTTCGTCGTGGACTGGATGCTGCACCGCGCCTCGGGGCTGAAATCGTGACGCCGCTTCTGGAAATACGCGATCTGCGGATCGAGGGCCGCTCGGACGAGGCATGGCACCCGATCATCAATGGCATCGACCTGACGCTGGGTCGTGGCGAGGTGCTCGGGCTGATCGGCGAATCGGGGGCGGGCAAATCGACGCTGGGCCTCGCCGCGATGGGCTATGTGCGCGACGGGGTGCGGATCTCGGGCGGCGCGGTGGTGTTCGACGGCATCGACCTGATGACCGCCTCGACCGAGGAGAAGCGCTCGCTCTTGGGCCGCCGCATCGCCTATGTCGCGCAATCGGCGGCGGCGAGCTTCAACCCCGCGCACAAGCTGATCGACCAGCATGTCGAGGCGCCGGTGCGCCACGGCGTGTCCGGGCGCGGCGAAAGCGTCGAGGTTGCGATCGAACTTTATCGCAAGCTGCGCCTGCCGAACCCCGAGGAGATCGGGTTTCGCTATCCGCATCAGGTCTCGGGCGGGCAATTGCAGCGCGCTATGACGGCGATGGCAATGTCCTGCCGCCCCGATCTCATCATCTTCGATGAGCCGACCACCGCGCTCGACGTGACCACGCAGATCGAGGTGCTAGCGGCGATCCGCGACATCGTCGACCAGTTCGGCACCTCGGCGATCTACATCACCCACGACCTCGCCGTCGTGGCGCAGATGGCGGATCGCATAAAGGTGCTGCTCAGAGGCGACGAGGTCGAGACCGCGCCGACGCGGCAGATGCTGGAGCACCCGCGCGAGGACTATACCAAGTCGCTTTGGGCGGTGCGCGGCTATCACCGGCCCGAAAAGCCCGCGCCCGGCCCTGACAGCGTGCCGATCCTTTCGGTCGAGGGGGTGACGGCGGCCTATGGCGAACAAGTGGTGCTGGAGAAGGTGTCCTTCGACATCCATCCCGGCCGCACCGTCGCGGTGGTGGGCGAAAGCGGCTCGGGCAAGTCGACCACCGCGCGGGTGATCACCGGGCTGCTGCCGCCCAAGGGTGGGGCTGTGCGCTTCGAGGGCGAGGCGCTGCCGCCCGGCTACCGCCAGCGGTCC
Source organism: Limimaricola cinnabarinus LL-001 (assembly GCF_000466965.1). Taxonomy (GTDB): domain Bacteria; phylum Pseudomonadota; class Alphaproteobacteria; order Rhodobacterales; family Rhodobacteraceae; genus Limimaricola; species Limimaricola cinnabarinus. The sequence continues at coordinate 29,768 of NZ_BATB01000006.1, forward strand.
AAGGACCAGCTCAGGCAGGTCCAGATGATCTACCAGATGGCCGACACCGCGCTGAACCCGCGCCAGACCGTGGCGCAGATCATCGGCCGGCCGGTGCGCTTCTATTCCGGGCTCAGGGGACGCCGCCTGCGGGTCCGCGTGGACGAGCTGCTCGACCAGATCGAGATGGATCCGGCCATTTTTCGCGACCGGTTGCCGGGCGAGTTGTCGGGCGGGCAGAAGCAGCGTATCGGCATCGCCCGCGCGTTGGCCGCCGAGCCGCGTCTCATCATCTGCGACGAGGTGACGAGCGCCCTCGATCAATTGGTGGCTGAAGGCATCCTCAAGCTTCTGGCGCGGCTGCAGGACGAGCTGGGCCTGTCCTACATGTTCATCACCCACGACCTCGCCACGGTGAAGGCGATCGCCGACGAGGTGGTGGTGATGAAGGAGGGCCAGGTGATCGAGCAGGGCCCCAAGACCGCGATGTTCACGCCGCCGCACCACCCCTACACCGACCTGCTTTTGTCTTCGGTGCCCGAGATGGACCCCGATTGGCTCGACAAGCTTCTGGCCGAACGGGGAGTTGAGGCGCTGGGCGAGGCGGCAACGGGTAAGATGTGAGCGAATCGGCCCCGTGAGGCCAAAAGAAACCAAGAGGGAGAACGACATGCTGCCACAGATCAGCCGCCGGGGATTGCTCAGAAGCGGGGCCGCCGCAGGCCTGTTGTCCGTCACCGGCCTGCCGCTGCGCGCGCAGTCGCGCGGGGGCACGCTCAAGCTCGGCCTCGCGGGCGCCAACACTTCCGACAGCTGGGACGGGCGCACCCATTCCGACACCTACATGATCCTCACCGCCCATGGCGCGGTGTTCGACTGCCTCACCGAGATCGCCGCCAATGGCGAGCTGGTGGGCGAGCTTGCGACCTCGTGGGAATCGACCCCCGACGCCAAGACATGGACCTTCGATCTGCGGCAGGACGTGACCTTCCACAATGGCGCGGCCTTCACCGCCGACGACGTGATCGCCTCGCTCAAGCTGCATCTCGATGAGGATGCGAAATCGGCTGCGAGGCCGATCGTCGACCCGATCACCGAGATGAAGAAGCTCGGCGAGCATCAGGTGCAGTTCGTGCTCGAGGCGGGCAATGCCGACTTCCCGTTTCTGATGTCGGACTATCACCTGCTGATCTATCCGCACCAGAACGTCGAGGAGGCGATCGCGCAGGGCATCGGCACCGGGCTTTACAAGGTCGAGAGCTTCGATCCCGGCGTGCGCACGCTGCTGAGCCGTGTTGACGGCCACTACAAGGACGGCAAGGCAGGCTGGTTCGACCAGATCGAGGTGATCGCGATCAATGACGGCTCGGCCCGGATGACGGCGTTGATGACCAGCCAGGTCGACGCGGTGAACAACGTGGAGTTCCAGGTCGAGCCGCTCCTGAAAGCCAACCCGCAGCTCGCGCTCAATGAGGTGACGGGCAACCAGCACTACACCTTCCCGATGCTCACTGATCTCTCGCCGATGGACAACGTCACCGTGCGCAAGGCCCTCAAGCATGCGGTGCGGCGCGAGGAGCTGGTCGAGAAGATCCTGATGGGCCATGGCGCGGTCGCCAATGACCACCCGATCGGCCCGGCGAACCAGTATTACCATGCCGAGCTGGAGCAGAACGCCTATGACCCCGACAGGTCGAAGGCGCTCTTGAAGGAGGCCGGTCTCGATGGCCTGAGCATCGACCTCTCGGTTTCCGAGGCGGCCTTTTCGGGGGCGATCGACGCAGGCCTTCTGTATCAGGCGAGCGCCCGCGACTGCGGCATCGACATCAATGTCGTGCAGGAGCCGGCGGATGGCTACTGGTCCAACGTCTGGATCAAGAAGCCGTGGTGCGCCTCCTACTGGTCGGGCCGCGTGACCGAGGACTGGATGTTCACGCTGGGCTACGAGGCCGGGGCCGCGTGGAACGACACCCATTGGGAGGACCAGCGCTTCCAGACCCTGCTCAGGGAGGCGCGCGCCGAACTCGACAGCGACAAGCGCCGCGAAATGTATCACGAGATGCAGGCCCTGTGCTCGAGCGAGGGCGCCACGGCGATCCCGATGTATGCCAACTTCGTCGACGGCTACAACACCAAGCTCGGCCACCCCGAGGTGGTCGGCAACGTCTTCGACCTCGACAGCAACCGCATCTGCGAACGGTGGTGGATGGCCTGATCGGCCCTTAGGCCGCCATCTCGCACGACGAAATGCGCCGCTCCCCCGGGGGTGGCGCGTTTTTCGTTCGCATCGTGGATACGGTAGGCCGGGCCGTCATGCGAGCGGCCGGGGGCGGGCGACCCTGTCGGGCCGAGAGCCGGAAAACGGGGCGCCTCTATCCGGCGTGAAGCGCGCAGGCCCTATGCCTTGTCATCATCGGCCTTCTTCTTCAGCTCGTCATAGTTGCTGGGATCGAAATCACCGGGATCGAAGGCTTCCTCATCCTCCGAGATTCCGGTCACATAGGTCGTTCCGGTCTTTTCGTCGTAGGCGAGGCCGTAATTCGCACGGCCCTCCGACTTGTAGCGTCGGTATTCATGAATGCCGGCAAGGATGATGATCACCGTCACTGGCAGCAGGATGAGGGCAGCGAGCAGTCTGGCTTCCATGGGAGCGCTCCTTTGCGGGCTGTTCGGGGTTGTGCGGCACCGGCATGCGCGCCGCAGCGTCAGGCGCGCCAGTATTGGCAGCCGTGACGGGGTCGGAGCGTTTTTCGCCGGGGCGGCTCAGGTAGCACACCAAATGAAACTGTCGAAGAGCTTTCGCTCGATCGGGGTCGGGCATGCGTCGGGTGCATGGCATGCGCCCTCGCATCGGCGCTCCTGCCCATGGGCCCCGGCACTGGGGCTGGAAAGGCGGCCGGACCGGTGAACCGGTTCTGCTTCGCTTCGGGTCCGTTGCGGCAAACGGCGCGGCTTCGCGGCTCTCCTCATGCGCGCGGGACGCAGGCAGGAACCGGGCCCTTGCACGAGCGTTGGCAAGACAACGCACGCAATCTCGCTTTGAGAGAGGATACCCATGCCCGAGAATTTCGCAGGAGAGCTGAATCAGGACGTCCGCACCCAGATGGTCGACCTGCTCAACAAGAACCTCGTCAACATGCTTGCCCTGACGCTGGCGGTGAAGCAGGCGCATTGGAACCTCAAGGGTCCGGGCTTCATCGGCGTGCATGAGCTGCTCGACGAGGCGGCCGACCGGCTGCGCGAGGGCGCCGATCTGATGGCCGAGCGCGCGGTGATTCTGGGTGGTTTCGCCCGCGGCACCGTCGAGGTCGCCGCCGACAAGGCCGAGATGGACGCCTATCCGGTGGAAGTGAGTGACATCAAGCAGCACGTCGAGGAGCTGAAATTGCGCTACATGTTCGTCGGCGGCGAGGTTCGCAAGGCGATGGAAGAGGCGGGCGACGCCGGTGACGAGGACACCGCCGACCTGTTCACCGAAGTGAGCCGCACGCTCGACAAGGACGCGTGGTTCATCGGCGCCAACGCCTGATCGCCACCTTTCGGAACGACCGGACGGCCCGCTCTCCTCAATAGGAGAGCGGGCCGTTTCCGTGCGGGGCAAAGCGGCCGGCCGATCCCGGCGGAGCAATCGGGCAACGGCCTGCGGGGCATGGGGTTTTGCACGCTGGACAGTTCGGCGCGATGCCACTTCTAGTCGGCGGCGTTTCCGGTGCCTTTCACCTCAGGCGGGTGCCGGCGGCGTCACCCGACCTGCCCGAAAGGACCTTCATGCCCCTGCGTCTCTCCAAGATCGCGATGCTGCTCGGCCTCGCCCTCTTCGCCTTCCTCGTCACGCTCAACAACATCGTCGATTACGGCTCGAACTTCGCCTTCGTGCAGCACGTGCTGTCGATGGACACCACCTTCGAGGGCAACGCGTTGATGGGCCGCGCGATCACCACCGAATGGATGTGGCATGCGGGCTATTGGCTGATCATCGCGGGCGAGGGGCTGACCGCGCTGCTCCTCGGCATCGGCGCGATCCGGCTGCTCATGGCGCTGCGCGCGCCGGCGCGGGATTTCCACGCGGCCAAGAGCTGGGCCGTGCTGGGCGCGACCACCGGTTTTCTGGTCTGGTTTGTCGGCTTCATGGCGATCGGGGCGGAATGGTTCCTGATGTGGCAGTCCGATATCTGGAATGGCCAGCAGCCGGCTTTCCGTTTCTACATCACCATTCTGGCGGTGATCATCTTCGTGATGCAGCCCGACGAGGATGCGATCTGACAGGGCTCCGGGGGGTCCGTGTCACGCGACACTTGCAGACTCGTGCCGACCCCCCTATATCCCCCTCAGAACAGCGGCGCGCCGGCCTCCACAACCGGCGCCCACCGGGAAAGATCGACGGGCCGCTGGCCCGTTTTTTTGTGCTTGGAGGACCTCATGTCCGACCTCATCGCCAAGGCGGCGATCGACCGCCGCGTCCAGGAGATCATCGAGCCCGTCATCGCTGACATGGGTTTCGAGCTGGTGCGCGTGCGCCTGATGTCGGGCAAGAGCTCGACCCTGCAGATCATGGCGCAGAAGCCCGACGGCACGATCGAGGTCGACGAGTGCGGCCAGATCTCCACCGCCGTCTCGGCCGTGCTCGACGTCGAGGACCCGATCATCGACGCCTACACGCTCGAGGTCTCCTCGCCCGGCATCGACCGGCCGCTGACCCGGCTCAAGGATTTCGAGCAGTGGAAGGGCTTCGAGGCCAAGATCGAGACCGAGGAGCTGATCGACGGCCGCCGCCGCTTCAAGGGCGAGCTGGCGGGCGTCGAGGACGGCGAGGTGCTGATCGAGATCGAGGAGGCCGGCGAGACGGTCACCATCGGTCTGAAGTTCGAGTGGCTCTCGGACGCCAAGCTGGTGCTGACCGACGAGCTGATCCGCGACGTGCTGCGCTCGCGCAAGGATGCGGGCCAGATCGACGAGACCCAATTCGACGATGTTGAAACCATCATTGATGGTGATGAGGAGAACGACTGATGGCCATCACATCCGCAAACCAGCTCGAGCTATTGCAGACCGCCGAGGCGGTCGCGCGCGAGAAGATGATCGACCCGATCCTCGTGGTCGAGGCGATGGAGGAGAGCCTCGCCCGTGCCGCCAAGTCGCGCTACGGCGCCGAGATGGACATCCGGGTCAACATCGACCGCAAGACCGGCCGCGCCCGCTTTACCCGCGTACGCACCGTCGTCGCCGACGAGGATCTCGAGAACTACCAGGCCGAGATGACCGTCGAGCAGGCCAAGCTCTATCTCGACGATCCCAAGATCGGTGACACCTTCGTCGAGGAGGTGCCCCCGGTCGAGCTCGGGCGCATCGCCGCGCAGTCGGCCAAACAGGTGATCCTGCAGAAGGTCCGCGAGGCCGAGCGCGATCGCCAGTACGAAGAGTTCAAGGATCGCGCCGGCACCATCATCAACGCTACCGTCAAGCGCGAGGAATACGGCAATATCGTCGTCGAGCTTCCCGGCGCCGGCGAAGCCGTGCTGCGCCGCAACGAGAAGATCGGCCGCGAGGCCTACCGCCCCGGCGACCGGATCCGCTGCTACGTCAAGGACGTGCGCCGCGAGGTGCGTGGCCCGCAGATCTTCCTCAGCCGCACCGCGCCCGAGTTCATGGCCGAACTGTTCAAGATGGAAGTGCCCGAGATCTACGAGGGCATCATCGAGATCAAGGCCGTGGCCCGCGACCCGGGCAGCCGCGCCAAGATCGCCGTGATCTCCTATGACAACTCGATCGACCCGGTCGGCGCCTGCGTCGGCATGCGCGGCTCTCGCGTGCAAGCCGTCGTCGGTGAGCTTCAGGGTGAGAAGATCGACATCATCCCGTGGAACGAGGACATGCCGACCTTCCTCGTCAACGCGCTTCAGCCCGCCGAGGTCTCCAAGGTCGTGTTCGACGAGGAGGCCGAGCGCATTGAGGTCGTGGTGCCCGAGGAGCAGCTGTCGCTCGCCATCGGCCGTCGCGGTCAGAACGTGCGTCTGGCCTCGCAGCTCACCGGTCTCGACATCGACATCATGACTGAAGAGCAGGAGAGCAAGCGCCGTCAGGCCGAGTTCGAGACCCGCACCAAGCTGTTCATGGACACGCTCGACCTCGACGAGTTCTTTGCGCAACTTCTCGTCTCCGAGGGGTTCACAAATCTCGATGAGGTCGCATATGTCGATCAGGATGAGCTGCTGGTGATCGACGGGGTCGACGCCGACACCGCCGCCGAGCTTCAGGCGCGGGCCCGCGACTACATCGACGCCCAGAACAAGGCCGCGCTGGAGCGCGCCCGCGAGCTTGGCGCCGAGGACAGCCTGATCGGCTTCCCGGGTCTGAGCCCGCAGATGGTCGAGGCGCTGGCCAAGGACGGCGTCAAGACGCTCGAGGACTTCGCGACCTGCGCCGATTGGGAACTGGCCGGCGGCTGGACCACCGAAGGCGGCGAGCGCGTGAAGGATGACGGCGTGCTCGAGCCCTTCGAGGTCAGCCTCGAAGAGGCGCAGGAACTGGTGATGACCGCGCGCGTGGCGCTCGGCTGGGTCGATCCCGACGAGCTTGCCGCCGATGAGGCTGCCGCCGCCGCGAACGACGAAGAAGAGGCCTGAGGCAAGAGATGGGTCGTGGTGGAATGAAAGCGGAGCGGGCCGACGGGCCGGAGCGGAAATGCATCGTCACGGGTGACGTGCAGCCGAAATCCGGACTGATCCGCTTCGTGATCGGTCCCGACGGCCAGGTGGTTCCCGACATCCTCGGCAAACTGCCGGGGCGGGGGATCTACGTCACCGCCGAGAAGGCGGTGATCGAGACGGCCAAGCGCGGGCAGTTCGCCCGCGCCGCCAAGATGCCGGTGACGGTGCCGGAGGGTCTCGCGGCCGAGGTGGAGCGCCAGCAGGCGCGCCGCGTCGTCGACCTGATCGCTCTGGCGCGCAAGGCGGGGCTCGCGATCGCGGGCTTCGAAAAGGTGAAATCGGCGCTCGCGGGCGATCACGTCCGCGTGCTGTTGCAGGCCTCGGATGGCTCCGAACGCGGCAAGAGCAAATTGTGGACCCCTACGGGGGCAAGATATTACGGCTGCCTGACCTCGGACGAATTGGGTTTGGCTTTCGGCCGGCAAAGTGTGATACACGGCGCGCTCGCTGCTGGCGGACTCAGCGACCGTGTTGTAGAGGAGGCCGCGAAACTGCGCGGTCTGCGAGAGAGCAACGGCGGCGATACGGCCTCCGGGAAGGATATGTAAATCTGATGAGCGATACCGACGGCAAGAAACCTCTTGGTCTGCACGGGTCCCGTCCGGGGAACGTCAAGCAGAGCTTTAGTCATGGCCGGACCAAGAACGTCGTGGTCGAGACCAAACGCAAGCGCGTCGTGGTGCCGAAGCCCGGTGGCGCGGCACAAGGCACGGCCGCGACCGGCGTGGTGAGGGGCGATCCCTCCAAGCGCCCGGCGGGAATCAGCGAGGCCGAACTCGAGCGCCGGATGCGCGCTCTCGCCCTCGCCCGGTCGCGCGAGGCCGAAGAGGCCGAGAAGCGCGCCGCCGAGGAGGCTGCCCGTGCCGAAGAGCGTGAGCGCCGCCGCGCCGAGATCGAGGCCAAGGAACGCGAGGACCGCGAGCGCGAAGAGGCGCTCAAGGCCAAGGCCGAGGAAGAGGAGCGCAAGAAGCGCGAGGCCGAGGAAGCCGCGCGCCGTGCCTCCCAGCCCGCGCCGCAGCAGCCCGCGGCCCAGCCTGCCGCCGCGCCCGGCGAGATGCCCGCAGGCGGTCAGCGTCCGAACTCCGCGCCCCGCAAGGCCGGCGATCGCGATCGCGACGCCCGCGCCGACAAGAAGGCCAAGCCCGCCGCCAAGGGCGGGGTCGACAACCGTCGCTCGGGTAAGCTGACGCTGAACCAGGCGCTGTCGGGCGAAGGCGGCCGTCAGCGGTCCATGGCCCAGATGAAGCGCAAGCAGGAGCGCGCGCGCCAGAAGGCGATGGGCGGCCATGTCGAGCGCGAGAAGGTCGTGCGCGACGTGCAGCTGCCCGAGGTCATCACCGTGGGCGAGCTTGCCAACCGCATGGCCGAGCGCGTGGCCGACGTGGTCAAGTCGCTGATGAACAACGGCATCATGGCGACGCAGAACCAGTCGATCGACGCCGACACCGCCGAGCTGATCATCGAGGATTTCGGCCACCGCGTCGTCCGCGTCTCGGATGCCGACGTCGAACAGGTGATCGAACAGGTCAAGGACAAGCCAGAGGACCTGCTCGACCGTGCGCCGATCATCACCGTGATGGGCCATGTCGACCACGGCAAGACCTCGCTGCTCGACGCGATCCGCAAGACCAAGGTCGTCTCGGGCGAGGCCGGTGGCATCACCCAGCATATCGGTGCCTATCAGGTCGAAGCCGCCAACGGCACGCGCCTGACTTTCCTCGACACGCCCGGCCACGCGGCCTTCACCTCGATGCGCGCCCGTGGCGCGCAGGTGACGGACATCGTGGTGCTGGTGGTCGCGGCCGATGACGCGGTGATGCCGCAGACCATCGAGGCGCTGAACCACGCCAAGGCCGCCAAGGTGCCGATGATCGTTGCGATCAACAAGGTCGACAAGTACGACGCCAACCCCGACAAGGTCCGCACGGACCTGCTCCAGCACGAGGTCATCGTCGAAAAGATGTCCGGCGACGTGCAGGACGTCGAGGTGTCGGCGATCACCGGCAAGGGTCTGGACCAGCTGCTCGAGGCGATCGCGCTGCAGTCCGAGATCCTCGAGCTGAAGGCCAACCCGAACCGTCCGGCGCAGGGCGCTGTGATCGAGGCGCAGCTGGACGTGGGCCGCGGCCCGGTCGCGACCGTCCTCGTGCAGAACGGCACGCTCAAGCGCGGCGACATCTTCGTCGTGGGTGAGCAGTGGGGCAAGGTCCGCGCGCTGGTCGACGACAAGGGCGAGCGCGTCGAGGAGGCCGGTCCCTCGGTCCCCGTCGAGGTGCTGGGTCTCAACGGCACGCCTGAGGCGGGCGACGTTCTCAACGTCGTCGCGACCGAGGCGCAGGCCCGCGAGATCGCGGAATACCGCGCCAACGCCGCCAAGGAGAAGCGCGCCGCAGCCGGTGCCGCGACGACCCTCGAGCAGCTCATGGCCAAGGCCAAGGAAGACAAGAACGTCTCCGAGCTGCCGGTGGTGGTGAAGTCCGACGTGCAGGGTTCGGCCGAGGCCATCGTTCAGGCGATGGAAAAGATCGGCAACGACGAGGTCCGGGTCCGGGTGCTGCATTCGGGCGTGGGCGCGATCACCGAGAGCGACATCGGCCTCGCCGAGGCGTCGGGCGCTCCGGTCTTCGGCTTCAACGTCCGGGCCAACGCGCCTGCACGTCAGGCCGCGAACCAGAAGGGCGTCGAGATCCGCTACTACAGTGTGATCTACGACCTCGTGGACGACGTGAAGCAAGCGGCCTCGGGCCTTCTGTCGAACGAGATCCGCGAGAAGTTCATCGGCTATGCCAGCATCAAGGAGGTCTTCAAGGTCTCCAATGTCGGCAAGGTCGCGGGTTGTCTCGTTACCGAAGGCGTGGCGCGCCGCTCCGCCGGTGTCCGCCTGCTGCGCGACAACGTCGTGATCCACGAGGGCACGCTCAAGACCCTCAAGCGCTTCAAGGACGAAGTGTCCGAAGTGCAGTCGGGTCAGGAATGTGGCATGGCCTTCGAGAACCACGAGGACATCCGCCCCGGCGATGTCATCGAGATCTTCGAGCGGGAATCGGTCGAGCGGTCGCTCTGATCCGATCATCCGATCCACTGAACACAAAAAAAGGGGCGGCCTTCGGGCCGCCCCTTCGCGTTTGCAGAGTTGACGGGAACGGCCGGGATCGTAGTTCAGACCCGATGAAACGGGTGATGATCATCGGGCAGCCCGGTTCGGGCAAATCATGGCTGGCGCGGCGGATGGGCGAGATCACGCATCTGCCGGTCGTGCATATCGATGCCATCCATTGGGCGCCCGGCTGGGTCGAGCGACCGCGCGCAGAAAAGGACCGGCTGTGCGCCGGAGTTCATGCGCGGCCCGAATGGATCTTCGAAGGCGGACATTCATCGACATGGGAAGCACGGCTGGATCGTGCCGATACGGTGATCTGGCTCGATCTGCCGCTGGGTCTGCGTCTGCGGCGGGTGCTGTGGCGCAGCCTGAGCAACTGGGGACGCAGCCGTCCGGAGCTGCCGCCGGGATGCCCGGAACGCTTCAATGGCGAGTTCGTGCGATACATCTGGCGCACGCGCCGGTCGCAGCGGTCGAAGCTGTGCTGGTTTTACGGGCAGGTTCCCGAGGACAAGGATCGCCACCATTTGCGAAGTCGGCGCGAGGTCGCGGACTATCTGGGCGGGCTCTCCGAAGCGGTGGCAAGCGGGAATCTCGGTCTGCCGCATCGCTGAGAGCTGGGAAAATTGAAAAGGGACGGCTTTGGGCCGTCCCTTTCGCGTTCGGATACTCGTGAAATTATATACGCGAAAGGGCCTCAGGCGGCTTGGGGACCACTGTTGGCGGGACGCCCCTCATAGAGACGTTCACCGACACGGACCAGCATCCGGCCGTTCGCGAGCTGTTTGACAAGAAGGCCCTGCACCGAGATGCAGCTACCGATCAGGATGGTTTGCAGCATAATGGACTCCATATAATCAATGGTGAGTCCACTATAGGCGGTGATTTATGAACAACCTACTGTAGCTGACAAATATTTGACGACATATGGAACCAATTGCCTTGTTCTGACGCAGCGTTTGCACGTGCCCGGTTCGGGAACCTCACAGCCAGTCGCGCAGCACGGGAATCAACGGCAGATCGGCTGGCGGCATCGGATAATCGCGCAGGCGGTTCGGCCGCACCCATTCCAGCGCCTGATTCTCGCGCCCATGTGGCTGGCCCTGCCAGCGGCGGCAGGCAAAGAGCGGCATCAGCAAATGGAAGCTCTCATAGGCATGGCTGGCGAAGGTGAGCGGCGCGAGGCAGCTCTCCTGTGTGTCGATGCCCAGTTCCTCGTGCAACTCTCGGATCAGCGCGGCCTCGGGGCTCTCGCCCGGCTCGACCTTGCCACCCGGAAACTCCCACAGCCCGGCCATCGACTTGCCCTCGGGGCGCTGCGCGAGCAGCACCCTGCCATCGGCGTCGATCAACGCCACCGCCGAGACGAGGACGATCTTCACGAGCGGTAGTCGGCATTGATGTCGATGTAGCGATGCGTGAGATCGCAGGTCCAGGCCACGGCCTCGCCGGAGCCGAGCCCGAGATCGACGTCGATGACGATCTCCTGACCCTTCATGTAGGCGGCGGCCTTCTCTTCGTCATAGGCGGGGCTGACCCAGCCGTTCTGGGCCACCAGGATCTCGCCGAAGTGGATCGAGAGCCGGTCGCGGTCGGCCTCGGCACCGGATTTGCCCACGGCCATGACGACGCGGCCCCAGTTCGGGTCCTCGCCCGCGATCGCGGTTTTCACCAGCGGCGAATTGGCGGTGGCCATGGCGACCTTGCGGGCGTCGTCGTCCGAAGCCGCGCCGGTGACGCGGATCTCCACGAACTTGGTCGCGCCCTCGCCGTCGCGCACCACCTGATGCGCGAGATCGAGCATCACCCGCTCCAGCCCGGCCGCGAAATCGGCGCTGCCGGTGACATTGACGCCTGAGGCCCCGGTCGCGGCCATCAGCAGCGTGTCCGAGGTCGAGGTGTCGCTGTCGACGGTGATGCAGTTGAAGGTTCGGTCTGTGATCTCGCGCAGAAGGTCCTGCAGCTTGGGCTGGTCGATCAATGCATCGGTGAAGATATAGACCAGCATCGTCGCCATGTCGGGCGCGATCATGCCCGAGCCCTTGGCGATGCCGGCGATCTTCACCGGCTTGCCGTCGATGGAGACGGTTTCGGTCGACCCCTTGGGGAAGGTGTCGGTGGTCATGATGGCGCGCGCGGCACCCTCGATGCCCGCAGGCTCCAGCGCGGCGTTCAGCTCTCCCAGCTTGGCAACGATGCGCTCATGCGGCAGCGGCTCACCGATCACGCCGGTCGAGGAGGTGAAGACGCGCGCGGCGTCGATGCCGGTGGCCTGCGCCACGGCGGCGCAGATTTCGGCCACCGAGCGTTCGCCCGCCTGACCGGTAAAGGCGTTGGAATTGCCGGAATTGACGAGAAAGGCGGCGCGGGAGGTGTCCGCGCCGATCTTGGCCTCGCAGTCGCGGACCGGGGCAGAGCGGGTGGAGGAGCGCGTGAACACCCCCGCCACCGCCGAGCCCGGCTCCAGTTCGGCGAGCATCACGTCGGTCCGGTTCGCGTATCGCACCCCGGCCGCGACCGAGGCGAAACGCACGCCCGCGATCTCGGGCAGGGCGGGAAAGGCGGCGGGCGCCAGCGGCGAGACCGGACCGGCCATGATCAGTTGCCCTCTTCGAGCAGACCGAGGTCGGTCAGCAGGGCCGGGTCGAAGGCGCCCTCCTCGGGGCGGGCCACCTCGGCCTCGCTCTCGAGCTCGACCAGACGCTCCTCGATCTTGCTCTGCTGGATCTGGCTGGCGAGATCGTCGCGCACCTCTTCGAGGGCGGGCGGCTTCTGACTGCGGGTGTCATCAAGGCGGATGATGTGAAAGCCGAACTGCGTCTCGACCGGCGTTTCGGTGGTCTCGCCCTTCTCAAGCTCGGCCACGGCGTTCTGGAACGGCTCGACCATCATGCCTTCGGCGAACCAGCCGAGGCTGCCGCCTTGCGCGCCCGAGCCGGGATCGGTCGAGACTTCCTTGGCGATTTCGGCAAAATCCTCGCTCGCCTCAAGCCGCTCCATCACCGCCTGCGCCTCTTCCTCGGTCTCCACGAGGATGTGGCTGGCGTTGAACTCCTGCGTCGCCTCGGCATCGGCGAAGGCCTCGTCATAGGCGGCCTGAATCTCCTCTTCGGAGACCTCCTCGCCCATCATGGAGTTGATCGCTTCGCCCGCGAGCAGCGAGCGGCGCTGGTTCTGCAGGGCCAGCTCGACCCGGACCGGAGTGTCTTCGAGCGTGTCGGCGAGCACCTGCTGCTGCACCAGCTGGTCGAGAATGCCCTGAAACAGGGTCTCGGGCGGGAGCTGTTGGTACTGTTGCGGCAGCTGGCTGCGGGTGATGATCATCTCGCCCAGCGTGATCTCGGTGCCGTTCACGGTGGCGACGACATCCGAGGCCTGCTGCGCGGAGGCCATCGAGGCGAGGCCGGCCATCAGGGCGGCGACGGGCAACGTACGGATCATGTGGTTTCCTTCCTGGCCGCGCGGGGACCGCGTCCCGGGCGCGACGTTGACACTCGGTCTCCCGCCCCTTACATCGCCGGATGGGCTGGCAAAGGGCGGCACTTGCGCCCTATCTATGCCCCACATGCGGGGGCGACAAGCGACCTCCTTGCAGATCAAGTCACGACGGCAGGAGACAATCGCCAATGCTGGGTATCGGATCGCTGGCCAAGAAGGTCTTCGGCACGCCGAACGACCGCAAGATCAAGTCCACGCGACCGCTGATCGATCAGATCAACGCGCTCGAACCCGAGTTCCAGGCGCTGGACGATGAGGGCCTCAGGGCCAAGACCGCCGAGTTCAAGGCACGGGTCGAGAAGGGCGAGAGCCTCGACCACCTTCTCCCCGAGGCCTTTGCCAACTGCCGCGAGGCGGCGCGCCGCGCACTGGGGCTCAGGGCCTTCGACACGCAGCTCATGGGCGGCATCTTCCTGCATCAGGGCAACATCGCCGAGATGAAGACCGGCGAGGGCAAGACCCTCGTGGCGACCTTCCCGGCCTATCTCAACGGCCTATCGGGCAAAGGCGTGCATGTCGTCACGGTGAACGACTATCTCGCCAAGCGCGACGCCGAATGGATGAGCAAGGTCTATGGTGCGCTGGGTCTGACCACCGGGGTGATCTATCCCCAGCAGCCCGAATCCGAGAAGAAGGGCGCCTACGCCGCCGATATCACCTATGCGACCAACAACGAGTTGGGCTTCGACTACCTGCGCGACAACATGAAGTCCGAGCTGGCGCAGATGAACCAGCGCGGCCACAACTTCGCGATCGTCGACGAGACCGACAGCATCCTGATCGACGAGGCGCGCACGCCGCTGATCATTTCGGGGCCGAGCGAGGACCGCTCGGATCTCTATCGCAGCATCGACCGTGTGATCCCCGACCTGACCGAGGCGCATTACACGCTCGACGAAAAGACCCGCTCGGTGACCTATACCGACGAGGGCAACGAGTTCCTCGAGGCGCGGCTGCTCGCGCTCGGCATCCTGCCCGAGGGGCAGACGCTCTATGATCCCGAGAGCACGACCATCGTGCACCACGTCAATCAGGGGCTCAGGGCGCACAAGCTCTTCACCCGCGACAAGGATTATATCGTCCGCGACGGGCAGGCCGTGCTGATCGACGAGTTCACGGGCCGCATGATGCAAGGCCGCCGCTTGTCGGACGGTCTGCATCAGGCGATCGAGGCCAAGGAGGAGCTGGAGATCCAGCCCGAGAACGTGACACTGGCGAGCGTCACCTTCCAGAACTACTTTCGGCTCTACGACAAGCTCGCCGGCATGACCGGCACCGCGCTGACCGAGGCCGACGAATTCCACGAGATCTACCGCCTCGGCGTGGTCGAGGTGCCGACCAACCGACCCATTCAGCGGATCGACGAGCACGATCAGGTCTATCGCACCGCCCGCGAGAAGTTCGAGGGCGTGGTGAAGGCGATCAAGGAGTCGCATGAAAAGCGCCAGCCGATCCTCGTCGGCACCACCTCGATCGAAAAGTCCGAGTTCCTGAGCCAGATGCTCGAGAAGGAGGGCATCCCGCATAACGTGCTCACGCCCGCCAGCACGAGCAGGAAGCACAGATCATCGCCGATGCCGGCAAGCTCGGCGCGGTGACCATCGCCACCAACATGGCCGGCCGGGGCACCGACATCCAGCTTGGCGGCAATGTCGAGCTCAAGGTGCTTGAAGCGCTGGCCGCCGACCCGGAGGCCAACCCCGACGAGATCCGCGCGCGGATCGAGGCCGAGCACGCCGACGAGAAGAAGGCCGTGCTCGAAGCGGGGGGGCTCTTCGTGCTCGCCACCGAGCGCCACGAAAGCCGCCGCATCGACAACCAGCTGCGCGGCCGCTCGGGCCGTCAGGGCGATCCGGGCCGCTCCTCGTTCTTCCTGTCGCTCGAAGACGACCTGATGCGGATCTTCGGCTCGGAGCGCCTCGAGAAGGTGCTGTCGGGTCTCGGCATGAAGGAAGGCGAGGCGATCGTGCATCCTTGGGTGAACAAGTCTCTCGAGCGCGCGCAGGCCAAGGTCGAGGGGCGCAACTTCGACATCCGCAAGCAGCTCCTGAAATACGACGACGTGATGAACGAGCAGCGCAAGGTGATCTTCTCCCAGCGCCGCGAGATCATGGAGGCCAAGGACCTCTCCGAGATCGTCGCCGACATGCGCCATCAGGTGATCGAGGACCTCGTCGCGACCCACATCCCTCCCAAGGCCTATGCCGACCAATGGGATACCGAAGGGCTCTATGCCCAGTCGCTCCAGAAGCTCGGCATCGATGTGCCGGTGATGAAATGGGCCGAGGAAGAGGGCGTCGACGACGAGATCATCCGCGAACGGCTCGAGAAGGCATCCGACGAATTGATGGCCCGCAAGACCGAAGCCTTCGGTCCCGAGACCATGAAGAGCATCGAGAAGCAGGTGCTCTTGCAGACCATCGACGCCAAGTGGCGCGAACACCTGCTGATGCTCGAACACCTGCGCTCGGTGGTGGGTTTCCGCGGCTATGCGCAGCGCGATCCGCTCAACGAGTACAAGACCGAGAGCTTCCAGCTCTTCGAGGGGCTGCTCGACGGGCTGCGCGCCGAGGTGACCGAAAAGCTCGGGCAGGTGCGCCCAATCTCCAAGGAGGAGCAGCAGGCGATGCTGCAGCGCGCGATGCAGGCGCAAGCGGCCCGCAACCCGGCGGCCCCGACGGCCGCTGGCGCTGGCGCGGCGGGTGCTGCGGGGGTGAGCGCGGCCGGTGCCGATGCGGCGACCACCGCGCAGGCGCCCCGGCCGCAGGCCGCGCCGGAGTTGGCCACCGCTGGCGCGGCGCCTGCCGCTTTGGCCAGTTCGACCGCCCCGGCACGGGCGAACTTCGACGAGAGCGACCCCAAGACCTGGGGCAGCCCGTCGCGCAACGAGCCGTGCCCCTGCGGGTCGGGAGAGAAGTTCAAGCACTGCCACGGCAAGCTCTGAAAAGAGGCGTGCCTGTCGGGCGCGCCCTGATTTTGCCCGGATGACTCCCTCAACAGGCCGGCTTGCCGTCGCGCGCCGGCCTTTTGCCCCGCCTAGTCTGGACCGACCAGATGGGTAGGGATCGTCTCATGGCTGTTTTGCGTTTTCTTGCGACCGCGGGTGCCTGCGCCACCGCCGCGCTGGCGATCGGCCAGTTCATGGAAAGCGGTGTGTCGCGCGCCTCGGCGACGCCGGTCGAGCTTCCGCAGACCTTTCCCGAACCGCCCATCCTGATCGGCTCCTTGCCCGACAGCCCGCCTCTCGCTGCCGCGGCCTTCGACCGGCCGGTGCCGATGCGCACCCCTGTGCCGCTGGCACGCTTGTCGGTGCCGCGCGGGGAGGGTTGCGGCCTGTCACTGTCGGCCGAGCCGCGCTCCGGCGCGATGGCCGCTCTGCAGCTCAAGGCCCCCTGCGCGCCCATGGCCCGCGTGATGCTGCGCCACCAAGGGCTGACCGTGACCCTGCTGACCGACGGGGATGGCCGGGCCGAGGCGCTGTTTCCCGCCCTTTCGGCGCAGGCCGTGTTCATGGCCGAGGCCGGTGGCAAGACCGCCATCGCCTCCGTCGATCTGCCCGACATGCAGGAGTGGCAGCGCGTGGCGCTGCAATGGCGCGACAGCGACGGGATCTCGCTGCATGCGCTGGCGCCGGGCGGCAGGCCCGGCGGCGCGGGCGATCTGAGCTCGATGCCCCTGCGGATTCTACTACGGACTCGGGCACGGGCGCCGTCATGGTAGCCTTGGGCCATGCCGCCGCGCCCGAGGCGCATCTGGCGCAGATCTACAGCGCGCCGGTCGGCGAAACGCGCGGCCTGCGGGTCGAGATCGAGGTGACGGCGGAGAATTGCGGCACGCCAATGCAGGCCGAAATGGTGCGCAGCGACGGCAAGGGCGGTCTGGCCAGCCTCGACCTTGAGGTCACGCTTCCGGGCTGCGATGCGCTAGGCGAGCTTCTCGTCTTGCAAAACCTTGAGCCGGGGCTGACACTCGCGTCGAGATGACGCTCAGAAAACCCGCCTTTCCCCCGATCTTCAAGACGTTACGCCGCGTGGCCTTGGGCGCGGTCCTCGGGTGCGCGCCGCAAGCTCTCTTGGCGCAGGAGCCGGATCGGGAGGTGCGGCTTACCTCGCGCTCGGGCACGCTGAACCTCACCGGAAGCCTTCTGGGCTATGACGGACGCTACCTGCGGATCGCCACCGAGCATGGCGAGCTGACGCTGCCGCTCGCCGGTGTGACTTGCGAGGGCGCGAGCTGCCCCGACCCGGATGTTTGGGTGCCCGAGTTGCGGCTTTCGGGCGCGGCGCGGCTGGGCGAGCTGGTGCTGCCCGCTCTGGTCGAGGGTTATGCCCGCGCCCAAGGCTGGGAGCCCGAGCGCGTCGAGTCGCATGAGGGCCACGCGCTCTACAGCCTCGCCCTGCCGCGGGAAGCGGGGGAGGCCGAGGAGAAGCTGCGGGTCTCGTTTCGCCTGACCTCGACCGAGGACGGTTTCGCCGATCTTCTGGCGAACGAGGCCGACATGGCAATGGCCGAGCGGTTGCTCGACGCCAAGGAACTGTCGCTTGCCCGGGACGCGGGATTGGGTCGGCTCGACGCGCCGGGGCGGCTGCAGCTCGTGGGGCTCGACGCGCTGGTGCCGGTGGTCGCGCCGGGACGGCGGTTGCAGGCGCTGTCGCTGTCGCAGCTGTCGCGGCTTTTCGCGGGCGAGATCACCGATTGGTCGCGTCTGGGGGAGGCGCTGGGGCCGGTGCGGCTACATCTTGAGGCCGAGACGAGCGGGCAGGCGCAGGGCTTTGAGACGCTGGTGCTGGAGCGCATGGAGCGCAGCCTGTCGGCCGAGGTGGTCCGCCACGCGGATGCCGACGCGCTTGCCGCCGCCGTGGTCGCCGATCCCGGCGCGATCGGCATGCTGCCCTTTGGACGGCTGGGTGCGGCGCAGCCATTGGCCCTGACAGGCCCTTGCGGGTTGCGCGGCACGGCCCGGCCTGAGAGCGTCACCACGGGGGATTTCCCACTCACCCTGCCCTTGGTGCTCTATCGCCCCATGCGCCGCCTGCCGGAAGCGGCGGAAGCGTTCCTCGCCTGGATTGCCACGAGCGAGGCGCAACTCGTGCTGCGCCGTGCCGGGGTCACCGGTCTCGCGCCGATCCCGATCCCGATCGAGAGCCAGGGCGGACGCATCGCCGGGGCGGTACTCTCGGCGGGCGACGACGTGGCGTTGGAGGATCTGCAGCGGATGCTGCGGGTGCTGGGGTCGCGCCAGAGGCTGTCGACAACCTTCCGTTTCGAAGCCGGAGAGACCGCCCTCGACGCGGTGTCGCGCTCGCGCGTGGTGCAGCTTGCCCAAGCGATCCGCGACGGGCGCCACAGCGGCGAATCGCTGCTGCTGGCGGGCTTTTCGGATGGGCGCGGCGGCCCGGTGGCCAATCACGACCTGTCGCTCGAGCGTGCCGAGGCGGTGCGGGCGGCGGTGCTGTCACTCTTGGGCGGCGAAATGCCGTCCGGTGCCTCGCTCGAGGTCGCGGCCTTTGGCGAAGCGATGCCCATGGGCTGCGACGACACCGAGACCGGGCGCGGCATCAATCGCAGGGTCGAGCTTTGGGTCGCGCCCTTGCGCTAAACGGCTCCTGTCGGCGATCCTTCAAAGCAGCCCCTCCGTGCGAAAGCTCGTTTCGCGCGATTTGCCGATCACGAGATGGTCGTGCAGCGTGATGCCGAGCGCGCGCGCCGCCGCCTCGATCTGCCCGGTCATGACGATATCGGCCTCCGACGGCGTCGGGTCGCCCGAGGGGTGGTTGTGCACGAGGATCAGCGCCGAGGCGTTCAGCTCCAGCGCCCTCTTGACCACCTCACGGGGATAGACCGGCACATGATCGACAGTGCCGCGCGCCTGCGCCTCGTCGGCGACGAGCACGTTGCGCCGGTCGAGAAACAGCACCCGGAACTGCTCGGTGTCGCGATGCGCCATCACCGTGCGACAGTAGTCGAGCAGCGGCTCCCAACCCGATAGCACGGGCTGCGCGATGACCTTCGCGCGTGCCATGCGGTGCGCGACGGCCTCGACCACCTTGATCTCGGTGAGCACGGAGGGACCGACGCCGTCGATCTCGCTCAGCCGAGGGGGCGGGGCAGCAAGCACCCGGTTGAGATCGCCGAAGGCGTCGATCAGGCGGCGGGCCAGCGGTTTGACGTCCTGCCGCGGGATGGCGCGGAACAAAAGCAGCTCCAGCAGCTCGTAATCCGGCATGGCGTCGGCCCCGCCCGAGAGGAACCTCTCACGCAGGCGGCGGCGGTGATCGGCCATGTAGGAGGGAACGCGCCCCTTGGGCAACGGCGCGACATCGGCCACCTCGTCGCGGTCGAAGGGAAGGGGGCGTTCGGCGAAGGAAGGATCGGAAACCATGCCCGCGAGTGTTTCGCGGGCATGGTTAAAACGGGCTTAAGAGTTTCAGCCCTTCATCGAATCCCAGAACCCCTTCACGGCGGAGAAGAAGTTCGAGCTTTGCGGATTGTTCTTCTCGCCAAGCTCGTCGAACTCCTTGAGAAGATCGCGTTGCCGCGCGGTGAGGTTGACCGGCGTCTCGACGGCGAGCTCGATGAACATGTCGCCGCGCTGGCCACCGCGCAGGGCGGGCATACCCTTGCCGCGCAGGCGCATCTGCCGACCCGACTGGCTGCCTTCGGGGATCTTCACGCGGGACTTGCCGCCATCGATGGTCGGCACCTCGATGTCACCGCCCAACGCCGCCGCCGCCATGGAGACGGGCACGCGGCAGTAGAGATCGTGGCCGTCACGCTTGAAGAGCTGGTGTTCGGCCACATCGATGAAGATGTAGAGATCGCCCGACGGGCCGCCACGCAGCCCGGCCTCGCCCTCACCGGCAAGCCGGATGCGGGTCCCGGTCTCGACGCCCGCGGGGATGTTGACCGAGAGGGATTTCTCCTTCTCGACGCGTCCCGCGCCCTGACAGGCCCGGCAGGGGTCCTTGATGATCTGACCGATGCCGTTGCAGGTCGGGCAAGTGCGTTCGACCGTGAAGAAGCCCTGCTGCGCGCGCACCTTGCCCATGCCCGAACAGGTCGGGCAGGTCGCGGGTTCGGAGCCGTCGGAGGCGCCCGAACCCAAGCATTTGCCGCAGGTGACGGAGGTGGGCACCGTCACGGTCTTTTGCATGCCCGCGAAGGCGTCTTCGAGATTGATGCGCAGGTTGTAGCGCAGATCGTTGCCGCGCGCGGCCCGGCTGCGGCCACCGCCGCCGCCGCCGCGCTGGCCCATGAAATCGCCGAAGAGATCGTCGAACACGTCCGAGAAGGCCGAGGCGAAGTCGCCCTGACCGCGGAAGCCGCCCGCACCGCCGCCCGGACGCGCACCCATGCCACCTTCGAAGGCGGCGTGGCCATAGCGGTCATAGGCGGCCTTCTTGTCGGCGTCCTTAAGCACGTCATAGGCCTCGTTGGCGGCCTTGAACTGCTCTTCGGCATTGGGGTTGTCGGAGTTGCGGTCGGGGTGAAGCTCCTTCGCCTTCTGGCGATAGGCCTTCTTGATCTCGTCGGCGGACACGCCCTTGGAGACTCCGAGCGTTTCGTAATAGTCGCGTTTTGCCATAGGATCGTCCTGCCTTTCGGAAACGGAAAGGAGCCGGCCCGGTCAGCGGGCCGGCTCCTTGGACCAGAGCTTGCGCGGCGCCTCAGCGGCCCCGCTTGTCGTCGTCCAGATCCTCGAAGTCGGCGTCCACGATGCCGTCATCGTCGTTGTCGCGCGGCTTGTCGCTCTCTGCGGGCTCGTCTTCGCCGGCCTCGGCCTGACCGGCCTTGTAGATGGCCTCGCCCAGCTTCATCGCCGCCTCGGAGACGTTCTGGATGCCCGAGCGGATCTTGTCGGGGTTGTCGCCCTCGACTTCGTCCTTGAGCGCGGCCAGCGCCAGTTCGATCGCCTCGATCGTGGTCGGATCGACCTTGTCGGCATGCTCTTCCATCGACTTTTCGGTCGAATGGATCAGGCTCTCCGCCTGGTTCTTGGCCTCGACCAGATCACGCCGCTTCTTGTCGCCCTCGGCGTTCTCCTCGGCCTCGCGGACCATCTTCTCGATGTCCTCGTCGGTGAGACCGCCGGACGCCTGGATGGTGATCTTCTGCTCCTTGCCGGTGCCCTTGTCCTTGGCGCTCACCGACACGATGCCGTTGGCATCGATGTCGAAGGTCACCTCGATCTGCGGCATGCCGCGCGGGGCGGGCGGGATGTTCTCGAGGTTGAACTGGCCCAGCATCTTGTTGTCCTGGGCCATCTCGCGCTCACCCTGGAAGACCCGGATCGTCACCGCGTTCTGGTTGTCCTCGGCGGTCGAGAAGATTTGGCTCTTTTTGGTCGGGATCGTGGTGTTGCGGTCGATCAGGCGGGTGAACACGCCACCCAGCGTCTCGATGCCCAAGGACAGCGGCGTCACGTCGAGCAGCACCACGTCCTTGACGTCGCCCTGCAGCACGCCGGCCTGGATCGCAGCACCCAGCGCCACCACCTCGTCGGGGTTCACGCCCTTGTGCGGCTCCTTGCCGAAGAACTTGGTCACCTCTTCCACGACCTTGGGCATGCGGGTCATGCCGCCGACGAGCACGACCTCGTCGATGTCCGAGGTCGAGATGCCGGCATCCTTGAGCGCAGCCTGGCAGGGCTTCATCGAGGCCTTGATCAGGTCACCCACGAGGCTTTCGAGCTTGGCGCGGGTCAGCTTCATGACGAGGTGCAGCGGCGTGCCGGTCGAGGCGTTCATCGAGATGAACGGCTGGTTGATCTCGGTTTGGGTCGAGCTCGACAGCTCGATCTTCGCCTTCTCGGCCGCTTCCTTCAGACGCTGCAGCGCCATCTTGTCGGTGGTGAGATCGGCGCCATGCTCCTTTTTGAACTCCTGCGCGAGGTAGTTCACGATGCGCATGTCGAAGTCTTCGCCACCGAGGAAGGTGTCGCCATTGGTCGACTTCACCTCGAACAGGCCGTCGTCGATCTCGAGGATGGTCACGTCGAAGGTGCCGCCGCCGAGGTCATAGACGGCGATGGTCTTGGCGTCCTTCTTGTCGAGGCCATAGGCCAGCGCGGCGGCGGTCGGCTCGTTGATGATGCGCAGCACTTCGAGGCCGGCGATCTTGCCCGCGTCCTTGGTCGCCTGACGCTGGGCGTCGTTGAAGTAGGCGGGAACGGTGATGACGGCCTGCGTCACTTCCTCGCCAAGATAGGACTCGGCGGTTTCCTTCATCTTCTGGAGCGTGAAGGCGGAGATCTGCGAGGGGGAATACTTCTCGCCCTTCACCTCGACCCAGGCGTCGCCATTGCCGCCGTCCACGATGTTGTAGGGGACGAGCTTGCGGTCCTTCTCGACCGCGGCGTCCGACATGCGGCGGCCGACGAGGCGCTTGACCGCGTGGATGGTGTTGGACGGGTTGGTGACGGCCTGCCGCTTGGCGGGCTGGCCGACCAGACGCTCATCGTCGGTGAAGGCGACGATCGACGGGGTGGTGCGGGCGCCTTCCGAGTTCTCGATCACGCGGGGCTGCGAGCCATCCATGATCGCGACGCAGGAGTTGGTGGTCCCGAGGTCGATGCCGATTACTTTAGCCATGTTCAAAACCCTCTAGCTCTAGGCGGTTTTCCGGTGCGGACCCGTTGAGGCATCCGCCCCGGACAGGAATTTTGCGGCGAGACGAGCCCGCCGCGGATCACTGGGCTATATAGGGAGGGCGTTTTCGGGCTGCAACTGGCAGCGATGGCCGAGACGCGCCATTTTGCCACCTCGGTGGAACCGAACGGGGAGACGGCGCATGGAAGCGGAGGAGATCGACCTGCGGGGGGTGCGGGTGCTGCCCGGCTTTCTGGGACCCGACGCGCAGGCGGCGATGGTCGCCGATCTGCGCAAGGTAGCGCGCGCCGCCCCGGTAATGCGCCCGGTCACCCGGCGCGGCCCGATGAGCGTGCGGATGACCTCCGCCGGCCGGCTGGGCTGGGTCGCGGATCGGCGCGGCTACCGTTACGAAGAACTGCACCCCGAAACCGGCCGCCCCTGGCCGTCGATTCCGCAAAGCGTCCTGGCGGTCTGGCGCGCGGTGTCGGGCACGGATGTCGATCCCGACAGCTGTCTCGTGAACCTCTACCGCGAGGGGGCGAAGATGGGCCTGCATCAGGACCGCGACGAGGGGGATTTCTCCTACCCGGTGGTGTCGATCTCGCTTGGCGACGAGGCGCTGTTCCGGGTGGGGTCGGTCGAAAAGGGCGGCAGGACCGCCTCGATCTGGCTGCGCTCGGGCGATGTCGCGGTGATGGGCGGCGCGGCGCGGCTGGTGCATCACGGCATCGACCGGCTGCGCGAAGGATCCTCGACGCTGATCACGGGGGGCGGGCGGATCAACGTCACGCTCCGGGTGGTGCGTTAACGCCCGGCGCTCCAACTCGCGGAGGCGCGCTTGCGAGTGAAGAACTCGGCCATCATGCCGACAGCCACCAGAATCAGCCCGATCCAGAGCGGATAGAGAGCCGAGGTGAAATGCGGCGTGTAGTTGAGGAATATGTCGCCCCGCGCCTGATCGATCGCGTGAAACAGCGGGTTCCAGTCGAACACCGAAAGCATGTAGCCCGGAAGCGTGTTGGCCACGAACATCTTGCCGCTCGCGATCATGTTGACGCGCGAATAGACCGAGACGCCGATGGTGGTGAACTCGGGCAGCCATGGCTTGATTGCCATGAAGATCATGCCGACGCCGACACCCGAGAACCACGCCACCAGCAGCATCCCCATCGCGCCCACCGGGTCCTCGATCACCACCGGCGTCACCAGCACGTGGTAGAAGAACAGGATCACCAGAAGCGACAACAGCTGGATGTAGAGCGAGCCCAGCGCCGCCGCCGAAATGGTCACGGCGGTGTTGAGCGGCGCGTGCTTCATCATCGAGGAGGCGGGGCCGTCGGCCTTGACCACCGCGCCCACGGCCTTGGTGTGGATCAGAAACAGGAAGATGCCCGACATCAGATAAAGCAGGAAGTCGCCCCGAAGCCCGGCGCCGCGCGCGCCGATCAGCGTGAACATCAGATAGAAGGCGAGCACGAAGATCACCGTCTGGACGATGTTCATCAACAGCCCCGCAAGCGCATTGCGGTGATCCTTGCGGATCTCGCGCACGGTGGAGTGATAGATCAGTTCGGCCAATCCGGCTGCGCGTCGGCCCGTGCCGCGGGGGCGCTCGCCTTGGAACATCTGACCTCGCTCTGCGACCGGGTTCCGCGACCGGCGGACGGGTGACGAATTTCTTGCCGATCTCCGGACGGGATACCATAAGGAGATCGCTCCGACCTATCAACATCGCATGAAGCGGATGGCGATTTCGGGGCGGTACAAGGTCAAAGGACGGTTGGTGATATGGATTTCGACAGGCTGACGCAGGTGATGCGCAAACTCGCGATCGAGGCGGGCGAGAAAATCATGGAGATCTATGACGGTCCCGATTTCGACGTGCGTGCCAAGAGCGACGACAGCCCCGTCACCGCTGCCGACGAGGCCGCCGACGCGCTGATCTCGGACGGGCTGCGCGCCGCCTTCCCCGAGATGCCGCTCGTCACCGAGGAGCAGTCCGACAGCCACGGCCAGAGCGTTTCGACCTTCCTGATCGTCGATCCGCTCGATGGCACCAAGGAGTTCGTGCAGCGCCGCGGCGACTTCACCGTCAACATCGCCCTCGTCGAGGACGGCCAGCCGACGCGCGGCGTGGTCTATGCCCCCGCCAAGGGGCGCCTGTTCTACACCGACGCCTCGGGGGTTTCGGTCGAGGAGCAGGGCCCGTTCGATGCGGACACGCCGGGCGCCACCGCGCCGATCAAGGTCTCGACCCCCGACGCGGCGCTCCGCGTCGTCGCCTCCAAGAGCCACCGCGACGCCGCCACCGACGACTACATCGGCAAATACGAGGTCGCCGACATGAAGAGCGCGGGCTCCTCGCTCAAGTTCTGTCTCGTGGCGACGGGCGAGGCCGACATCTATCCGCGCCTCGGGCGCACCATGGAGTGGGACACGGCGGCCGGTCACGCGGTGCTCGGCGGCGCGGGCGGCAAGGTCGTGCGCTTCGACGATCACACGGTGCTGGGCTATGGCAAGCCGGGCTTCGAGAACCCGTTCTTCATCGCTTACGCCCCCGGCGTGGATCTGGCCAAGCCCTGATGTCGGTGCTGATCGTCATCCCCGCGCGCTACGCCTCATCCCGCTATCCGGGCAAGCCGCTGGTCGAGCTGACCGGGGCGACGGGGGAGGCGCGCAGCCTGATCCGCCGCTCCTGGGAGGCGGCGATGCAGGTTTCCGGCAACCCGCGCGTCGTGGTCGCCACCGACGACGACCGGATCCGCACCGCCGCCGAGGCCTTCGGCGCGGAGGTGGTGATGACCTCCGAGGCCTGTCGCAACGGCACCGAACGCTGCGCCGAGGCCTATGACGCGCTGGGCGGCGGCTTCGAGATCGTGGTGAACCTGCAAGGCGACGCGCCGCTGACCCCGCCATGGTTCGTGGAGCGTCTGATCGAGGATCTGCGCGATCACCCGGTGGCCGAAGTGGCGACGCCGGTTCTGCGCGCCGATGCCGCGGCGCTCAAGGGCTTTCGCGAGGATCGCCGCGCGGGCCGGGTCGGGGGCACCACGGCGGTGTTCGGCACCGACAATACCGCGCTCTACTTCTCCAAGGAGGTGATCCCCTACACCGGGCGCGACGATTATGCCGACGAGGAGGCGACGCCGGTGTTCCACCATGTCGGGGTCTATGCCTACCGCCCCTCGGCGCTGGCCGCCTATGGCCGCTGGCAGCAGGGGCCGCTGGAGACGCTCGAAGGGCTGGAGCAGCTGCGCTTTCTCGAACGCCGGGTGCCGATGCTCTGCGTCGAGGTCGAGGCACGCGGGCGGCAGTTCTGGGAGCTGAACAACCCCTCCGACGTGCCGCGCATCGAGGCGATGCTCGCCGAGATGCAGGTGGCGTGACGCCGATCCGCGTCAGCGTCGTCATCGCCAGCCGCGGGCGCCCCGATGCGCTGCGGCTGTGCCTGACGGCGCTGTCGCAAAGCCGCCACCCCGCCTTCGAGGTCGTCGTCGTCACCGATGCCGAGGGGCAGGCGGCGCTGGCGTCCTGGGGCGACCGGATTCGGGTGCGCCGCTGCGACGAGGCCAATATCGGCCGCGCGCGCAACATCGGCATCGAGGCGGCGGCGGGCGAGGTGGTGGCCTTTCTTGACGACGACGCGCTGCCCGAGCCGGGCTGGCTCGCGGCGCTGACTGCTCCGTTCGAGGACGAAACGGTGGCCGCAGCGGGCGGTTTCGTGCGCGGCCCCGGCCACTTCGGCTGGCAATGGCGGGCGCGCGCGGCCTTCGCCGACGGCAGCTGTCGCGATCTGGTGCTCGAGAGCGATGCGCCGATCGTGCTGCGCGGCAGGCTCGGGCGTGGCATCAAGACCGAGGGCACCAACATGGCGGTGCGGCGCGGCGTGCTGACCGCGATGGGCGGCTTCGATCCGGCCTATCGCTTCTATCTCGACGAGACCGACCTGAACCTGCGGCTCGCGGCCATGGGCGCGCGCACCGCGATCGTGCCGCAAGCGCAGGTGCATCACGGCTATCTCGCCTCGCCCCGCCGCCGCGACGACCGGGTGCCACGCGACCTGTCCGACATCGGAGCGAGCCTCGCGGTGTTCCTGCGGCGCCACGGCGCGCGGCTCGATGGCAATGCCCGGATCGAAGCCGAGCGCATGGCCCAGAAGCAGCGGCTTTTGCACCATATGCAATGGGGCCGGATCGCGCCGGGGGATGTGGGACGCCTCATGGCAAGCTTCGAGGCAGGCGTATCCGAGGGACGGCTCAGACCGCTGGAGCGGCTGGTGCCGCTCGACGAGCCGCCGCCCGCCTTTTCGCCGTTGCGCGACATCGGCTCCGCGCTGCCCTCGGTCTGGCTCTCGGCGCGGCCCTTCACCGCGCGCGCGCAGATGGCCGAGGCGGTGCAGATCGCCGGGCGCGGCCATGTCGTGACGCTGCTGGTGCTGTGGCCCGATGCGCGCCGCCACCATATCCGGTTCGACCCGCGCGGCGTCTGGGTGCAGTCGGGCGGGCTGTTCGGCCCGTCGCTGCCCGGCGATCCGGCGTTCCGGCGCTGGCGTTTTGCCGAGCGCGCCGCCTTCGAGGAGGCGCGGCAACGTACGCATCGCGACCCCGAGGGGGCGAGAATTGATGAGATGACGCCATCATGATAGGAACGTCTTGCGGTTGTTCACGGTTGTTGCGAAGCAGATCGCAAAGGTTTTCAAGCGGGCGCCTTCTCCCCGATGCGCCGCGAACAAAGGATTCAGGTAGATGACGACACGTGTGACCAAGGCCGTATTTCCCGTGGCAGGACTTGGGACGCGGTTCCTACCGGCCACCAAATCCGTTCCCAAGGAAATCATGACGCTCGTCGACAAGCCGTTGATCCAATACGCGATCGACGAGGCGCGCGCCGCCGGTATCGAGGAGTTCATCTTCGTGACCGCGCGCGGCAAGTCGGCGCTCGAGGATTACTTCGACCATGCGCCCGAACTGGAAACGCGCTTGGCCGAAGACGGCAAGGACCAACTGCTCGACGTGCTCAAGTCGACCTACATGCCGTCGGGTGCCATCGCCTATATCCGCCAGCATCAGGCGATGGGCCTAGGCCACGCGGTCTGGTGCGCGCGCAACCTGATCGGCGACGAGCCCTTTGCGGTGATCCTGCCCGATGACGTGATCGCCGCCGAGAAGCCTTGCCTGCAGCAGATGGTCGAAGCACATCGCGAGACCGGTGGCTGCATGGTCGCGGCGATGGAGGTGCCCAATGAGCGCACCTCTTCTTACGGCGTGCTCGATGTCGAGGCCGGGCAGGGCGACACGATGAAGGTGCGCGGCATGGTCGAGAAGCCCAAGCCCGCCGACGCGCCCTCGAACCTCGCCGTGATCGGGCGCTACATCCTGTCGCCGCAGGTTATGCAGCATCTCGATTCGGTCGAAAAAGGCGCAGGCGGAGAGATCCAGCTGACCGACGCGATCGCCAAGGAGATCGACAGCCCGCGCGGTGTCTTCGGGCACCGCTTCTCGGGCGAGCGCTACGATTGCGGCTCCAAGGCGGGCTTCTTGCAGGCGACCGTGGCCTTCGGCCTCGCGCGCGATGAGCTGCGCGACGAGTTCGGCCAGTATCTCCACGAGATGATGGCGATCCGCAACGCCGCGCAATGACCGGCGCTTGGTCCCGCCGACCTCGCTGATCCTCGACCTGACGCGGCTGGCCAGCCGCGCCGGGCGCATGGCCACCGGCGTCGACCGGGTCGAGAGGGCTTGGCTCAGCGCCTGCCTCGCGGATCCCCGGCCTGTTCTCGGCCTGCTGCGAACGCCTGTGGGTTTCGCGCTGCTCGACCGGGCCGGCATGCAGAGGTTCGCGCGGGCGTTCGATCATCATGATTGGGGCCGTGCAGGGCCGGTGGCGATGCTGTTCCGGCGGCTCGACCCGGCCCGACGCGCGGCGCAGGGGCGGGTGCGCGCGCTCGCCGTGGCACGCGTTTCGCGGCGCGGTCTGACGGGGATGCTGCGCCGATGGCTGCCGCCGGGGGCCGTCTATCTCAACACCGGCCACGCCAATCTCGACAACCGGGTGATGCGCGCTTTGCACGGCGCGGGGGCGCGCGTCGTCGTGCTGGTCCATGACACGATCCCGCTCGATCTGCCGCAGGCGGCGGGACCGGGCAGCGTCGCGCGCTTTGGGCGGCGGCTCGATGTGGTGGCGCGCCACGCCGACCGGGTCGTGGCCACCGCGCGGGTGACCGCCTCGCGGATCGAGGCGCGGCTGGCCGAACGGGGGCGGGTGCCGCCGATGGTGGTGGCGCCGCTCGGGGTCGCTCCGGCCCGACCCGATCCTGCCGCGCTGCCGCCCGATATCGACCTCGTCCGCCCCTACATGGTGGTGCTGGGCACCATCGAGCCGCGCAAGAATCACGCGCTGCTGCTCGATGTCTGGGAGCGGCTGGGCGATGACGCGCCGCGCCTCTTCATCTGCGGTGCGCGCGGCTGGAACAATGCGGAGGTCTTTGCGCGGCTCGACCGGGGCGTGCCGGGGGTGTCCGAGATGCCGGGCCTCTCGGACGGGGCGGTCGCGGCGTTGCTGGGCGGCGCGCGGGCGCTGTTGTTTCCCTCGCTGGCCGAGGGCTACGGCCTGCCGCCGCTCGAAGCGCAGGCCTTGGGATGCCGC
The DNA here is from genome assembly GCF_000466965.1 of Limimaricola cinnabarinus LL-001. Lineage (GTDB taxonomy): Bacteria > Pseudomonadota > Alphaproteobacteria > Rhodobacterales > Rhodobacteraceae > Limimaricola > Limimaricola cinnabarinus. The sequence goes on from NZ_BATB01000006.1 coordinate 59,287, forward strand.
GTGATCTGTGGCGATCTTGCCATCTGCCGCGAATTGCTGGGCGACGCCGCCGTTTACTGCGACCCGGCCGACCGCTACCAGTGGGAGCAGGCGATCCGGGCGCATGCCGCGCCGCCCCGCCTGCCGCCACCGCGCGTCCTGTCGCCAAGCTGGGCGGCACATGTGGAGCGCGCGCTCGGGGGGCTTTGATCGGCCACCGGGCCGGGGAGACGGACGCTTGAAGGCCTGGCAGACCTACCGGCTGAGATTGCAGCGCAAGAGATGGCGCCTTCGGGCGCTGCGCAAGCGGCGCGAGTTGTCTTGTGTCGTCGATCGAAGCACGCAGATCCGCCCCTCGGACATCCTCGTCTTCACCACGCTGCGCAACGAGGCCGCCCGGCTGCCGCATTTCCTCGACCATTACCGGGGCATGGGCGTTTCGCATTTCTTCATGGTCGACAACGGCAGCGATGACGGCGGCGCGGCGTTTCTGGCCGAACAGCCCGACGTGTCTCTGTGGCGCAGCGACGCGAGCTACAAGCGCGCCCGATTCGGGGTCGATTGGCTCAACTGGCTGATGCGCCGCCACGGCCACGGCCACTGGTGTCTGACCGTCGATCCCGATGAGCTGCTGATCTATCCCTTCTGCGACACGCGGCCGCTCGCGGCGCTGACCGACTGGCTCGACGCTTCCTCGATCCGCAGCTTCGGAGCGATGCTGCTCGATCTCTACCCCAAGGGGCCGATCGGCGCACAGCCCTTCGCGGCGGGCGACGACCCGCTCGAGATCGCCTGCTGGTTCGATCCGGGCAATTACAGCATCTCGCGCAACGCGCTCTACGGCAATTTGTGGATTCAGGGCGGGCCGCGCGCACGGATGTTCTTTGCCGACATGCCCGAGCGCGCGCCCGCGCTCAACAAGATCCCGCTGGTGAAATGGGACCGCCGCTACGCCTATGTCAGCTCGACCCACATGCTGCTGCCGCGCGGGCTCAACCTCGTCTATGACGAGTGGGGCGGCGAGAAGACCTGCGGCATGCTGCTCCATACCAAGTTCCTCGACGGCTTTGGCGACAAGGCCCGCGAGGAGCTGCAACGGGGTCAACATTACGCCGCAAGCGCCGAGTACAAGGCCTATGCCGCCGGTCTGGAGGCGGACCCTGAACTGTGGTGCCGATGGAGCGAAAGATACATCAACTGGCGGCAACTCGAGGTGCTGGGCCTGATGTCGCGAGGCAACTGGGCGTGAGCCTCGGCGTCGTGATCCTCGTGCACAACGCGCTGGGCCGCGCGGAGGAGGTGATCCGGCACTGGGCGCTGTCAGGCTGCCCGGTGGTGGTGCATGTCGACAGCGCCATGCGCCGGTCGCGGTTCGAGCGGTTTCGGGCGGGTTTCGACGACATCTCCGACCGGGTGCTGTTTTGCGACCGGCACCGCTGCGAATGGGGCGGCTGGGGCATGGTGGCGGCGACGCAGTCGGGCGCGCGGCTGATGCTCGACAGCTTCGCCTCGGTCGAGCATGTCTATCTCGCTTCCGGCTCCTGCGTGCCACTGCGCCCGGTGGCCGAACTTACCGCCTATCTCGCCGCGCGCCGCGACACCGACTTCATCGAGAGCGCCTGTGTCGCCGACGTGCCATGGACCGTGGGCGGCCTCTCGGAGGAGCGGTTCACCCTGCGCTTTCCGTTTTCGTGGAAGCGGCAGCGCTGGGCCTTCGACCGCTACGTGGCGCTGCAGCGGCGTCTGGCGGTGCGGCGGCGCCTGCCGGAGGGGCTGGTGCCGCATATGGGATCGCAATGGTGGTGCCTGACGCGCGCGACGCTGGAGGCGATCCTGTCGGACCCGCAGCGCCCGGCGCTCGACCTCTACTTCGCCCGGGTCTGGATCCCCGACGAAAGCTATTTCCAAAGCCTCGCGCGCCGCTGGTCCACGCGGATCGAAAGCCGGTCGCTGACCATGGCCAAGTTCGATTTTCAGGGCAAGCCGCACCTGTTCTACGACGATCACCTGCCGCTGCTGCGCCGTTCGGAGTGCTTCGTCGCGCGCAAGATCTGGCCCCGGGCGCAGGCGATCTATGACGAGATGGCGGCGGGCGGGCATCCGGCGGGCATGGCCGAACCCGCGCCTGCGCGGATCGACCGGGTCTTTGCCCAAGCGACGGAGCGGCGGGTGCATGGCCGTGCCGGTCTCTACATGCAAAGCCGCTTGCCCAACGAGGGGTGGGAGAATGGCTTTACCGCTGCGCCCTACGGCGTGCTGCAGGGCTTTGCCGAGCTGTTCGAGGGCTTCGAGGGCTGGTTCGCCCGCGCGAGCGGCGCCACCGTGCATGGTCATCTCTTTGCCCCCGAGGTCGTGGCCTTCGAAGGCGGCGGCGCGCCGTGGCGCGGGGTGCTGTCCGACAGCGCGGCGCTGCGCGATCACGACGCACGGCGGTTTCTCACCAACCTGATCTGGAACGGGCGCGGCGCGCGTCAGGTGTTCCAGTTCGGCCCGCGCGACAGCCAGCATGTGAGTTGGGACATCGCCAAGGATCCCAATGCGCGGATCGGCGTCATCTCCGGAGCCTGGACGGTGCCGCTGTTTCGCTCCGGGCGGCCCGTGGCCGAGCTGCGCGACACAGCGGCGCGGCTGCAGAAGACCGAGGCCGACCATCTGGGCGCGCTGCGCTCACCCTATGCCAAGGCGCGGATCAGGATCTGGACGCTGGCCGAGCTTCTGGAGGCCCCCGCCGAGGCGCTGGCGCAGATGCTCGCCGATATCGCGCCGCACCACATCGGCGCGCTGCCCGACCCGCCGCCGATGCTGCCGCTCGACGGGTTCGGCGGGTTCCTGCAGGAGATGCGCAACTTGGGCATGCATCCCTACCTGACCGGCGACATCCCCGCCGGGCCCGCGCCCCGTCCCCGTCGTTCCGCCCCCAAGCCCTATCTGGTGAGCCGCCCCAATGCCTGACTTCGACAGCTTCGTGGTGCTCGCCGAGATGCGCACCGGTTCGAACTTCCTCGAAAGCAATCTCAACGCGCTCGACGGCGTGACCTGCCACGGCGAGGCCTTCAACCCGCATTTCATCGGATCGCCCAAGGACGCGCCGATCCTCGGGGTGGACCGGGCCGTGCGCGACGCGGCGCCGCTCGACCTGCTGGCCCGGTTGCGCGCGGCGCCGGGGCTGCACGGGTTTCGCTACTTCAGCGATCACGACCCGCGCCTCTTCGCACCGCTGATGGAGGCGCCGCGCATCGCCAAGATCGTGCTGACCCGCAACCCGGCCGAATCCTACGTTTCGCACCGCATCGCGGCGGCGACGGGGCAGTGGAAGCTCACCGATGCGCGCCATGCTCGGGCCGAGCGCGTGCCTTCGACGCCACCGGCTTCGAGCGGCATCTGGAGCGCCTGCGGCAGGCGCAGCTACGTATCATGGGCGCGTTGCAGCGCGGTGGGCAGAGCGCCTTCTATATCGATTACGACGACCTTCAGGATCTGGCCGTGCTCAACGGTCTGGCCGCTTGGCTAGGCGTGCCGGCGCGGCTGGAGGGGCTTGATCGCAGCCTCAAGAAGCAGAACCCCGAAAGCCTCGCCGAGAAGGTGGAGAATTTCGACGAGATGCGGGCGGCGCTGGCGCGGATCGACCGGTTCGATCTGGGTCGCACCCCCAATTTCGAGCCGCGGCGCGGCCCGATGGTGCCCAGCTACATCGCGCCCGCGCAGAGCGGCCTGTTGTGCCTGCCGCTCAAATCCGGGCCGGAGGCGGCGCTGCGCGGCTGGCTCGAGGCGCTCGATGGCGCGCCGCTGCGCCAGGACTTCACGCAAAAGACGCTGCGCACGTGGCAGGGCGCGCATCCCGGTCACCGCAGCTTCGCGGTGCTGCGCCACCCAGTGGCGCGGCTGCACGCCGCCTTTTGCGACCGGATCCTCGACCGGGGGGCGGGCGGTTTCCACGAGATCCGCGAGACGCTGCGCCGCCGCTACGACCTGCCGATCGCGTCCGAGGCGGCGGGCCCCGACCCCGATCCCGCGCATCACCGCGCCGCCTTCGCCGCCTTCGTCGGTTTCGTGAAGGCCAATCTGGCCGGGCAGACCGCGGTCCGGGTCGATGCGGCCTGGGCCAGCCAGAGGATGCTGTTGCAGGGGATCGCCGAGTTCGAATGCCCCGACGCGATCTTGCGCGAAGACGAGCTTGCGCAGGCGCTACCAAGGCTGGCCGCGCATGCGGGGCGCGAGGCGCCGCCATGGACGAATGCGAGCGACCCGCACGAGGACGCCCTCGTCGCGATCTATGACGCGGATATCGAAGCGGCGGTGCGGGCGGTCCATGCGCGCGATTACGCGCGGTTCGGATTTGCGGATTGGCGGCCGCTGCGCAGCTGAGCCGGGCTATCGGGCAGGAGTGGCGTCCGAGGCGTCAAGCGGCCTGAATCGCGGGGCCTTCGGTCAGGATCGCATGCAGCGTGCCAGCCTCGGCGTTGGAGCGCAGCTTCTGGCAGGTGGCGGTGTCGCGCAATGTGCGCGACACCAACGCCAAGGCCTTGAGATGCTCGACGCCGCTGCCATCGGGGGCAAGCAGGCAGAACACGAGATCCACGGGCTGACGGTCGATCGAATCGAATTCGAGCGGCTTGTCGAGGCGGATGAACAGGCCTTGCACCCGGTCGAGACCGCCGAGTCGCGCATGCGGCAGCGCCACGCCATGGCCGACGCCGGTGGGGCCGAGACCCTCGCGTTCGAGCAGCGCCTCGACCACGCGCGCGGGCGTCAGATCATAGCAGGTCTCCGCGAGATCCCCGAGGTCCTGAAACAGCCGTTTCTTGGAGCTGGTCGAAGCCAGCATCTTGACGCCGTCCACCGGAAGGATCTCGGAAATCTGCATATGGAGTCCCCTGTCTGCGAGGCGGGCTCGGAGAGCCAGGATCTGGCGCCCTCCTAGCCGATGTTACGCGGGTCGATCCACCCGAAATTGCCATCGTCGCGCTTGTAGACGACGTTGATCCCGCTGTGCTTCTCGTTGCGGAACACCAGCACGGGGGAATCCGTCAGTTCGAGTTGCATCACGGCTTCACCGACCGAGAGTTCGGGAATCTTCGATTCCATCTCGGCGACGATCATCGGGGCGAGGCTGTCCTGCTCGGTTTCGTCACTGTCTCCTGACGCGGCGAGGATATAGGAGCCCGCGAGGGATTGTTCAACCGGGTTTGCGCGGGCCTTGTGATGGTCCTTCAGCCGACGCTTGTAGCGGCGCAGCTGTTTGTCCATCTTCTCGCAGCAGGCGTCGAAGGCGGCATAGATCTCGTTGGCGCGGCCCGAGGCCTGCGCGGTGAGGCCGGTCGACAGATGCACCACGGCTTCGCAGACATGTTCATGGCCCGAACGCGAGAACACGACATTGGCGTCGGTCGGACGACCGGCGTATTTGCCCAGCGTCACGCCAAGCTCGGTCTGCACATGGGTCTGCAGCGCCTCGCCGATCTCGATCTGTTTGCCGGTGATCTGGTAGCGCATGGACATCTCCTTCAGGGGCGCGGCTCGGCCCTGCGCGCGCGAGGCGGGCAAGGGGTCCGGGCCGGCAGGGGGTGGGGATGGGCAGCGGCCCCGCCCTCCAAGTGTCGTCCGGCCCGTCGCGTCGGAGCCGTCCGTACCTGTGGACAAGAGTGGTCGGTCTGCGTCATCGAGTCCCATCTCGCCCGATCGCGGCCCCGCTTGTCAACGCCGCCGTTGCGCCGCATTCAACTGATCCGGAAGCCCTGACCAAGATAGACGCGGCGCACGTTCTCGTCGCGGACCACCTCGTCGGTGGTGCCGGACATCAGCACGCGGCCGTCATGCAGTATATAGGCGCGATCAACGATTCCGAGAGTCTCGCGCACGTTGTGATCGGTGATCAGCACGCCCAATCCGCGGGTCTTGAGTGCGGCCACGAGATCGCGAATGTCGCCCACCGCGATCGGATCGACGCCGGCGAAGGGCTCGTCGAGCAGCACGTAGCGCGGATTCGCGGCGAGGCAGCGCGCGATCTCGACCCGGCGGCGTTCGCCCCCAGACAGCGCCAGCGCCGGCGCGCGACGCAAGTGTCCGATCGAGAAGTCCGACAGCAGTTCCTCGAGCCGTTCGCGCCGCGAGGTGCGGTCGGGCTCGGCGATCTCGAGCACGGCGAGGATATTGTCCTCGACGTTGAGGCCGCGAAACACCGACATCTCCTGTGGCAGGTACCCGATGCCCAGACGTGCCCGGCGATACATCGGCAGAAGCGTCGCGTCGCGCCCGTCGATCGTCACCTGCCCGCCTTCGGGACTCACCAGACCGGCGATGGAATAGAAGCAGGTGGTCTTGCCCGAGCCGTTGGGCCCCAGAAGCGCCACCACCTCGCCGCGGTCGAGATGCAGCGACACGTCGCGGATCACCGGGCGCTTGCGGTAGCTCTTGCGCAGGCCGGTGACCCGCAGGCCCCCCGATCCGGGCGTCAGGTCGAGGGCGGGGCGGTCGCTCATTGCGCGGGCTCGATGACGCTGCGCACGCCGCCCGTGAGCTGCGCGGTGCCCGCCGCGAGGTCGATCTCCATGCGCTGCGACGACAACGCCGTGCGCCCTTGGGTGAGCAACACGTCGCCGATGAGGGTCAGCGTACCGCCGGAGATGTCGTAGACCGCGCTCTCGGCTTCGGCGGCCTCGGTCGCGGTGACGAAGGTGACGCCGCCCTCCGCCTCGAGCCGGGCGATCTCGCCGGTGGCCTCGTCATAGACCACCTCGACCGTGGCGGCCGAGATCTTCATCTCGCCCTGACCGATCAGCACGTCGCCCTCGAAGGTGGCGCGCCCCGTGGCCTGATCGACGCTCAGGCTTTCGGCGGTGACCTCGACCGGGGCCGAGGGGTCGGCCGCGAGGCCGCCCAACGCCATCTGCGTCTGGGCCATGGCGAGGCCGGGCAACAGCAGCCCCGTGAACAGGGCGGCAATGGCGGTGGTGCGGATCATCGGCTCTCTCCTCGGCTTGCGGGATCATATAGCAGCCGCACGCCATCGGAGAACACCATGCGCGGCGCGGTCCCCTGCGGCATCTCGGTGCGCATCGCCCCGGCGGTGAGGCGGCCGAAGGGGCCGTCGACCGTGATCGCGCCGGTGGAGACGACGCGGCCGGTGCCCAGATCGGCTTCGAGCATCGGCGTTTCGACATCGTAGCCCATCGAGGTTGCGATCGAGACCGGCCCGTCGAACCGCAGCCGCCGTGCCTCGGCGTCGATCTCGCCGGTCGCGGCGCGCATTTCGATCCGTGCCCCGTCCGGGGTCTCGACCACGCCGCGCGGGGTGTCGATCGCATAGATCCCTTCGGCCTGCGGCCGCACCGTCGCCGCCTCGACCGAGATCGACGCGCCGTTTTCGGCGGTGCCCGCAAATCGCGGCGCGCTGACCCTTTGCTCGTTGGCGATGGCCTCGATTTCGGCAAAGGGGATCTCGCTGGGTCCCTGTGGCGCGCGCGCGATCAAAAACAGCGTCGAGAGCAGCACCAGCCCGAGCAGCGGCAGCAGCACCTTGGCGCGGCCGATGAACCGCGAATAGGCATTGTCGCGCGCGTGCATCAGGCCACGCCGGCCCGCAGGCAGTCATGGATGTGCAGGATGCCCAGAGGGCGGCGCGCGGCATCCTCCTCGTCCACCACGAACAGGCAGGTGATCTTGCCCGCGTTCATATGTGCCAGCGCCTCGGCGGCGAGCGCGTCGGGCCGGATGGTGCGCGGGCGCGGCGTCATGACCTCGCCGGCGCGATGGTCGAGAAGCCCCGACATGTGCCGCCGCAGGTCGCCATCGGTGACGATTCCCGCGAGCCCGCCATCCTCATCGACGACCCCCACGACGCCGAAGCCCGCGCCGGTGATCGTCAAGAGCGTGTCGGACATCGGCGCGTCGAGCGTCACCAGCGGCAGTTCGGATGCGCCATGCATCAGGTCGCGCACCCGCGCCAGCCGCGCGCCGAGCTTGCCGCCGGGATGAAAGGCCCGGAAATCGGCCGCCGTGAAGCCGCGGCCGCGCATCAGGGCGATGGCGATCGCGTCGCCCAGCGCCAGCGTCATCGTGGTCGAGGTGGTGGGCACCACGCCGATGCCGCAGGCCTCCGGCAGGGCGGGGAGGGCGATCGCGATGTCGGCCTGTGTCATCAGGGTGCTCTGGGGCCGCGCCGCCACGCCGATCAGCAGAATGCCGAATCGCCGCGTATGAGCCACGAGATCCGCCAGTTCGGGCGTCTCGCCCGAGTTCGACAGCACCAGCACCACGTCGCCCTTGGAGATCATGCCCAGATCGCCATGGCTCGCCTCGGCGGGGTGCACGAAGGACGCGGGGGTGCCGGTCGAGGCGAGGGTGGCGGCGATCTTGCGCGCGACATGGCCCGATTTGCCCATGCCCGAGACGACCACCCGCCCGGTGGCGGCGCGGATCGCCGCGACGGCGGCCGTGAAGCCGCCATCGAGCCCGCGCGCGAGCGCCGCGAGACCGGCGGCCTCCTCGGCGATCACCTGCCGCGCGATCTCCAGATCCCTCGCGGGCTGATCCGCGTCGCCCATCTCAGTGCGCGAAGATGTCGGCATCGGGCCAGCCCGCGAGGTCGAGGGCGGCGCGGGTGGGCAGGAAGTCGAAGCAGCTCTGCGCCAGCTCGCGACGCCCCTCGCGTTCGAGCTTGGCGTCGAGCGCGGCCTTGAGGCGGTGCAGGTGAAGCACGTCCGAAGCGGCGTAGTCGAGCTGCGCATTGGTCAGCTCTTCGGCGCCCCAGTCCGATTGCTGCTGCTGCTTGGAAATATCGACGCCGACCAACTCCTGCAGCAGGTATTTCAGCCCGTGCCGCTCGGTGAAGGTGCGCACCAGCTTGGAGGCGATCTTGGTGCAGTAGACCGGTGCGGCGGTGGCGCCGAAGGCGTGCTGCATCGCGGCGATGTCGAATCGGCCGAAATGGAACAGCTTGAGCACCTGCGGGTCCTTGAGGAGCCGCACGAGATTGGGTGCCGCGCTCTGCCCGGGCCGGATCTGGATCATGTGGCAATGCCCGTCGCCGCCCGACATCTGCACGAGACAGAGCCTGTCGCGGATCGGGTTGAGGCCCATGGTCTCGCAATCGATGGCCACGACGGGACCGAGATCGAGATCGTCGGGAATATCCTGCTGGTAAAGGTGGTTCGCCACGATGTCCTCGCTGTTGATCTACGAGGAGGGATGGTGCCCAGGAGAGGACTCGAACCTCCACGTCCTTTCGGACACTGGCACCTGAAGCCAGCGCGTCTACCAATTCCACCACCTGGGCAGGTCGTGTGAGGGGCGATCTACGGAATGGCGCGGGGGGTGTCAACGGGCAATCCGCGGGAAATTTTGCTGTCCCTGCGGAAGGCGACGATGGACGGGACCGAGGGCGGCGCGGCGCGGAGGGCCCGTGGCGAGCGGTGCCGGATCGGCGCTTGTCCGCGTGGCTCCCGGGGGGTAAACCGCGAAGCGTCAATTCACCTTATCAGGGCGGGGCAGATGACCGGACTTGTGACCATCTACGGCGGATCGGGCTTCCTCGGACGCTATATCACGCGTCGTCTGGCGCAGCAGGGCTGGCGCGTCCGCGTCGCCTGCCGCCGCCCCGAAGAGGCGCTGTTCGTGCGCACCTACGGCGTCGTAGGTCAGGTCGAGCCGGTGTTTTGCAACATCCGCGACGACGACAGCGTGCGCGGCGTGATGACCGGCGCCGACGCGGTGGTGAACTGCGTGGGCGTTCTGGCCGAAAAAGGCCGCAATACCTTCAAGGCGGTGCAGGAGGAGGGCCCCGAGCGGATCGCCCGCCTCGCCGCCGAGCTGGGGGTGGCGCGGATGGTGCATGTCTCGGCGATCGGCGCCGACGCCGAGAGCGAGAGCGAATACGCCCGCAGCAAGGCCGCGGGCGAGGCGGGCGTGCTGCGCCACATGCCGCAGGCGGTGGTCCTGCGCCCCTCGATCCTGTTCGGCTCCGAGGACGAGTTTTTCAACCGCTTTGCTTCGATGGCGCAGATATCGCCGGTGATCCCGGTGGTCGGGGCCAACACGAAGTTCCAGCCGGTTCATGCGGACGACGTGGCCAATGCCGCCGCCCTCGCGGTGACCGGCCATGCCGCCCCCGGTGTCTACGAGCTGGGCGGGCCCGACGTGCATAGCTTCCGCGAGCTGATTGTGCAGATGCTGCGGATCATCCGCCGCCGTCGCCTCGTGCTGGCGCTGCCCTTCGGCGTGGGCCGTCTGATGGCCACCGCTGGTGGTGTGGTGCAGATGCTGTCCCTCGGGCTGGTGCGCGCGCCGATCACCGCAGACCAGGTCGCCAATCTGCGCCATGACAACGTCGTGGGCACAGGCGCCAAGGGTTTCAGCGATCTAGGCATCGAGCCGATCGCGATGGAGGCTGTGCTGCCTGACTACCTGTGGCGCTTCCGTCCCTCGGGGCAGTATCTGGCCATCAAGGAATCGGCGCGTAACCTGCGCCCGCACTAACGAACGGACAATAGTATCATGACCGGAGAGACGATTCTCCTGCCGCTCCTCCTCGGGCTTCTGGAGGGGCTGACGGAGTTCATTCCGGTGTCCTCGACCGGCCATCTGCTGCTCGCGGGGCATTTTCTCGGCTTCGAGAGCAACGGCAAGACCTTTGAGGTGGTGATCCAGCTCGGCGCGGTGCTGGCGCTGCTCACGCTCTATTTCGGGCAGCTTTGGCGGGTGCTGCGCGACGCGCCGCACGACCCCCAGGCGCGGCGCTTCATCGCCGCGGTGCTGATCGCGTTCCTGCCGGCGGCGGTGATCGGGGTGCTGGCGCATGACATCATCAAGACGGTGCTGTTCGAGACGCCTGCGCTGATCGCGGTGATGCTGGTGCTGGGCGGCATCGTGCTGCTCTTCGTCGACCGCATGGCGCTCAACCCGCGTCATGACGACGCGATGAAGTTGCCGGTGCGCACGGCGCTGGCCATCGGCTTCTTTCAGGTGCTGGCCATGGTGCCGGGCGTCTCGCGGTCGGGGGCGACCATCGTCGGCGGGCTGCTCATGGGTGTGAACAAGCGCGCGGCGGCGGAGTTCTCGTTCTTTCTGTCGATGCCGACCATGGCCGGGGCGGTGGCCTACGATCTGTTCAAGAACCGTGACGTGCTCGACTGGAGCGCGCTCAACGAGATCGCCATCGGTTTTGCCATGGCCTTCGTGTCGGGGGCGATCGTGGTCAAATGGCTGCTCGGCTATGTCTCGCGTCATGGCTACGCGCTGTTCGGTTGGTGGCGAATCATCGTCGGGGTCGCGGCCCTCATCGGTCTGTTTCTGGTTGGATGAGCGCATAGGTATTTCATACTGACCTAAAAATCCTTCATGGCACCGAATAATTTCTCGACAGGCGCGCTAAAGCGATAAATGGGTCAGTGTTGCTGACTTTTCAACGGCACGGCCTTTCTGTATCTCACTCGCGAGCCCAGCCAGAGGGAGACCAGCCATGGCCGAGAACAAGATGCTGAAATTCGTGTCCGTACCGCGGGACATGCCGGAAAAGCGTCTGGCCACAGCGCGGCGCGAGGATTTCCAGGAGATCTACGCCGAGTTCGCCCGTGACAAGGCGGCCGAGCAGTCGAGCCGCTGCAGCCAGTGCGGCGTGCCCTATTGCCAGACGCATTGCCCGCTTCACAACAACATCCCCGACTGGCTGCGCCTGACCGCCGAAGGCCGCCTGCAGGAGGCCTACGAGGTCTCTCAGGCCACCAACACCTTCCCCGAGATCTGCGGCCGCATCTGCCCGCAGGACCGGCTTTGCGAAGGCAACTGCGTGATCGAGCAGTCGGGCCACGGCACCGTCACCATCGGCTCGGTCGAGAAGTTCATCACCGACACCGCGTGGGACGAAGGCTGGGTCCAGCCGATCCGTCCCGCCCGCGAGCGCACCGAGAGCGTCGGCATCATCGGTGCCGGTCCCGGCGGCTTGGCAGCGGCCGACTACCTGCGCCGCGCAGGTGTGCAGGTCACGGTCTATGACCGCTACGACCGCGTCGGTGGGCTGATGACCTATGGCATCCCGGGCTTCAAGCTCGAGAAGGAGATCGTGGACCGCCGCACGAAGCAGTTCGAGGAATCAGGCGTCGAGTTCGTGCTGAACTGCAAGGTCGGCGAGGACATCTCCTTCGACGCCATCCGCGGCAAGCACGATGCCGTGCTGATCGCCACGGGGGTCTACAAATCGCGCGACCTGCCCGACAGCGAGCATGGCGGCGTTGTGCGTGCCATCGACTACCTCACCGCCTCGAACCGCAAGAATTTCGGCGACGACGTGCCCGAATACGACAGCGGCGAGCTGAACGCCGAAGGCAAGAAGGTCGTGGTGATCGGCGGCGGCGATACCGCCATGGACTGCGTGCGCACGGCGATCCGTCAGGGCGCCGAAAGCGTGAAGTGCCTCTATCGCCGCGACCGGGCCAACATGCCCGGAAGCCAGCGCGAGGTCGCCAATGCCGAGGAGGAGGGCGTCGATCTGGTCTGGCTTTCGGCCCCCAAGGGCTTCGAGTGCGGCCCCGAGGGAGTGAAGGGCGTGCATGTCCACAAGATGCGCCTTGGCACCCCCGACGCCACCGGCCGCCGCATGCCCGAGAAGATCGAGGGCGCCGATTACCTTGAAGAGGCCGATCTGGTGGTCAAGGCGCTGGGCTTCGAGCCCGAGGACCTACCGACGCTTTGGGGCGTCGAAGGGCTGGAAGTGACCCGCTGGGGCACCGTGCGGGCCGAATTCGGCACCGGCGCCACCTCGCTCGACGGCGTCTATGCCGTGGGCGACATCGTGCGCGGCGCTTCGCTCGTCGTCTGGGCGATCCGCGACGGGCGTGACAGCGCCACCGCGATCGTGAATTATCTCGACCAGTCCGCCAGCGCCGGCGTCGCCGCCGAGTGAGCCCATGCGCGGGCTTTGGCCCGTGCCGCCCCGGGGCGCCGGTTATCGGGGGCTGATGCCCCGGCCTTCGGGCCGGGGTCGCCCGATCCCGACAGTTCCCGACGACCCATGTCCCGCCGACCCCGTTTCGGAGACCGCCATGAAGACGCCGATCGCCCTCCTGCTTTGCGCGTGGCCCGCTATGGCCAGTGCGCAGGCCCCACGCGAGGTGGCGCTGCCCGAGGGCTGCGCCGCCGCGCTGACCGTGCAGACCGCGAATTGCACCGTGTCGCATCATTTCACCTGCGAGGGCGACCCCGAGGGCTGGCGCCGCAGGGTCGATCTCGACCTCGACGGGGTGAGCTACTTCGGTGCCATCGACGCCGAGACCCAATGGGTCGAGAGCGTCTATCCGCGCGCCGACCGGCGCGAGGCGCTCGCTCCCGATCCCGCTGATCCGGCCTCCTTCACCGAACTGTCGGAAACCGGGGCCGACAGCTTCGATTTCACGACCCTCTCGGATCAGGTCGGCGAAACCCGCTATGTCGGCTTCGACAGCCTGACCGGCGAGACCGTCACCATCGACGGCGTCGAGCTTGAGCAGACCGATTACGAGGTACGCGCCACCGGCGAGGATGGCGAGGTCCTTTGGGTCAGCCGCGGCACCGAGTTCATCGACCGCGCCCGACGCATCTTCCTGTCGGGCACGAGCGAAGTGACCGGGCCGGAGGGCAGCTTCACCTCGGACGACACGCCGATCGAATTCATTCTTCCGGGCGAGCCGGGTTTCCTCTCGTCCAACCCCAAACACGGCTGCGGCGCGACCATGTCGTCGGCACCCGCCCCCATCGCCAAGGAGATCTTCCATGACCACCTATGATGACGCCTGGGTCGCCTCGGAAGAGGCCAAGCGCAAGCACATGGCCGAGCACGGCCTCTACCGCGAGGATGACGAGCACGCCTCCTGCGGCGTCGGCCTCGTCGTCGCGATCGACGGCACCCCGTCGCGCGCGGTGGTCGAGAAGGGCATCGCCGCGCTCAAGGCGGTCTGGCACCGCGGCGCCGTCGACGCCGACGGCAAGACCGGCGACGGCGCGGGCATCCACGTGCAGATCCCGCGCGCCTTCTTCGAGGACCAGATCCGCCGCACCGGGCACGAGCCGATGGCCGAGCGCCGTATCGCGGTCGGGCAGGTGTTCCTGCCGCGCAACGACTTCGGCGCGCAGGAGACCTGCCGGACCATCGTCGAGACCGAAGTGCTGCGCATGGGGCACTACATCTATGGCTGGCGCCACGTGCCGGTCGACATCACCTGCCTCGGTGAGAAGGCCAACGCCACGCGCCCCGAGATCGAGCAGATCCTGATCCGTTGCGAGAAGGACATCGACGAGGAGCAGTTCGAACGCGAACTCTACATCATCCGCCGCCGGATCGAGCGCGCCTCGGTCGCCGCGGGCGTGCGCGAGCTTTACCTCGCCTCGCTGTCCTGCCGCTCGGTGATCTACAAGGGCATGATGCTGGCCGAGCAGGTCGCCGTGTTCTACCCTGACCTCATGGACCCGCGCTTCGAGAGCGCCTTCGCGCTCTATCACCAGCGCTATTCGACCAACACCTTCCCGCAATGGTGGCTGGCCCAACCCTTCCGCATGCTCGCCCATAACGGCGAGATCAACACGCTCAAGGGCAACACCAACTGGATGAAGAGCCACGAGATCCGCATGGCCTCCTCGACCTTCGGAGAGATGGCCGAGGACATCAAGCCGATCGTGCCGCAGGGCAGTTCGGACTCGGCCGCGCTCGATTCGGTGTTTGAGGTGCTGGTGCGCGCCGGGCGCAACGCGCCGATGGCCAAGACCATGCTGGTGCCCGAGGCCTGGTCCAAGAGCCGGGTCGAGATGCCGCAGGCGTGGCAGGACATGTATTCCTACTGCAACGCCGTGATGGAGCCGTGGGACGGCCCCGCCGCTCTGGCGATGACCGATGGCCGCTGGGTCTGCGCTGGTCTCGACCGCAACGGCCTGCGCCCGATGCGCTACGTCGTCACCGGCGACGGCCTGCTCGTCGCGGGCTCCGAGGCCGGCATGGTGCCGGTGGACGAGGCCAGCGTCGTCGAGAAGGGCGCGCTCGGCCCGGGCCAGCTCATCGCGGTCGACATGGGCGAGGGCCGGCTGTTCCATGACAGCGAAATGAAGGACAAGCTCGCCGCCTCGCAGCCCTTCGGCGAGTGGATCGAAAAGGTCGTGAATCTCAACGACATCCTGCGCGACGTGCCCGAGGAGCCGCTGTTCGAGGGCCCCGAGCTGCGCAAGCGCCAGATCGCCGCCGGCTACTCGGTCGAGGAACTGGAGCAGGTGCTCGCGCCGATGGCCGAGGACGGCAAGGAGATGATCGCGTCGATGGGCGACGACACGCCCTCGGCCGTGCTCTCGACCAAGTACCGGCCGCTGTCGCATTTCTTCCGGCAGAACTTCTCCCAAGTCACCAACCCGCCGATCGACAGCCTTCGCGAAAGCCGGGTGATGTCTCTCAAGACGCGGTTCGGCAACCTCAAGAACGTGCTCGACGAAAGCTCCAGCCAAGCCGAGATCCTTGTGCTGGAGAGCCCGTTCATCGCCAATGCCGAGTTCGACACCATGGTCGAGCAGTTCGGTGACCAGGTGGCCTTCATCGACTGCACCTTCCCAACGGGCGGCGCGCCCGACGGGCTGCGCGCGGGGCTGGAGCGGATCCGCGCCGAGGCCGAGGACGCGGTGCGCTCGGGCGCCGGGCACATCGTGCTCACCGACCAGCATCAAGACGAGGACCGCGTCCCGATGCCGATGATCCTCGCCACCTCGGCGGTGCATTCGTGGCTGACCCGCAAGGGGCTGCGGACCTTCTGCTCGGTCAATGTGCGCTCGGCCGAGTGCATCGATCCGCATTACTTCGCGGTGCTGATCTCCTCGGGGGCGACCACGGTGAACGCCTATCTCGCGCAGGACAGCCTCGCGGATCGCCTGAACCGCGGCCTGCTCGAAGGCACGCTCACCGACATCATGCGCCGCTACCGCGATGCGGTGGATGCGGGCCTGCTCAAGATCATGGCCAAGATGGGCATCTCGGTGATCTCGTCGTATCGCGGCGGTCTCAACTTCGAGGCCGTGGGCCTCAGCCGTGCGATGTGCGCCGAGTATTTCCCCGGCATGCACAGCCGCATTTCGGGCATCGGCCTCACCGGCATCCAGAAGAAGCTCGAAGAGGTGCACGCCCGCGGCTGGACCAAGGCGGGCGCGGATCTCGGCACGCTGCCGATCGGCGGTTTCTACAAGTCGCGCCGCTCGGGCGAGAAGCACGCCTGGGAAGCCACGACCATGCACATGATGCAGGCCGCCTGCGACCGCGCCTCCTATGAGCTGTGGAAGCAATACGCCTCTACCATGCAGGCCAACCCGCCGATCCACCTGCGCGACCTTCTCGCGATCAAGCCGATGGGCGAGGCCATCCCGATCGAGCAGGTCGAGAGCATCACCTCGATCCGCAAGCGTTTCGTCACGCCGGGCATGTCGCTGGGCGCGCTCAGCCCCGAGGCGCACAAGACGCTCAACGTCGCGATGAACCGCATCGGCGCCAAGTCCGACTCGGGCGAGGGTGGCGAGGATCCGGCGCATTTCCTGCCCGAGGCCAATGGCGACAACCCGAGCGCCAAGATCAAGCAGGTGGCCTCGGGCCGCTTCGGCGTCACCGCCGAATACTTGGGCGCCTGCGAGGAACTGGAGATCAAGGTGGCGCAGGGCGCCAAGCCCGGAGAGGGCGGCCAGCTTCCGGGGATGAAGGTCACCAAGCTGATCGCGCGTCTGCGGCATTCGACGGAAGGGGTCACGCTGATCTCGCCGCCGCCGCACCACGACATCTACTCGATCGAGGACCTTGCGCAGCTGATCTACGATCTCAAGCAGATCAACCCGCGCGCCAAGGTGACGGTGAAGCTCGTCTCCTCCTCGGGCGTCGGCACGATCGCGGCGGGCGTGGCCAAGGCCAAGGCCGACGTGATCCTGATTTCGGGCCACAATGGCGGCACCGGGGCCAGCCCCGCGACCTCGATCAAATATGCGGGCCTGCCGTGGGAGATGGGTCTCACCGAGGCGCATCAGGTGCTGTCGATGAACAACCTGCGCGGCCGGGTGACGCTTCGCACCGATGGCGGTCTGCGCACCGGGCGCGACATCGTCATGGCGGCGATGATGGGGGCCGAGGAATACGGCATCGGCACCGCGGCGCTCATCGCCATGGGCTGCATCATGGTGCGCCAGTGCCAGTCCAACACCTGCCCGGTGGGGGTCTGCACCCAGGACGAGGCGCTGCGCGGCAAGTTCGCGGGCAACGCCGACAAGGTGGTGAACCTGATCACCTTCTACGCGCAGGAAGTGCGCGAGATCCTGGCCTCGATCGGCGCGCGTTCGCTTGATGACGTGATCGGCCGGGCCGACCTGCTGACGCAGGTGTCGCGTGGCTCGGCGCATCTTGACGATCTCGACCTCAACCCGCTCTTGATTACGGTCGATGGCACCAAGAGCATCCGCTACGACCGCAACAAGCCGCGCAACGAGGTGCTCGACACGCTCGACGCCGAAATCGTCAAGGACGCCCAGCGCTTCCTCGAGGATGGCGAGAAGATGCAGCTGCAATACGCGGTGCAGAACACGCTCCGCACCATCGGCACCCGGACCTCGGCGCATATCGTCGAGAATTTCGGGATGCGGAACCAGCTGCAGCCCGACCACCTGACCGTCAAGCTCACCGGCTCGGCGGGGCAGTCGCTCGGCGCCTTCGCGGCCCCCGGCCTCAAGCTCGAGGTGTCCGGCGACGCCAACGACTATGTGGGCAAGGGTCTCTCGGGCGGCACCATCGTGGTGCGCCCGCAGATGCAAAGCCCGTTGGTGGCGAGCGAGAACACCATCATCGGCAACACCGTGCTCTATGGTGCGACGGCGGGCTATCTCTTTGCCGCCGGCCGCGCAGGCGAGCGTTTCGCGGTGCGCAACTCGGGTGCGCATGTGGTGATCGAGGGCTGCGGCACCAATGGTTGCGAATACATGACCGGCGGTGTCGCTGTGATCCTTGGCTCGATCGGTGCCAACTTCGGCGCCGGCATGACCGGTGGCATGGCCTATCTTTACGATCCCGAAGGCCTCGCCGAGCCGTTGATGAACACCGAGACGCTCGTCACCTGCGGCGTCACGGTCGATCACTGGGAGCGCGAGCTGCACGGGCTGATCGAGCGTCACCAGCTCGAGACCGGGAGCCGTAAGGCCGCCGAGATCCTGCAGCATTGGGACAGCGAGAAGCACAACTTCCTGCAGGTTTGCCCCAAGGAAATGCTGCGCCACATCCCGCATCCCCTCACCGTCGAGGAGGTGGCGCTGCCCGCCGAGTGATGCGAATCGCGGTCGAGAATCGAAGGGCCGGGGCGGCGACGCCCCGGCCCTTTCGCATCCAAGCGGGGAGGGGCATGGCAGCCATGCGGGAACCCGGCGGGGCCCTCAAGGGTAGTCATGCCGCACCGCAACATAGCCCGGAACACCGGCGCGACGGCGGCAACCTGACAAACGGATGTGCCCGATGACCTCCATGAACAAACGAGATCCGGCTTCCCTCTCGCGCAAGGCCGCGCAGCGGTTCAAGATCCGCGCCGTCGCGGGGACCGCCATCGCGACCATGGCGGCCTCGGCCTATGCCAACCACCGCCTTGCGAAGCGCGCCGAACGGGACAACCCGCCCATGGGGCGGTTCATCACGGTGAAGGGTGTGCGGCTGCACTACCTCGAACGCGGCACCGGCCCGGCGTTGGTGCTGCTGCATGGCAATGGCAGCATGATCCAGGATTTCGAGAGCAGCGGGCTGATCGACATGGCGGCGCGGCACCACCGGGTCATTGTCTTCGACCGGCCCGGCTTTGGTCACAGCGCCCGCCCACGCAACACCGTCTGGACGCCCGAGATGCAGGCAATGCTGCTACACGAGGCGCTGGGCCGGATCGGCGTGACGCGCGCAACGGTGCTGGGCCATTCCTGGGGCTGTTCGGTGGCGGTCGCGCTCGCCGACCGCTTTCCGGAGGCGGTTTCGGGGCTGGTGCTGGCCTCGGGTTATTATTACCCGAGCCCGCGCGCCGATGTCGTGGGCCTTTCGGCTCCAGCGGTGCCGGTGCTGGGCGACGTGCTGCGCTATGCCGTCTCGCCGCATCTGGCGCGGGTGATATGGCCCGCCGTGCTGGAGCATCTTTTCGCGCCGCGCCCGGTGCCCGCGAAGTTCGCGCAGTTTCCCAAGGAAATGGCGGTGCGCCCCTCGCAGATCCGCGCCAGCGCCGCTGAGACCGCGATGATGATCCCCCGCGCCGCCGCGGCGCGGTCCCGTTACGCGGCACTATCGATGCCCGTCGCCATCGTCGCGGGTGCCGAGGACCGGCTGATCGATTGCGAGGCGCAGTCGGCCCGGCTGCATGGGGAGATCGCCCAGAGCAGCTTCGACCGCCTGCCGGGGGAGGGCCATATGATCCAGCAGACCGCGACACATGCCCTCATGGCTGCGATCGACAAGGTGGCCGTGCCGCGCCCCCGCGCGGCCTGAACGGAGTGCGGCGGGGGCGATGCGACACCGCATCGCTCCTTGGAAACGGGCCCGAGGTTCGGCTTGACCGGACCCCGGCGGGCAAGGTCTATGGCGGCATGGCCAAACCCGTGAACACCTCCAAGACCGGCTCCGCCGCCCGACGCAACCGCAAGGCAAAAAGCGCCGCCGAGACGCCCGCCGATGCCGCTCTGCGCACGCCCGCGCGCTGGATCGCGCGCGTCGCCCTCTGGGCCGCTCTGGGCCTCGTCGGCCTCGCGGGCGCGCTGGTTCTGCTGTTTTCGACCTTCAACCCGCCGATCACCCCCTACATGATGTCCGAGCGCGCGCGGCTGGGCGAGATCGCCCATGATTGGGTGCCGATGGAGGAGATCGCGCCCGTCATGGCCCGCGCCGCCGTCGCCGCAGAGGACGCCAATTTCTGCCTGCACTGGGGGCTCGACCTCAAGGCGATCCGCACGGCGATGGCTTCGGGCGGCAATCGCGGCGCGTCGACCATCAGCCAGCAGGTGGTCAAGAACGTCTATCTCTGGCAGGGGCGCAGCTGGCTTCGCAAGGCGCTCGAGGCCGGGATGACGCCTGCCGTCGAGGCGGTCTGGTCCAAGAGGCGGATCCTCGAGACCTATCTCAACGTGGCCGAGTTCGACGAGGGGGTGTTCGGCGTCGGCAGGGCCGCACCGCATTATTTCGGCGTGTCCGCCGCCGACCTGTCGGAGGTGCAGGCGCCCGCCTCGCCGCGATTCTGCCGGACCCAAAGGCGCGATCGGCTTCGGACCCGTCGGACTTCGTACGCCGCCGCGCCGCCGCGATTCTCGACGGCGCCGCGACGATCCGGCGCGACGGGCGAGACGACTGCTTCGAGTGATGCGCACGGGATTGAAGCGGCGCGACAGTTGCGGCAGATAGGGGAGCATGCAGAACAACCGTCCCGCCACGCACCGCCTTTATCACTACCCGCTCTCGCCTTTCTCGCGAAAGGTGCGGCTCAGCCTCGCCGAAAAGCGGATCGAGGTCGAACTCGTGGAAGAGCGTTACTGGGAGCAGGATCCCGAATTCCTGCGCCGCAACCCGGCGGGCAAGGTGCCGGTGCTCAAGCTCGGCAACCGCATGATGTCGGAGAGCGCCGCGATCTGCGAATATCTCGAAGAGGTGCAGCCCGATCCGCCGCTGCTGCCGCAATCGGTCGATGCCCGCTACGAGGTGCGCCGTCTGGTGGCGTGGTTCGACGACAAGTTCCACCGCGAGGTGACCTCGAAGCTCTTGGGCGAACGGGTGTTCAAGAAGGTCATGGGCGGCGGTTACCCCGACAGCACCAACGTCAAGGCAGGCGCGCGTGCGATCAAGTATCACCTCGACTACATGGCGTGGCTGCTGGACCAGCGGCGCTGGCTCGCGGGCAACGAGCTGTCGCTTGCCGATTTCGCCGCCGCCTCGCATCTGTCGTGCCTCGACTACATCTCGGACGTGGACTGGAACCGTTCCGAGACGGTCAAGGACTGGTACGCCAAGATCAAGTCGCGCCCGGCCTTCCGTTCGCTTCTGGCCGACCAGCTTCCGGGCTTTCCACAGCCCGCCCATTACGCCGATCTTGATTTCTGAGATGCCCCGCTTGGGGTCGCCGATCCGGATGCGTATCTGGGAATGGTGACGGATCCGGGTTTGAAGGACAGGCTGCGCGAGGCCGCGCTCGGCGAGGGATTCGCCGAGATGGGAATCTGCCGTCCCGATTCCATCCCCGAGGCCGCCGGACGCCTCGCCACCTATGTCGATGAGGGCCGCCACGGCCAGATGGACTGGATGGAGGAGCGCATGCATTGGCGCGGCGATCCGGCCGCGCTCTGGCCCGAGGCGCGCTCCGTGATCATGCTGGCCGAGGCCTATACGCCGCGCCACGATCCGCTCGAGGTGCTTGAACAGCGCGACCGCGCCGCGATCAGCGTCTATGCCCATGGCCGCGATTACCACGACCTCGTCAAGAAGCGCCTCAAGCGGGTCGGGCGCTGGCTTCTGGAGCAATGCCCCGACGAACAGATCAAGGTCTTCGTCGACACCGCGCCGGTGATGGAAAAGCCGCTGGCGCAGGCCGCCGGTCTCGGATGGCAGGGCAAGCACACCAATCTTCTGGGCCGCACGGTCGGCAACTGGGTGTTCCTCGGCGCGATCTTCACAACCGTCGATCTTCCCGTCGATGCACCCGCGGTCGAGAAATGTGGCTCCTGCACGCGCTGTCTCGACATCTGTCCGACCAACGCCTTTCCGGCGCCCTTCCAACTCGATGCGCGGCGCTGCATTTCCTACCTCACCATCGAACACAAGGGACCGGTGCCCGAGGAGTTTCGCGAGGCTCTGGGCAACCGCATCTATGGCTGCGACGACTGCCTCGCCGTCTGCCCGTGGAACAAGTTTGCCCAAGAGGCGACCGAAATGCGCTATTTCGGCAAGGTCGATGCGCCGCCGCTCGCCGATCTGGCAAAGCTCGACGATGCGACCTTCCGCGAGATGTTCTCCGGTTCTGCGATCAAGCGGATCGGACGCGACCGGTTCCTGCGCAACGTCGCCTATGCCATTGGCAACTCCGGCGACCGGGGCCTGCTTGGGGTGGCCCGTGATCTGGCCGCCGAAGCCGATCCGGTTCTGGCCGAGGCCGGTCAATGGGCCGTGAGGCGGCTGGAAGGGGCGGAAAAGGCGGCTAGGTCAAGTTCCTGACAAGCACAGGGAGACCGACATGAAGTCCATATCGCCTTTTGTTGCGGCAGCTCTGGCCGCGCTGATCCCCGGCCTCGCCCTCGCCGATGCCGATCATGGCGGCGTCAAGCAGCCCGTCGATCGCGGTCCGGCCAACGCCGATTACGAACCCGCTTTCCCCGAGCAAGCCAACGCGCCCAAGATGGAGGCCACCGAAACCACCATCGAGACCTTTGTCGAGGGGCTGGAGCGGCCTTGGGGCATCGCGCCGCTGCCTGATGGAAGCTACCTCGTCACCGAGCGTCCCGGTCGGTTGCGCCATGTCTCGGCCTCGGGCGAGGTGCACGAGCCGATCACCGGCCTGCCCGAGATCGACGCGCGCGAACAGGGCGGCCTTCTCGATGTGACGCTGAGCCCCGAATTCGACAGCGACCGCATGGTCTATTTCACCTATGCCAAGCCGGTCGATGGCGGCGTTGCCACGGCGGCCGCGCGTGGCACGTTGTCGGAGGACATGACCGCGCTGGAGAATGTCGAAGACATCTTCGTTCAAGGCCCGCCCGCCGACGCGCCGATGCATTACGGCTCGCGCATCACCTTCGACGGCGAAGGGCATGTCTTCATCACCACGGGCGAGCATTTCACCGACGAATACCGCGAGATGGCGCAGGACATCACCAACACCTATGGCGTGGTGGTGCGGCTCAATCCAGATGGCTCGGTGCCCGAGGACAACCCCTTCGTGGGCCAGGAAGGCGAGGACGCGATCTGGTCCTATGGCCACCGCAACATTCAGGGCGCGGCGATCCAACCCTCCACAGGAGACTACTGGACCATCGAACACGGACCCGCGGGGGGCGACGAGCTTAACCGCCCCGAGCCGGGTGCCAATTACGGCTGGCCCAAGGTGAGCTATGGCGTCCGCTATGATGGTGAGCCGGTCGGCATCGGCGAGCCGCGCGCCGAGGGCATCGAGGAGCCGGTCTATTATTGGGACCCGGTGATCGCGCCGGGCGGCATGGCCTTCTACGAGGGCGGCGCCTTCGATGGATGGGAAGGCGATCTGGTCATCGCCTCGCTCGTGCCCGGTGAGGTGGTGCGCCTCGACATCAACGAGGAAGGCCTCGTGGTCGGCGAGGAAGCCCTCGCGGGCGGCAATGGCCGGGTGCGCGACGTGGAAATCACCGAATCCGGCGAGGTGCTGTTTCTGATCGACAGCGAAGCGGGCGCGATCCTGAAGATGAGCCCGGCGAACTGACCGTGAAGGCCAAGCCCCGGCGGCGCATGGCGCGCGCCGGGGCGCTCATGCGAAAGATGCAGACCGAATCGGCGGGATCGGCTAGGTTGCAGACCCGCGATACCCCCAAGGGAGGAGATTTCGATGACCAAGCACGTGATCGACAAGCCCAAGGACCGCTCCGAGATCAAGGCGCGCGAATACATGCGGCTCGAGCGCGAGGAAGGCCCGCATCGCGCGACGAAACAGCTTCACGCCCGTGGCCTCGGCGCCCGCGGCGCGGCGCGGATACGCGAGTTCCTGCGGATCGAGCGCGGTCGCGAGGCCTGAGACCTGTGTCTCTGTCGGGGTAAGATCGGCCGGGTAACGGCAGATCTAAGAGACCTTGAACCAGATGACATGACGCGCCACCTCCGGATCCCGGAGGTGGCGCTGGCTTTTGTCAGGGTCGGACGGGCGGCGCCCTCGTTGACAGGGGCATCGCCTCCGGCACCGGTGTCCTGCCGGGCGATGCCTGCTTGCCCCCGCTGGCCGGGGGGCTAGGGTCGGGGCGAAAGGACACCCATGCCCCGCTCCAGCGCCTCCCCGGCTTCGACCGATGCCGTCACCTCGCCTGCACAGCAGCCGATGCGCGGCATCCTGTTCAAGGTCGCCTCGGTCTGCGTCTTCGTCGCCATGGCTTCGATCATCAAGGCGACCTCGGACGTGGTACCGCCGGGTGAGGCGGTGTTCTTCCGATCTTTCTTCGCGCTTCCCGTCATCATCGCGTGGCTCCTGTGGCGCGGCGAACTGCGCCACGGGCTCGAGACACCCAACCCGATGGGGCATCTGTGGCGCGGCCTCGTCGGCACCGCGGCCATGGGGCTCGGCTTCACCGCGCTGGGGCTACTCTCCTTTCCCGAGGTGACGGCGATCGGCTATGCCGCACCGCTGATGGTGGTGGTGTTGGCGGCGATGTTTCTGGGCGAGGAGGTGCGGCTGTTCCGGCTTTCGGCGGTGGGGGCGGGGCTTGTCGGGGTGCTGATCGTCATGTCGCCCCGGCTCACGGTGACCTCCGATCCTCTCAGCATGGCCGAGACGCTGGGCGCGGTGGTGGCGCTGGGCGGCGCGCTTTGCGCGGCGCTGGCGCAGGTCTTCGTGCGAAAGCTAACCCGCACCGAAAGCACGGCGACGATCGTCTTCTGGTTCTCGGCCACGGCAAGCGTGCTGGCGCTGCTGACGCTGCACTTCGGCTGGACCATGCCGGGTCCTGGCACCTTCGCGCTGCTGGTCGCGGCGGGGCTTCTCGGGGGGCTGGGGCAGATCTTCCTGACCTCCAGCTACCGCTACGCCGACGCCTCGCTGATCGCACCGTTCGAATACGCCTCGATGCTGCTGGCGCTGGGCGTGGGCTATTTCCTCTTCGACGAAGTGCCGACGGCGGCGATGCTCGCGGGGGCCGCGATCATCGTCTCGGCCGGTATCGCCATCATCCTGCGCGAGCGCAAGCTTGGGCTGGAGCGCGGCCGCGGGCGCCGCGCGATGAGCCCGAACGGCTAGCCCTGTACTTCCTGCTGGACCTGCCCCCATGCGGTCAGGGTGAAGATCGCCGTGCCGCCAATCACATTGCCCAGCAGCACCGGTCCGAACCAGCGCACCAGCAGTTCGGGTAGGTCGCCCGCCCCCGACAGCACCACATGCGCCATCTCGACCGAGCCCGCGATGACATGCTGGAAATCGCCCGCAGCGATCAGCCATGTGAAGGCGGTGATGATGAGGAAATACTCGTGATCGCCCGAGGAAATCATCCAGACCAGCGCCGCGATCAGAATCCCGGCGGGAATCGCGCGCCAGAAATTCTCCCATGCCCCGGCCGAAGTGGCGGTGACGCTGATCTCACCCATAGCTGTCGACATCTCCGGCGGCAGGGCAGAGGTGTGGACGAAAAACGCCGCGGCAAGAAAGGCACCGATGATATTGGCCCCGAGCACGAGCGCCCAAAGCCGCGCCACCTTCCACAGCGTGGTGCCGTCACGATGGGTGAGCAGCGGCAGGACGGTCGAAATGGTGTTTTCGGTGAAAAGCTGCATCCGGCTCAGGATCACCAGCAGGAAGCCGAAGCAATAGCCGAAATCGGCGATGTAGACGGCCCATGGCACTTCGGGCAGATGTGCCTTGAGCACGGCCTCGGCCATCACCGAGACCGAGATCATCAGCCCCGCCGCGATGCCGGCCCAGAACAGCGCTGCGTTGGGCCGCTTGAGCTCTTCTTCGCCCTCGCGCAACACGACATGATAGACCAGTCGCGCGCTCAGATGGCTCGCCTCGTTGACGGCCTTGGCCTCGGCCTTGTTGCGCACGTGGTCGGCATGCTCGGGATCGCGGTGCGGGGCGTTGTCCATGAAGTCTCCTGCGGCTTGTCCGCGAGGAGGTAAGGCGATGGGTGCCGTCGGAAAGCGCGGCCCGGCACCGCGGACCGCACACAGGCTCAGGCGCGAACGAGCTTCTCGTAGCTCTCGGCCACGTCACGCGTCAGCGCGCCGACCTCGAAGCTGTAGTCGCCGATCTGCCCCACCGGGGTGACCTCGGCCGCGGTGCCGGTGAGCCAGCACTGCTCGAAGCCCTCGAGTTCCTCGGGCATGATGTGCCGCTCATGCACGGTCAGTCCCTTGTCCTTGAGCATCGCGATCACGGTCTGGCGCGTGATTCCGTTGAGGAAGCAATCGGCCAGCGGCGTGTGCACCTCGCCATCCTTGACGAAGAACATGTTGGCGCCCGTCGCTCGGCGACATAGCCGCGATAGTCGAACATCAGCGCGTCGGAGCAGCCCTTGGCCTCGGCGGCGTGCTTGGACATCGTGCAGATCATGTAGAGACCCGCGGCCTTGGCCTGGCTCGGCGCGGTCTCGGGGGAGGGGCGCTTCCACTTGGCGATGTCGAGCTTGGCGCCCTTCATCTTGGCGTCGCCGTAATAGCTGCCCCATTCCCAGGCCGCGACGGCCATGCGCACCGGGTTGCGCAAGGACGCCACGCCCATGTCGGGACCGGCACCGCGCCACGCCAGCGCCCGCACATAGGCATTGGACCAGCCATTGGCCTCGAGCACCGCGTATTTCGCCGTCTCGATCCCCTCGACCGAATAGGGGATCTCGAAATCCAGCAGCTCGGCCGATTTGCGCAGCCGCTGCGAATGTTCGACGCCCTTGAAGATGCGGCCGTCATAGCAGCGCTCGCCCTCGAACACCGAGGAGGCATAATGCAGCGCGTGGGTCAGGACATGCACCTGCGCGTCGCGCCATTCCACAAGCTGGCCGTCGAGCCAGATCTTTCCGTCGCGATCGTCATAGCCACCGGACATGGCGTGCCTCCCTGTCAAGATTTCGGATGCGGAGTCGGGCTCCGAGACCGAAAATTGCGCTTCATGGGGCAAATCGCTAGTGCTTCGCTCTTGGAATGTCAACAAGGCTGACGTATTGTGACCCAAAGGCGAACGACCGAAGGGACGACAGCGCATGGCCGAGGCACCGGCGCCGCAGGGGGGATCGAGCCTTCTCTTCCTGACGGACGAACAGCTCAGGAAGGGCATCGAAGCGATGTTCTTCGCCTACCGCGGCTTTACCGCCGATCCCGACCGCATCCTTGAGGGCCGCGAGATGGGCCGCGCGCATCACCGGGCGATCCATTTCATCCACCGCTCGCCCGGCACCACCGTATCGAACCTGATGGCGCTTCTGGGCGTCACCAAGCAATCGCTGAACCGGGTGCTGCGCGCCCTGATCGCGGCTGGTCTGGTCGAGGCGCGGGTAGGGCGGCGCGACCGGCGTGAGCGGCACTTGCATCTGACCGAGGAGGGCGCGCGGCTCGAACGTGAGCTGTCCGATGCGCAGCGCGAGCGGATGCGCGCCGCCTACCGCACCGCAGGGCCGGTCGCGGTGGCGGGCTTCCGGCAGGTGCTCGAGGCGATGATGGACGACGAAAGCCGCCGCCAGTACGAAGCCTTGGCCGGAAGGGGCGGATGATGAGCACCGATCTCGCGCATCTCTTGGTGGTCGATGACGACGCGCGGCTGCGGGCGCTGTTGCAGAAGTTCCTTTCGCGGCACGGCTACCTCGTCACCGGGGCGCGCGACGCGGGCCATGCGCGCCGCCTGTTGTCGGGTCTCGACTTCGACCTCATCGTCCTCGACGTGATGATGCCCGGCGAGGACGGCATCTCGCTCTGCCGGTCGCTGCGCGAGACGCTGCCCGTGCCGATCCTGCTGCTCACCGCGCGCGGCGAGACCGGGGACCGGATCACCGGGCTCGAGGCCGGGGCCGACGATTACCTCGCCAAGCCCTTCGATCCCAAGGAACTGCTGCTCAGGATCAACGCCGTGCTGCGACGCCAACCGGTGCCCGAGCCCGAGCCCGAGCGGCCCGCCATGCTGGATCTTGGACCGGTGCGCTACGATGTGGCGCGCGGCGAGATGTGGGAGGGCGAGAGCCAGATCCGCCTGACCGCCACCGAATCGCAGTTGATGCGGATCTTTGCCGCGCAGCCGCGCGAGCCGGTGACCCGTGCCCATCTGGTCGAGGAGTTGGGCCGCGGTGGCGGTCAGAGCCAGGAGCGCGCGGTCGACGTGCAGATCACCCGGCTGCGCCGCAAGTTCGAGGCCGACCCGCGCCAGCCGCGCTATCTGCAGACGGTGCGCGGCGAAGGCTACATGCTGACGCCGGATTGAGTGCGGCGCAGCTGAAGACAGGACAAATGCGGCTCGCGCGGCGGTGACATCGTGGCGCTTGCGCCCGGCGGCGATCTGGGATTGCCTGCACTCTCATGACCACAGCGCTCCTGACCCATCCCGACGGTTTCGACCATGCCACGCCCCCCGGCCACCCCGAGCAGGTGGCGCGGCTCGACGCCGTGCTCGGTGCGCTTGAGGGTATGAACCTGATGCGCGTCAAGGCGCCGCTCGCCGCCGAGGCGGACCTGCTGCGGGTGCATCCGAAGTCCTATCTCGACGATCTGCGCCGCGACACGCCCGAACAGGGCACGCGCCAGATCGACGCCGACACGTGGCTCTCGGCGGGCAGCCTCGGAGCCGCGTGGCGCGGCGCGGGCGCGGCAATCCGGGCGGTGGATCTCGTGCTCTCGGGCGAGGCGTCCAACGCCTTTTGCGCGATGCGCCCGCCGGGGCACCATGCCGAACGCGAGACGGCGATGGGGTTCTGCCTTCTAGGCAATGTCGCCGCCGCCGCGCATCACGCGCTTGGGCATCACGGGCTCTCGCGCGTCGCCATCATCGATTTCGACGTGCATCACGGCAATGGCACGCAGGATCTGGTCGAGGACGACCCGCGCATCCTGTTCTGCTCGACCCACGAGATGCCGCTTTATCCGGGCACGGGCGATCCGACGGACACCGGCCCGCACGGCACGGTGGTCAACGTGGCGCTGCGGGCCGGGTGCGACGGGGCGGGGATGATGGCGGCGCTGGAGCGCGAGGTGTTTCCGCGGATCGAAGCGCATGCGCCCGAACTGATTCTCGTTTCGGCGGGATTCGACGCGCACCGGGCCGATCCGCTGGCCGGGCTGATGCTCGAGGCCGAGGATTTCGCGGCGATCACCACGCGGATCTGCGATCTTGCCGATGCGCAGTGCGAGGGGCGCGTGGTCTCCGCGCTCGAAGGCGGTTATGACCTCGAGGCGCTGGCGGCCTCGGTGGCCGCCCATGTGAGGATACTGGAGGAACGCGGGCGATGAGCGATGCGACACCCGTCGGGGAACTGAGCTTCGAGGCGGCGATCAAGGAACTGGAGCAGGTGGTGGGCAAGCTGGAGCGCGGCGATGTCGCGCTCGACGATTCGATCGCGCTCTACCAGCGGGGCGCCGAGTTGAAGGCGCGCTGCGAAAAGCAGCTCGCCGAGGCCGAGGAGAAGGTTGCGAAGATCACCCAAGCGCCCGACGGGCAGGCGCAGGGCACCGCGCCGCTCGATGGCTGAGGGCTTCGGCTCGGCGCTGGCGCAGGCCGGGCGCGAGACGCAGGCACTGCTGCGCGAGCGGCTCGCGGGTCACGACCTGCCGGTGGCCCGTGCGATGGAGCACGGGGTCATGGGCGGCAAGGGACTGCGCGGCTTCCTCGTGCTCGAAGGCGCGCGGTTGCACGGCGTGACGCGCGAGGCCGCGCGTCTGCCCGCCGCCGGGATCGAGGCGCTGCACGCCTATTCCCTCGTGCATGACGATCTTCCCGCGATGGATGATGACGACCTGCGACGCGGGCAACCGACCGTGCATGTCGCTTGGGACGAGGCGACCGCGATTCTTGCGGGCGATGCGCTGCAAAGCCTCGCCTTCGAGCTTTGTGCCGATCCGGCGGTGGGACCGCACCGCGCCGATCTGTGCCTGTCGCTCGCACGCGCGGGCGGCATCGCGGGCATGGTCGGCGGGCAGGCACGCGACATCATGGCCGAAAGCGCCGACGCACCGCTCGATCTCGACCAGATCACCGAGCTGCAGCAGGGCAAGACCGGGGCGCTGATCCGTTGGTCGGCCGAGGCGGGCGCGGTGATGGCGGGGGCCGATGCGCGTCCGCTGGGGCGTTACGCTGCGGCGCTGGGCCTTGCCTTTCAGATCGCGGACGACATCCTCGACGTGGAGGGCGACGCCGAAAAGATGGGCAAGGCGCTGCGCAAGGACGCGGGCGCCGGCAAGGCGACCTTCGTGTCGCTGCTCGGGCTCGAAGCCGCCCGGACACGCGCCGCCGAGCTCATCGAGACGGCTTGCGACGCGCTGTCGCCTTATGGTGCGCAGGCCGGAACCTTGCGCGACGCCGCCCGCTTCGTTATCGCGCGCGACAATTGAACAAAGGGGGCTCGCCATGACCCAGACGCCGAACCGCCCCGTCACCCCCGTTCTCGACCGGGTGAAGATCCCCGAGGACATGAAGCGGCTGAGCGACGCCGAGCTCAAGCGCCTCGCCGACGAGTTGCGCGCCGAGACGATCTCGGCGGTGAGCGAGACCGGCGGGCATCTCGGGGCCGGGCTCGGCGTGGTCGAACTGACCGTGGCGCTGCACGCGGTGTTCGATGCGCCGCGCGACCGGCTGATCTGGGATGTGAGCCATCAGTCCTATCCGCACAAGATCCTCACAGGACGGCGCGACCGCATCCGGACCCTGCGCCAAAAGGATGGTCTTTCGGGCTTCACCAAGCGGTCCGAAAGCCCCTACGACCCCTTCGGCACGGCGCATAGCTCGACCTCGATCTCGGCGGCGCTGGGCATGGCGGCGGCGCGCGACCTGGGCGGGCGCGGGCTCGAGGGCGAGAGCGTCGGCGACTGCATCGCGGTGATCGGCGACGGCGCGATGAGCGCTGGCATGGCCTATGAGGCGATGAACAACGCGGGCCATCTGGGCAAGCGGATGATCGTCATCCTCAACGACAACGAGATGAGCATCGCGCCGCCCGTGGGCGCGATGTCCTCCTATCTCTCGCGGCTCTATGCAGGGGCGCCGTTCCAGGAATTCAAGGCTCTGGCCAAGGGAGCCGTCAGCTTCCTGCCGCCGCCGTTCCAGGAGGGGGCCAAGCGCGCCAAGGATGTGTTCAAGCACATGACCGTCGGCGGCACGTTGTTCGAGGAGCTGGGGTTTTCCTATATCGGGCCGATCGACGGGCACGACATGGAGCAGCTTCTGTCGGTGCTGCGCACGGTCAAATCGCGCGCCGACGGGCCGATCCTGATCCACGCGATCACCAAGAAGGGCAAGGGTTATGCCCCGGCCGAGGCTGCCTCAGATAAAGGTCACGCCACCGCCAAATTCGACGTGATCTCGGGTGAGCAGGCCAAGGCCAAGAGCAACGCGCCATCCTATACATCGGTGTTTTCGGAAAGCCTGATCAAGGCAGCGGAGAAGGACGACAAGATCGTCGCGGTGACGGCGGCGATGCCCGACGGCACGGGGCTGGCGCGGTTCATGGACCGCTATGCCAGCCGATGCTTCGATGTCGGCATTGCCGAGCAGCACGCCGTGACCTTCGCCGCCGGTCTCGCGGCGGGCGGCATGAAGCCGTTCTGCGCGATCTATTCGACCTTCCTGCAGCGTGGCTATGATCAGGTCGTGCACGACGTGGCGATCCAGCGGCTGCCGGTGCGCTTCGCGATCGACCGCGCAGGATTGGTGGGTGCCGATGGCGCGACCCATGCGGGCAGCTTCGACGTAGGCTTCATGGCCAACCTGCCGGGCATGGTAGTGATGGCCGCCGCGGATGAGGGCGAACTTGCACGCATGGTCGTCACGGCGGCGGCGCATGACGAAGGCCCCATCGCCTTCCGCTTTCCGCGTGGCGAAGGCGTCGGCGTCGAGATCCCGGTCGAAGCCGAACCGCTCGAGGTCGGCAAGGGCGCATGGTGCGGGAGGGAAGCCGCGTGGCGCTTCTTTCCTTCGGCACGCGGTTGTCCGAGGTGGTCAAGGCCGCCGAGGCGCTCACGGCGCGCGGCATCACGCCCAGCATCGCCGATGCGCGATTCGCCAAGCCGCTGGACCGCGAGATGATCCTGAAGCTGGCAGCGGATCACGAGGCGCTGATCACCATCGAGGAGGGGGCTGTCGGCGGCTTCGGCAGCCATGTGGCGCAGCTTCTCTCCGACGAGGGTGTGTTCGACCGGGGGCTGAAGTTCCGCTCCATGGTGCTGCCCGACATCTTCATCGATCAGGCGAGCCCCTCGGACATGTACGAGACTGCCGGTCTGTCCGCACGGCATATCGAGGAAAAGGTGCTCTCGGTGCTCGGCGTCGAGGTGATCGGCAAGCGCGCCTGAAGGATACCGCCGCGCGGGGCATCGAGCCCCCGCGCGGCGGGCTGCCGCGGATCAGTCCGCGGCTTCGGCGCGCAACAGCGCGGCCAGCCCCGAGCGGTAATCGGGGTGGATCAGCGTCACCTTCAGCTCGTCCTTGATCCGGTCGTTCCGCACCTTCTTCGATTCGGCATAGAAGCTGCGCGCCATCGGCGTCATCTCGGCCTCTTCGAAGGGCACCTCCTGCGGCACCGGCAGGCCGAGCAGCTCGGCGGCATG
Source organism: Limimaricola cinnabarinus LL-001 (assembly GCF_000466965.1). Lineage (GTDB taxonomy): Bacteria > Pseudomonadota > Alphaproteobacteria > Rhodobacterales > Rhodobacteraceae > Limimaricola > Limimaricola cinnabarinus. Next base: position 91,694 of record NZ_BATB01000006.1, read on the forward strand.
GGCGATGACCTCTTGCGGCGGGGCCGGGTCGTCGTCGCACAAATTGTAGGTCGCACCGGTGTGGGGTCGGTCGATGCTCGCCTTGAGCACCTGTGCAATGTCATCCACATGGATGCGGCTGAAGACCTGCCCCTGTTTCACGATGCGTCGGGCCGTGCCCTGCCGCACCTTCTCGAACGGGCCGCGCCCAGGGCCGTAGATGCCGGCAAGCCGGAAGACATGCAGCGGCAGGCCGGGGATCGCCCGCCACGCCGCTTCGGCCCCGACGCGCGCCTGCCCGCGCTTCGTCGCGGGGCGCAGCTCGCTCTCCTCGTCGACCCAGCCGCCGTCGCGGTCGCCATAAACGCCGGTCGTCGAGAGGTAGCCGACCCATGCGAAGCGCTTCGCACGCGCGGCGATGGCATCCTGCCAGTCGCGCAGCACCGGGTCACCATCGGCATCGGGCGCGGCGGAGATCAACAGATGCGTCGCAGCATCAAGCGCCGGTATGAGATCGCCGCCGGGCCAGATCACCGGCTCCACTCCTTCGGCGCGCAAAGCTTCGACCCTGTCGGGCGAGCGGGTGGTGCCGATGACGCGCCAGTCCTCGGGCAACAGGCGGGTGAGCGCGCGGGCCGAGTAGCCGTGGCCGAAGGAGAGAAGCGTGGTCATGCGCCTTATGTGCCCGATGCGCGGTCAGGGGTCCAGAAGCGCCAGCGTCTTGGCGTCGGGGCTGTCATAGAACGCTTCGATGAGCCGCGCGAACACCGGGTCGGCACCCGGCTGAGCGGCAAAGAGCGTGGCGCTGCTGCGCAGCTTGAGCGCGTCGATGCCGCCGAGGATGTCCTCGGGGGCGCGTCCCTCATGGGCGAGCATGGCGTGGCTGATCTCGACAAGACGAGGGCCGAGGATGGGATGGGCCAGATAGGCGCGCGCCTCGGCGGCCCCGTCGATGCCATAGTGCTGCGCCATGGGCGAATGGCCGAGGCCGCGCAGCTGCGGCCAGATGTACCACATCCAATGGCTGCGCTTGCGGCCCGCCTCGATTTCGGACAGCGCCGTCGCATAGCTGCCCTCCTGCGCCTCGATGAACCGCGCGAGGCTCATGACAAAAGCCTCAGCAGGGCCCTCTCGGCCTGCCGCAGTCCCGCCGTCTCGGGGAGGTCTTCGAGCAGGGCAGCGCGCTCCTCGGGGTCGGTGTCGTGTAGGGCGATGACCTTGGGGTGGATGTAGCTGTTGCGCGCGATGGTCGGCGTGTTGGAAAGCCGCTCCGCGGCGGCCTCGCTCATGCCCTTGATGGTAAGCGCCTCGTCCGACAACGCACGGGCCAGCGCCACCTCGGAGCCCGCCCATGTGCGAAAGGTCTTGGCGGTGATGTGGTCCGAGCCGGTGATCTCGGCCAGCCGGTCGTTGACCTGCCCCGAGGAGACGCCATGCGGGGTGCCGTCCTCATCGACCCAGCCGATGAGCTGCCTGCCCGGCAGGTCGTGCAACTCGCCCAGCACCTTCATCAGGCGGCGGTCCCTGAGGTGGCGGTCCACCTTCTTGTTGCCCTTGGCGGTGTAGCGCAGACGCAACTCGTCTTCGTCGAGCCGGATGTGCCGCCCCGTCAGGGTCGTGGCGCCATAGGTGCGGTTCTCGGCGGCGTATTCAGGGTTGCCCACGCGGATCGACACCCGGTCGATCAATGCCAGCACGGCGGCGATGGCAAAGTCGAGCTCCCCCGCCTCACCCGACAGGTCGCGGCGGATGCGGCGGCGGATCGCGGGAAGCGCCTCGCCGAACTCCGCGAGATGGTCGAACTTGTGCGCCTCGCGCCAAGCACGCCAGTCGGGGTGATAGCGGTACTGCTTGCGGGTGCGTGCGTCGAGGCCGGTGGCCTGCAAATGGCCCTGCCGCTTGGGACAGATCCAGACGCTTTCATAGGCGGGTGGCACCGCGAGCGCGTCGAGGCGACGACGCTCGGCCCCGCGCGCGATGGTGGTGCCGTCGGGGGCGGTATAGGTGAACCCGCGCCCGCAGCGTCGGCGGGTGATGCCGGGTTCTGAATCGGGATAATAGACGAGCTGGGCGGGGGGCGGCATGACAGGTCTCCTCGGGCGTGCAACGCGGCATGGGCTGGGGCCGTTCCGAAGGGTGCGATCACACTCTCGCGCGGGGGCTGCGCACCTCATTCCTCAAATGCGCATGGAACGGGGGTGGAGCCGCCCCGCCGTCACGGCGCTTTGCAGCTTTCCCATCCCGCCGGGCCGGGGTTGCGGCGGCTGGTTCATTGGTATGAAATTCGAAGATGGAACATGCCATCAGATCTTGGGCCGAAGCTGCCCCCCGCCTCGTCGCCGTGGCCGCGGGCCGCGAAGCCGCCGATCTCGTGATCCGTGGCGGCCGTCTGGTGAACGTGCAGAGCCGCGAGATCCTCGACGGTTGGGAGGTGGCGGTGGCCGAAGGGCGGTTCGCCTATGTCGGCCCGGATGCGAGCCATTGCATCGGCGAGGGGACGAAGGTGGTGGATGCCGCCGATCGTTACCTGATCCCCGGCCTGATCGACGCGCATATGCATATCGAGAGCGGTATGCTCACCCCAGCCGAATTCGCCGCCGCCGTGATCCCGCATGGTACGACGACCATGTTCACCGACCCGCACGAGATCGCCAACGTGCTGGGCCTTGAAGGGGTGCGGATGATGCATGATGAGGCGCTGATGCAGCCCGTCAACATCTTTACCCAGATGCCGTCCTGCGCGCCATCGGCACCGGGGCTGGAGACCACGGGCCACGAGATCAGCCCCGAGGACGTGGCCGAGGCGATGGTTTGGCCCGGCATCGTGGGTCTGGGCGAGATGATGAACTATCCCGGCGTCGTCGCAGGCGATCCCAAGATGCTCTCGGAGATCGCGGCCACCATGCGCGCGGGCAAGACCGTGGGCGGGCACTACGCGAGCCCCGACCGGGGCGTGCCGTTCCACGCCTATGTCGCGGGGGGTCCCGCCGACGACCACGAAGGCACGCGCGAGAGCGACGCCATCGACCGGGTGCGGCAGGGCATGCGCTCCATGCTGCGATTGGGCAGCGCGTGGTACGACGTGAAGAGCCAGATCACCGCCGTCACCGAAAAGGGTCTCGACCCGCGCAACTTCGTGCTGTGCACCGATGACTGTCATTCCGGGACGCTGGTGAATGACGGCCACATGGACCGGGTGGTGCGCCACGCGATCGAATGCGGCTGCGCGCCTTTGGTGGCGCTGCAGATGGCGACGATCAACACGGCCACGCATTTCGGCATGGAACGCGAGCTGGGCAGCATCGCGCCGGGGCGGCGGGCCGACGTGATCCTGACCTCGGATCTGGAGGCGTTGCCGATCGAGACGGTCTTCGCGCGCGGGGTGCTGGTGGCCGAGAATGGTGATCTGCGTGTCACATGCCCGCATTACGACTGGCCCGAGCGCGCGCGGCGGACCGTGCATCTGGGCCGGGAGTTGAAGGCGGATGATTTCAGGCTGGCGGCGCCCGACGGGGCCGAGACGGTGCGGGCGCGGGTGATCGGCGTGGTCGAGAACCAAGCCCCGACCAAGGCGCTGGTACGCGAGCTGCCCGTCGATGAGGGCAGCGTGATGCCCGAAGGCCCGGTCGCGCGGATTGCTCTGGTGGAGCGGCACCGCGGCACCGGCGGCGTGGTGAACGGCTTCGTCGAGGGCTTCGGCTATGAAGGCCGCATGGCGATCGCCTCGACCGTGGCGCATGACAGCCACCACATGATCGTCGTCGGCACCGATGCCGCGATGATGGCGAAAGCCGCGAACCGGCTCGGAGAGGTCGGCGGCGGCGTCACGGTCTGGCGCGACGACGCGGAGCGCGCGCTGGTGCGGCTGCCGATCGCGGGGCTGATGTCGGACGCGCCCGCGCGCGAGGTGGCCGCCCAAGCCGACGCCATGGTCGCGGCGATGCGCGACACTGGCTGCACGCTCAACAACGCCTACATGCAGCACTCGCTGCTCGCGCTCGTGGTGATCCCCGAGCTGCGCATATCGGATCTGGGGCTGGTGGACGTCACCCGCTTCGAGATCACGGGACCATTCGAAGGACAGGACTGAACGAGATGGAGAAGACGCTGAAGATCGAGACCCCCCCGCTCCCCGCCGCCGAGGCCTTCACCGATCCCGAAGCGGCGCTGGCGCGGCTCAGGGAGATCTACGACGGCGCCTCGCGCTTTCTATGCGAGAAATTCACCGAAACGCTGAAGGGCGGCGTGCCGGAGACGCGGTTTCGCGCCTTCTATCCCGAGATCCGGTTTTCCACCGCGACCTTCGCACAGGCCGACAGTCGGCTGAGCTTTGGCCATGTGGCCGAGCCGGGCACCTATGCCACCACCGTCACCCGGCCCGGGCTGTTCGGCAATTACCTCAAGCAGCAGATGCGCCTGCTGATCGAGAACCACGGCGTGCCGGTCGTGATCGGCGCCTCCGAGACGCCTATGCCGGTGCATTTCGCCGTGGCCAACGACTCCTCCGTGACGGTGCCGCAGGACGGGGCGATGGATTTTCATCTGCGCGACGTGTTCGACGTGCCGGATCTCTCGACCACGCATGACGACATCGTCAACGGCAACGGCTTCACTTATCCCGACGGGGCACGGCCCCTGGCCCCCTTCACGGCGCAGCGCATCGACTATTCGCTGGCCCGGCTCGCGCATTACACCGCGACCGACCCGCAGCATTTCCAGAACCACGTGCTGTTCACCAACTACCAGTTCTATGTCGAGGAATTCGAGGCCTATGCACGCCACGTGCTGGCCGATCCCGAGAGCGGCTACACCAGCTTTGTCGGGCCGAACAATCAGGTGATCACCGATCCCGAAGGCGCGATGCACATCCCCGCCAAGATGCCGCAGATGCCGACCTATCACCTCAAGCGGGCGAACGGGCAGGGGATCACGCTGGTCAATATCGGCGTCGGGCCGTCCAACGCCAAAACCGCGACCGACCACATCGCGGTGCTGCGCCCGCATGCCTGGCTGATGGTCGGGCACTGCGCGGGGCTGCGCAATTCGCAGCGTCTGGGCGATTTCGTTCTGGCGCATGGCTACCTGCGCGAGGATCACGTGCTCGATGACGACCTGCCGGTCTGGGTCCCGATCCCGGCGCTGGCCGAGATCCAGATCGCGCTCGAGGAGGCGGTGGAGCAGGTCACGGCGCTTGAGGGCTATGATCTCAAGCGGATCATGCGCACCGGCACCGTGGCGACCATCGACAACCGCAACTGGGAGTTGCGCGACCAGTCCGGCCCGGTGCAGCGTCTGTCGCAGTCGCGGGCCGTGGCGCTCGACATGGAAAGCGCCACCATCGCGGCCAACGGCTTCCGCTTCCGAGTGCCCTACGGCACGCTGCTCTGCGTTTCCGACAAGCCGCTGCATGGCGAGCTGAAGCTGCCGGGCATGGCGTCGGATTTCTACAAGACGCAGGTGGCGCGCCACCTGATGATCGGGATCCGGGCGATGGAGCGGCTGCGCGAAATGCCGCTGGAGCGCATTCACAGCCGCAAACTGCGTAGCTCGAAGAGACGGCTTTTCTCTGAAACCCGCCGATACCGCAAGGAAACATCGGTTTTTGCTTGCATTGGCGATTGTTTCATTGTGGGTCTAGGCAACACGTTGCGCCAAGCGGCGCAGGAATACGCCCCAAGCGGGCTGTGGTAAGGAGACCTGGAATGGCCAAACCGATGACCAAGGCGCAGCTCGTCAGCGCCATCGCCGACGAGACCGGCGGCGACAAGAAATCCGCCGGCGCCCATCTGGACGCGCTGGTCGCCATCATCACCCGCGAAGTGTCGCAGGGCGGCGCCGTGACCCTGCCGAACGTCGGCAAGATCTACTGCCGCGAGCGCCCCGAGCGCATGGTCCGCAACCCCGCGACGGGCGAGCAGATCAAGAAGGACGCCGACAAGGTGGTCAAGATGACCATTGCCAAGCGCTCAAGGACAGCGTCAACGAGGAGTGATCCTCGATGCGCCGCGGCCTTGCGGTGCGGACGAAATGACGAAAGGGTCGCCCCGAGGGGCGGCCCTTTCTCGTTTCTGCCCGCTCGATGCTGCCGGGAGGTTGTCGATGGATGTCAGGTCACTCGCACTCGGGCTCGCCTTCGCGCTGATGTGGTCGTCGGCCTTCACCTCGGCGCGGGTGGTGGTTGCCCATGCGCCGCCGCTCACCGCGCTGACGCTGCGGTTTCTGGCCTCCGGTGTCATCGCGATCGGCATCGCGCTGATGCTGCGCCAGACCGCACGGCTCAGCCGGGCGCAGTGGCGCGGCGTGGTGATCTTCGGTCTGTGCCAGAACGCGCTCTATCTGGGGCTGAACTTCGTGGCGATGCAGTGGATCGGCGCGTCGGTCGCCTCGATCATTGCCTCGACCATGCCGCTTCTGGTGGCATTGATCGGCTGGGTGGTGCTGCGCGACCGGCTGCCGCCCGTGGCGGCGATCGGGCTGCTGGCGGGTTTTGCCGGCGTGGCGATCATCATGGGCGGACGCATGGCGGGCGGCCTCGACCTCGTTGCGGTCGCTCTGTGCGGCGTGGCGGCGCTGGCGCTGGCCACGGCGACGCTCGTGGTGCGCGGCGCGGCGTCGGGCGGCAACCTGATGATGGTCGTCGGATTGCAGATGCTGGTCGGCGCGGCGGCGTTGCTGCCACCGGCGCTGATCTTCGAAAGCTGGGCGGTGACATGGTCGTGGCCACTCGTCGTGGCCTTCAGCTACACCGTGCTGGTGCCAGGCGTGCTGGCGACGCTGGTGTGGTTCGTGCTGGTCGAACGGATCGGCGCGGTGAAGGCGGCGACCTTCCATTTCCTCAACCCGGTGTTCGGGGTCGTGATCGCCGCCGTTCTTTTGGGTGAGGCGCTGGGCACGACCGATGCGCTGGGCGTGGCGGTGGTGGCGGCGGGCATCCTCGCCGTGCAGCTGGCGCGGCGGCCATCGGCCACAATCGGCGCATCGCGAAACCCGGTGGAACAGCCGGGCGGGGCTGTTGGTTTTACTTCCGAGACAGCACAGGAGGACATCATGTTCGACTACAGCGACAGCCACAGCACGATTTCGTCTGATCGCGTCAACGGCACCGAAGTCTATGGCGCCGGTGGCGAAAAGATCGGCCATATCGACCACCTCGTGATCGACAAGAAGTCCGGCAAGATCACCTATGCGGTGATGGGCTTTGGCGGTTTCCTCGGGATGGGGGAAGAGCATCATCCGATCCCTTGGGCCAAGCTTGACTACGACACGGGTTTGGGCGGCTACCGCACCGACATCACCGAGACGCAGCTTCAGGGCGCACCCGAGCGGCCCGACCGCTGGTACGAGGATCGTCGTTGGGAAGAGGCGACCTATTCCCATTACGGCGCGCCCTACTACTGGATCTGATGCGGCCCCCGACATGGCCCCGAGGCCGCCGGACACGCTCCGGCGGCCTTTTGCATGCCCTGCGTCGAGGGCTGGCGCGGGCGGGGCGGTTTCATATCGTGACACGTTGGGAGCTCGCGGCCCCGCCTCGCGCCGTGGTGGCGCTCCTGTCCGAGCCCGAACGCTTTCCCGACTGGTGGGGCGAGGTCTATCTCGGGGTGCGCATCCTCGAGCCGGGCCGTCCCGACGGGATCGGCCGGATCGTGGAAATGCGGTCGCGCGGCTTCCTGCCCTACCGGCTGGTTTGGCGGGGGCGTCTCGTGGCGTGGCGCCCGGATGGCTGCGTCATCGCTGCCATGGGCGACCTGCGGGGCAGGGGTGTCTGGCGCATCCGGCCGTACGGCACGGGGACGCTCGCCATCTATGACTGGCGGGTCCGGGTCGAGCGGCCGCTGCTGCGCCGTCTCGCGCCGCTTCTCGGCCCGGCTTTCGCGTGGAATCACCGTTGGGCCATGGCGCGCGGGGCACGGGCGCTCACGGCCGAACTGGCGCGCCGTTCAGCCGATGGTGCCGCGATGCCCGCCGGTCTGGCCGCGATCGAGCAGATAATGATCGAGCAGCACGCAAGCCATCATCGCCTCGGCCACCGGCACGGCGCGGATGCCGACGCAGGGATCGTGGCGCCCCTTGGTGACGACTTCGGTGGGGCTTCCGTCGATGCGGATCGAGCGGCGCGGGCTCAGGATCGATGAGGTCGGCTTCACCGCGAAGCGCAGCACCACGTCCTGTCCGGAGCTTATCCCGCCCAAGATGCCGCCTGCATGGTTCGAGCCGTATTCGGGACCGTTCTCGCCCATGAAGATCTCGTCGGCATTGTCGCGGCCCGTCAGCGCCGCCGCCGCCATGCCCTCGCCGATCTCCACGCCCTTTACGGCGTTGATCGACATCATCGCCGCCGCCAGATCGGTGTCGAGCTTGCCGTATACCGGCGCGCCGAGGCCCGCGGGCACGCCCGAGGCCGTCACCTCGATCATCGCGCCGACCGAGTTGTGGTCCTTGCGCAGCGCGTCGAGATAGTCGGCCCATTCGGTCGCCGCAGCCGCGTCAGGACACCAGAAATCGTTTTGGGCGATCTCCTCCATGTCGATCTTCGCACGATCGATCGTCTTCTCGCCCATCTGGACCATGTAGCCGGTGATCTTCAGATCCGGCAGCGCGGCCTTGAGCGCGGCTCGTGCCACGCCGCCCGCCGCGACCCGCGCCGCCGTTTCACGCGCGCTGGAGCGACCGCCGCCGCGATAGTCGCGCAGCCCGTATTTCAGGTGATAGGCGATGTCGGCATGGCCGGGGCGGAAGGTCTCGGCGATGTCGCCGTAATCCTTGGAGCGCTGGTCGGTGTTGCGGATCATCAGCTGGATCGGCGTGCCTGTAGACCTGCCCTCGAACACGCCCGACAGGATCTCCACCGCGTCGGGTTCGCGCCGCTGCGTGGTATGCTTGTTCTGGCCCGGACGCCGCTTGTCGAGCCAGACCTGCAGGTCGGCTTCGGTGATCTCCACCCCCGGCGGACAACCGTCGACCGTGGCGCCGAGCGCGGGGCCGTGGCTTTCGCCCCATGTGGTGACGCGGAACAGGTGGCCGAAGCTGTTGAGGGACATGGGCGCGCTCTCCTTGTGGCCGGGCCGGTGTAGCGCGGCGCGGACGCGGGGGAAAGGCCGGGGGCTTGCGCATGGCCCCCGATGCCCTACTGTCCGCTCCACCTCGGGGGGCCACTGGCTGAGATGCGCGTCGCGCGGACCCGTTGAACCTGAACCGGATCACACCGGCGGAGGGAAGGTTTCGGGACAGGCGTCCTCCTTGCTCTTCGCCCGCATCGGAGGATGACCATGCACCATCGCCTGATCGCGGGTCTTACCCTCGCACTCGCCGCCACCCCGGCGCTCGCGCAGGACAAGACCCTCACCGTCTATGCCCCCGACTACTTCGGCTCCGAATGGGGCCCCGGCCCCGCGATCAAGGAGGCCTTCGAGGCCGAGTGCGGCTGCACGATCGATTACCAGACCGGCGATCTGCTGCCGCGGCTGCTGCTCGAAGGAGAGCGCACGGAGGCCGACGTCGCCATCGGTTTTGATTCGACCGAGATGAGGAAGGCGCGCGAGACCGGGCTGTTCGCGCCGCATGGCGTCGACACCTCCGCGCTGACGCTGCCGATCGCGTGGGACGACGAGGTTTTCCTGCCCTTCGACTGGTCCTACCTCGCCTTCGTCTACGATAACGAGGCGCTCAAGGAGGTGCCCGCCAGCTTCGAGGCGCTGGTGAACGCCCCCGACGATCTGCGCATCGCCATCCAGGATCCGCGCAGCTCGGTCTCGGGTCTGTCGCTGGTGCTCTGGGCCGAGGAGGTGTTCGGCGACGAAGCGGAGGCCAAGTGGGCCGAGCTTGCGCCCAAGATCACCACCGTCACGCCAGGCTGGTCCGAATCCTACGGCCTCTTCACCGAGGGCGAGGTCGACATGGTGCTGAGCTACACCACATCGCCCGCCTACCACGCGATCGCCGAGGAGGACGACACCGTGTCGGCGGCGATCTTCGAGGAGGGGCATTACATGACGATCGAGCTGGCGGCCCAGCTCAAGGGCACCGACGATCCCGATCTGGCGCAGCAATTCATGCGCTTCGTCACCAGCGAGGCGTTCCAATCACTTATCCCGACCTCGAACTGGTCCTATCCTTCGGCACTGCCCGAAGCCGAATGGCCCGAAGCCTTCCGCGACATCGCCATGCCCGAAAAGGCGATCTGGCTGTCCGAGACCGAGGCCGACGCGCTGCGCGCCCCCGCGATCGAAGCATGGCGGCAGGGGCTGTCGCAATAAGTACATGGGCGAGATGGCCCGGCGCGATCGCCGCCGGGCTGGTGCTGACGCTGACGCTGGGCACGCTGGCGGCGGTGGCATGGCGCGCGGGCTTCGCCCTACAGCTCGGCCCCGCCGATCTCTCGGCGATCTGGTTCACCATTTGGCAGGCCGCCCTTTCGGCGGCGCTGTCGGTCGTGCTCGCCGTGCCGGTGGCGCGGGCGCTGGCGCGGCGGCGCTTCGTTGGGCGCGGCGCTCTGGTGACGTTTCTGGGCGCGCCGTTCATCCTGCCGGTCATCGTCGCGGTGATCGGGCTGATCGGCGTGTTCGGACGCGGCGGCCTCCTCAACGACGCGCTGGGTCTCGCGGGGCTCGGGCCGGTGTCGGTCTATGGCTGGCACGGGGTGGTGTTGGCGCATGTGTTCTTCAACCTGCCGCTGGCGGTGCGGTTGATCCTTCAGGCTGGATCGCGATTCCCGCCGAGCGCTTCCGCCTCGCCGCCTCTCTTGGGGCGCCGGTAGGGCGGCTGCTGGAAGCACCGATGCTGCGCGCGGTGGCGCCGGGGGCTTTTGCGGTCATCTTCCTCATCTGCCTGACAAGCTTTGCGGTGGCGCTGACGCTGGGCGGCGGGCCGCGCGCCACTACGGTCGAGCTTGCCATCTACCAATCGCTGCGATTCGACTTCGATCTGGGTCGGGCCGCAGTGCTGGCGATGGTGCAGTTCGGCCTCTGCGCCGCCGCCGCGCTGCTGGTGCGCATGGCGGGCGCGCCCGATGCGCTGGGCACGGGCCTCGACCGGGTGGTCGAGCGGTTCGAGCCGGGCGGGCGCAGCGTCGATGCCTTGGCTATCGCGCTCGCTGCGCTGTTCCTCATGGCGCCCCTCGCAATGATCGTGGTGCGCGGGGTGCCGGGGCTGCTGGATCTTCCCGACGGGATCTGGGCGGCGGCGCTGCGATCGGTTTCGGTGGCGCTGGGGGCGACGGCGCTGACGCTTGTGCTGGCGCTGGCGCTGGTGCTGCGCGGCGGCGCGCTGGCGCAGTTGTCGATGCTGCTGCCGCTTGCCGCGTCCAGCCTCGTGATGGGCACGGGGCTGTTCGTCGTGCTTTACCCGCTGGTTTCTCCGCGCGACGTGGCGCTGCTCGTGACGGGGCTGGTGAACGCTGCGATGGCGCTGCCCTTCGCAGCGCGGGTTCTGGCCCCTGCCGCAGCACAGGCCGAGGCGGCGCATGGGCGGCTCGCGACCTCTCTAGGCCTCACCGGCTGGGCGCGCCTGCGCTGGCTGATCCTGCCGCGCCTGCGTCGCCCCTTGGGCTTTGCCGCCGGGCTGACGGCGGCGCTGTCGATGGGCGATCTCGGGGTCATCGCGCTGTTCGCTGGCGATGGCGAGGCGACGCTGCCGCTATTGATGGTGCGGCTGATGTCGGCCTACCGGATGGAGCAGGCGGCGGGGGTGGCGTTGGTGCTTCTGGCGCTCAGCCTCGCGCTGTTCTGGATCTTCGATCACGGAGGGCGGGGCGATGCTGCGGCTTGACGGGCTGGAGATTCGGCAGGGTGAGTTCTCGCTCTCCGCGGATTGGGCGCTGGAGGACGGCGCGGTCTGCGCGGTCATGGGGCCGTCGGGTGGCGGCAAGTCGACGCTGCTCGCCACCATCGCGGGCTTTCTCGCGCCGAGCGCGGGTCGCGTCGTCTGGGACGGGCGCGACCTGACGCCGATCGCCCCCGCGGGTCGGCCGATCTCGATCCTGTTTCAGGATAACAACCTGTTTCCGCACCTGACGGTGGAGCGCAACCTCGCGCTGGGTCTCGACCCGCGCGGTCGGCTCGACGCGGCGCGGCGGCACGCCATCGGCGCGGTGCTGGAGCGTGTCGGCCTGACCGGCATGGCCGCGCGCAAGCCTGCCGCTCTCTCGGGCGGGCAGCAAAGCCGCGCGGCGCTGGCGCGGGTGCTGCTGATGGACCGCGCGCTGGTTCTGCTCGACGAGCCCTTCGCGGCCCTCGGGCCGGGGCTGCGGGCCGAGATGCTCGACCTCGCGCGCGAGGTGTTAGCGGGGGAGGGGAGGACGGTGTTGATGGTGAGCCACGCGCCCGAGGACGCCACGCGTATCGCCAGTCACATCGTGCTGGTGGATGCGGGCCGCGCCGCCCCGCCCCAGGCGGCGGGTCCGCTTCTGGCCGATCCCCCGCCCGCTCTCAGGGCCTATCTGGGACGCTGAGGCCCGCGCAGGGAACACCGCTGTTACGGCCAATGGACATGTTTGCGCATTGGTGACGAGGCCATGCCGTGCTTCAGCGCGCCGCCGATGGGCAAAGCTTTCCCTTCTTTGGCGTCCTGACATGAAAAAAGGGCGCTCCTTCCAGAGCGCCCTCTCTTGCCGTCAGGCCCTTGCGATCACTTGTCGCGGGGGCCGTATTTGGCGCGGTGCCAGATCCGCTTGTTGGTGAAGTAGAGCAGCACCGCGAGCAGGCCGAGGAACAGCACGCCGGTAAAGCCGGCCTGCTTGCGCGCCATCATCTTGGGCTCGGCGGTCCACATCATGAAGGCGGTCACGTCCTTCGCTTCTTCCACGACGGAGGCTTCGTGGCCGTCCTCGTAGGTCACGTCGTCGCCCAGAAGCGGCGGCGGCATGGCGATCCACGAGCCGGGCACCTCGTGGTGGCCTTCGTCGTCGATACAGCTCTCGGGGAAGCCGCCCGAGGCGAAGGCCACGTTGTAGTAGCCCGCGAAATCCTCGGGGGCGCAAGCGGGCGCCTCCTCGTAGCCGGTCAGCAGGGAAGCGACGTATTCCGGCCCACCCATGCCTTTGAAGAGCTGGTTCAGGCCCGATCCGTAGGGGCCGTGGAAACCGGCGCGCGACTTGGCCATCAGCGACAGGTCGGGCGCTTCGGGCAGTGCGCTTTCGGGGAACTTGTCAGCCGGGGTCGCCGGGCGGAAGTCGTCGAGCTCCTCGTCGAAGGTCTCGAACTGCGCGGCATAGGCGCGGACCTGATCCTCGGGCAGGCCGGGGCCGCCCTCATCCGCGAGGTTGCGGTAGGAGACGTATTTCAGGCCGTGACAGGCGGCGCAGACCTCGGTGTAGACCTGTAGGCCGCGCTGCAGCTGCATCTGGTCGAAGGCCCCGAAGGGACCCTCGTAGGAAAAGTCGTAATCCGTGATGTGCGTCTCGGCCTCCGCGATAGCGGTACCGGCGAGGCCCATCGCCGCGATCGCGGCCAGGATGGCGGTTTTCAACATCAGTCTTGCCTCTCTCACTCGGCCGGCTTGACGACGGTGTGGGTGCCGCCGGTCTTGGGGTCGTAATGCGCGTTGAAATCGTCCTCGATCGTCGCGGGCATCGGCAGCGGCTTCTCGATCACGCCCAGAAGCGGCAGGATCACGAGGAAGTAGCCGAACCAGTAGGCCGCACCGATCAGCGAGATGTAGGGGTAGATGCCTTCGGCCGGCATTGCGCCGCCCCACATCAGGACGAAGAAGTCGACCACGAGCAGCGCGAACCACCACTTGAACATCGGGCGATACCGGCCCGAGCGCACCGACGAGGTGTCGAGCCACGGCGCGAGCGCGATCACCGCGATGGCACCGAACATCGCCAGCACGCCGAAGAACTTGGCGTCGACGATGCCGAAGGTGATCCATTCGGCGAACATCACGACCCAGACGTCGGCGGTGAAGGCGCGCAGGATCGCGTAGAAGGGCAGGAAGTACCATTCGGGCACGATATGCGCCGGGGTCGCGAGCGGGTTTGCCTCGATGTAGTTGTCGGGGTGGCCGAGGTAGTTCGGCATGAAGCCGACGATCGCAAAGAAGATCATCAGCACGATCGCCAGCGCGAACAGGTCCTTCATCACGAAGTAGGGCCAGAAGGGCAGGGTGTCGCGCTTGGCCTCTTCCTTCGAGGTGCGGCGCACCTCGACCCCGGTGGGGTTGTTGTTGCCGGTCGAGTGGAAGGCCCAGATGTGTACGACGGTCAGGCCCGCCAGAATGAAAGGCATCAGGTAGTGCAGCGAGAAGAAGCGGTTCAGCGCGGGCTGGCCCACGGCCGATGCACCCAGAAGCCAGGTCTGGATCGCTTCGCCCACGAAGGGGATGGCGCCGAACAGGCCGGTGATCACGGCCGTGCCGTGGAACGACATCTGACCCCAGGGCAGAACGTAGCCCATGAAGGCGGTGCCCATCATCAGCAGGTACATCAGGATGCCGATGATCCAGGTCACCTCGCGCGGCGACTTGTAGTTGCCGTAGTAGAGGCTGCGGAAAATGTGCGCATAGACCGCGACGAAGAACAGCGAGGCGCCGTTGGCGTGCAAGTAACGCAGCATGAAGCCGCCATTCACGTCGCGCATGATCTTCTCGACGCTCGAGAAGGCCATGTCGACATGCGGCGTGTAATGCATCACCAGCACGATGCCGGTGACGATTTGCAACGCCAGCGTGAAGGTCAGGACGATGCCCCAGATCCACATCCAGTTGAGGTTCTTCGGCGTCGGGATCATCAGCGTGTCATAGAGCAGGCCGAGGACCGGCAGACGGTTGTTGAGCCAGCGCTCGCCGCCTGTCTTGGGTTCGTAATGATCGTGCGGAATACCGGACATCAGGGGTCTCCTCAGCCGAGCTTGATGGTCGTCTCGTCGACGAATTCGGCGACGGGAATGGGCAGGTTGCGCGGCGCGGGCCCTTTGCGGATGCGACCGGCGGTATCGTAGTGCGACCCGTGGCAGGGGCAGAACCAGCCGCCGAAATCACCCTGCTCGCCCAGCGGCACGCAGCCCAGATGGGTGCAGATGCCCATCTGCACGAGCCATGTGCCGGTCTCGTCCAGCGCGCGGTTCTCGTCGGTCGCGAGGGCGGCGCCGTTCAGGTTCTCGTTCTGGGCCACCGGATCGGGCAGGGAGGCCACATCGACCTCGCGCGATGCGGCAATCTCCTCCTCGGTGCGCGAGCGGATGAATACCGGCTTGCCCTGCCACAGCACGGTGAGCTGGGTGCCCGGCTGGACGCCCGAGACGTCCACCCGGATCGAGGCGAGCGCCAGCACGTCGGCCGAGGGGTTCATCTGGTTGACCAGCGGCCAGACTGCGGCACCGGCTACGACCGCCCCCGCGCCGGCGGTGGCATAGTAGAGAAAATCGCGGCGGGTGCCCTGATGATCGTCGGCGTGTGACACGGGTTGATCTCCGGTATGGCTGGGGCGGCGTCGCCCGGACGGCAAAAGACCGCGGGCCGTGACCCGCTTGGCGTTTTGGCGCTGTTTAGCCATCAATCCCGCGCCCGTCCAGCGGACAATACCGCGCAGGGCGGGGCACCCGAGGGCCGAGCTAGGTCTGGGTCCCGCACCGACAAGGGGGAGAAACCCGCCTGCCGTTGCGGGAATGCGACAACGGAAAATTGAAACGTTTCCCTGTTGGAGTTTGTATCTGTGATCTCCAGATTCGGGTGATAGTGGCGCGAGTCTGCTGCGCCTGCCCCGTACCGCCGATCCCTGTCCGCCACCGTCCGACCGAAAGTCAATCCGATGTCCCGCCTTGCCGCTTCGCTGATCCTGATCCTTCTTCCCGCCCTCGCGCATGCCGAGGTCGAGTTGAGTTTCTATGGCGGCGTGCAGGGCGCGCCGCATTCGGGCGTCACGGTCGACCGGCCCGGCACCGCAAGCGACCGCGATTTTACCGCCGGCTGGGAGGGCAACTCCTTCGACGCGCCGCCCTATTACGGCCTGCGCGCGACCTGGTGGCGCGAGAACAACCTCGGCTTCGGTGTCGATTTCAACCATACCAAGGTCTATTCCGACGCGGAAACCCGCGCGGAACAGGGGCTCGATACGTTGGAGTTCACCGACGGGCTGAACATCCTGACATTGAACGCCTATCGCCGCTTTCCCGACGCCGCCTACGGGCTGACGCCCTATGTGGGCGGCGGCTTCGGTGTCGCGGCGCCGCGGGTCGAGTATGACGATGGCGAGGGCCGCACAGACGAGTACCAGCTTACCGGCCCGGCGGTCGCGCTGATGGCGGGGGCAAGCTACTCCGTCACCGACAGCATGTCGGTCTTCGGCGAGTACAAGGGCACCTATTCGCAGAACGAGGCCGACCTCTTGGGGGGCGGCACGCTGGAATCGGACATCGTCACCAACGCGCTCAACCTCGGCGTCAGCTTCAACTTCTGATTCCGCAAGGGGCTAGGCCCGGCTCGGCCTTCGGCCAGCTTGCTCACCCCGATTGCCACGTCTTGTCCTTTCGCCTCAGGCAGGCGGGGCCGTGTTCACCATGCTGTCACGGGCTGCGAAGCGCTCGGCCCATGCGGCGAGCTGCGGTCGTCCCGCGCGCCAGTCGCGCCCGCCATGCCGCAGGTCGAGATAGCCCAGCGCACAGGCCACGGCGATCTGGCCAATGTCGATCTGACCCTCGAGATGGCTGATCCAACGTGCCTCGATCGCATCCAGCCCGCGTTCCACCTTGCGCCATTGTCCCTCGACCCATTTTGCCGAGCGTTCGGTCTCCGCACGGATACGGGTCTCGAGCACCATCGACAGCGCCGCGTCCATGATCCCATCGGCGGTCGCCTCGAGCGTCAGAACCTCCCAGATCCGGGCCTCGGGGTAGAGGCGCGCCCCTGCGCGGGCGTCGAGATACCGGGTGATGACGCGGCTGTCATAAAGCGCAGGGCCATCGTCGCGCACCAATGCGGGGATCTTGCCCAAGGGATTGGCGTGGATCACGTCCACCGGATCGCCAAGCGGGTCGGTCGCGGCGGCGATCTCCGTGACCTGATCGGCCTGACCTGTCTCGATCAGCACCACACGAACCTTGCGCGCAAAGGGCGAGGCGGGGGAGGTGAGAAGTTTCATGTGGAACACTCCGGTTGGCCCCGGGCAGTCAAGCAGTGTCCTTCGCGGCCCGCAAGGGGCGCAGCGAGGAGATCGGTGAGGGGCTCTCCTTCGCCGCTCTCCGAACTGCGTGGTTTCGCACTGCCACGAATGGGGCGAGGGCCGGACGCCGATCGAGGCGATCCGCGCTCAGGCGGTCAGCCGGCTCCCGCCCACCCCGGTGATCCGCGCCTCGACGATCCGGCCCTCGGGCTGGTCGGTGGCAAAATCAACCTCGGCGAAATGCTCGGTCCGCCCCATGCGCGGGCTTTCCATGAGGATGCGGTGCATCCGGCCGACCTGTGCCGCGAGATGCGCCTGCGCCGCCCGCTCTCCCGCCGCCCGCAACCGGGCCGCGCGCGCCTTGATTGCGGGCCCCCTGACCTGCGGCATCCGCGCCGCCGGGGTGCCGGGGCGCGGCGAGTAGGGAAAGACATGCAGCCAAGTGAGGTCGCACTCCTCGACCAGCCTGAGCGAGTTCTCGAACATCGCCTCGGTTTCGGTCGGGAAACCGGCGATGATGTCGGCGCCAAAGGTCATGTCGGGGCGCAGCCGCCGCGCCTCTTCGGCAAAGCGGATCGCGTCGTCGCGCAGGTGGCGACGCTTCATCCGCTTGAGGATCAGGTCGTCGCCATGCTGGAGGCTCAGATGCAGATGCGGCATCAGCCGTGGTTCGGTGGCGATGGCCTGCATCAGGTTCTCGTCCACCTCGATCGAATCGATCGAGGAGATGCGCAGGCGCGGCAGGTCGGGGATCAGCTTGAGAATGCGCATCACCAGATCGCCCAGCCGCGGCGTGGCGGGCAGGTCGGCCCCCCATGAGGTCAGGTCGACGCCGGTCAGCACCACCTCCTCATAGCCGCGATCCACGAGCCGCCGGATCTGTTCGACCACCACGCCCGCCGGGACCGAGCGCGAATTGCCCCGGCCATAGGGGATGATGCAGAATGTGCAGCGGTGGTCGCAGCCGTTCTGCACCTGCACATAGGCGCGGCTGCGGCTGCCGAAGCCGTCGATCAGGTGGCCGGCCGTCTCGGTCACGCTCATGATGTCGTCGACCTGCACCGGCTCGGTCACGCCGATCAGGTCGGGGGCCATGCCCTTCCATGTCTCGGGGTTCATCTTCTCGGTGTTGCCGATGACGAGGTCGACCTCGTCCATGTCCGAGAACCGCTTGGGGTCGGTCTGCGCGGCGCAGCCGGTCACGATGATCTTCGCGGTCGGATTTTCGCGCCGCAGGCGGCGAATCTCTTGGCCCGCCTTGCGCACGGCCTCGGCGGTGACGGCGCAGGTGTTGACCACCACGGCGTCCTCGACGCCCGCGCGCGTGGCGAGATCCTTCATCGCCTCGGTCTCATAGGCGTTGAGGCGACACCCCATGGTGGCGAAGATCGGTGCTTTTCGGTCCATCAGAGCCTCCAGACCCCGTCGAAGACATGCGCCGTCGGACCGGTCATCCAGACCCCGTCCCCGCGCCAGTCGATGTGAAGCGTGCCGCCGTCGAGATCGATGCTGACGGCCCGGCCCGTCAGCCCCCGCCGCGCCGCCGCCACGGCAACGGCGCAGGAGGAGGACCCGGAGGCCAGCGTCAGCCCCGCGCCGCGCTCCCAGACCCGCATGCGGATGCGGTCGGGACCCGTGACCTGCGCCACCTGTACGTTGGTGCGCTCGGGGTAGAGCGGATGATGCTCATGCGCCGCGCCGAAGCTCTCGATGTCGATGGCAGAAACGTCGTCCACGAAGAAGCTGCAATGCGGGTTGCCCATGCCGGTGGCGGTGGGCGCGCCCTCGATCGGCAGGGTGAGCGTGTCCATCTCGCGCGCCAGCGGAATCTCGTCCCAGCGCAGCTGCGGCTGGCCCATGTTGACCGCCACCAACCCATTGCCCGCATCGCGCGCGGCTAGGCGGCCACGCTCGGTGGTGATGTCGAGGGCGGGTTTGCCCGTGCGGGCCATCTCCCACGCCGCAATGCAGCGCGTGGCGTTGCCGCAGGCCGCAGATTGCGAGCCGTCGGCGTTCCAGAACACGAGATGCAGATCCGCGTCTTTGGCTGCGTGGATCGTCGCCAGCTGATCGAAGCCGACGCCGCGATGCCGGTCGGCGATGGCGCGCGCGAGGTCGGGCGTCACGGCCGTCACGGGCCCGCGCGCGTCGATCACGACGAAGTCGTTGCCAAGCCCGTGCATCTTCATGAACGGCAGGCCGGAGGGGGTGTTTTCCTGCATGGCGGGCCAATAGCAAAGCCAGCGAACTTAATCCAGAGAAAGGGTAATTTTGCGGTTGACCCCCCCGCCACTCCCCTTAGAGACCCGCCCAGTGGGCCGTTAGCTCAGTTGGTAGAGCAACTGACTTTTAATCAGTGGGTCGCAGGTTCGAATCCTGCACGGCTCACCACTGATCACTCCAGGATCATCGATCGCGGACGGGGCGGGAGCGCATGCCTTCCCCAGCCGCGGCATGCTGTCAGATAGAAACGTTCTTCCTTTATTCCACACTGCAGCCCGAAGCCCTACCCGCTTTTGGCCACGGCACGCTCGGCCATGGCCAGCTCGTCATCGGCCTCCCGCGCCCGCATCCCGGGGCGGGGGCCGAACCGTGCGATGAGCGTGTAGAGCGCCGGCGTCAGGAACAGCGTGAACAGCGTCGCCATGCCCAGCCCGCCGATGATCACCCAACCGACGGCAGCGCGCGCCTCGGCGCCCGCGCCGCTCGACAGAACCAGCGGCAGCGCGCCCAGCACGGTCGAGATCATCGTCATCATCACCGGACGCAGCCGCAGCCGCAGCGCCGTGCGGATCGCCGCCTCGCGCTCGAGGCCCAAGGCGCGCTGCGTGTTGGCGAACTCCACGATCAGGATGCCGTTCTTGGCCATCACCCCGACAAGGAGGACGAGGCCGATCTGGCTGTAATAGTTGAGAGATCCACCCGTGAACGCGATCGCCAGTGCCGCCGCCGCAAGGCCGAAGGGCACGGTCAGCATGATCACGATGGCGCTGCCGAAGCTTTCGAACTGCGCTGCGAGGACCAGCAACACGATCACGAAGGCCGCGCCGAAGACCATCGCGAAGCCGCGCGTGGTCTCGCCCAGCGCCGCCGCCTCGCCCAAGAGCACCAGCCGGGTGCCGTCGGGCAGCGTTTCGGCGGCCAGCGTCTCGAGCCGCGCCACCGCGTCGGCCAGCCTGTAGCCATCGCCCAGACCGGCCTGAAGCTCTAGCGCCGGGGCCGAATCCTCGCGCAGGAGGTCGGCGGGGGCGACCACCGTGTCGAGTGTGACCACGCTGCCGAGCGATAGGTGTCGTCCATCCTCGGCGCGCAGGAAGACCCCCGCCAGATCGCCGGGATCGTTGATCGCAGGGCCGGCGGGGACGATCTCGATCTCCATTTCCTCGCCGCCGAGGAACACCGGCCCCGCGCTCACCCCTTCGAGCATCGCGTTGACGGTGGCCGAAACCGCGGCCTCGTCGAGGCCCAGATCGCGCAGCGCCTCGTGGTCGAGACTGACTTCGAGCATCGGCTCCCATGCGTCGCTGGCCAGTTGCGGCGCGGTAAAGGCCGGATCGTCGAACATCGCGGCGAGCAGCGCCTCGGCGGCACCCGGCAGGGCGGCGCGGTCGGTGCTCGCCACGGCCACGTCGAGAGAGCCGCTGCCCGAAGCGCCGCGAATCCCGAGGCTGTTGCCGCCGATGACGCGGGCATTGAGGCCGGGGATGCCCGACAGTCGGGCCGAAAGGTCGCGCATCACCTCGGCCTGCGCCGTGGCGCGTTCTTCCCAAGGGGCGAGCTTGACGATGATGAAGGCCGTGTTTGCGCCGCCGCGCCCGCTCAGGCTCTGCACCAGATCGACCACCCCCGCCGCGCGGTAGGGGGCGAGGACCGTCTCGACCTGCGCCACGCCCTCGTCGAGGCTGTCGGCGGTCTGCCCCGCCGCCGCGCGCATGAATACCACAAAGCCGCCGCGATCCTCGTCCGGGGTGATCGCCACGGGCAGGTTGCGCGCCGTTCCCAGCGCGAGGATCGCCAGCGCGCCGCACAGCGCCAGCGTCAGCACCGGCGCGCGAACGATCCAGCCCACGAGACGGTCGATACCGCGTTCGGCCCAAGAGGGGGAGCGGGCCACGGCTTCGGTGCCCGGCGCGGTGCGGCCCGGATCGAGAAGCCCCGCGAGCATTGGAGCCAGCGTCAGCGCGGCCAGCGACGACAGGCTCACCGCGAAGGCCAGCACGAAGCCGAACTCGGAAAAGATGCCGCCCGCCTGTCCGGGCAGGAAGGAGATCGGGATGAACACCGCCGCCAGTGTCGCGGTGGTCGAGATCACCGCGAAGAAGACCTCGCGCGTGCCAAGGATCGCGGCGGCGCGCGGACCCAGCCCCTCGCGCCTGCGGCGCACCACGTTCTCGACCACGACGATGGCGTCGTCGACAACCATGCCGGTGGCCAACACGAGCGCCAGAAGCGTGATGGTGTTGACCGAGAACCCCGCCAGCCAGATCGCCGCGATGGTCCCGGTGAGCGCCACGGGAATCGTCACAGCCGGGATCAGCGTGGCCCGCATCGAGCCTAGAAAGGCATAGATCGTGACGATCACGATCCCCGTCGCCACGGCGATCGAGCCTGCGACCTCGCGCAGCGCGCCCTCGATGAAGACGCCGTCGTCGGATGTCACCATGAGGCTCACGCCCTCGGGCAGGGCGGGGGCGAGGGCCGCCACCTCGGCGCGCACGGCGCGCGAGATCGCCAGCGTGTTTCCGACGGACCGGCGCACGATATCGAGCCCGACCGAGGCCTGCCCGTCGATGCTGGCCCCGCCGCGCCCCGTCTCGACCGCGAGCCGCACCGTCGCCACGTCGCCCAGTCGGGTGCGCGCGTCGATGCGGGTCTGCGACAGGCTTTCGGTGTCGATGGCCGTGGCGGCGGCGCGCAACGCCAGCGTGCCGGTGTCGCTTTCGAGCGCGCCCAGTGGCGCGGTGCCGTCGAGAGCGTCGAGTGCCGTGGCGATGTCCGACAGCCCGAGGCCGCGCGTCAGCAGCGCCGTCATGTCGACCTCGACCCTGAAGAGCCGCGACTGGCTGCCCGTCACGGTCACCTCGGCCACGCCCTCGACCGAAGCGAGCCGCTCGCTCACCAGCCCCTCGGCCAGATCGGTCAGCTCCGGCAGGCCTGCCGTGCCGGTCAGCGCCAGTCTCAGAATCGGGTCGGCGTCGGTGTCGTTCTGCGCCACGGTGGGCGTCTCGATATCGGGAAGTTCGCGCAGCGTCTGGGCGATGATTTCGCGCGCGTCGTTGGCGCTGGCGTCCACGTCGCTGCCTGCCGCGAGGTCGAGCACCAGCCGCGCGCTGCCGTAATTCGAGCTGGCCGAGATCGTCTCGACCCCTTCGAGCCGCCGCAGCGCCTGTTCCAGCACCGCCGTCACCTCGCGCTCGACGACCTCGGGGGCGGCACCGTCATAGCTGGCACGCACCGACAGCACCGGCAACTCGACGCTGGGCAGCTCACGCAGATCGACGCCCAGAAAGGCCAGCCCGCCCGCGATCAGCACCAGCAGGTTCAGCACCAGAGCGAGAATCGGGCGCTTGACGAAGATGGCGGTGACGCCGCCCTGCGGGGCCGCGCTCATCCCCGACCCTCCGGCCGGGGCGACGGGGCCGGTCGCGCGGCGTCGTTCGGGCTGTCGACGGTCTCGTCTGCAACGTCCTGCGCATCGGGTGCGCGCCGCGTCGTCGGTGCCGGGCCAACGCCGCTGCCACGGGGCGCGGGTTCGGCGCCCACCACCCCGAGGCCGGTCACCGCGGCACCTTCGCGTAGCCGCGTGGCGCCGTCGGCCACCACCGTCGCCCCCGTCTGCAGATCGGCCTCGACCCAGACGCGGTCATCCTGCCGCGCGCGGATCAGCACGGACCGCTCGCGCGCCAACCCGTCCTCGACCTCCCAAACCCGGATGCCCTGCGCCGTGTATCCGAGCGCCGTTTCCGGCACGACCGGCAGCGCCTCGCCCTCGGCCGCCACCGACAGGTGCAGCGCCGTGCCCGGTCTGAGATTGCCTTGCGCGTTGTCGATCTCGGCCCGCAGCGCGACACCGCGCGTCACCGGGTCGACCGGCTGTCGATGGCGCTGATGCGCGCCACATAGACTTCGCCCGGCCGGCGGGGGCGCGCGCTTCGATGGTCGTGCCGATGTCGAGCAGGTCGAGCGCCTTTTCGGGCAGTTCGAAGGAGACCACGAGCCGGGCCGTGTCGTCGATGGTCGTCACCGCATCGCCTGATGACAGGCTCTGGCCGACGCTGAGGTCGCTCAGGCTCGCACGGCCTGAAATCGGCGCGCGGATCACCCGCTCGTCGAGGGCGATGCGGGCCAGTTCAAGCCGCGCCTGCGCGGTCTGCTGGGCCGCGCGCGCTTCGCTGAGTGCGCTGGCCTGAACCGCGCCGCTATTGCTCGCGGCGAGGGTTTCGTAGCGGTCGAGCGCGTCGGTGGTGCGGGCCAGCTCGGCCTCGGCGATGCGCAGCTCGGCGGCCTCGCGCTCGGAATCGAGCGTGACCAGCGCTGCGCCTTCGGCGACCTGCCGGTCGGCCGGCAGGGACAGCGCCGTGATCCGGCCCGACACCTCGGCCACGAGCGCCACGCTGGCGCGTGACTGCGCGGTGCCCAGCGCGGTGATCCGCTGCGAATAGGGGGTGACTTCGACGGTTTCGAGCACGGCGACCGTTTCACGGCCACCACCGCCGCCACCGGGCCTACCGGCCCCGCCCCGGCCCGGCCCGCGCCCCGTCGGGGCGGCCTGAGTGTCCGGCAGCTGCGCGCTTCGTTGCCGAAGGGCAGGCCGAAGGCGAAGGCATAGGCCCCGAGGAGGGCCGCTATGGCAAGGCAGGTTCTCAAGAAATGGCCCATGGGATCCGCTCGCTCTGCGCCGCCCGCCCCCGTGGCAGTCGGTCGATCCGTCATCGGGCACGTCCGCCGCCGAAGACGGCGCGCCGCGCAACGCGGATGACCCGTAAAGAGATCGCAGGCACGGGCCGCGAATTCCAGCACGGCATTGTCGCAGTTTGTCGCAGCCGGCCGCGGTGGCCGGGTGGTGCGCGGGCCTAGCCGGTCGGGAAGCGCAGCGTCACCGCCGTGCCCTCGGGGCCGGTGTCGATCACCGGGTCGCCGCCAAGCTGGGTGGCGAAGGACCGGACCAGCTTCTGGCCGATGCCGCTGGCTTCGGCATCGCGCGCCTCCGAGGCGAGGCCGCGGCCATCGTCGCGGATCTCAAGACGCAGCTCGTCCGTCCCGATGGTGTCGAGCGCCACGATCACGGTCCCGTCGATGCCGGGGGCAAAGGCGTATTTCAGGCTGTTGGTCACCAGCTCGTTGACGATCAGCCCCAGCGGCACCGCGATCCGGGTCGAGAGGCGCACGGGTGCGATACGGGCCTCGATCCGCACGTCGTCGCGGCCGATCGAGGCGGTGAGCCCGGCTACGATCTGGCCGAGATAGTCCCGCGAGCAGACGGTGTCGATCGAATCCGAGGCGTTGAGCCTGCGGTAGAGATTGGCCACCGCTTGCACCCGTCGGCCGATTCGCCCCAGCGCCAGCCGCCCCTCGCCTTCGGGGCGGGCACGCGATTCCATCGAGATGATCGAGGAGATGGTGCCGAGGCTGTTCATTACACGGTGGTTCAACTCGATCAAGAGCTGCCGGGCCTCGGCCAGCGCCTGCTCGCGCTCGGCCTCGATGCGCTTGGTCTCGGTGATGTCGCGAAAATGCAGCGCGAAGCAACCGAGCGGCTCGGTGGGCATGGCATGGACGTCGAAATACCGGCCCATGGCGGGGGATTCGTGTTGAAATCGCCGGGATTCGCCGTCGAAGGCGATCTGCCCATAGGTTTCGACCCAGAAAGGTTCGAGATCGGGGACCATCTCACGCGCGGTGCGTCCGATGGCGTCGTGCAACCCGGTCATTTCCTCGAACTGCGGGTTGGTCTGCAGGAACCGGTAATCGACCGGGCGCCCCTGCGCATCGGTCAGCATCTCGCACAGGCAGAATCCATCGGCCAGAAAACCCAATATGGAATCGATCTCGCGCGGTGTCATCTGCAGCGGCATTTTCGTCATGGCCCGCGCCCCCTTCGTCCGGGCATCTCCCGGCACTCGTCCAACCTCGGTGCGACTGTGGATAAGACGCTAGGCCAAGTGACAACCTATGCGAAGGGGGTATTGTCCGCAAAGCCGGGGATGTCCGGCTTCGTACGCGCTGCGAGACGGCCTCTCAGCGTCGCCGGAGCGTGTCGCCGCGCGCGATCAGCGGCGTCAGCTCCACCCGTTCGGCGCCGCCCTCGGCGGGGTTGGCGCAGCGCGCCGCGATGATCCGCGCCGCCTCGCGACCGATCTCGCGGCGGCAGGCGTCCATGGTGGCCAGCTGGCGCGGCAACCCGTCGAGAAGCTCGACCCCGTTGAACCCCGCGAGCCCGATCTGGCCGGGGATATCGAAGCCCTGTTCGAGCAGCCACAACAGCCCGCCCGCGCCGATCATGTCGTTGGAGAAATAGAGGAAGTCGAGATCGGGCGTCCGGGACAGCAGCGCCTCGGTCATCTCGCGGCCCTTCTTGAGGGCCGAGCCGCCCGAATAGAACTCCTGATCCGCGATCTCGACGCCTGCGCGGGCGAGGTGACGGGTGAACCCTTCGAAGCGTTTGCGGGCCCGGTGATCGGCGGGCATCTTGGTGCCCAGAAACCCGATGCGGCGATACCCCTCGCGCAGGATCGCCTCGGCCATCTCGCGTCCGGCGCGGCGATGGCTGATGCCGACGCAGGCGTCGATCGGTGCGCCGTCGCTGTCCATGATCTCGACCACCGGGATCTCGGCGCGCATCAGCATCGCCCGGCTTGCCTCGGTGTGCTCCAGCCCGGCGATGATCACCCCCGAGGGGCGCCAAGACAGCATCTCGAAGAGCACCCGCTCCTCGGTCTCGGGCAGGTAGTCGGTGACGCCGAACACCGGCTGCAACCCGGTCCCCGCCAGCGTCTCGGAGATGCCCGAAAGCACCTCGGGGAACACCATGTTGCCCAAGGAGGGGATGATCACGGCCACGAGGTTGACCCGGCTCGACGCCAATGATCCCGCGATGCGGTTGGGCACGTAGCCGAGCTTCTTGGCCGCCGCGCGCACCTTGGCGCGGGTGGCCTCGCTCACGTCGCCCTTGTTGCGCAGCACCCGGCTCACCGTCATCTCGCTGACGCCCGAGGCCTCGGAGACGTCGCGCAGGGTGAGGGGGCGGCGGGGCGGGATGGTCATGGGCAGGGTCCGGGGATGGAATGGGTGCCAGAGCTATAGGGCGAGGCGACGGGCTTGTCCAAGCGACGTTGACGGGCTGAACAAAGCCGGGCATGGAATGGAGGCGTGGCCCCGTGGCTCAACTGGATAGAGCAGCCCCCTCCTAAGGGGCAGGTTGCAGGTTCGAATCCTGCCGGGGTCACCAAACTCCTCATTGTATGATAGAATGTCGCACCATCCGGACGTTTGTGCGAGTCCGCACGGAACATTGCCTGATACTGGCGTTTACTGTTGCCTAGACTTAGCACGGATGGATGGGAACGACGTCGTCAAGGATGCATCCGACGGGGCCGAAACGCCCATGGAGCGATCGCCCTAGGGCAAGAAGGCATCAATGAAGGTCGAAGAAAAAGGCACACGAGGTGATGGCAACCAGCTGCTGGCCCGGATGCCCGCAGCGCTGGCCGATCTCATGCTGACGCATCTCGAATCCGTCGACCTGCCTCAGGGCATGATCATCGAACAACCCGACGAAGCGGTCGAGCATGTCTACTTCCCGACCCGTGGCGTCATCTCCATCGTCGCGATGACCCCCGAGGGCGGCGCCCGGATCGAGGCGGGCCTCGTCGGACGCGAGGGCATGTCCGGCTCCATGGTGGTGCTCGGCACGGATCGTTCGCCGCATCAGACCACGGTGCAGATCGGCGGCGCGGGCTACCGGATGGAGACCGCGCGGCTGCAGGAAGCGCTGCAGCAGGACGCCCTGCGCGAGCGGCTTCTGCACTACTGCCACGCCCTGTCGATCCAGACCGCGCATACCGCGCTCGCCAATGCCAAGCTCAAGCTCGACGCGCGCCTCGCCCGCTGGCTCCTGATGTGCCACGACCGGATCGAGGGCGACGAGGTGACGCTGACGCATGATTTCCTGTCGACCATGCTGGGCGTGCGCCGCGCCGGCGTCACCGTGTCGCTGCACATCCTCGAAGGGCAGGGGCTGGTGCGTGCCACGCGCGGGCTGATCCGCATTCTCGACCGCGAGGGGCTCGAGGAGATGGTGGGCGGCTGCTACGGCGTGCCCGAGGCGGAATACGCGCGGCTGCTGACGGGCTGAGCCGTCACAGCATCCGGATCACCGACTTGTCGATCGCCAGAACATAGCCCCGTTTGGCGATGTTCTTGACCAGAAGCTCGCTCACCAGCTGGTTGCCCAGCGTGTCGCGCAGCCGCTTGATCCGCGTGGCCCCTGCCGCCTCGTCGCAATCGGCGGCCGAGCGGCCCGAGATCACCGCTTCGATCTCCGAGCCCGACAGCACCTCGTCATCCATTCGCGCCTCGGCCAGCACCGACAGCGTCTCGATCGCCGCCGGTGTCAGCTTGAACTCGAAATCGTTGAGATGCACCGCGTTCTGATCGCGGCTGATGACTAGCGAATTGACCTCGATGCCCTTGCGCTCGATCCGGCCCATGCGGCGATTGAGCTGCACCAGCATCAACAGGAACGCCACCGCCGCCACCAGCATCGCCAGCGCGAAGGTCAGCAGCACGAAGATCACGAAGCGGTAGGAGGTGAGCGTCTCGGAAAAGGCAGTGCCCGACTGCGCGAGGATCTCCAGAAGCTTGATCTCGGCCTGCGCGGTCAGGTCGTCATTCTCGACGAAAAGTTGTTCGACCCGGGCGTTGAAGGCGTTGGCGTCGGGCAGGTTGACGAAAAGCAGGATCGCCGCTCCGACGAGCAGCAGCGCGATCGCGGCGAGGCCCGCCGTGACGATCCTGTTGCCCGCCTGCCTTGCTTCAGTAGCGGAGGTAGTAATCGCCTGCACTGTCCCGCCTTTTCTCCAGACCATCCTCGCCGAACAGGCTCATGATGGCGAGGAGTTTCCAACCATCCGAGCCGAGCCGCGGGCGCAGTTCGTCCGCGGCGGCTTCGGGTTGGTCGCATGGCGGGGAGATTTCGGCAACGCCGTAATGCAGCCTGAGCGGATCGTCGCGCTTGGCCTTGTAGTCGGCGTAGCAGGCCGCCTGCGCCGAGGCGGCGCCGGCGACGAGGAGGCAAAGGGTGAGTGCGAGGGTTTTCATGCCGTTCATCATGCGGCGTCGGCTCGTGCTATTCAATAACGGCTGGCGCGGGACGCCGCGTTATTGCCTGTCGGGCAGTTTGACCCAACTTTGCCGTCCAAGACCTGCCTCCCCCGGCCCCGCACCATCGGCCGGCCGCAGGGTATCCGCTCCGCCGGGAGCCGAAGATCCGCTCCAGCCGGAGCTGAAGATACGGAGACCGACATGGCTCGACGCCTCATCGCCGCGACCCTTTCGCTATCGCTCGGGCTGACCGGGCTGGCCCCCGCTCCGGCGCTGGCGCAGCAAGACGACCAGAACATGGGCCGCCTGATCGGCGGGCTGGTGGCGCTCGGCGTGATCGGCGCGGCGGCCAAGCAAGAGCGCGACAAGAAGAAGGACAAGCGCGAGAAGGCCGAGGCCAAAGCGCGCGAGGAGAGAGAGAAAGAGGCCAGGGAAGAGCGCAAGGAGCGCGAAAAGGACGCCAGAGAGGCGCGCAAGGAGGCCCGAAAGTCCCGCGAGCAGGCCGAAAGGGAAGCTGAGAAGGAGCGCGAGGAGCGTGAGGAGCGTGAGGCCGCCCGCGCCGAGGCCGAGGCCCGCGAGCAGGATCGCGAGGCGCGCGCCGGGCGGCACTCGGGGCGCTGGGCGCGCTCATCGGCGGCTCGGGCGGCGCGGCGGGGCTCGACGTGATCGGACGCGAACTCGGGGTGGATCTTGGATCCGTGCTTGGCGCGCAGACAGGCTCCGCTGGTGAAACCGAAGCCGAGGCGCGCGCGCGTGCCGAGCTGAGGCTCGCGCTGACGCCCAAGCCCGTGCCGAGGC
>NZ_BATB01000005.1 GCF_000466965.1 Limimaricola cinnabarinus LL-001
CGCAAGGCCCGATTCCTTGAGCAGGCGCGCGGCCTCCTCCTCGGCCAGACGCTCGCGCCCCGCGCCCGCCACCGGCACCCGGTCGCGCTCCAGCAGCATCGCAGCGGCGAGCGGGGTGGGGCGCTTGGCGCGCACCAGATCGACCCGGCCCTTGGTGCGCTCAAGCATCTCCTCGACGCGGGCGAAATCCACGAGGCCGCGCATCGCCTCTTCGCGGGTGACGCGCAGGATCAGGTGCTCGGGGTCGTATTTCGCCAGCGTGTCGTAGAGGATGTCGGACGAGAAGGTCGCCTGCTTACCGGTCTTGCGCAGCTGCGGCAGGTTCTTCTCGATCAGTCCGGCGATGCTCGCCACGCCCCGAAAGGTCCGCTTCATCACCGCGTTAGAAGTGAACCAGCCCTCCAACCCTTCGCGCAGCCCGTCCGCTTCGAACAGCGGGGCGGGATCGGTCAGCTCGTCGAGCCCCCAGACGAGCGTGGCATAATCGGTGCCGACGAAGCCCAGCGGATGCAGGCCGAGCGTCTCCATCCTCCGGGTGAGCAGAAGGCCCAGGGTCTGCTGCGCGTGCCGCCCCGCGAAAGTGTGGAAGCAGGCATGGTGCCGTCCGTCATGCTCGAAGGTCTCGACAAGGATGCGGCCGCGCTGCGGCATCTGCGACACCTCGCGCTGCAGGTGCAGCCAGTCGCGCGTATGGCGTGGCAGCTCGGGCCAGTCGGGGCGCTGCAGCGTGTCGAGGATGCGGTGGGCAAGCTGGGCCGAGGTCGGCATCTTGGCCCCCGCATATGTGGCGATGCGCGGCTCTCGGTCGGCGCGGCGGGTGACCTCGACCGTCATCTCGCGCAGCGTCTCGTAGCGTACGACCTGACCGCCGATGAGAAATGTGTCGCCCGGCGTCAGCGAGGACGCGAAGCCTTCCTCGACCTCGCCCAAGGGGCGTCCGCCACGTCCGCGCATACGGACCTTCAGCATGTCGGCATCCTGAATCGTGCCGATGTTCATGCGGATGCGCAGGGCGGAGCGCGGGTCGCGCAGCTGCCACAGCCCGTCGGGGCGTTTGAGCAGGCGCTTCCACTTGTCATAGGCGCGCAGCGCATAGCCGCCCGTCGCCACGAAATCGAGGCAGTCGTCGAACTGCGCCCGGCTGATGCCCGCATAGGCGCCGACGGTCTTCACCTCGGCGAAGAGCGCGTCTTCGTCGAAGGGCCCGGCACAGGCGGTGATCATGATGTGCTGGCACAGCACGTCGAGCGGGCCGGGGCCCTTGGGGTTGCCGTCGAGCTCGCGCGCCTTCACAGCCTCAAGCGCTGCCATGCATTCCACCACCTCGAACCGGTTGGCGGGCACCAGAAGCGCCTTCGAGGGCGCGTTGTAGCGGTGGTTGGCCCGCCCGATCCGCTGCACGAGGCGTTTCACGTTCTTGGGCGCGCCGATCTGGATCACGAGGTCCACGTCGCCCCAGTCGATCCCGAGATCGAGGCTGCCGGTGCAGACGATGGCCTTGAGCTCGCCTGCAACCATCGCCGCCTCGACATTGGCGCGGACCTGTCGGCTCAGGCTGCCATGATGGATGCCGATCGGCAGGTCGTCCTCGTTGGCGAGCCAGAGCTTGTGAAAGAAGATCTCTGCCTGCGCGCGGGTGTTGTGGAAGATAAGCGTGGTCTTGTGCCGTTTCACCTGCGCCAGAACCTCGCGCACGGCATAGCCGCCCCCCGCTCCCGCCCATGGCGGCGGGGCCTCGGTGTGCAGCATCGAGATGTCGGGATCGGGGCCGGGATCGGCCTCGATGATCTCGCACGGCTCCGGCGCGCGGGCGAGCTGCGCCGCCAGCGCGGCGGGGTCGTCCACCGTGGCCGATAGGCCGACCCGGCGCAGGCCGGGCGACAGGGTTTCGAGCCGCCCGAGCGTCAGCATCAGCTGGTCGCCGCGCTTGCCCTCCGCCAGCGCGTGGATCTCGTCCACGATGACCCGTTGCAGCCCCGCGAAAATGCGCGGCGCGTCCTCATAGGAGATGAGCAGCGCAAGGCTCTCGGGCGTGGTCAGCAGGATATGTGGAGGGTCGGCGCGCTGGCGCTTCTTGGCCGTCTGCCTTGTGTCGCCGGTACGGTCCTCGACCCGGATCGGCAGGTCCATCTCCTCGATCGGGATGGTGAGGTTGCGGCGGATGTCGGTGGCCAGCGCCTTGAGTGGCGAGATGTAGAGCGTGTGGAGCCCCTGATGCGCGCCGTCGGCCAGCTCCGCGAGGGTGGGCAGAAACCCGGCGAGCGTCTTTCCGCCCCCGGTGGGCGCGATGAGCATCAAGGCCGGCGCATCGGCGCGGGTCAGCATTTCGCGCTGGTGCGGATGGATGCTCCAGCCGCGTTTGGCGAACCAGGTCTCGAAGGAGGGGGGCAGGGTGGTCATCCCCTGCCATCTAGGCGCGGCGGCCCGGCTTTCAAAGCGCCGCGAGGCGCTGCGCCAGTTCGTCGCGCAGGCTTGCGATGCGCGCATCGAGGCCCGCCTCGGTCGCCGTGGCCCCGGTCTCGGACCAATGCGAGAAACGCTCGAGCAGCGGCAGCAGGGTTTCGGTTTCCTCGGCGGTCCAGCCCGAGAGGAACCCGCCCAGAAGCAGAAACTTGTAGCGCCGCACCGCCTCGACGATCGCCTGCCCCGAAGCGGTCAGTGCCACGATGGTGCGTCGCGCATCCGCTTGGCTCGCCGCGCGCTCGGCAAAGCCGCGGGCGATCAGGTCCGACACGATGCGGCTGGCGCGCGAGGGGTCAATGTTGAGCCGCTGCGCCACGGTCGAGACCATGGTTTCCCCCTCAGGGTCGTCGCCAAACTCGTTGGCCGGGGCGTGGATGGCGATCATCACGTCGAGCTGCGCCAGATCGAGCGGCAGGCCAAGCTCGGCCAGCGCCCGGTGGCCAAGCTCGCGCGTGCGGACCCGCCTGCGCCAGCGTTGCAGCACCGCGTCGAAGGCCAACGCCGCGCGCGTGACCTCCGGGTCGATACCGGCGCGTGCCATTTCCCCGATCAGCTCCTCGTCGCGTTCGGCCATTCTCCGCCTTTCCAATTTGCATGCCATTGACATGCATGTGCCAGTGACACATATCTGGCGTCACCGCAGTCTCGTCGCAAGACCCACCCGCCCCTCTGGCGGGCCTGCCTCGTTCGTGCCCTGATAACCCGGAGTTTTGCATGACCGCCACACCCGATACCATTCCTACCATGGCTCCGGGGCGGGACAGGCGGGTTCGCCTCGCCCTCTGGGCGGTGGCGGTGACTTTGTTCGTGGCCTCAACCGGGCAGACCATCGTGTCGACCGCACTGCCGGTGATCACTGCCGATCTGGGCGGGCTCAACCGGATGACATGGGTGGTGACGGCCTATCTGCTGGCCTCGACCGTGGGCGCGCCGATCTTCGGCAAGCTTGGCGACCTGTTCGGCCGCAAGGCGGTGCTGCAGGGTGGGCTCGGCGTCTTCACGCTTGGCGCGCTGATCTGCGGCGTGGCGCCCTCGATGGAGGTGCTGATCGCGGGGCGGGCGGTGCAGGGGCTCGGCGGCGGCGGGCTGATCGTCGTGGCGATGGCGGTGGTGGCCGACCTGCTGCCCCCGCGCGAGCGCAGCCGAGTGCAGGGCGCACTGGGCGGGGTGTTCGGCCTGTCGACCGTGATCGGCCCGCTGGTCGGCGGCTTTCTGGTCCAAAGCCTCGGCTGGCACTGGATCTTCTTTGCCAACCTGCCGGTGGTGGCGCTGGCATGGATCGTGCTGCAATCGGCGCTCGAAGGCCGGGCTCCCTCCGTCCGCCCGCGCATCGACGTGGCCGGAGCTGCACTGCTGACCGCGGCGCTTTCGGGTCTCGTCCTGACCTCGAGCCTGGGCGGTACGGCCCTGCGCTGGGGCGATCCGGCGATGCTGGCGCTGATCGCGGCGACGATCGCGGCTCTCGCGGGGTTCTTGGTGGCCGAAACGAAGGCTCAGGAGCCGATCCTGCCGCTGTCGCTGTTCCGGCTCAACGCGGTGGCGGTGGTCAATGCAGCGGGGCTGCTGGTCGGCATGGCGATGTTCGGCACCATCACCTTCCTGCCGCTTTACGTTCAGGTGGTCAAAGGCGTGTCGCCGGTGATGTCGGGGATGTTCCTGCTGCCGATGATGGCGGGGCTGATCGGGGCGTCGGTCGCCTCGGGGCGGGTGATGGGACGCACCGGGCGCTACAAGCTGTTGCCGGTCCTCTCCACGGCGCTTTTGAGCGTCGCGATGCTTGGCCTGTCGCGGCTCGGGGCGCAGACGCCGCTGTGGCAGGTCGTGGTCCTCATGACGGCCACCGGCCTTGGTATCGGCCCGATGATGAGCGTGGGCGTCGCCGCGATCCAGAACGCGGTGCCGCGTGCTATGCTGGGCGTGGGCACCGCGAGCGCCAACATGTTCCGGCTCATCGGCGGCTCGCTTGGCACCTCGATCTTCGGCGCCGTGTTCGGCGCGGGGCTGGCGCAGAACCTCGCCGGGCGGATCGAGGGGGCGGGCCTTGGCGCGATCAGCCGCGAAACGGTCATGGCGCTCGAGCCGCAGGCGCGCGAAAGTGTGCTCGCGGGATTTGCGGCGGCGCTCGACCCGATCTTCCTGCTGGCGGCGGGCATCGCGGCGCTGGCCTTCGCGATCACGCTCATGCTGCGCGAGGAGCCCTTGGCCGAAGCCTAGTGGATCACGTCACCATCGCGCACGAACATGTTGTCCCACGCCCGGTCTATCAATTCGGGCGTCATCCGGTAGGGCAGGCCCTCGAACTCGCAGATCGAGATGATCTGGTCGATGAGGAACACCGGCTGGTAATTGGCAAAGACGTTGCCGATGGTCGGATACTTGACCTTGAGAAGGTGGATCAGGGCCGCCTGATCGAGCGGCATCCGCTTCTTGCGCGCCACCAGCGCAAAGATCTTCAGGAAGTCCTCCTGGCTCGGACCGTCGATGCGGATCTTGAAGAAGATCCGCCGCAGCGCCGCTTGGTCGAAGATCTCGCGCGGGTGGAAGTTGGTCGAGAAGATCACCAGCGTATCAAAGGGAACCTCAAACTTCTCGCCCGATTGCAGCGAGAGGATGTCGCGGTTTTCCTCGAGCGGCACGATCCAGCGGTTCACGATCTTCTGTGGCGGTTCGGCCTGACGCCCGAGGTCGTCGATGATGAAGATCCCGCCCGTGGCCTTGAGCTGTAGCGGCGCCTGATAGGTGCGCGAGACCGGGTTGTAGACGAGGTCCAGCATGTCGAGCGACAGCTCGCCCCCCGTGACGACCGTTGGCCGCTCGCAGCGGACATATCTCGTGTCGAACCTAGTGCACGAGAGGCGCAGCGCATTCGGATCCTCGGGGGTGTCGTCGACGCTTGCGTGGATCACGGGGTCGTAGAGGGTGATGACTTGACCGCCGTATTCGATCGCGCAGGGCACGTAGACCAGATCGCCGAAGGCTTCGCGGATGCCGTTCGAGATCGAGGATTTGCCGTTGCCGGGGGGGCCGTACATCAGGATCGAGCGTCCGGCACCGATTGCTGGCCCAAGTTGATCGATCAGGGCGGGCGGCAGCACCAGATGGCCCATCGCCGATTGGAGCCGATCGCGGGTGAGCGTGATGTTGCGCACCGATTGGCGCGACACCTGCGCCCGGTACTCCGCCAGTGGCACCGGCATCGGGCCGAAATATTCCGACTGGGCCAGCGCGTCGAGCGCCCGGGCCCGTCCGCCATCGGTCAGCTGATAGGGCATTTCCGAGCTCGCCCCGGAGCCGGTCAGAGTGCCCATCGCCTCAATGAGCTTCTGGCCTCGCATCAGGTCGACAAGATCCTGTGTCACGTTGACCGGCAGGCGGAGCGATTTCGCGATTTCGCTGACCAGCCGCGCATTGGTCCGAAAAATTGTCTTGAGGGCGATATCGCGCATCATCACCACTTGCAGCCCGACCTCGTCGAGGCTGCGCGGCAACTGTGGCGCGGCTGTACCGATCTGCATGTTCATGGTGGCCCCTCCCCGAACGGTCGGGCCTGTCTGGATGAGTAATATGGCATGAGCAGGGAGCAGGCGGGGCGCTAGTTGGTCGCGCCGCCCTCCAGCGCGCGCAGCGCCCGCGCCGCTTCCTCGAAATGCTGCGGATGCGTGTCGACCGCTTCGCGCAGAAGACCCCGGCCGATCGTCACGTCGCTTTGTTTGATCGCCGTGAGAGCGAGTGTGTAGAGCAGTTGCGCGCGTTCGGTCTGGCTCAGCGGGATCACGGGGAGCTGGTAGTTGCGCTGCGCGCCGCGCGCCAGAACTAGGTTGTTCTTGGCGGTGAAAAGCCCCGGCTCCTGCCGCAGCGCGTCGGTGAAGAGCCGCTCGGCCCCGCGATAGTCGCCGCGGGTGAGCTTGGAATAGCCCCAGTTGTTGAGCGCCCCGGCGGGCGTGGTGGTGAGCCCCACGGCGGTCTCGTAGAAGCTGTCGGCGCGGGCCCATTCCTGATTGCTGTCGGCGACCATCGCCTCGAGCCGGTATCTCTGGAAGGTCTCGAAGGTCGGCGGGACGCCGTCGAGGACCTTTTCGGCGCCGTCCCAATCATTGGTGCGGATCAACGCGTCGGCGAGCTCGACACCGTCGGCGGGTCCCGACTGTGGATGCGCGGTTACCCGGCGCCAGGCCGCGACACCCTCGGGGCCGCGCTTGGCCCGCACCAGCGAGGTGGCCAGACCACGCTGGATCTCGATCGCATCAGGGGTTTCGGTGGCGAGACGCTGGAAATAGGCGACGCTTTCGACGGGGTCGGCCACGGTGAGCATGATCTCGTTGAGATCGGCGTCGCGCGCCTCGCGCAGATCGCTCACCGCGCGGTCCACTTCGCCGTCCGGCGTGCCGCAGCCGACCAGAAACAACGCCGCGAGAGCGGCGAAATGGCGGACGGGAAGTCGCATGGGGCGGCGTCCTTTGCTGCTCGTATCCTCACAGCGCGGTCAGTATCGCGTATTCGCTCGATCCGCGCCGCACCAGTTGAAACTCTTCGGTTTCCTGCGGACCAGCATAGAGAGCGTCGTCCCGCTTGGCGAGGGCCCGGCGCAGGTTGTCGCGCACCATCTCGTCACCGCCATCGACGAGGCCGAAGGCGCGGCGAAAGCTCTCCGCGGCCTCGGCGGTGCGCCCCGTTTCCATCAACACCACGCCGAGGTTGTTCCAGGCCGGGGCGAAATCTTGGTCCAGCGCCACGGCCCGGCGCAGCAGCCGTTCGGCCTGACCGAGCCGCCCGAGACGCAGATTGGCCGACCCCATCGCCGAGAGCGTGTCGACGTCGAGACCGCGCTCCGCCGCCGCGCGCCCATAGGCCGAGAGCGCCAGCTCGGCCTCGTTCGAGGCCATGAGCCGGTGCCCGACGATAAGACCGTCGACGTCCGACGCGCCGGAGGGGCCGGGGGCATAGACGCCGCCCGAGGATCTGGACAGGTCGCCCGTGGCCGCGCAGGCTGCCAGCAGGGCGAATGCGGCGATAAGGGCAAAAGGTCTCATGAAAGGGGTGTCAGTTCCCGGCAGCCCCGCCGCCCAGGGTCATGTAGATGTCGTAGAGCGACGGCCCGATCAGGATGATCAGCAGCGGCGGCACCGTCAACATCATCGTGGCCAACGTCATCTTGGTGGGCAGCGTATTCGCCTTTTCCTCGGCCCGCATCACGCGTTTGTCACGCATCTCCGCCGAGAACACCCGCAGCGCCTCGGCGATCGAGGTGCCGAATTGCTGGCTTTGCACCAACACGGTGACGAAGCTCGATATGTCGGTCACGCCGCAGCGCTCGGAGAGGTCGCGCAGCACCAGCGTCTTGTCCTTGCCGGCCTTCATCTCATGCGCGACCTGGCTGTATTCGAAGGCGAGGTCGGGATAGCCCGAGCGCAACTCATGGCTCACCCGGATGATGGATTGGTCGAGCGACTGGCCGGCCTCGACGCAGACCAGCATCATGTCGAGGCTGTCGGGAAAGCCATCGGTGATGTTCTGGCGGCGGGCCTCGCGGCGGCGCGTGACCCAGTATTTGGGGGCCATGTAGCCGATCGCCGCCGGCCCGATCGTGGCGATGATCATGTCCTGCGGATCGGAGCTGCCTTGGCTCAGCGCAAAGACGAGGCCGCCGATCAGCGCGCCGACGCCCAGAGCGAACTGGCTGAAATGGTAGATCCGCACCGCGTTGCGGGTGCGGTAGCCCGCCTGCATCAGCCGCAGCCGCGCGGCCGAGTATTCCTCGGCGTTCTGCGGCTCGAGGAAGGTGGCGTAGCGTTCGAGCTTGTCGGCGGCCGAGGGGGTCCGGAGGCGGTCGACGATCTTCGGGGCGTCGCCGCCGCGCGCGTTCTGGGCCTTGAGCCGGTCGAGGGGATCGCTCTTGCGGCGGAGGAGCACCGGCAGCGTGAGCAGGATCATCGCGAGGCCGAGAAAGCCGACCGCGAGGAGGGGGCCCGCGGGGCCGAGCCGGGCCACGAGCAGGGCCTCGATCTGCTGGAGCAGGTTCATGTATCAGACCTTGATGTTGACGAGGGCGCGCATGACGATGACGTTCACGATCAAGAACGCCGCGACGACGAGGCAGGCGGGCACGAACACCGGCGTCTGGCTCACCTTGTCATAGTAGTTGGGCTCCATCAGGTTGATCGCCGCCAGCGCCGCCAGCGGGAAACCCGACAGGAACATGCCCGACCACTTGGCCTCGGCGGTGATCGCCTTGACCCGCCGGAACAGCCGAAAGCGGGCTCGGACCACTTTGGACAGGCCATCGAGAATCTCGGCGAGGTTGCCGCCCGCCTGCTGCTGGATCGTCACGGCAACGGCGAGGAAGCGCAGATCCTGAAGGTCGAGCCGTTCGGCCATGGCCTTGAGGCTGTCGCTCATGTCGCGGCCATAGGCGGATTCGTCGGCGATCAACCCCATTTCGGAGCCGAGCGGATCGGGCACCTCCTTGGCGACGACGGCGACCGCCGAGGAGAACGGATGCCGACCCGAAGCGATCGGACCATCAGCTCGATCGCGTCGGGCAGCTGTGCCTCGATGAGGCCGATGCGCTTCTTGGCCTTGTGACCGACCCAGACATAGACGCTTCCCACCCCCATCGCCGCCGCGACGGCGACGCGGATCTCGAGCGCAGCACCCGTGCCGAAGGTGAGCCCGGCATAAGCCACTGCGCCAAGGCCGACCATCAGCAGCACGAGCTGGCGAGGGGTGAAGGCGATGTTGGCTTTTTGCGCCTTGTGGGCGAGGATCGAATAGAGCGGCACGCGGCGCGAGCGCATGTGCTGCGACATCTCCTTGCGCAGCTGTTCGAGCACCTCTTCGCGCCGACCGCCCTTTTCCAGAAGCGTCAGCCGCCGGTTGACCCGGTTGTTGAGGCTGATGGAGCGGCCGAAGACAGTGAGATACACCCCCTCGACCAGCACGAGGACGGCGATGAAGACGAGGCCATAGATGATCGGTTCCGCGCTGAGGCTCATGATCTCACTCCGCCGCCATGGGTTCGAAAAGCGAAGGCGGCAGGTCGTAGCCCCAGAGCCGGAAACGCTCGGAGTAATGGCTGCGCACACCGGTCGCGGTGAAATGGCCGATGATCTTGTTGTCCGGGGTCAGCCCGACGCGGCGGTAGCGGAACACCTCCTGCATCGAGATCACGTCGCCCTCCATGCCGGTGATCTCGGTTATCGAGGTCATCCGGCGCGAGCCGTCCTGCAGGCGGCTGGCCTGCACGATCAGGTGGACGGCGCTGGCGATCTGGGAGCGGATCGCCTTGATCGGCATCTCGATGCCTGCCATGGCGATCATGTTCTCGAGCCGGCTGATGCCGTCACGCGCGGAGTTGGCGTGGATCGTGGTCATCGAGCCGTCATGGCCGGTGTTCATCGCCTGCAGCATGTCGATCACTTCCTCGCCGCGCGTCTCGCCGACGATGATCCGGTCGGGCCGCATCCGAAGCGCGTTCTTGAGACAATCGCGCTGGCTTACCGCGCCGCGGCCCTCGACGTTGGCGGGGCGGCTTTCCATCCGGCCGACATGGGTCTGCTGCAGCTGAAGCTCGGCGGTGTCCTCGATGGTCAGGATGCGTTCGTTGTCGTCGATGAAGGAAGACAGCGCGTTGAGCGTCGTGGTCTTGCCCGAGCCGGTGCCGCCCGAGACGATGATGTTGAGCCGGGTGGCGACGGCGGCCTGCAGATAGGCCGCCATCTCCTCGGTCATCGCGCCGAACCGCACGAGGTCGTCGATGCCGAGCTTTTCCTTCTTGAACTTGCGGATCGACACGAGGGAGCCGTCGACCGCGATCGGTCCGACCATGGCGTTGAAGCGCGAACCGTCGGCGAGGCGGGCGTCGACATAAGGGTTCGATTCGTCGACCCGGCGGCCCACGGCGGAGACGATCTTGTCGATGATCCTGAGCAGGTGGCGCTCGTCCTTGAAAGTGATGTCGGTGAGCTGCAGCCTGCCGTCGCGCTCCACGAAGATCTGGTGCGGGCCATTGACGAGGATGTCGTTGACCGAATCGTCTTTCAGGAGTGTCTCGAGCGGGCCGAGGCCCGTGACCTCGAAGAACAGATCCTGTCCCAGGCTCTGGCGTTCCTCGCGGTTGAGGGACACGCCCATGGTCTCGAGCGTTTCGGTGGCGATGGCGTTGATCTCGGCCCGCAGGTCCTGTTCGCTGGCCTTTTCAAGGGCGGCGAGGTTGAGCGTGTCGAGAAGTGCCTTGTGCACCTCAAGCTTGATCTCGGCGAAACGCTCCTTGCGGCGGCGTTCCTTGTCGGCGGGGCTGGCCTCGGCGGCACGGCGCGGCAAGTCTGTCGCGGGGGCGGCCCGGCGTGCGGCGGATGCGGCGGTGCCGGACAGGGCGGGTTGCGGAGCAGAGGGTTGCGGCGCGCGGGCCGCCGCCGGGGCGGCGGCGAGGGGCTTGGTCGGGGCGGGCTGACCTTCGGTGTCGGTTTTCCTGAACTTCGAGAACATGACGTCCTCCTGTGCTGGGCTCAGCCTGCCGTTTCGGCGCTGGCGTCGGCGACGTTGACCTTGTGGACCGAGCGCGCGAGTTTCGCGATCTCGCGGCGCAGCGAATTCTTCGCGGCCCCATCGGCAAGCGGCGTGCCGTGATCGGCGCTTTGCGTCACCGCCCGGCCGCCATCGGGAAGCTGGATCTCGATCGAGATCCCGAGCGAATCGGCCAGCCTGCGAGCCCGGCTCTTGCCCGAGAGGTCGGTAAAGCCTGGCGCCCTGTTCAGCACGAAGCGCAGCTTCTCGAAAGGCAGGTCCTCGGATTGAAGCGCTCGCTTGAGCCGCATCGTGTTCTGCGCCGACCGCATGTCGAGTTCGAGCGTCGCGAAGTAGACATGCGCGACCCGAAGCAGGGTCTCGGACCAATCGACGAGCGTCGGCGGCATGTCGATCACGACGTAGTCGAAATTGACCCGCGCCAGTTCGATCAGATGCGCCACCTCGTCCGGGCCGATCAAATCGAGCGGCACCAGTTCGGATGGCGAGGTCAGCACATGCAGCCGCTCCTGATGGAGCAGCATTGCCGAGAGCAGGCTGTCGCTGTCGGCAGATGCGAGGTCGCCCAGCAATTCGAGCACCGCCTCGCGGCGGGGCAGGTCGAGATAGGTGGCGACGGTGCCGAACTGCAGGTCGAGATCGATCAGGCAGACCCGTGGCGGGGATTTCCGATCGGCATTGGCCAGCTCCCAGGCGAGGTTCACCGCCAGCGTCGTGGCGCCGCTGCCGCCGGCCAGCCCCTGCACCGGAATCACGACGCCATTGCGGTCGCCGGTGGCGCGCGGCTCGGGCTTTGGGGCGTCGGGCAGGATCGGTCCCACGCCCCGGCGCAGCCGGTCGATCGCCTGCGCCAGCTCGCCCTCGGGCAGCGGATACGGCACGAACTCGTCGCCGCCCTCGCGCAAGAGTTGGTGCAGCACCGCAGGGCTCACCTCGTCGGCGATGAGCACCACCTTGATGCCGCGCCGTTTGGCATGGGAAATGATGTCGGCGATGAGCGCGAGCTGGCCCTCGTCGTCCTTGCTCAGCGCCACGGCGATGAATTCGAGCTCCGTGGCCTCGGGCTGTTCGAGAAAGGCGAGCGCGTCGTCGAAGCCCAGATCGCCCCAGTTCTCGCCCATCGCGGCTTCCATGTCCTCGATCAGCAGATCGAACAGCTGCACGTCACGGCTGATGGTGCAGGCCGTGATCGGCTGAGGGTCCGGTTGCAAGGGTGCCGTGCTGCTCATTCCTTCGATCCTCTGTCAGGCGGTGGCTCCGCCTTTATATGCTGGTCCGGAGCGTCGCCGAACCCGGCCTTTATCCTCCACGAGACCTTTCATGCAGGGAAATCATGGCTGCATTGGGGCTAAAAAGCTGAAATTGTTGGAAGTGGGGCAACGATCCCCGGGCGATCCGGGGTTTGTCGCCAAGTTTTACGGCGCCGCCGCGGTCCCTGCTTCGGTCTCACCGCCCGTGTTGCTGAGCGTGGTCGGGACCGCCGCGCTCTCGACATAGCCCTCGAAGATCACGGCCGCGTATTTGCCGTTGAGCAGGTTGGGATGGCCCTGAACAAAGCCCGAGACCTCGGTGACGGTGCGGCGGTTGGCGCGCTCCGGCTGAGAGGTGGCGATGAGGGGGCGCGTTTCTCCGAAGGAGGCCACCGCCTCGAGACGACGCGCGTCGAGGCCCTGCGCCACGAGATAGGCGACGGCGGCACGGGCCCGGCGCAGTCCGAGCGCCTCGTTGTAGGTGTCGCTCCCCACGAGGTCGGTATGGCCGTAAACCCGGAACCGCAGTTCGGGATAGCGGCCGATCCAGTTCGCCTGCCGCTGCAGTGTAGCGCGCGCGGCGGTGTCGAGCTGGTCGGAGTTGAAGGCGAAGTTGATCACCGTGTCGACCTCCGCGGCGAACTGCCGCGCGAGATCCACCCTGATCCCCTCGGAGGCCTGTCCCTGCGCCACGGTATTGGTCAGCGTGGCGCTGCCGAATCCGGCGGTGTTGCCGCCGGCCTCCTGATCGAAGCCCGGCGGCGCGGCGCAGGCGGCGAGCGAGAGGGCGCAGCCCAGCGCGGTCAGGACGTGGCGCATCGCGGTTCCCTCCATCAATCGAGCACGTAGCCATAGGAGCCCGAGAAGTCCTGCCGCGCGATTTCGCCCGCGCCGCCCGATTGCGGCGCGCGATCGGCCGCGATCCGCCCGAAGAGAAACAGATCGCGCTCGGTCGGCGGGCGGACCCGGTCGGTGGGCATGGCCAGCGTCTCGCCACGGGTGGGCGTGACCAGATGCGGTGTGATGATGATCACAAGTTCGGTCTGCTGGCGGCTGTATTCGGCGGAACGGAACAGCGCGCCAAGCACCGGAATGTCGCCCAGCCACGGCACCTGTCCCTTGAGATCGCGGAAATCATCCGACAAGAGCCCCGCGATGGCAAAGCTTTCGCCATCGCGCATCTCGACCGTGGTCGAGGTCTGCCGCCGCCGGAAGGCGTCGACGGTGAAGCCGTTGGCTGTGAAGCCGTTGGTAGGGTCGATCGAGCTGACCGAGGCGTTGAGTTCGAGGTTGATCAGGTCGCCCTCTACCACGCGGGGAACGAAGTTGAGCTCGACGCCGAAGGGCTTGTATTCGATTGCGATGTTGCCGCTGTCCTGGCTCACCGGGACCGGGTATTCG
Organism: Limimaricola cinnabarinus LL-001; assembly: GCF_000466965.1. GTDB lineage: Bacteria > Pseudomonadota > Alphaproteobacteria > Rhodobacterales > Rhodobacteraceae > Limimaricola > Limimaricola cinnabarinus. The sequence continues at coordinate 13,638 of NZ_BATB01000005.1, forward strand.
CCGCCGGCGAGAAAGCTCGCCTCCTGACCCGACAGGGCGGTGAGGTTGGGCTCGGCCAAGGTGCGCACGACGCCGCGATTCTCGAGCGCTTCGAGCAGCAGGCCCACCTCGACGCCGCCCGCGTTGAACCCGAACAGCGTCGCCGCGTTGCCGGTGCTGACGCTCGGCAGGCTGCCGCCCAAGGCGGTGCCCAGCGCGCCCGAATTGGCCAGTGTGTTCGTACCGATGGCCAGACCGAGATTTTCGCCCAAAGCGGTGCCGCGTGCGCCGAGCGAGGCCGAGAGCGATTTGCTCACCGAGCGCTGCATCTCCGAGAAGCGGACCTTGAGCATCACCTGCTGGGTGCCGCCGACGCTCATCAGGTTGGACACGCGTTCGGGGGCGTAGCGCTGGGCCAGTTCCAGCGCGCGGTCGAGCTTGCCGATGGAGCTGACCACGCCCGACAGCACGATGCCGTCATTGGCGGTGCGCACTTCGATCGGCTCGCCGGGCAGGATCTGCTCCAGGCGCTCCTTGAACTCGGCGATGTCGGGGGTGACGTGGACCTCGACATTGGTGATCAGGCGACCGTTTTCGCCTAAGACGGTGAGGGTGGTGCGGCCCGGCGCCTTGCCCAGCACATAGATGGTCCGGTCAGTGAGCGAGGAGATGTCCGCGATGCCCGGGTTGGCGATCGATAGCTCGGTAAAGGGGATATCGCTCTCGACCACGACGGCGCGGTTCATCGGCACCTGAAGCGCTCCGGTTGGAGAGCCGCCCAGAATCCTGAGCGCCTCGGCCTGGCCCGCCGCCGGGATCGCCATCGCCAGGGCGAGGCCGGTCAGGCCGGCCCGGAGGGTATGTCGGATGCTCATCGGGCCGCCTCGCTGCAGGTCGTGCATCGGGGTCTTGTCGTGCCCCGTCGTGGCGAAGCCTGCCCGACGGCGCGGCGTATTGCAACGCGCGGCGGGGCATGGAACGGGTCTGTGGGCGCGCGGCCACAGGCCGCGCGCTCCGACCGCTCGCTCAATTGGTGCAGGGAATCGCGATTTCGACCACTTCGGCGCCCCTGCGCGTGCGTACCGAGCAGACCTCGGGCGGGGGCGGGGGGGCGGCTGCGATCTGCGGCGCCGCCTCGGGTTCTGGCTCGGGCGCGATGCCGAGCAGGCTGCGCTGATCCACTTCCACGGTGCCCGCGACCTTGTCGTCGAACAGGCCCACGAGAGACAGCGCCAGCGTGCCGGTGGACTGGGCTTGGGCGAGCTTGGCAACCTGCTCGGGCGAGGCCTGCACTGTCACGGTGCGGGCGATGATCGCCTCGGCGCGGCCCTGATCGGCGGTCTGATCGACGCCGACCAGCTCGAGGCCGGTCTCGATCAGCTTGGTGACGTCGCGGGCATCGGTGCCTTTCGCGACGGAGCCGGTCCAGTAGACATCGACCCGATCGCCCGGCCGCAGAAAGCCTGATACGCCGCTTGCCGCGTTGACGCTGATCGCGAAGGCGCGCATGCCGCTGCCCAAGCGCGTGCTGATGCCCGCATCGCCACCCGGTGCGGTGATCTTCGAGGCCAGCACCGGCTCGTTCGGCTCCATCGGACGCAACACGATGCGCGGCACGTCCTCACCCTCGGGAAAGAGCGCTTCGAGGTCGGGGAAGGTGCCTTCGGGCAGGAACTCCTCAGCATAGAGGATCGGCCTTAGGTCTTCGCGGGTGATGACCGTGCCATAGGGCAGGGCCCGCGAGACGCCCACGACCTCCACCGTCGGCTGGCGCAGCGAGGCGGCCTCGCGCTCGGCCATGATGGCGGCCTGCTGCTCGTCGAAATAGCCCTTGATCATGTAGACCGCAAAGCCCGCAAGCCCGAGGCCAAGCATCAGGACCAGTCCGAATACCGTTCTCATCTCGTGTCTCCTCTCGGGCCGGGGCTTGTCATTGATCGAGGTCGTCGACGAAGCTCTGTGCGCTGCTCAGGTTGGTGTTGTAATTCCCCTCGGGCGATTTCGAGGCCGACGCGAAAACCGCAACGACGGAAATCGACAACCCCACTAGGGCGGCCGTCAGCACGACCCAGTCGATGGTCACGGCACCGTCATCTTGCTGCCAAAGGGCGATTATTGAATTCGTCATGCCAACTTCCTGTCTAGATCGCTGGGGCTCTGCTGAACTTCATTGTCAGGATTGACGGATGATTGTGGCACGGCGATGGGCATATCTGGCCCTAAGCGGGGCTGTCTGCATCCACCAGAAAAATGGGCCGCACCCGGGGTGCGGCCCATTTGGCGACTGGCATCAGAAGCGACTCAGTAGGTCTTGCCAACTTGACTGGTCAGGTTGGTGCCGATGCCATCGGCAAGGGTCTTGGCGCCGCCGGTCACCTGACCGAGAATCACCACGCCGAGGCCGACGATGGCGGCAGTGAGCACGACCCAGTCCACGGTGACCGCACCGTCTTCATCCTTGGCGAAAGTCTTGAAGAAGTTGAGCATGTTGTAACCCTCCTCGGGGCAATGATGAACGTTCTCTACCCGTGCGGGCTGTTTCGGCCGGGATTTGTCCGGTTGCGATCACCGCGTTGGATGTCCCTATATGCGCTGTCGATTGGGGCGGGAGTTTGTTTGCACTCGCGCGTTTTTCGCGCGCTTTGCCGTCAACCGACACGCATGGGGCGTGTCGGTTTCTCCTCAGGCGCCAACACAGTGATCGACGGGGGCATCGTTGCGCGATGCGGGTCGATAGGGTGCGCAGGAGAATCGCGGCAACTATGGGGCTGGCCGATGACGCCTGCGAAACTGTACGGACCGATCGCCCTCGCGGCGGGGCTGTTGCTCGGGGCGGTGGGGCCTGTGGCGGCAGAAAGGATCGGCACCGACTTCACCTATCGCCGGATCGCCGTCCCCAAGACGGGTGCCCGACGGATCACCGTGCAGATCGCCCCCGTGACCCCTTTCAAGCCTGCAGCGCCCCCCTCGGCCGGACAGGGTGGCACGGGCGCGGCGGGGGCATCCCCCGCCCCCGTGGGGCGGCCCGCAGCCGAGTGGTTCTGGACCGCCGTTTCGCCCCGCCTGTCCGAGAGCGGGCCGGGGCGGCTCGAACAGGCGCTGGCGGCCTTGCGCGACGCTCCGGCCGGGCCGCCGCGACACCGCGGTTGCAACATCTGCAGGAGATCGCACGCCTGCACGGCGCCGACATCATGCGCATGACCATCGGCACCAAGGTGTCCCCGGCGCTGGCGCTGTCGGTGATCGCGGTGGAGAGCGCGGGGCGCACCGACGCGGTCAGCTCGGCCGGCGCGCAGGGGCTGATGCAGCTCATGCCTGCCACGGCGGCGCGCTTCGGGGTCACCGACAGCCGCGTCGCCACCGAGAACATCCGCGGCGGCATCGCCTATCTCGACTGGTTGATGGGACATTTCGACCGCGACCCGATCCTCGTGCTCGCGGGCTACAACGCGGGCGAAGGATCGGTGCGCGACAATGCGGGCGTGCCGCCCTATGCCGAAACCCGCGCCTACGTGCCCAAGGTGCTGGCCGCCTGGACCGTGGCGCGGGGGCTTTGCCTGACGCCGCCGGTGCTGGTGAGCGACGGCTGCGTCTTTTTGGTGAACCGCCTTTAGGTCTCAGGCGAAGTGCTGCGCCGCCTCAGGGTGCCGCCGCGCCCAGACCGCGACATAGGAGCAGGCCGGCACGATGCGGAACCCTTCCGCCCTCGCATCCTCGACCATCGCCGCGACGAGGGTGCTCGCATGACCGCGCCCCTCATGCTTGCGCGGCACGCCGGTATGGGTGGCCAAGCGCGTCTCGCCGCGGGCCACCCATGTAAGTTCGGCTTCGGAGCCATCTTCGAGATCGAGGACATAGCGACCCCTCTCGGGGCCGCCCTCTCGCGTTACCTCAGACAATGGTCGCCTCCGTGGCTGCGCGGATCTCGTCTTCGGTGACGCCCGGCGCGCATTCGACGATCCTGAGCCCGCCCTCGACCACGTCGAGCACCCCCATGCCGGTGATGATCCGGTCCACCACCGCCTTGCCGGTAAGCGGCAGCGAACATTCTTTCAGAAGCTTGCTCTCGCCATGTTTGGAGGTGTGGTCCATCACCACCACGACGCGGCCGACGCCGGCGACGAGGTCCATCGCGCCGCCCATGCCCTTCACCAGCTTGCCGGGGATCATCCAGTTCGCCAGATCGCCGTTCTCGGCCACCTCCATGGCGCCGAGGATCGCCATGGCGATCTTGCCGCCACGGATCATGCCGAAGGAGGTTGCACTGTCGAAATAGGCGGTGTGGGGCAGCTCGGTGATGGTCTGCTTGCCAGCGTTGATGAGATCGGGATCGATCTCGTCCTCGGTCGGGAAGGGGCCCATGCCAAGCATGCCGTTCTCGGATTGGAGCGTCACATGGATGCCCTTGGGGATGTAGTTCGGCACGAGCGTCGGAATGCCGATCCCGAGGTTAACATAGGTGCCGTCCTCGAGTTCCTGCGCGGCGCGTGCCGCCATCTGCTTGCGATCCCAGCCCATGATCAAGCCTCCCTCAGGGTGCGCTGTTCGATGCGCTTTTCGTGCTCGCCCTGGATCAGACGGTGCACGTAGATGCCGGGCAGGTGGATGTGATCGGGGTCGAGCGATCCGGCAGGCACGATTTCCTCGACCTCGGCCACGCAGACGCGTCCGGCCATCGCGGCGGGCGGGTTGAAGTTGCGAGCGGTCTTGCGGAACACGAGATTGCCGGTTTCGTCGGCCTTCCACGCCTTGACAATCGACAGGTCGGCGACGATGCCGCGCTCGAGGATGTAGGTCTCTCCGTCGAAGACCTTCTCCTCCTTGCCCTCGGCCACCTTCGTGCCGACGCCGGTCTTGGTGTAAAAGCCCGGGATGCCCGAGCCGCCCGCGCGCATCCGCTCGGCCAGCGTGCCCTGTGGCGTGAACTCCAGCTCCAGTTCGCCCGACAGGTACTGGCGCATGAACTCGGCGTTCTCGCCGACATAGGAAGAGATCATCTTCTTCACCTGCCGGGTCTGCAGCAGCAGACCGAGGCCGAAATCGTCGACGCCCGCATTGTTCGACGCGAAGGTGAGGTCCTTCGTGCCCGCGTCGCGGATGGCGGCGATCAACAGCTCTGGAATGCCGCAGAGGCCAAAGCCCCCGGCGGCGATCAGCATCCCGTCGGACAAGAGCCCATCGAGCGCCGCGGCCGCGTCCGGATAGATTTTTTTCATGCGTCTCCCCCTGTTGTCACGGGGCGAGAGTTGCGCCGGGCGGGCGCGAAGTCAATGCGGATGCCGCGCTGCAGCGGGCGGCGCGGCATCCCGCCCGGTCGGAGCCTACTCGGCCGCCTCGTCTGAGGCCTCGGGTTTTTTCGCGGGCGCTTTTTTTGCGGTGGTCTTCTTGGCCGCCGCCGATTTCGTCGCAGGTTTCTTAGCTGCGGTGGTCTTGCTGGCCGTGGCCTTCTTGGCGGCGGGTTTCTTCGCCGCCGTCTTCTTGGCCGGGGCCTTCTTCTTGCCACCCTTCGCGGCCTTCTCGTCCACCAGAGCGATCGCCTGTTCGAGGGTCAGCGCCTCAGGCTCCACGTCCTTGGGCAGGGTCGCATTGACCTTTTCCCACTTCACATATGGCCCGTATCGCCCCGGCATCACGGAGAGGGCGCCACCCGAAGGATGCTCTCCCAGCTCCTTGAGCGCCTTGGCGGCGGCGCCGCGACCGGCGCGCCCGGCAGCTTTCTGCGCCAGCACCTCGACGGCCCGGTTCATGCCGATCTCGAAGACTTCGTCCACCTCCTTGAGGTTGGCGTAAAGCTTGCCGTGCTTGACGAAGGGGCCGAAGCGGCCAAGCCCGGCCTCGACCGGCTCGCCATCTTCGGGGTGATGGCCGACGAGGCGCGGCAGCGACAGGAGCGTCAGCGCCTTGTCGAGATCCATCGCATCCGCCTGCCAGCCCTTGGGCAGCGAGGCACGCGGCGGCTTGGGCGTGTCTTCGGTCGGCTCGCCGCGCTGGACATAGGGGCCGAAGCGCCCGGTCTTGAGCCAGATATCGTCGCCGCCATCCTCGCCCAACACCCGGTCGGCACCGGTGTCGGCACCGTCGCCGCCGATGGGCCGAGTATAGCGGCATTCGGGATAGTTGCCGCAGCCGACGAAGCCCCCCGTGCGCGAGGTCTTGAGGTGCAGCTGGCCGGTGCCGCATTGCGGACACTGACGCGGATCGGTGCCATCCTCGCGCGGCGGGTAGAGCTGCGGCGCCAATGCTTCGTCGAGCACGTCGAGTACCTCGGTGATCCGAAGCTCCGAAGTTTCGGCGATCGCGGCCGAGAAATCACGCCAGAACCGTGCCAGCAGCTCCTTGTAATCAGCCTTGCCGGCCGAGACGTCGTCGAGCTGTTCTTCGAGTTCGGCGGTGAAATCGTATTCGACGTAGCGCTTGAAGAAGTTGAGCAGGAAGATCGTGACGATTCGGCCCTTGTCCTGCGGAATCAGCCGGTTCTTGTCCTTGGTGACATATTCGCGGTCCTGGATCGTGCCGATGACGCTGGCATAGGTCGAAGGGCGGCCGATGCCGAGCTCTTCCATCCGCTTGACCAGCGTCGCCTCGGTGTAGCGCGGCGGCGGCTGGGTGTGGTGCTGCAGCGCCAGCACGGCGCCGGGGCCACCGAGCACGGCGGCGTCCTTGTTCTCCTCGGTCGCCTTGGCGAAGGCGCTCTTCAGCGTGCCAGACGCGAATTTCGCGGCCTCACCCTGATGGATCTGCGGCAGGCGGCGGTCGTCATCGCTCTCGACGTCGTCGCGGCCCTCTTCATAGACCTTGAGGAAACCGTCGAAGAGCACGACCTGCCCGGTGGCGCGCAGCATCACCTGCTCGTCGCGGCTGCCGATGTCGACGGTGGTGCGCTCCATCCGCGCGGCTTCCATCTGGCAGGCGAGCGTGCGCTTCCAGATCAGGTCGTAGAGCTTGCGTTGCTCGGGCTCCAACCGCGCCAGCTTGGAGGCGTCGCGCGACATGTCGGTGGGCCGGATGCACTCGTGGGCTTCCTGCGCGTTCTTGGCCTTGTTCTTGTACATGCGCGGGCTTTGGGGGACATAGGCCTCGCCATAGCGCGACTTGATCTCGTCGCGCGCGGCCATCACCGCTTCGGGGGCCATGTCGATGCCATCGGTCCGCATGTAGGTGATATGGCCCGCCTCGTAGAGCCGTTGCGCCGCCGACATCGTCGCCCGCGCACCCATGCCGAACTTGCGGCTCGCCTCCTGCTGCAACGTGGAGGTCATGAAGGGGGCCGAGGGGTTGCGGGAGGCAGGCTTCGCCTCGACCGAAGCCACGGTGAGATCGCGCGAGGCCACGGCCTGCACCGCCATCTCGGCCTGCGTCCGGTCGGCGATGTCGAAGCGGTCGAGCTTCTTGCCCGCCAGCAGGGTAAGCCGCGCCTCGTATTCCTGGCCTCGGGGCGTGACGAGCTGCGCCTTGACGCTCCAGTATTCGCGCGGGTTGAACGCTTCGATCTCCATTTCGCGCTCGACGATGAGGCGCAGGCAGACCGATTGCACGCGCCCCGCCGATTTCGCGCCGGGCAGCTTGCGCCACAGCACCGGGCTCAGGTTGAAGCCCACGAGGTAGTCGAGCGCCCGCCGCGCCAGATAGGCGTGCACCAAGGGCGCGTCGACCTCTCGCGGGTTCTTCATCGCCTCGGTCACGGCCGCTTTGGTGATCGCATTGAAGACGACGCGGCTGACCGGCGTGTCCTTCTTGAGCACCTTGCGCGCGGTCAGCGCCTCCTGCAGGTGCCACGAGATCGCCTCGCCCTCGCGATCGGGGTCGGTGGCGAGAATGAGGTTGGGGTCGGATTTGAGTGCGTCGGCGATGGCCTTGACGTGCTTGCGGCTGTCGGCGCCGACCTCCCAGCGCATGTCGAAATCATTATCGGTGTCGACCGATCCGTCCTTGGCCGGCAGGTCGCGGACATGCCCATAGGAGGCGAGGACGGTGTAGTCCGACCCGAGATAAGTGTTGATCGTCTTGGCCTTGGCCGGAGATTCGACGACGACGACGGGCATGGGGAATCCTCGGGTCAGGGGAGGGACGCTTTGGGCGGGCAACATGTGGCGGGCCTCGCCGCATTGTCAATGCGCCCTGATCCCACTGCCGTCCCGGGGCCCTCAGCCCTCCGTCCGTTCGAGATCGTGCCGCACCAGCAGCCCGCCGGGTTGTCGGCCAACCTGACCCGAAAGCTCCAGCTCTACCAGCGCCTGCAACACTTGCGCCGCAGGAAGGCCGAGATCACGCAACAACTGATCCTCGGCCAGTGGCGCGGCGCAGAGCCGCTCCAAGATGCGAGCAGGGAGATCGTCGTTGGGAGCGGTGGACATTTCGACGCGACGGGGCGGGGCCGCCGGGGGCTCCGGTGACAGGATGGGCCCCACGAGGTCGAGCACGTCCTGCGCGCCGCGCACCAAGGTGGCCCCGTCACGGATCAGCAGGTTGCAGCCACCGGCGCGGGCATCGAAGGGATGACCGGGCACCGCCAGCACCTCGCGCCCCGCCTCCAGCGCCGCGCGAGCGGTGATGAGGCTGCCCGAGCGCGTTGCGGCCTCGACCACCACCACCGCCCGCGACAGCCCCGCGACGATGCGGTTGCGCGCCGGGAAATGGCGGCCCTGCGGCGCGAGCCCCAGCGGCTGCTCCGACAGGATCAGCCCCTCGCGGCCGATGCGGGTCGTCAGATCGGAATTCTCGGGCGGGTAGGTGACGTCGACCCCGCCCGCCGTCACGGCGATGGTGCCGCCACCGAGCGCGGCCTCATGCGCCTGCGCGTCGATGCCGCGCGCCAGCCCCGAAACCACGACCCAACCCGCCTCCGACAGATCCGCCGCCAGCCGGCGCGCCATGCGCCGTCCCAGCGAAGAGGCGTTGCGCGCGCCGACCATGGCCAGCATCGGTCGCCGCAACAGGGCCGCGCGGCCCCGAAGCCAAAGCAGCGGCGGCGCGTCGGACAGGGCGGCGAGATCGGCGGGATAGAGCGGATCGCCATGGACGAGCAGCCGCGCGCCTGCGGCCTCGGCCGCGGCCATCTCGGCGCGCGCGCCTGCGGGGTGCAGGCGGCGTAATCCTCGATCCCAGCGGTCCGCGCGACATCGGGCAGCACGTCGAGCGCCGCGCGGGCCGAGCCGTGTTCGGCCAGCAGCCGCCAGTAGGTGGCGATGCCGACACGGCGCGAGCGCAACAGGCGCAGGCGGGACAGCGTGTCCTCTTCCGTTGTGGGTGGGAGTGGGGGGTGAGCGGAAGAAGTCGGGTTCTGGGCCATCCGCGCCTCGCCTGTTGCAGGCTCAGGTCTAGGTCGCTTTGGTTAACAGCGCGTAAACCAAAGCGAACATCGAGGACGGCCCGAGACCGGGAAGCCTAGCTCCCTGATCCGCCGACCGTCAGCCCGCCGATCGTCAGCGAGGGCTGGCCCACGCCCACCGGCACCCATTGGCCGTTCTTGCCGCAGTTGCCTATGCCCGGATCGAGCGCCAGATCGTTGCCGATGGCGCGGATCTGCTTGAGTGCGGTCGCCCCGTCGCCGATCAGCGTAGCACCCTTGACCGGTGCGCCGATCTTGCCGTTCTTCACGCGGTAGGCTTCGGTGCAGGAGAAGACGAACTTGCCCGACGTGATGTCGACCTGCCCGCCGCCGAAGCCCACGGCCCAGATCCCGTCCTTGAGATCCGCCACCATTCCCGCCGGATCGTCCTTGCCCGCGAGCATGTAGGTGTTGGTCATGCGCGGCATCGGCGTGTGGGCAAAGCTCTCGCGCCGACCGTTGCCGGTGGGCGCCACACCCATCAGCCGCGCGTTCTGCCGGTCCTGCATGTAGCCGACCAGCCTGCCATCCTCGATCAGCGTCGTGCGATTCGAGGGCGTGCCCTCATCGTCGAAGGTGAGCGAGCCGCGCCGGTCGGGCAGGGTGCCGTCGTCGAGCACGGTGACGCCGGGGGCCGCGATCTGGCTGCCCATCAGACCGGCGAAGGCCGAAGAGCCCTTGCGGTTGAAGTCGCCTTCGAGCCCGTGGCCGATCGCCTCGTGCAACAGGATGCCGGGCCAGCCCGGCCCGAGCACCACGTCCATGACGCCTGCCGGCGCGGCCTCGGCGTCCAGGTTGACCAGAGCGATGCGCAGCGCCTCGCGGACCACCGGCTCCCAATGGTCGCGTGCCATCAGCCCGTCGAGGCCGAAGCGGCCGCCGCCCCCCATGTTGCCGCTCTCGCGCCGCCCGTTCCGTTCGACGATCACGCCGATCGAGATGCGCGCCATCGGGCGGATGTCGGTGTAAAGCGCGTCCTCGGGCCGCAGGATCGCCACCTCCTGATGCGAGGCCGCGAGGCTCGCGGTGACCTGCACCACCTTCGGGTCGAGCGCGCGGGCGAAGGCGTCGATCTCGCGCAAAAGATCGACCTTCACCCCGAAGGCCGCCCCGGCGATCGGGTCGCGTCGGTATAGAGATGGCGGTTGGTGCGCGCGGGTGCTTCGGCCAGCGTGCCGCCGCCATCGCCCACGGCAAGCCGGGTGGTGGCGACGGCGCGCCCGAGCGCGCGCTCGTCGATGGAGGTGGAATGCGCGTAGCCCGAGGTCTCGCCGCGCACCGCGCGCAGGCCGAAACCTTCGGCGGCGTCGAAATTGGCGTGGCGCAGCCGACCGTCATCGAAGCCCAGAACCTCCGAGCGGCGGCGCTCGATGAAGAGTTCGCCGTCATCGGCCCCCGCCACCGCCTCGCGCAGCAGGCGCAGGGCCTCCGCGCGGTCGAGATGGGTTGCGAAAGGGTCGAAAGCGGGCTCAGCCTGCGATGAGGACATGCGATGTTCCTTGGATGCCGCGCCGCCGGTGGGCGTCCGTTTGCCGCAACCCGACAGCTTGTTCTGCGCGGCAGTTTATGGGAATAGACCCGCGGACGACAGGGGATTCCGCCCAAGCGGGGGCCTCGGGGCGCCGACTTACGCCACACACGCAAGGTAGAGACATGCACCTCACAAAGCCCCTCGCCGTGCTCGGGACCGCCACAGCCACCCTGATGGCGGGCATGGTCTCGGCACAGGAGCAGATCGCCGAACTGCCGATCATCGGTCGTCCGGTCGACGGGGCCGTGGGCTGGCAGCCCGCCGCCACCAAGCTGGCGCGCGACATCCACTGGCTCGACGGCATGCTGCTCGTCATCATCACCGCCATCACGCTCTTCGTCACGGGCCTGCTGATCTTCGTGATCCTGCGCTACAACCGCAAGTCCAACCCCAAGCCCGCGGTGTTCACCCATAACTCGCCGCTCGAGATCGCATGGACCATCGTGCCGATCGTGATCCTGATCTTCATCGGGGCCTTCTCGTTGCCGGTGCTGTTCGACCAGCAGGAGATCCCCGAGGGCGACGTGCACATCAAGGTCACCGGCTTCCAGTGGTACTGGGGTTATGAATATGTCGACGAGGACGTGGCCTTCGAAAGCTTCATGATCGGCGCGGGCATGGGCAACCTCAATGAGGATATCCTGGCCGAGCTGAACGAGGCCGGTTACGGTGCCGACGAGTTCAAGCTGGCGACCGACACCGCCGTGGTGGTGCCGGTGGGCGCCACCGTGGTGATGGACGTGACCGGCGCCGACGTGATCCACTCCTGGACCATCCCGCCTTCGGCGTGAAGCAGGACGCGGTGCCGGGCCGGATCGCCCAGCTGTGGTTCGCCGCCGAGCAGGAAGGCGTCTATTTCGGCCAGTGCTCCGAGCTATGTGGGAAGGACCATGCCTACATGCCGATCACCGTCAAGGTGGTGAGCCCCGAGGTCTACGAGCAGTGGCTCGCGGGCGCCAAGGAAGAGTATCCGGCCTGAGCCGGGACGCGCATGACGGGGCCGGGCGCGGATGCGCCGCCCGACCCGGCGGCAGCGCCGCGACACGACATGACGACCGGCCGGGACAACCCGACCGCGACGGCGGGGCAGACCCCCGCGACCGCGCCACCAGCGACGGCGGATGATGACCGCCGGACGGGAGCCCGCATGACCGATGCCAGCATGACCGACGTGAGCTACAACGGCGCCCCCGAAGCGGGCTTGGGCGATTACTTCGCACTGCTGAAGCCGCGCGTGATGTCCCTCGTAGTCTTCACCGCACTGGTGGGCCTTTTGGTGGCCCCGGTGCCGGTGCATCCCTTCCTCGGCTTCGTGGCGGTGCTGTGCATCGCCGTGGGCGGCGGGGCCTCGGGCGCGCTCAACATGTGGTGGGACGCCGATATCGACGCGGTGATGCGCCGCACCAAGTCGCGCCCGATCCCTGCGGGCAAGACCACGCCGGGCGAGGCGCTGGCGCTGGGCCTCGCGCTCTCGGGCTTTTCGGTCGTGGTGCTGTTCCTCGCCGCCGGGCCGCTCGCCGCCGGGCTTCTGGCCTTCACCATCTTCTTCTACGCCGTGATCTACACGATGTGGCTCAAGCGTTCGACGCCGCAGAACATCGTCATCGGCGGCGCCGCAGGCGCGTTCCCTCCGATGATCGGCTGGGCTGCCGCCACCGGCGACATCGCCATCGAAAGCGTGCTGATGTTCGCGCTGACCTTCATGTGGACGCCGCCGCATTTCTGGGCCCTGGCACTGTTCGTGAAGTCCGACTACGGCGATGCCGGCGTGCCGATGCTGACCGAGACGCATGGCCGCCGCTCCACCCGCCGCCACATCCTCGCCTACACGCTGCTTCTGGTGCCGGTGGCGCTGGGTCTGGGGTTCACCTCGATCGGCGGGCCGATCTATCTCGTCATCGCCGCGGCGCTGAACATCCAGTTCCTCGGCGGTGCGTGGCGGCTTTACAACCGCGACGAAGCCGCGGCCGAGGCCGATGGCTATGCCGCCGAGAAGAGGGTCTTCAAGATCTCGCTCGGCTATCTTTTCCTGCATTTCGGCGCGCTTCTGATCGAAGCGGCGCTACGTCCTTGGGGCGGTTCCTGGCAGATCCTGTCGGGGCTGGTCGGGGCATAAGGAGACATGTCCATGCGTGTCGAACATGAACTGCATCACCGCAGGCGGGGCCGCAACTGGGGCGTCGGGCTGCTGCTCGTGGGATTTGTCGCCCTGATCTTCGGTCTCACCGTGGTCAAGACGCTGAGCCTGGGCTCGATCGTCGAGCTGGAGCGCTTCGACCATGTCGCCCGGCCGCAGTTGGTGCCTCAGGAGGCGCCTGCGCAATGACCGATCGGGACCGCAAGCTGCGCCGCACCGCGCTACAGACGGCGGGCGTCGTCGTTGTCATGGGGGCGCTGGCCTGGGCTGCGGTGCCCTTCTACAGCTGGTTCTGTCAGGTTACCGGCTTTGGCGGTGCTACCTCGGTGGCCGAGACCGCCTCCGACACCGTGCTCGACCAGAGCATCACCGTGCGCTTCGACGCCTCGCTGGAGCGGGGCATGCCTTGGGAATTCAATCCGGTCGAGCGCCAGATGACGCTCAAGATCGGTGAAACGGGACTGGCCTTCTACGAGGCCCACAACCCGACCGACCGCCCGGTGGCGGGGCAGGCGGCCTACAACGTCGCCCCCTATGCCGCTGGCGGCTATTTCGAGAAGATCGAATGCTTCTGCTTCACCGAGCAGGTGCTGCAGCCCGGCGAGACGGTGCTGATGCCGGTGAGTTTCTTCGTCGATCCGGCGATCGTAGAGCATCGCGAGGCCAAGTATGTCCACGAGATCACGCTGAGCTATACCTTCTACGAGATCGACTTGCCTCAGGACACGGAGACGGCCGCACTTGCGCCGGGCAACGAGTCTTTGACACGAACCGCCGCTCAGGCGATAGACACGAACTGAACGAAAGGCCCGAGGGATCGACGCAATGGCGCATGAGAAGAACCACGACTACCACATCCTGGCCCCGTCCATCTGGCCGTTCATCGCCGCCGTCGGCGCCTTTGCCATGCTGTTCGGCGCGGTCACCTGGATGCACGGCTCCGGCCCCTGGCTGTTCCTGATCGGCCTTGCGGCGGTGCTCTACACCATGTATGGCTGGTGGGCCGACGTCGTCGGCGAAAGCCGCATCGGCGATCACACTCCGGTGGTGCGGATCGGCCTGCGCTATGGCTTCATCTTCTTCATCATGTCCGAGGTCATGTTCTTCGTGGCGTGGTTCTGGGCGTTCTTCAAGAACGCGCTCTATCCCATGGGCCCCGAAAGCCCGATGGTCGACGGCACCTGGCCGCCCGAGGGGATCACGACCTTCGACCCGTGGCACCTGCCGCTGATCAACACGCTGATCCTGCTGTGCTCGGGCGCGGCGGCGACCTGGGCGCACCATGCGCTGGTGCATGACAACAACCGCAAGGACATGCGCAACGGCCTCGCCATCGCAATCGGCCTCGGCCTGATCTTCACCGCCTTTCAGGCGCTGGAGTACTGGGAGGCACCCTTCACCTTCGGCGGCAACGTCTATGGCGGCGTGTTCTTCATGGCGACGGGTTTTCACGGCGCGCATGTGATCATCGGCACGATCTTCCTCGCGATCTGCCTGATCCGCCTGCAGCGTGGCGACTTCACCCCCGAGAAGCACGTGGGCTTCGAGGCGGCGGCATGGTACTGGCACTTCGTCGACGTGGTCTGGCTGTTCCTGTTCATGGCGATCTACGTCTGGGGCAGCTGATCGGAACGGGCCTGCGCGTCCGACCACACTTCAGCCCACCGAATACGGACGCGCGGGCCCTCCCGCGCGTTCTGTCCGTTTCCGGAGACACGATGCGCCGAACCTTTCTCCCGCTGCTCATGGGCCTCGTCGGCTGCGTCATCCTGATCGGTCTGGGTGTCTGGCAGCTTCAGCGGCTGTCATGGAAAACGGCGATCCTCGCGGATCTCGACGCACGGATCCTCGCCGCTCCCGTGCCGCTCGCGGGGCTCGACACCGCCGACCCGCAGGCGCAGCGCTACCTGCCCGTGGTGGCGCAGGGGCAGCTGACCGGTGAAGAGCTTCATGTGCTCAGCGCCGCCGACGGGCCCGGCTACCGCGTCATTGGCGTGCTCGATACCGCGCAGCGGCGGGTCATGGTGGATCTGGGCTTCGTGCCGCTGGGGGCCAAGGATATCGGGCGCGCCGCATCCGACGTGATGATCACCGGTAACCTGCACTGGCCGCAGGAGGTCGACGACTGGACCCCCGCCCCCGACATGGCCGTCAATATCTGGTATGCCCGCGACGTGGCCCCGATGGCCGCCGCTCTCGGCACCGCGCCCTTGATGATCGTGGCCCGGCGGATCACGCCCGAATTGGGCACGGCCCCCATGCCGCTTGACAGCGCCGCCGTGGCGAACGACCACCTCGGCTACGCGATCACCTGGTTTTCGCTGGCGGCCGTGCTGGCCGTCATGACCGGCTTGTTCCTGTGGCGCGGCCGCCGCGCCGCTTCCTGATGATTTCGAAGGACCGACCCATGCGCTACGTCTCCACACGGGGCCAGGCCCCGAGCCTCTCCTTCGAGGAGGCGATGCTCACCGGGCTCGCCCGCGACGGCGGCCTCTACGTCCCCGAGACGGTGCCGATGTTCGACCGCGCCCAGATCGCGGCGATGGCGGGCCAGCCCTACGAGGAGGTGGCCTTCCGCGTGATGCGCCCCTTCATCGGCGACGCCTTCACCGAGGACGAGTTTCGTGGCCTGATCGCCGAGGCCTATGCGAGCTTTGCCCATCCGGCACGCGCGCCGCTCAATCAGATCGGCGCGAACCATCACCTGCTTGAGCTGTTCCACGGGCCGACGCTGGCCTTCAAGGACTTCGCCATGCAGCTGATCGGCCAGCTGTTTCAGGCCTCGCTGGAGCGCTCGGGAGAGCGCATCACCATCGTCGGCGCGACCTCCGGCGACACGGGCTCGGCGGCGATCGAGGCGTTCCGAGGGCTGGCCAATGTCGACGTGGTGATCCTGTTCCCGCATGAGCGGATCTCGGAGGTGCAGCGCCGCCAGATGACGACGCCGTCGGAGGAGAACGTGCACAGCCTCGCGGTGACGGGCGATTTCGACGACTGCCAAGCCGCGCTCAAGGACATGTTCAACGACTTCGCCTTTCGCGACGAGGTGCGGCTCGCCGGCGTGAACTCGATCAACTGGGGCCGGGTGCTGGCGCAGGTGGTATATTACTTTACCGCCGCCACCACGCTCGGCGCGCCGCACCGCGAGGTGGACTTCACCGTGCCGACCGGCAATTTCGGCGACATCTACGCGGGCGACATCGCGCGCCGTATGGGGCTGTCGATCGGGCGGCTGGTGATCGCCACCAACCGCAACGACATCCTGCACCGCACGATCCAGAGCGGCGAGCATCGCAAGTCCGGCGTGACGCCCACGATCAGCCCCTCGATGGACATCCAGGTCTCGTCGAACTTCGAGCGCGCGCTGTGGGACGCCTATGGGCGCGATGGCGCCGCCGTTGCCCAGCTGATGGACGAGCTCAAGCGCGATGGCGGTTTCGCGGTGAGCCAAGGCGCCATCGGACGGTTGCGCGACGGCTTCGCCTCGGGATGCGCCTCCGAGGACGAAACCCGCGAGACGATCCGCCGCGTCCACGCCGAGACCGGCGAGCTCCTGTGCCCGCATTCCGCCGTCGGCGTTCATGTGGCCGAGGCGCATATCGGCGACAACCCGATGGTGACGCTGGCCACCGCGCACCCGGCAAAGTTCCCCGACGCGGTCGAGGCCGCCACCACGATCCGGCCGCCCCTTCCCACCCGCATGGCGGGGCTGTATGACCGGCCGGAACGGGTGACGCGGGTCGAGAACGATCTCGCCGCCCTGCAATCCGTCATTCGGGAGAAGATCGCACGGTGAGTGTCCAGCTTCATACCCTGTCCAACGGCTTTCGCATCGCCACGGAGCGGATGCCGGGGCTGCAATCGGCCTCGATCGGCATCTGGGTGCTGGCCGGTGGCCGCCACGAAACCGCCGATCAGAACGGTATCGCGCATTTCCTTGAGCACATGGCGTTCAAGGGCACCAAGACGCGATCGGCGCTCGCTATCGCCGAGGCGATCGAGGATGTGGGCGGCTACATCAACGCCTACACCTCGCGCGAGATGACGGCCTATTACGCGCGGGTGCTGGGTCAGGACGTGAGGCTCGCGCTCGACGTGATCTCGGACATCCTGCTGAATCCGGTCTTCTCGGAGGAGGAGATCGAGGTCGAGCGGGGCGTGATCCTGCAGGAGATCGGTCAGGCGCTCGACACGCCCGACGACATCATCTTCGACTGGCTTCAGGAAGAAGCCTATCCCGATCAGCCCTTGGGCCGCACCATCCTCGGCCCCGCCGAGCGGGTCTCGGCCTTCAGCCGCGCCGATCTGGCGGATTTCACCCGTTCGCATTACGGCCCCGGTCAGCTGATCCTGTCGGCGGCGGGCGACGTGGACCACGACGAGATCGTGCGCGAAGCCGAGCGGCTGTTCGGCGGGCTCGCGCCGCGCGTCACCGCGCCGATCCAGCCGCCCGCGCGCTTCATGGGCGGCGAAAAGCGGGTCATCAAGCCGCTCGAACAGGTCCATTTCGCCATGGCGCTCGAAGGGCCGGACTACCGCGATCCCGCGATCTACACCGCGCAGATCTATGCCACGGCCCTGGGCGGCGGCATGTCTTCGCGGCTGTTCCAGAAGGTGCGCGAGGATCGCGGCCTGTGCTACACGATCTTCGCGCAGGCCGGGGCCTATGAAGACACCGGCATGACCACGATCTATGCCGGCACCTCGGCCGAGGAGATCGGCGATCTGGCGCGGATCACCATGGACGAGATGAAGCGCGCCGCGCATGACATGTCCGAAGCCGAGGTCGCCCGCGCCCGCGCGCAGATGAAGGCCGGGATGCTAATGGGGCTGGAGAGTCCGTCGAACCGGGCCGAGCGTCTGGCACGGATGCTGGCGATCTGGGGCCGAGTGCCCGGCGTCGAGGAGGCGGTCGAGAAGATCGATGCCGTCACCGTCGAGGCCGTGCGCGACTTTGCCGCCCATGCGGCGGGCGGCGCGGGCAGCGCGCTGGCGCTCTACGGTCCGGCCGAGACCGCGCCGCACCTCGAAGAGCTGAAGGAAAGGCTCGCCGCCTGATGCTCGGCCAGCGTCGGCGGGTCCAGATCGAGACGGAACGGCTGACACTGCGCCCGCCGGTACATGGCGATTTTCGCGCGTGGGCGGCGCTGCGGCAGGATTCGGCGGCCTTCCTGACCCGGTGGGAGCCGACATGGGCGCCCGATCACCTGACGCGGCGCGCCTTCACCAATCGCGTCTACTGGGCGCAGCGGTCGATCAGCCAGAACACCGCGCTGCCGCTGTTCCTGATCCGTCGCGAAGACGACATGCTCTTGGGCGCGATCACGCTCGACAACATCCGCCGCGGTCCGGCGCAGGCGGGCACCACCGGCTACTGGATCGGTGCGCCCTTCGCGCGGCGGGGCTACACGCGCGAAGCGGTGCAAGCGGTGGTGCACCATGCCTTCACCGCGATGGAGTTGAGCCGCATCGAAGCGGGCTGCCTGCCGGAGAACACGCCGTCGCGGCGGCTGCTGGAACGCTGCGGCTACAAGTACGAGGGCGTGGCGCAAAGCTACCTGCAGATCGACGGGCGCTGGCGCAACCACGTGCTTTACGCCAACCTGCGGGCTGACCGGCGCGGGCGCACCGAGACCGGTTGACCGCCGATACGAGGCCAAGGGAGGTCCCCATGCTCAATCCCGCGACGCCGGAGTTCCTCGACACGCTGCGCGACCGGCTGCCCGAACCTGTCTTTCGCGACGCGGGCCCCGAACATCTCGAAGAGCCGCGCGGACGCTATCGCGGACAGGGGCTGCTGCTGGCACCCGGCTCGACCGAGGAGGTGGCGACGATCCTTCAAGCCTGCCACACGGCCTGCGTCGGGGTGGTGCCGCATGGCGGCGGCACCGGCCTCGTGGGCGGGCAGGTGATGCAGGGCGGCGTCGCCCCGGTGATCCTGTCTCTGGCGCGAATGACTGCGATCCGCGACGTCTTCCCCTCCGAAAACGTGATGCTGGCCGAGGCGGGCGCGATCCTTGCCGACGTGCAGCGGGCGGCGCGCGAGGCGGGGCGAATGTTTCCCCTCTCGCTCGCTTCTGAAGGCTCTGCCCGGATCGGCGGGCTGCTTTCGACCAATGCGGGCGGGCTCAACGTGCTGCGCTATGGCAATGCGCGTGCGCAGTGCCTCGGGCTCGAGGTGGTGATGGCCACGGGCGAGGTCTGGCACGGGCTGACGCGGCTCTACAAGGACAACACCGGCTATGATTTGCGCGATCTGATGATCGGCGCCGAGGGCACGCTCGGCATCATCACCGCCGCCGCGCTGAGGATGGCGCCGGTTCCCGCCGCTTCGGGCTCGGCGCTGTTTCACGTGGCCTCGCCGCGCGCGGCGCTCGATCTTCTGGCGCTGGCGCGCGACCGGGTGGGCGACACCGTCACCGCCTTCGAACTGATGCATCGGCAGGGGCCGGAGTTCCTGATCGAGGCCGGTCTCGATGCGCGGGTGCCGCTTGATCCGCTGCCCGAATGGATGGTGCTGATGGAGCTGGGCCTGCCCGAGGGGTTGCGCCCCGAGGACAGCCTCGCCGCGATCTTCGAGGCGGCGGTGGCGGCAGGCCTCAGTGCGGATGGCGTCATCGCCTCGTCGGAGACGCAGGCCGAGGCGCTCTGGGCAATCCGCGAGACGATCCCCGAGGCCAACCGCCGCATCGGCTCGATTTCCTCGCATGACATCTCGGTGCCGCTCTCGGCACTGCCTGATTTCATCGAGCAGGCCGAACCGGTGCTGCGCGCCTTGGGCAATGTGCGGATCAACTGCTTTGGCCATCTCGGGGACGGCAACCTGCATTACAATGTGTTCCCGCCCAAGGGACGCACGCGCGAGGAGTTCGAGGAGATCCGCCTGCGCGTGAAGGAGATTGTCCACGATCTCGCGCATGGCTTCGGCGGTTCGGTCAGCGCCGAACATGGCATCGGACGGCTCAAGGTGGACGATCTGGAGCGTTATGGCGACCCGGTGAAACTGTCGATGATGCGGGCGATCAAGACGGCGCTCGACCCGCATGGCATCCTGAACCCGGGCGCGGTCCTCAGAGGCTGAGGCCGGACGGGCGAATGGCCGCGTCTTCGCGGCCATTCGGGTCATGCATGTGACCAAGGTTTCGGTGAAGGGTTCAGATATCGTCGCCCAACGCGCCCTTGATGGAGCCGGAGACGTTCTGGGCCGTGCCGCGCGCCTTCTGGCCCTTGCCCTCGGTGCGCAGCTTGTCGTCGCCTGTCGCTTCGCCGACGGCATCCTTGACGGAGCCGGCGGCCTTGTTGGCGGCAGCCTTCGTCTTGTCGATGAACTCACCCATAGGCACATCCTCGCGCTACGCGGGCGGGCGGTGATCGCCTCGGCTCCGCAATATGCGAGATAAACCCTCCGGGCCTGACATTGGTTGCTCGCCGGGGTGCGCCATCGCGATCAATTCGACGAGATCATCCGTGCTCAGGCGCCCTCATAGGCGCAGAGCGCCTCGACCCGCTGACCCAGGCCTTCGAGCCGCGCGCGACCGCCGAGATCCTTGAGATCGATCACGAAGGCGCAGACCACCACCTCGGCCCCCAGCCGTTCGATGAGCCGCAGCCCCGCTTCGGCGGTGCCGCCCGTGGCGAGCAGGTCGTCGACCAGAAGCACCTTCTGGCCCGCATGCAGGGCATCGTCATGCATCTCGACCACCGCCTCGCCATATTCCAGCGTATAGGCTTGCTCGATGGTGCGACCGGGCAGCTTGCCCTTCTTGCGGATCGGCACGAAGCCGGTGCCGAGCCGATCGGCCAGCGCGCCGCCAAGGATGAAGCCGCGCGCCTCCAACCCCGCGACGGTATCGATCTCGAGCCCTTCGCAGGCCGCCACCAACCCCTCGATGGCAAGGCGCAGCCCGTCGCGGTCGGCGAACAGCGTCGTCACGTCACGAAACTGGATCCCCTCATGCGGGAAATCGGGGATGGTGCGGATGTAGTCGGTCACATGGGCCATGACGGCTCCTTGCTGGAGGGCGGGGCAAGGCACCCCGCATCAAATCTTGTGCCCCTGATGTGGGCGGCGCGTTCATAAAGCCCACGGCGGCCGTTGCGAAGCCCGATTCGGGGAAACGGCGCGTTTGCGGGTTCCGTCACACGGCAGCGTGGGCTATGCCCGCACCGCAGCCCGAACACCTATCATGCGAAAGTGAGCCGATGAGCCGATCTCCGCTGGCCGTGCTGGCCAATGCCGTTTCCTCCGAGAACGCCCCAGCCCTGCCAAGCTCGGCGGCCGACTACAAGACCGAGATCCTGTCAGGCCTCACCGTAGCGCTGGCGCTGGTACCCGAAGCCGTGGCCTTCGCCTTCGTCGCCGGGGTGAACCCGCTCGTAGGTCTCTACGCGGCCTTTCTCGTCGGCATCATCACCGCGTTGATCGGCGGCCGGCCAGGTATGGTCTCGGGCGCTACCGGCGCGCTCGCGGTCGTCATGGTCAGCCTCGTGGCCGATCACGGGGTCGAATACCTCTTCGCCACCGTGGTGCTGATGGGCATCCTTCAGGTGCTTGCCGGGATCTTCCGGCTGGGCAAGTTCATGCGCCTCGTTCCGCACCCGGTGATGCTCGGCTTCGTCAATGGCCTCGCGATCGTCATCGGCCTGTCGCAACTCGAACAGTTCCACGATCCCGCGACAGGCGGCTTCCTGTCGGGCTTTCCGCTGGTGCTGATGCTGGGCCTCGTGGCGCTCACCATGTTCATCATCTGGATCATGCCGCGCTTCACCCGCGCAATCCCCGCGCCGCTCGCCGCCATCGGCATCGTCGCCGCGCTCGTGATCGGCTTTGGCCTGCCGGTGCCGCGCGTCGGCGATCTGGCGCAGATCTCGGGCGGTCTGCCCGAATTCTCGATCCCGCTGGTGCCTTTGAACCTCGAGACCTTCGGCATCATCCTGCCCTATGCGCTGATCCTCGCGGCCATCGGCCTGATCGAAAGCCTGCTGACGCTCAACCTTGTTTCCGAGATCACCGGCAAGCGCGGGGGTGCCAGCCAGGAATGCGTGGCGCAGGGCATCGCCAACGTCGTCACCGGCTTCTTCGGCGGCATGGGCGGCTGTGCGATGATCGGCCAGTCGATGATCAACGTCTCCTCGGGCGGGCGCACCCGTCTCGCCGCCGCCTCGGCCGCGATCTTCCTATTGTGCTTCATCCTCTTCGCCGCCCCGGTGATCGAGCAGATCCCGCTTGCGGCCCTCGTGGGGGTGATGTTCATGGTCGTCATCGGCACTTTCGCGTGGAACACCTTCCGGGTGATGCGCCGGGTGCCGCGCGTCGATGCCATCGTCATCGTTTTGGTGACCGTCATCACCGTGCTGACCGACCTTGCCACCGCCGTGGTCGCGGGCGTCATCGTCTCGGCGCTGGCCTATGCCTGGCAGAACGCCACCCGGATCGGGGCGCGCACCTACCGCACCGAGGACGGCGCCAAGGTCTACAAGGTGCAGGGCCCGCTCTTCTTCGGCTCGGCCGACGGCTTCTCCGAACTGTTCCAGGTCGAGACCGACCCCGACCATGTGATCGTCGATTTCGAGCACAGCCGCGTCGCCGACCAATCGGCGCTGGCGGCGATCGAGGGGATGGCGGATCGCTACACGGCGGCGGGCAAGCGGTTGGTGCTGCGGCACCTCTCGCCCGACTGCCACGCGCTTTTGCGTCGCGCGGGCCAGCTTGTGGTCGAGAGCGACGATGATCCCAATTACGGCGTCGCGGTGGATTACGATGTCCAGCCGGGCGCGCTTGGCGGCGGGCACTGAAGGCTCCGGCAGCGGGGCCGGACCAAACCCGCGCGTCATGAGTATTTTAGGCGTGAAGTCAGTGGAAAGGGCGGTCTCCTGGAGGCCGCCCTTGACGTTTACTGGCCCGGTCGGGTGAGGCTGAACAATTCGCTCACGCGGGTGTAATCGCGGTAGCCGAGGCGGGCGAGCGGCTCGTAGGTGGTGACGTCGAAGCGACCGTCGACCACGCAATCGTCGCGCATGTGGATGCCCGTCACCTCGCCGATGGCCATGAAGTTGTGCGCGCCCTTGAGATCCACGATCCTCACCAGCCGGCATTCGAGAGAGGCCGGGGCATTCGCCACGCGCGAACAGGCTATGGTGTCGCAAGCGGCGCGTTCGATGTTCGCGTGCGCGAACTCATCCTGCTCCTTGGGCCACGGCCCCGAGGTCGCGTTCATTGCGTCGCGTGCGGCATATTCGACGATGTTGACGCAGAACTGCCCGGTCTCGCGTATGTTGAACATCGTGTCCTTGGACCACGGCCGGTCCTCTTTGGCCGAGGTCGAGGCGAACATCACCTGCGGCGGCACATAGGCCACAGCATTGAAGAAGGAGTAGGGGGCGAGGTTCTCGCTTCCGTCCGGACCGCGCGTCGAGACCCAAGCGATCGGGCGCGGAGATACGATGGCGTTGAACGGGTTGTGCGGCAGGCCATGGCCGTCCTCGGGGCGGTAGAACATCGGCATCTCCTCCTTGGTCACGCCAGAGGTAGCGGTCGTGCCGCACCCGGTCCAGCGCGGAACGGTTTGCACCGCCTCGGCGCCGTGCTAGGGCGCGGCGCGGCGCGGCGCGGCGCGGCGGCGGCGCCGACAGGGGCGGGAGGGATCAATGGCCGAAATCGCGCGGGAAGAGGCCGGGGATCACCAAGAGGTCGAGGCCCTTTATGATCTGTGTTTCGCGCCCGGGCGCGAGGCCCTTTCCTCCTACCGTCTGCGTGAAGGCGTGGCGCCTCAGGCCGAGCTGTGCCTCGTCGCGCGTGGCCGTGCGGGCGAGGCGGCGGGCGCGATCCGAACCTGGCCGGTGCGGGTTGGCGGTCATGCGGCGCTGCTGCTTGGCCCCGTGGCCGTGCACCCGGTGCGACAGGGCGAGGGGCTTGGCGCGCTCTTGATCTTCGAGGTGCTTGAGCGCGCGCGCGCGGGCAGGCATCCGCGCATGATGCTGGTGGGCGACGCGCCCTATTATGGCCGCTTCGGCTTTGCGCGGCTCGACGGGGTGATCATGCCGCCGCCCACCAACCCCGAACGGGTGTTGGGCATAGCGCTCGAAGACGGGGCTTGGGATGGCATACGGGGCGAGGTTTCGCCCGAGGCAGACTGAGGCGGATTGAAAACCGCCTCGCGCATCCCAAGTATCGGCGCATGAGCACCCCCATTCGCGAGATCAACCCCAAAAGTCCGCCCCAGCCGCTCGATGACGCGGTCAAGGCCGAGATCGTGGCGCTCGCGGAGCGGCAGGCGCGGGCGGGACGCGGCTGATGCGGATCGTCAATCTCGCGGGCGACAGGGTCGAGAGCGGCATGAGAATGCTGCCCAAACCGGCCCGCGCGCGTATCGAGATAGCCGCCCGCGGCGCGCTGTCGCGCAGCTATGACGTCGCCAGCCGGACGCGCGCGCCGGGCAATGGCGCCGGGGCGCTTGAGGCGGCCTTCGGGACCGACAGGGCCGCGCGCATCATGGCGACGCTCTCCGGCGCGCTGGGCGGGCTTGGCGGCCTGACCACGGCTTTGGCGGAACTGCCCGTGGCCACCACCATGATCTTTCGCGCCGTTCAACGCGTGGCGGAGGCGAATGGTGAAGACCCGCTGAGCGAGGAAACCCGCGCCGAATGCCTGCGTGTCTTCGGCGCGGGCGCGCCGGGCGGGGAGGATGACGGCGTCGATACTGCCTTTCTTGGCGCGCGGTTGGGGTTGTCAGGCGTTGCCGTGAACCGGCTGATCTCCCGCGTGGCCCCGCGCTTTGCCACCGTGCTGGGCCAGAAGCTCGCGGGGCAGGCGGTGCCGATCCTCGGCGCGGCGGCGGGGGCGGGGACGAACTATGCGTTCATCGACTACTACGTGGAGGTGGCGCATGTGCATTTCGGCCTGCGCCGGCTGGCGCGGCTGCATGGTGAGGAGAGGGTGCTCGAAAGCTTTCATGCCGCGCTCAACCGCCGCCGAATGCCGACGCGCCGCTAGATCCTGCTTGCGTTGACCCGCTTCGACAGGGCCTCGCGGCTTTCCACTCGTTCTGAATAGCGATCGGTAAGGGCCGGCCTGCCGCGAGTCATCAGGGTGAACTTCACCAGCTCCTCCATCACGTCGACGATACGGTTGTAATACGGTGACGGCTTCATCCGGCCCGCCTTGTCGAATTCATCCCATGCCTTGGCGACCGAGGATTGGTTCGGGATCGTCACCATCCGCATCCAGCGGCCCAGCACGCGCATCTGGTTGAGCGCGTTGAAGCTCTGCGAGCCGCCGCAGACCTGACACAGCGCCAGCGTCTTGCCTTGGCTCGGACGGATGCCGCCCAGCGACAGCGGAATCCAGTCGATCTGCGCCTTGAGGATGCCGGTCATCGCACCGTGGCGCTCCGGGCTGGACCAGACCATGCCCTCGGACCAGTTCGCCAACCCGCGCAGCTCGGCCACCTTGGGGTGGTCCTCGGGCGCGGCATCGGGAAGCGGCAGGCCGGACGGGTCGAAGATCCGCACCTCCGCGCCCAGATGCTCGAGAAGCCGCGCCGCTTCCTCGGCCACGAAGCGCGAGAAGGAGCGTTCGCGCAGGCTGCCATAGAGGATCAAGATGCGCGGCGCATGGCCCGGATCGCCGGGGGCGGTGTAAAGCGCGGGATCGATCGGCATCAGGAGGTCGAGATCAAGATTGGGCAAGTCGGACATGGCAGGCTCCTGGTTTCCATGATTCTGGATATATGGAATTATAAGGAGCCGTTCAACCGTTACATCAGCCAGCCCTGAGAAGTCAGCCACTTGGTCACGGCGGGCCGGACCGAAGCCGCACCGCTGCCGCGCGCCTCGTCGATGACGCCGCGCAGGCCCTGAAGATTGCAGTGCCGGATCAGGTGCTTGACCGGTCCCACCGAGGCCGGGCGCATCGACAGCATCCGAAAGCCGAGCGCTGCGAGGCACAACGCTTCCATCGGCCGACCCGCATCCTCGCCACAGAAAGAGACGGAGGTGTTGCCGGTCTTTGCCCGCATGAGGATGTGATCGAGGAACGACAGAAAGCTTACATCGAGCGTATCGTAGCGGCGGCGCACGCGCTCGTTCTCGCGGTCGGCGGCGAAGAAGAACTGCTTGAGGTCGTTGCCGCCCACCGAAAGGAAATCGACGGCGTTGAAGAAATCGTCTGGCGCATAGGCGAGGCTCGGGGTCTCCAGCATCGCGCCGACCTCGACGCTTTCGGGCAAGGGATGGCCAAGAATGCGCTCACGCTCCATCGCCTTGTCGAACTCCTCGCGCGCCGCGTGAAACTCGGCCGGGAGCGCGACGAAAGGAAACATCACCGCGAGAGGGCGCCCGGCGGCGGCCCGGATCAGCGCCTGAAGCTGCATCCTGAGCACGCCCGGCTTGTCGAGTCCGACGCGGATCGCGCGCCAGCCCATCGCCGGGTTCGGCTCGTCATTGGGCTTCATGTAGCTCAGGACCTTGTCGGACCCGATGTCGAGCGTGCGGAAGGCCACCCGCTTGCCATTGGCCGAATCCATGACGCGGGCATAAAGCGCGGAGAGCTCGGCGCGCTTGGGCATCTTGTTGCGGATCAGGAACTGCAACTCGGTGCGAAACAGCCCCACGCCCTCGGCGCCCGAGCCTTTGAGAGAGGGCAGATCGGCCATCAGCCCGGCGTTCATGTGCAGCGAAACGGTCGTGCCGCACAGAGCCGTCGCCTTCAAGTCGCGGATCGAGGCATAGCGCTCGAGCGCGCGGGCCTGCATCGCGATCTTGTCGCGGAAGGCGGTCTTGACCGTCTCCTCGGGGCGCAGATGCGCCGCCCCCTGATCGCCATCGACGAGAATGACATCGCCGTTCAGCGCCTCTTGGGTGATGTTCTTGGCATGGATCACCAAGGGGATCGCCCAGGCCCGTGCGACGATCGCCGCATGCGAGCCGACCGACCCCTCCTCAAGCACGATGCCCTTGAGCTTCTTGCCGTATTCCAGAAGCTCGCCGGGGCCGATATTGCGCGCGACCAGCACCGGATCATCGGGCATCTCGGCGCCGGTGTCGCGGCCCTGACCCGTGAGGATTCGCAGCAGCCGGTTCGACAGATCGTCAAGATCCGACAGGCGTTCGCGCATGTAGTTGTCGCCCGAGCGGTTCATGCGCGAACGGGCGAGGGACTGTTCCTTTTCGACGGCGGCCTCGGCGGAAAGGCCGCTCTCGATGTCCTCCTCCATGCGCTTCATCCAGCTGCGCGAATTGGCGAACATGCGGTAGGTTTCGAGCACCTGCACCTGATCGGCATTGGCCGAGGTCGCGCCGGACAGCATCTCGTCGACCGTCACGCGCAACTCGTCGATGGCGGCGCGCAGGCGGGTCAGCTCGATCACGGGGTCTTCGGCAAAGGGGTTGGTGACGACGACGCGCGGCTCGTGCAGCCAGACCCGGCCCTCGGCCGCGCCCTCCTGTCCCGAGGTGCCCTTGAACATGACGGCCTGCTGATGCCGCGCCGAGAGCGCCGCGCCGGTATCGACGAAGGCGCCAAGCTCGGTCATTTCGGCCAGCACCATGGCGACCACTTCGAGGGCATAGATCTCGTCCGGGGTGAACTCGCGCGCGTCGCGCGATTGCACGACGAGCACGCCGAGAGGCTCGCCCAGACGCTGGATCGGCACGCCGCAAAAACTCGAATACCGTTCTTCGCCGGTCTCGGGCATGTAGCGAAAGCCCGGCTCGGAGGGGGCGTCGGCGGTGTTGACGACCTGCCGCGTGCGCGCGGTGCGCCCGACCAGACCCTCGCCCAGCCGCATCCGGGTCTGGTGCACGGATTCGGCCATCAACCCCTCGGTCGCGCAAAGCTCCAGCGTCTCGGCGTCGCGAAAGAGATAGATCGAGCAGACCTCGGTCTTCATCGAGGTGGCTATGAGGCTCACGATGCTGTCGAGCCGCGCCTGCCCGGCGCCGCCCTCGGCCATCACCGCCGAGAGACGGCCCAGGAGCTTGCGGCTCTCGGATTCTACCAGTCGATCGACCATCGCCGCCCTTTCAACGCCATGTCCGGGGGGAGTGATCCCGGTCAGGCGGCCTTGTCCAACCCGAAGGCATCATGCAGGGCTTGCACCGCGAGTTCCATGTATTTCCGGTCGATCAGCACGGAAATCTTGATCTCCGAGGTTGTGATGACCTTGATATTGATACCCTCGGCGGAGAGCGCCTTGAACATGTCGGCGGCGACGCGGTGTGGCTGCGCATGCCGATGCCGACCACCGAGACCTTGGCCACGCCGGTGTCGGTGACAAGGTCGTTGAAGCGGATGTCGCCGCGTTCGCGAGCGGCCTCGACCGCCTTTTCGGCGCGCATCACCTGATCATTGGGACAGGAGAAGGTCATATCGGTGCGACCCTCCTCCGAGATGTTCTGGACGATCATGTCCACGTTCACACCCGCATCCGCCAAGGCACCGAAGATCGCCGAGGCGATGCCGGGCCGGTCGGCCACGGAGATCAGCGTCATCTTGGCCTCGTCGCGCGAATAGGCGACACCGGCGACCACGTTGCTTTCCATGATTTCCTCCTCGTCGCAGACGAGCGTTCCCGCCTCGTCGGACTGTTCCTCGAAGCTCGACAGCACCCGCAGCTTCACCTTGTAACGCATCGCCAGCTCGACCGAGCGGGTCTGCAGCACCTTGGCCCCGAGAGAGGCCAGCTCCAGCATTTCCTCGAAGGCGATGCGGTCGAGCTTGCGCGCCTTCTCGCAGATCCGCGGGTCGGTGGTATAGATCCCGTCCACATCCGTGTAGATGTCGCAGCGCACCGCGTCGAAAGCGGCGGCAAAGGCCACGGCGGTCGTGTCCGACCCGCCGCGCCCCAGCGTGGTGATCCGGCCTTCAGGGCTCACGCCCTGAAAGCCCGCGACCACGGCGACCTTCATGCCCTCGGCGAACTTCGCGCGGATGTTCTCGGGCGGGATGTCGAGGATGCGGGCGGCGCCGTGGGCCGAAGTGGTCTGCACCGGCACCTGCCAGCCCTGCCAGCTGCGCGCCGGGACTTCCATCTCCTGAAGCCGCAGCGCCATCAGCCCCGCGGTCACGTTCTCGCCCGAGGAGGTGACGGCGTCGTATTCGCGCGCGTCGAACATCGGCGAAGTCTCGTTGACCCAGCCGACCAGTTCGTTGGTCTTGCCGGCCATGGCCGAGACGATCACGATCACCTCGTGCCCCTTGGCCACCTCGACGGCCACGCGTTTCGCGGCCCGGTGGATCCGGTCGAGCGTGGCGACCGAGGTGCCGCCGAATTTCATCACCAGGACCGACATGGCTCTCCCCGCGCAGATTTCGGCGTCTCCATAGCGGCGGGGCGACGCGAGGGCAATGCGCGACGGACGGCTAGTTGGCCTTGCGCTTGGGGCCGAAGGGCAGCGGCGCCACCGGGATGCCGTCTTCGATCAGGCGGCGGGCTTCATCGATGCGGGCCTCGCCATGGATCGCGCGCTCTGGTGAGCGGCCCTCATGCATGGCGCGGGCTTCGCGGGCGAAGGCGTCGCCCACATAGTCCGAACCTGCCTCGACCTTGCGTCTGAGCTCGGCCATCGCCTTTTCCAGCGGGTTGCCCGGCTCGGAGAGCCGCCGCGCCGGTTGCTTGGCGCCCTCGCTCACCGACGGGGCCATCAGCGCCTTGTGGATGCGCGTGTCGCCGCAGACCGCACAGGACAACTGCCCGGATCTTTCAAGCGTGTCATAGGCGCTGGCCGAGGCGAACCAGCTGTCGAAGGCGTGGCCGTTCTTGCAGGTGAGGTCATAGCGGATCATCGGCGGGTGTCCCGGTGGCATGCAGACCTCAGATAGGCATTCGGGCGACCAGGTGCAAAGCGGGGTCGATCACGCGTGCGGTCAGGGGGCCGCCTGCGGTGTCGTCAGCGCCACGGGACGCTGCGGCGCAGGATCAAAGCTCAGTACGATCTGGCGCAGCTCGGGCGCGTCGAGTTTGGCCGCCGCGCGATCGCGGGTGAACCATTTGCGCCGCCTCTGGCCGCGTTCGGGCCAGTCGGCGAGCACCTGCGTGACCTGCACCGGAAACACCATGGCGAAATGCGGTGCGCCGGTCTTGCCGCCGCCCTTCACATAGGACCACACGCCAAGGCAGCGATCATCGGGAATGCCGACCAGACCGGCCTCCTCGCGCGCCTCGGTGGCGGCGGCCTCGGCCGGGGTGGCGCCGTCCATGGGCCAGCCCTTGGGCAGGATCCAACGGCCCCGCCCGCGGCTGGTGACGAGGCAGAACTCGACCGAATCACCGGTGACGCGCCATGGCAGAGCCGCGAACTGCGTGCGGCCGAGGCGCTGGTGCCGCTTGGCGACGCGGAGCGGAAGCTGAATCATGGGGCCTCTCGGGTCGCGGGTCTGCCGAGGTTCCACGACAGGGCGGGGGCTGGCAAGAGCGCCTAGGGCGCTATCTGCGGCAACGTGGCCATGACGCCGCGACGCATCGCGCCGAAGTTGCGCCAAGGGAGACACATGACGCCGCCTGCACGTTTCATCGGCTCCGAGATCTACCGCGGCTCCTCCTATGGCGACTGGCACCCGCTCAGGGTGCCGCGCGTCTCGACCGTGATGGACCTGTCGCGCGCGCTGGGCTGGCTGCCGCCCGAAGCCTATATTCGCAGCCCGCGCGCCAAGCCCGTCGCCCTGCACGCCTTTCACACGCCCGACTACGTCGACGCGCTGCTCGGTGCCGAAACCAGCCAGCAGGTCACCCCCGAGATCCGCGCGCGCCATCACCTCGGCACACCGGCTAACCCGGTGTTCTCCGAGATGTATCGCCGACCGGCCACCGGGGTGGGCGGCGCGCTGCTCGCAGGAGAGCTTCTGCGCCATGGCGGTCGGCTGCACCTGCCCGGCGGCGGTACGCATCACGGCCTGCCCGACCGGGCGAACGGGTTTTGCTATCTCAACGACCCGGTCTTCGCGATCCAGTCCCTCAGGCGCCATGGCGCACGTCGTGTCGCCTATGTCGACATCGACGCGCATCACTGCGACGGGGTCGAGGCGGGGTTTTCACATGACCCGGACACGCTTCTCGTCTCGACCCACGAGGAGAACCGCTGGCCGCGCACGGGGGCCGTCGAAGAGGAAGGGGCGGGGCAGGTGTTCAACCTCCCCATTCCCTCAGGGTCGGGCGACGACGCGATGGCGCTGGCGCGCGACCGGGTGATCCTGCCCGCCGTCGCCGCGTTCCGCCCCGACGCGATCGTGCTGCAATACGGGGCCGACGCGCTGCTCGAGGATCCGCAATCGCGATTGGCCATGTCGGGGCATGCGCATCTGGGCGTGCTGCGGGGGTTGTTGCCGCTCGCGCCGCGGTTTTTGTTGCTGGGGGGCGGCGGCTACAACCCTTGGGGCGTGGGGCGGCTCTGGACCGCCTCATGGGGCGTGCTGGTCAGGGCGCGCATTGCCGGAGCGGTTGGAGCCGCCCGCGCAGGCGGTGCTGCGCGGGTTGAAGTGGCACGGGCAGAGACGGGTGACGACACCGCCGGAGGCATGGCTCACGACGCTTATCGATGCGGCGCGACCCGGCGAGATCGCCGATGCGCTGCGTGCGCGTGTCGCGGCGCTGGAGGCGCGGCTCGTGGCATGGGTCTGAGGCGATCCTCGGGGCGCGGGCTTGCGGGGCAGGGGTGTGCAATGCGAAAGACCCCGCATGACACGAGGTGGACGATGCTGGTGAAACCCCTTTGCATGGCGCTGCTGCTGGCGCTGCCCTGCGCCGCGCGGGCCGAGATCCTGACCTTCGCGGCGGCAAGCCTCGGCGGCCCGCTCGACCGAGTGGTAGAAGCCTGGGAGGCGCAGGGCGGCGCGGAAGTGACGGTGTCCTATGCCGGAAGCTCGGCCTTGGCGCGGCAGATCGCGGCGGGCGCGCCCGCCGATCTGTTCATCTCGGCCAGCGAGGACTGGATGGACGAGGTCGCCGCAGCCGGGCTGATCGAGGCGGGCAGCCGCCGCGACCTGCTGGGCAACGGCCTCGTGTTGATCGCATCCGATCCGGACGCCGCGCCGGTTTTGATCAGCCCCGATCTCGACCTCGCCGCCCTGCTGGGCGAAGGCCGTCTCGCCATGGCGCTCGTCGATGCGGTGCCCGCCGGGCAATATGGCCGTGCGGCGCTCGAAGGTCTCGGGCTCTGGGATGGCGTGGCCGCGCAGGTGGCACAGACCGAGAACGTGCGCGCGGCGCTGGCGCTGGTGGCGAGCGGGGCCGCGCCGCTCGGCATCGTCTATGAAACCGACGCCGCCGAAGAGCCCCGCGTGACAATGCTGGGGGCGTTCCCGGAAGACAGCCATCCACCGATCCGCTACCCTGCGGCCCTCGTCTTGGATGCAGCACCTGAAGCGGCGGCGTTTCTCGACTTCCTGTCGGGCGCCGAGGCGCAGGCCGTGTTCATGGCGGCGGGCTTCACGATCCCCGACGCTGCCCTCCCCGGAGCTGGCACGCCCGAACCGGAGCCTGCCGAGTGACCGACTGGCTCGGCCCTGAGGAATGGCAGGCGGTACGGCTGTCGCTCAAGGTGTCGGCCACGGCGGTCGCCGCGAGCCTGCCGCTGGGCCTTCTATGCGCGCTGGCGCTGGCCAAGGGACGGTTTCCGGGGCGGCAGCTTCTCAACGGTCTGGTGCATCTGCCCCTGATATTGCCCCCCGTGGTAACGGGCTACCTGCTGCTGATTGCGTTCTCACGCCAAGGGCCGCTGGGCGCACTGCTGGAGCCTTTCGGCGTTTCCTTCGCCTTTCGCTGGACCGGGGCGGCGCTGGCCGCCGCGATCATGGCCTTTCCGCTGATGGTGCGACCCATGCGGCTCGCTTTCGAGGCGGTCGATCCCGGTCTGGAGCAGGCGGCGGCGACGCTGGGGGCATCGAGTTTCAAGGTCTTTGCCACGGTGACGCTGCCGCTGGCGCTGCCGGGGGTGGTCGCGGGTGCGATCCTCGCCTTCGCCAAGGCGATGGGCGAGTTCGGCGCGACGATCACCTTCGTGTCGAACATCCCCGGCGAGACGCGCACGATCCCTACAGCGATTTACGCTTTCCTGCAGATGCCGGGCGGCGAGGGTGCAGCGCTGCGGCTCGTCGCGGTGTCGGTGGCGCTGGCCATGGGCGCGCTGCTGGCCTCGGAGTGGCTGTCGCGGCGGGTCGCGCGGCGGGTCGCGGCATGATCCGGATTCACGTGAAAAAGCGGCTCGGGGCCTTCGATCTCGACGCCATGTTCGAAGCGCCACCGGGCGTCATCGCGCTGTTCGGCAGGTCCGGCTCGGGCAAGACCAGCGTCATCAACGCCGTGGCAGGTCTGCTGCGCCCCGATGCAGGACGGGTCGAGATCGGCGGTGCGCTTCTCTATGACAAGGCCGCGCGCGTCGACGTGCCCGTGCATCGCCGTCGCATCGGCTACGTGTTTCAGGACGCACGGCTGTTTCCGCACATATCTGTGGCAAAGAACCTTGCCTATGGCGGCGATCATGACCGTGACCGGGTGATCGACATGCTCGGCCTGCCGGATCTGCTTGACCGCCGCCCGGTGGCGCTTTCGGGCGGGGAGCGGCAGCGCGTGGCGATCGGGCGGGCGCTGATGAGCCATCCGCGCCTGCTGTTGATGGACGAGCCGCTCTCGGCGCTTGACGCAGAGCGCAAGGCGGAGATCCTGCCATGGCTGGAACGGCTGCGCGACGAGGCCGGGCTGCCGATCCTTTATGTCAGTCACGCCGCCTCCGAAGTGGCCCGCCTCGCCACCACCGTCGTGGTGATGGAGGCGGGCGCGGTCAAACGCGTCGGCGCGGTCTCCGAGGTGCTGTCCGACCCCGCCGCTGTCGGCATGATCGGCGCGCAGGAGGCGGGGGCGGTGGTATATGCGCGCATTGCGGGCCTCGACCGGATCGACGGGCTGACGGAACTCGCGCTGTCGGGCGGGCGGATCGTGCTGCCGGGGCGGCTGGGAGGCCTCGGTACGCATTTGCGGCTGCGCATTTCGGCGCAGGATGTGATCCTGAGCCGCGAGCGCCCCGTGGGGCTGAGCGCGCTCAACATCCTGTCGGCGGAGGTCACGGCCCTCGACGAGGGCCCTGAGGGCGTGGCGGTCGGGCTGCGCTGCGGCCATGACCGGCTGCTCGCCCGGGTCACGCGTCGCTCCGCGCGGGCGCTGCGGCTGGAGCCCGGGCTGCAACTCTGGGCCATCGTCAAGGCGAGCGCCGTGGCGCCACAGGACGTAGGCGGGGCGGCTTGAAACCTGCCCTGCCGGACATCCGGCGCAATGCTCAGCGCAGTTGACTGTCCTTGGAGCCGCGCCGGTTGAAGCCGCCGCGCGATTGCGGCCGCGCGTCGCGTCCCTGCTGGCACGCGACACAGAGCTTCACGCCGGGGATCGCCGCGCGGCGCTTTTCGGGAATCTCCTCGTCGCATTCGGCGCAATGGGTCGCGCTTTCGCCGACCGGGCCGCGCCGGGCCTTCACCCTGCTCAATTCGTCATTGATCGAGGCTTCGATCTGTTCCTCCACCGCGCCGTCGCGGGCCCATCCTCCGGCCATGTGATGTCCTTCTCGTTCAGGGTCTTTCTCAAGATAGGCAGGGATGCCGATCCACCAACCCTTGAAACGACGAACGCCCCGCCGGTGGGGCGGGGCGTTCGCTGACACGATGTGTCGTCGATCAGATCGGCGTGGCTTCCTTCGCAGGGCCGGGATCGCCGAGGTGGTCGTGCTCGGTGAGGTCCATGATATCCTCGTTGTCGGCGGCCCAGTTGGCGCGGTCCTTCTCCGAGGCCTTGGGCGAGAAGAAGCCCGTCACCGCGTAGAACACCCCGATCACCGGCGCGGTCCAACAGGCGAAAGCCAGCGGGATGTAGAGAAGGTTCTCGAGATTGCCGTCCATGATGCCAAGGCCCAGCGCGGTGATCACGAACGCGCCGCCCGCGTTCCACGGGATCAGCGGGCTCATCAGCGTACCACCTTCCTCGACGGCGCGGCTGAGGTTGAGCGTGGAGTAGCCCATGCCGCGATAGAGCGGGGCATACATCCGGCCCGGCAGCGCGATCGAGATGTAGGGATCGCCCGCAACCACGTTGGTCGCGAAAGCCGTGAAGATGGCCGAGGACTGCACCGCGCCAAAGCTCTTCACTTTGTTGACGATCGACAGAATGATCGATTCGAGGCAGCCGGTGCGCTCCAGCGCGCCACCGAAGCCCAGCGCAATCAGCATGAGCGAGATCGTCCACATCATCGACTGGATGCCGCCCTTGTTCAGCAGCGCGTCGATATCGGCGATGCCGGTGTCGATGGAATAGCCCGACTGCGCGAAGGTGAACACGTCATGCAGGCCCACCCCTTGCTGGAAGATCGCGATCACACCACCCAGCAGCACGCCCGCGAAGAGCGAGGGCAGCGGCGGCTGGCGGAACAGCGCGAGACCGATGACCAGAAGCGCCGGGGTCAGTGGGATCAGCCCGAGGGCGAAGTCCTGCTCCAGCCGCGCAGTGATCTGGGTGATCGCGTCGAGAGAGGTCTCGGCCGGCTCGATCAGCCCGTAGCCTGCGACGATGTAGACGCCCAGCGCGATCAGCATCGCCGGCACCGTGGTCGGCAGCATGTTCTGGATGTGGTCGAAGATGTTGACGCCGGTCACGGCGGGGGCGAGGTTGGTGGTGTCCGACAGCGGCGAGATCTTGTCGCCGAAGAAGGCGCCCGAGACGATCGCGCCCGCAGTCCAGTACATCGGGATGCCGAAGCCCGCGCCGATGCCCATGAGCGCCACGCCGATCGTGCCGACGGTGCCCCAGGACGTGCCCAGCGACAGCGAGACGACCGCGCAGAGGATCATTGCCGCGGCAAGGAAGATCGAGGGGTTCAGAAGCGTCAGCCCGTAATAGATCAGCGTCGGCACGGTGCCCGAGGCGATCCAGACACCGATGATCATGCCCACCACGATCAGCACCGAAAGCGAGGGCAGGGAGACGTGGATAACGTGGAACACGCCTTCGCGGATGTCGGTCCATTTCTGGCCGCGCAGCACGCCCAGAAGCCCGGTGATGGCAAGGCCGATCACAAGGGGGATGTGCGGCGTGAAGTCGCCGAAATAGAAAAGTTGCAGGGCCAGAAGCCCAAGCGTCAGCACGACCGGCAACAGGGCCAGCCCGAGGGAAGGCAGGTTTCTATCAGTCACGATGCGGGCGATCTCCGGGTTGTTTCAAAGTCGGCTTCATGCCCGACCTAGGCGAAAATTGCCACCGGCCCAGCGGAATTTCGCCTGTTTCGTCCGATCAGGGCCGGTTTCAGGAGTCGTGATGGCGCGTCGAGCAAAAGAGGTCGTGCGGCGGTGTGCAGAGCCCTGTGCGCGGGCGAAGCCTCGACAGAATGGCCTTGCGATACCATTTATCGGGTCAATGTCAGCCCAACCCACAGGACGCCGCGATGAAGGATATCACCGAGTATACCCCGCCCAAGGTCTGGACTTGGG
Organism: Limimaricola cinnabarinus LL-001; assembly: GCF_000466965.1. Lineage (GTDB taxonomy): Bacteria > Pseudomonadota > Alphaproteobacteria > Rhodobacterales > Rhodobacteraceae > Limimaricola > Limimaricola cinnabarinus. The sequence goes on from NZ_BATB01000005.1 coordinate 50,071, forward strand.
AGGCCGAGAATGGCGGCCAGTTCGCCAAGACCAACCGGCCCGTCGCCGGGGCCACGCATGACAAGGCCCTGCCCGAGGGCGAACATCCGTTTCAGCTCTACTCCATGGCGACGCCAAACGGCGTCAAGGTCACGGTGTTGTTCGAGGAACTGCTCGAGGCGGGGCATGAGGGCGCGGAATACGACGCGTGGCTGATCAACATCGGCGATGGTGACCAGTTCGGTTCGGGCTTCGTGGAGATCAACCCGAACTCCAAGATCCCGGCGCTTCTGGATCGCTCCGGCGACAAGCCGCAACGCGTGTTCGAATCCGGCGCCATCCTGCTGCATCTGGCCGAAAAATTCGGGGCCTTCCTGCCGAATTATCCGCGCCGCCGCACCGAGGCGATGAACTGGCTCTTCTGGCAGATGGGCAGCGCGCCCTATCTCGGCGGTGGTTTCGGGCATTTCTATGCCTATGCCCCGGAAAAGTTCGAATATCCGATCGACCGCTTCACCATGGAGACCAAGCGGCAGCTCGACGTGCTGGACCGGCATCTGGCCGAGCACGAGTTCGTGGCCGACGAGTATTCCATCGCCGACATGGCGATCTGGGCTTGGTATGGTCAGCTGGTGCTGGGGCGGCTCTACGATGCGGCCGAGTTCCTCGATGTCGAGAGCTACAGCCACGTGATGCGCTGGGCCAAGGCGATCGACGCGCGGCCGGCGGTGCAGCGGGGCCGCATGGTCAACCGCGCCTTCGGCGATCCGGAGCTTCAGCTTCACGAGCGGCACTCGGCGCAGGATTTCGAGACGATGACGCAAGACAAGATAGGCGGCTGAACCGGTCGTTCTCTTCAATCCCAAAGGCCGGTGCCTGCGAGGCACCGGCCTTTTTCATGTCCCTCAGCGGGCCAGTGCCGCGGTCATCGCAGCTTGCGGAAAGCAGGTGGGCGCCTGACCCGTGGCCTGCTGCCAGCGCCCGATGGAGCGGCGCGTCTTGTAGCCCGCGAGTCCGTCGGCCCCGCCCACGTCGTGTCCCATGACCTCGAGCGCGCGCTGCATCGCCGCCACGTCCGAGCGCATCAGCCCGCCGACCGCGCCCCAGCGGCCCGCGAAATCACCCGAGCCATAGGCGATCCGGTCGCCCACATGACCCACGAAGAGCGCGTAGAGATCGCTCATGTTATAGTCCTTGAGCACGTAGAAGTTGGGCGTCACGATAAAGGCCGGGCCATGCCGCCCGGCGGGCATCATCAGAAACCCTTCGGCGCGCACCTCGTGGTCGGGAAAGGGTTTGCCCGACACGCGCCTGATGCCCATCGCCGCCCAATCGGCGATCGCGCGACCCTGATCCGGGCCTTCGAGCGCGCAGGAGACGGTCCCCGGCACCGCGACCTCGAAGCCCCAGTCGCGCCCCGCGATCCAGCCGTGCCGGGCGAGATAGGTGCCGATCGAGGCGATGGTGTCCGCCTCGGAGCGCCAGATATCTGCGCGCCCATCGCCATCGCCGTTGGCGGCGTATTTCAGAAAGCTCGACGGCATGAACTGCGGCTGGCCCAGTGCGCCGGCCCAGCTCGATTTCATGGAGCGCGCCGGGGCGTGGCCCGCCTGAGCGATGCGCAGGGCAGCAATGAGTTCGTCGGTGAAATAATCGGCGCGTCGGCCCATGAAACCCTTGGTGCCGAGGATGCGAAATGCGTCATGCGGGATCGCGGCGCGTCCATAGGCACTCTCGCGGCCCCAGATCGCGAGGATGACGTGCCCCGGCACACCGGTCGCGCGTTGCACCCGTGCCAGCGTGCCCGCGTGACGCGCCGCCATCTGACGCCCCACCGAGGCTGCGCCATCGACTGTGCCGCGCCCGAAATAGGCGCCGGGGCTGCCGAACTCGGCCTGCCTTTGCCGGCCTTGGGGCTGCGCGGGTGCACCGGGTGGGGCGAGGTCCGGCAGATCCCAGTCGAGCGTGACGCCGGTGAAGGCCGCCTCGAAGGTGCCGCGCGCGACGCCGTTCGCCTGCGCGCGAGGCCAGACCGCCTGTTCGAGCCAGCCCCGGAACTGCCGTTCGACCGCCGCGCGATCCTGTGCGGCGAGGGTTGCGGGCAGGAGGGCGAGAGACATGATAAGGAGCAGAAGGCGCATCATGGGGAGCGATCCGTTCGGGTTGGGGCATCGGGCGGCGGCCATTATCGGGAGGCGCCGTTCGGGGCGAAGACTAGGCAGGACGCGCTGCCCTGTCACTCGCGACCGGCCCGTAGCGGCGCGATCCCGCCAAAAGCCCCGCGCGTCCGCATGCGCGGTTTCCGTATGCGCGGTTGCCGTCACGACGCCACTTGCCGAGAGAGCCCGGCGACGCAGTTTCCATGCGAATGCAGCTTGGAAAGAGGGCAGGGGGGATGCAAGGCGAGCCGTTCTTCGGGCTGAACCCGTATCACGTGGCTTTGGCTGTGGTGGGGATGGTCGTCATTCTCGCGCGCTGGTTGCCGAGATTGGTGTCGCGGCGCGAGCCAGCGGCTGCGCCGCTGATGATCCTGTTCGGCGCGGGGATCGCGCTGCTGCTACCCGACCTCGCCACGCTGCCCGATCCGCGTGAAACGCCGCTGCCATGGGAGCTGGTGAGCGAGTTGACTGTCATCGTGGCGCTCTTCGGCTCGGGCATGCGGATCGACGAGCTGCGCCCATGGACCCGCTGGACACCGACCTTCCGTATGCTGGGTATCGCCATGCCGCTGACGATCTTCGCCGTGGCGGCTTTGGGGGTGGGGCTCACCGGCATGACCGTGGCGGGGGCGATCCTTCTGGGCGCAGTGCTGGCACCGACCGATCCGGTACTGGCCGCCGACGTGCAGGTCGGCCCGCCGCAGGAGGGGGCCGAACACCCGGTGCGCTTTACCCTGACCACCGAGGCAGGGCTCAATGACGGGCTGGCCTTTCCCTTCGTCTATCTTGGTCTGATCATCGCCGCCGAAGGGCTCAACCCCGGCGCCTGGGCGCTGGACTGGCTCATGCTCGACGTGATCTACCGGATCGCCGTGGGTGTCGCGATGGGCTGGATTGGCGGCAAGGCGCTGGGTTACGTGTTGTTCCGGCTGCCGCGCGACGCGGCCTTGGCCGAGACCGGATCGGGTGTGATCGCGCTCGCGGGCATCCTGTTGTGCTATGGCTCGACCGAGCTGATCGAGGGCTACGGTTTCATTTCGGTCGCGATCCTCGGGCTGACGCTGCGGCGGATCGAGGAAGACCATCACTTTCACCGTCGCCTGCATGATTTTTCCGAATCGATCGAACATGCGCTGACGGCGGGGCTTCTGGTGGCGCTGGGCACGGTGCTGCCGCTGCTGTTCGCGGATCTGACATGGACGCAGGTGGCGGCGGCAGCGGTTCTGCTGCTGCTGGTCCGGCCCGTCGCGGGCTGGCTGGCGCTGACGGGGGCGGGGATGGACCGGCGCGACAGGGCCATCGTCGCGGTCTACGGCGTGCGCGGCATCGGCTCGATCTACTATCTGTGCTACGCGGGCAGCCATATCGAGTTCGTCGACGAAGATTCGTTGTGGTCCCTCGTGGCGCTGGTCATCCTCTGTTCGACCCTGCTGCACGGCTTCAGCGTCGGCTGGGCCATGGAGCAGTCGAGCGAGACGCGACCCGCGCGGGACGGTTGATCCGTGCGATTCAGGTCTTCAGGATCGACGTCGCCCCTGTGGCTTTGTGGATTTGCGGGCTTTGAGTATTGAATTTCTTGCCGGAGTGTCCGCGATGACGACTGCATCCAGCCCTGCCACCCTTACCGACGAGTCGGTCTTCGACCTGCGATACGCGCGCAGCCATGACGACCTTTGGAGCATGCTCGACGAGCTCTATGGCGAGAATCCGGGATTCGACGCCTTCCGTGAGCGACTCGACGCGGCGCTGCGTGCGGGCTGGGCAGCTCGCCCTGCCGATCTCAAGCGCCTGGACCTGAGGCGCGATCTGGAACCCGATTGGTTCCAGCGGCCCGGCATGAACGGCTATGTGTTCTACATCGATCGCTTCGCCGGCGATCTGAATGGGGTAATCGACAAGCTCGACTACCTCGCGGATCTTGGCATCACCTATGTGCATTTCATGCCCTGCCTGAAACCGCGCGAGGGCGACAGCGACGGCGGCTATTCGGTGCAGGACTACCGTGCCATCAACCCCGCCTATGGCGACATGGCCGATTTCGAGGCCGCCACGGCAGCCGCACGTGCGCGCGGCATGAGCGTGTGCATCGATTTTGTCCTCAACCATACGGCCAAAGAGCACGACTGGGCGCAAAAGGCCCGCGCGGGCGATCCGACCTATCTCGACTACTATCTCACCTTCGAGGACGACACGCTGCCGAAGGCTTATGAGGACACGCTGATCGAGATCTTTCCCGACAACGCGCCGGGCAGCTTCACCTATTACGACGACATGCAAAGATGGGTCTGGACCACCTTCAACGAACATCAATGGGACCTAAACTGGTCCAATCCGCAGGTCTTCGTCGAGATGGTGGAGGTGATGTTGTTTCTCGCCAATCGCGGCGTCGAGGTACTGCGGCTCGATGCGGTGGCCTTCCTGTGGAAGCGGATGGGCACGCGCTGCCAGTCCGAGCCGGAGTGCCACATGCTGTTGCAGGCTCTGCGCGCGGCCTGCCGCATCGCCGCACCGGCGGTGATCCATCTCGAGGAGGCGATCGTGGGACCGGCCGAGATGCTGCCCTATCTCGGGCGCGGCAAGCATGATGGCAAAGAGGGCAACCTCGCCTACCACAACTCGCTGATGGTACAGTTCTGGTCGGCTCTCGCAGCGCGCGACACACGGCTTCTCACCCATGTCATGACCACGCATTTTCCGCCCGTGCTGACGAACGCCACCTATGCGACCTATCTGCGGTGCCACGACGACATCGGCTGGGCCGTGACCGACGAGGACGCGGCGGCGGTGGGACTCGGCGGTCCGCAGCACCGCGCCTTCCTTTCGGAGTTCTACGAGGGCATATATCCGGGCAGCTTCTCGCGCGGGGCCCTGTTCCAATACAACCCCGAGACCGGCGACAAGCGGATCAGCGGCAGCTGCGCCTCCCTCGCGGGGCTGGAGGCCGGGCTCGATGCGGGTGACGCGGCGGGCGTGTCCGACGCCATCGACCGCATCCTCATGGGACACGCGCTGATCGCGAGCTATGGGGGCATTCCTCTGATCTACATGGGCGACGAGATCGGGCTGTTGAACGATTATGGCTATGTGAACCATCCGGCGCAGGCGCATGACAGCCGTTGGCTGCATCGGCCTCGCATGGATTGGGACACGGCCCAAGCGGCGCGGCAGGGCGACGACAGCCCAGCGGGACGCTTGCGGGCCGGGCTGCGCCACATCCTGGCACGGCGGGCGGCGACGCCCGAGTTTCATGCAAGCCACGCCATCGAGATACTGAACACCGGCAACGCCGCGCTCTTCGCCTTCGCGCGCCGCGCCCCCACGGGGAGCGTGGTCTGCCTGTTCAATTTCACGGACACTTGGCAGAACATGCCTGGAGACTGGGCGATCCAGCACGGAGCGCATGCATTGCACGATGCGCTGTCCGACGCCCCGGTGCTCGATGCGCAAGGCGCGATCGCCCTGCCACCGCACGCGCGCGTCTGGATCCGTTAGGGCCGGGGTTCTGATGTGTGCCGTCACGGGGAGGGGCCTTGGACTGACCGAGCCCTTCGCATGACCACACTGCAGGGGCCTGTCTCGCTGTCATCGACGAAACTGTGCTGCCCACATGCGAGGTCGATTGGAGGGGAGGCCAGGTGAAGAGTGGAGGCGGGTACCGGACCCGCTACCATTTTTCTAAGCCACTGGAAGGCCTGAATAATCGGGTGCGAGGTTGAGTTGTGTGTCGCACTTTGTGCCACCCATATGCTTTCTGGGTTGTACGTCTGTCAAGCGTGCCCCGGTTGGTTGTCTCTGGTCAGACAGTTGTAGCGAGGCGTGCGCTGGTTCCTTTGAGCGGATGGCGGAGTACGGTATGTATCCGCTATGGCGAGGGGTATGGGGGAAGTCCGGTGCCCGACTGGATAGATAGGGGGCACGAAAAAATGTGCCGAGAAATTGTGATGACCGATCCAAATAGACCACTCACAGCATTCTTGACTGACGCCCAGATTGCTGAGTTGCCGGATCAGCGCGGTCTGCGGTCTTGGGCATTTGAGCCTTATCTTGAGTTAGACCATAGAGTTGCCAGCATCACTCTTGAATCTGTTCTGAATGACATACGGGATCACTGGATGCGGGACTTCCAGCGCAAACCAAACCCGGAGCGGCAGCGCAACTTCGTCAGTTGCCTCCGCGTGATTTTACTCAATTTGCTGCGCGTACGAGTTGTGGATACCAAGTTGACGGTAGGCATACCTAGTGGAAAAGGGCGGCTGGATGCGGAAAGACGGTACCTCCCTGACTTCATGTCAGTACAGTATCACCGCACTGCGCTACGCGCGCTAATAGGGCATGGCTTGATCTATAAGGTGAAGTCAGGTCATCGGCAAGAAACATATGCGGAAACGGCTCGATATGCATTGACTGAGACTGGCGCTAAATTGCTTTTTGTATCCGGCTTGACGGCGCGGGCCTTTCTCAAGAGCAGGTTGGGCGAAGTGATACAACTTAAGGATGCTTATGGGCGCCTAACTAAATACAATGACACTTGTCAGACACACGCCATGCGCGCCAATGCCCGACGCTTGAACGACCTGCTGGCGGTTACAGACATCAACACGTCTCGACCGCTCGATACAGGGAGGGAAGGCGATAACAGGAGTGTAATGGAGAGAACTGACCTCTATCGGATATTCAACAATAGTAGCTTTCAGCAAGGGGGAAGGTTCTACGGCGGTTGGTGGCAGAACTTGAAGAAGCTACAGCGCCGCTTCATAACAATTGAAGGACAGCCCACTGTTGAGGCGGACTTCAGAGGTCTGCATCCGGCTATCTTGTTCGCCAAGAATGGTTTGAGTATTCCATCGGACCCGTACGCCCTTGTGCCCGGTGTCGCGGGCAATGAGACATTGCGTGAGCATGCCAAGAAAACCCTTCTTGCCCTGCTGAATGCGAGTGATGGCGATACGGCGGAGCCTAGAGGCTTCGACAGTGAGGTACATGGCATGACCGCAGAGCACTTCCGCCAAGTGGTCAGAGATGCATTTCACATGTTGCCGGGCATATTCGGCGCTGGGATCGGGCTAAGCCTCCAAAGCGAGGACAGCGACTTAGCCGAGCAGATCATGCTGCACTTCGCAGACCTTGATGTGCCGGTCCTGCCGGTACACGACAGCTTCATTGTCACAAGAGATCATGAACACGACCTGATAAAAGTCATGCAGGAAGTATTTCACAGTCGCTATGGCCAGATACCCAAAGTCACTGTGACACGTCACTAAATAGTGGCTGTTCTCCAAACATTCTGCTTGTCCGTAACCTCTCTATACTGGCTCGCCGCACTACCGGGTAACTTAAGGATCGGCTGGATTTCCTCAGCCCCGTCAGGCACAAGGTGCGAAAAGACCAACCGGGGGCGACCATCCATGCAGAACCTTCTCGATGACCTCACGGCGCTGCTACAGGCCGAGCAGGCGTTCATCTCTGATGGGGCGATACTCAAGAACGCGGTGATCGAAGCAGCATTAAACATGGACCCGCGCCTGCTGGCCCTGCTGATGCAATCTGATACCATCAAGGGTCACTTCTTCACTGAGGTGGCGGGTGCGCTGGTCTTCGACAAGGTGAAGTTTCAGGACTTCGTGTCCAACAAGGCCTTCCTGCCCGACAGCTACACCGCCTTCAAGAACCGGATCGGCCTAGCCGATGGGCGGGGCGACTACCTGAGCCAGTCGCGCGACGTGGTGCTGGCGTGGCCTTACAAGGACTGTGTGCTGGAAGGCGGCATGACGAAGGAGGACCGCGGCCGGAACGAGGTGTTCTGGAACACGACGTTGGCCCCGGACGACATCACCCGCCTGTTTGAACCCAAGGTGATGACCGGCTGGCAACGCTGGAATGCGGAGGCCGTGGCTGAGAGCAAGGCCAAGCCCGTGGGCGAGGTGTCGGAGGACGACAACTTGCTCCTAAAGGGCAACAACCTGTTGGCCCTGCATTCCCTAAAAGCGCGCTACGCGAGTAAGGTGAAACTGATCTATATCGATCCGCCCTATAATACGGGCAATGACGGGTTCCGGTACAATGACCGCTTCAACCATTCGGCTTGGCTGACCTTCTTCAAGGGGCGACTTGAAATCGCGAAGTCGCTACTCACCCGCGATGGTGCAATCTTCGTCACACTGGATGATACAGAAGTACACTACGCGAAAGTGATGATGGATGAAGTCTTCGGGCGTGAAAAGTTTGTAGCACACATTGCGTGGCAAAAGAGAACTTCACCCGACGACCGTGTTATTCTTGGCAACTCACATGACAACATTCTTGTTTTTGCCCGTGAGCAAGGCACAACCAAGCGGTCCAACGGTACTTTTAAGACCATCTTTGAGGAAGGCGCCAATCGCTTGCCCATGACAGACAAGCAGCGCGCGGAGTATAGAAACCCAGACAATGACCCTAAAGGACCGTGGGTTCACAGAGACTTCACTGCCCAGAACCAAAAGAAAAATGGCAAGTGGGGCCGTGAAAACCAGATGTATTGGATCACAGCGCCGTCAGGCGACAGGTTCTATCCGCCAGAAGGTTATTGCTGGAAAGTAACTGAAGATGAATACCGCATCCTTGAGAAAGAGAAGCGTCTTTGGTTCGGCAGGGATGGAAGTAATCAGCCGAGACGCAAGAAGTACCTCAAGGACGAAAACGGTATCCAGTCATCGACTTGGTGGGCACATCAAGATGCGGGGACGAATGAACAGGCAAAGAAAGAGTTGAATGCAATCGTCGGTTCGGACGAAGCATCTGACTTCACGCCAAAGCCTGAGCGACTGTTACAACGCATTGTCCAAATCGCCACCAATCCCGGTGACATCGTTTTGGACTTCTATTCCGGGTCGGGGACGACAGCGGCAGTTGCGCACAAGATGGGCCGTCGCTGGATCGCCGTTGAACAGATGGACTACATTCTTGAGTTGCCTGCATCACGCCTCAAGAAAGTCATCGAAGGCGAACAGGGTGGTATTTCCAAAGCCGTCGAGTGGCAAGGTGGTGGATCTTTTGTCTATGCCGAACTTGCGGCCTCTAACGCTGCCTTCGCTGACCGGATCGAAGCGGCCCCAGACATGGCCGCGCTGCAAACCATCCATGCCGATATCCAAGCCACCGGCTATCTGCGCTATGACGTGGACCTGACCGCCTTTGACGCTGACAACTTCGCTCTGCTCCAGTTGGAAGACGCAAAGCGCGTGTTGATGGACTGCCTTGATGTCAATCACCTCTATGTCAATCTCGGTTCCCTTGGCGATGCGGACTTCGACATCTCCGACGAAGACGCCTGCGCGACCCGCTCTTTCTATAGGCTGGACGCATGAGCCAGACGCTTACCCTAGAGTTTGACGCGCTGGCCAAGTATGGCGCGCTCAAGTCTGACATCCCCGAAGACATCATGGGCAACCTTGCCCCCAAGATCACCTTGCGTCCCTATCAACGTACGGCGCTGGAACGCTGGCTGTTCTACATCGACAAGTACGAGGCGCGGCCCATGGCCCCGCACCTGCTGTTCCACATGGCCACGGGCAGCGGCAAGACGGTGCTGATGGCGGCGCTGATCCTGGACCTGTACCGGCGTGGCTATCGCAATTTCCTGTTCTTCGTGAACTCCGCGCAGATCATCGAGAAGACTAAGGAAAACTTTCTCAATCCCGCATCGGCCAAGCACCTGTTCGCGCCCAGTGTACGCATTGCCGACAAGCCGGTGGACATCCGCGCGGTTGACACGTTCGACGCGGTGTCGGGCGAAGCGATCAACATCCACTTCACCACCATTCAGGGGCTGCACACAAGGATGCAGGCCCCGAAAGAGAATGCTGTCACAATCGAAGACTTCCGCGACTATAAGGTGGTGATGATCTCGGACGAAGCGCACCACCTAAACGCCGAGACGAAGAAGACGCTGACGGAAGGCGAGAAGGCAGCGAAGGCCAGTTGGGAAGGCACGGTATCCGAGATATTCGGCCAGCACCCCGAGAACATGCTGTTGGAGTTTACCGCAACGGTGGACCTGAGCCACGAGGCGATACGGGCGAAGTATCGCGACAAAATACTCTATGACTATTCGCTGAGGGAGTTTCGCGAAGACGGCTATTCCAAGGACATCGAGTTGCGGCAGGCCGACCTGCCACCCGAGGCCCGGATGATGCAAGCGATGGTCCTGAGCCAGTATCGCCGCAAGGTGGCCGAGGCGCATGGGCTGCATTGCAAACCGGTGATCCTGATGAAGTCCAAGACGATCAAGGAAAGCGCCGACAACGAAGCGACGTTCGCGGCGATGGTGGCTGGGCTTTCAGGGGAGGCGCTAGAGGCCCTCAGGGGCCGCTCAGAGGGCGATGAAACCCTTTCGCGGGCCTTCACCTACATAATAGATAAAAGGGGCATGAGCGGCGCGGATTTCGCCCGTGAGCTAAAGGGCGATTTCGCCCCCGAGAAGGTGATGAACGTCAACAACCCCAAAGACTTGGAAAACAGACAGATAGAACTTAACGCCTTGGAGGATCGCGATAACGAGATACGGGTGATCTTTGCTGTCGATAAGCTGAACGAAGGCTGGGACGTGCTGAACCTGTTCGACATCGTGCGCCTGTATGACACCCGCGACGGCAAGGCCAACAAGGTGGGCAAGACCACGATGGCTGAGGCGCAGTTGATTGGACGCGGGGCGCGGTACTTCCCATTCATGGCCCCGGACCAGCCCGACGCTGCGCGGGAAAAGCGCAAGTACGATAGCGCCGTGGATATGCCCCTGCGCATCTTAGAGGAACTGCACTACCACTGCTCGCACAACCCAAAGTACATCCAAGACATCCGTAACGCTCTGCGCGAGACCGGGATGCTGGACGAGACCGCACGGACTGTGCGGCTGCGGCTCAAAGACAACTTCAAGCAGACTGACCTGTATGAGCGCGATCATGTGTGGGTAAATGACCGTGTGAAGAACCCGCGTGACGGTGTGGAAGGCTGAACGCCTACAAGATCGAAGGCCGCTTTACCTATCCCAACCTGATGACAGGCCGGGTGACAGAAGCCTCTGCCTTCGGCGGTGGGCAGTTAACGTTAACGCCTTCCACCAAGGAACCGGTATCCCGCGACTTCAAGCTGGTCGATTTCGGGAGGGCTATTCTGAGCTTCGCGATGGACACCAACGACTTTTTCCACTTCGCTAGCTTGCGGACCTATTTTCCCCAACTTGCAAGCGCTTCACAGTTTGTCACCTCTGACACGTATTTATGCGGCGTCACAGTGAGTGTGCGCGGCTTGCCCGATGACTTGGCCAACCTGACGGCGCGGCAAAAGCTGGACATCGCGCAATACGTCCTGCACCAGATCGAAAGCGGAGTGAAGCGTGAGAGTGTCGAGTATATCGGCACGAAGGACTTCAAGCCGGAACGCATCAAGGACCGCTTCACCGACAAGGTGCTTAAACTGCGGATCGAAGGCGAGACCGGACTTAGCTGGACCGAAAGCAATGTTCCGGGGCTGGACCAAATCGACCTGAGTGGCAAGGACTGGCACGCTTATGATGACAGTTACGGCACCGATCAGGAAAAGCACTTTATCAAGTACATGCACGATCAGGAAGCCCGGTTGCGCGGCGTGTTTGACGACTTCTACCTGCTACGGAATGAAAAGGCGGTTAAGCTATACGACTTCGATACCGGACGCGCCTTTGAGCCTGACTTTGTTCTGTTTCTGAGGAAGAAGGGGCAAGAGGCAAACATGATCTTGCAGCTATTCATTGAGCCCAAAGGCGACCAGTTGCGACCACAAGATGACTGGAAGCAAAATTTCCTTGAGCAAGTGAAAGCCAAGGCAAGACTTGAGACGGTATTCCAAGGTCGGGACTATACCGTTCTTGGACTGCCCTTTTTCAATGAGGCAGGGCAAACTAATACTGACTTCAAAGCTGCATTCAAGACGGAGGCGCTAAACGTATAGGCCGCTCATACTTGGCACTATGCGAGGGCCTGTCTATATGTATGGAATTGTCGGGTCTATAAACTGGTTCCCCCCATTGCTGGGGAAATAAGTCCGGGCGGTGCAGGCTCATTCCGACAGCTTGGCCAGCTTGTCCACAATCTCGGTCGGGTCGAAACCAAGCACCTCGCTCAGCTTGATCAGTTCCACCACATCCACGCGGCGTTGGCCGCTTTCCAGACGCGCGATGAAGGACTGATAGACCTTCATCCGCTCTGCAAGGTCTACCTGCTTCAAACCTGCCTCGCCCCTCTTTTCAATGAGATAGCGGACAAGAGCATCATGCCTATGATCTCCTAGAGTTTTAGGCATGAGCGCCCCATGCTGTTGCACTGGGCGCGTTGACTATATCTCAAAAGCAGGTATCTAAAATTCAGATAATTTGGCCGCTTCGCCTTCGTTGCGCAGGTCGAATAGATGCAGACCTAAGTGACTGGAACATCCGATGAGCCAAGATCATCAGCCCTTTGACAGTGATGTTGCCTTCGGGGCCGCAGCAGAGGGCTTCGACGCTGTAAGGTCCAGCTTGGGGATTATCGGACGTTACTTCTGGAACCTGCAGATGAAGCTCCTGTTAGCAACTGGGGTTATGCCGCTATTTAGGGCGCAGTGGTGGCTGTTTGTCGTCGTTGCCATACTACTCTTGGCGTTCATCAAGCCGTTGGGCATAGCCTTCACCATAACCGCGTTTTGTGCGATCACGATGAACCCGACTGCGCATGGCAACTTTATCGTGCCGCTCAAGCACGAAGAGAAATCGACCGCTTCAGTGCCCGCCGGTGATGCTGAGCTTGGCACAGACGTTTCGCCTAGGTTCGATGAACTGGAGCACGTGCAGCTTGCGGCGGCAGAGCACCACATCGGCTATCTGGCAGCGATCAAGCGCGACCTTGTAGACAAAGAGATCGCCGCCGCTGCACTCGGTGCATTCGACGGGACAGTGCAGGCAACCGGTCTTAAATTATCCGATTTCGATATGCACACCAACGGCGCGGCGTTCCTCGTTGCACAACTGGCTAACCTTGGACGCATGGACAAAATTGACCCGGACTGGATTGCGCAAGTCACCGAAGAGGCGATGACCTCCGAAGCGCTTGAAGCGATCCGCGCCGAAGCCGGCCGTTTTGCCTATAAGATGGAAGGGGCCATGCGCGATGACCTCGGCCAGCCTGCCAGCTAGGTTGCTCTGCTAATGGCGAAGCGGTCAATGGCCTCTTTCAACTGTTCCAGCGTGTAACCCTCTCTCAGATACACTTCCTGCGTCACGCCTGACCGGGCATGGCCAATGATGCACTGGATGATCGGCTCTGGCACGTTTGATTGTCCCAACCGCGTTACTACGGTGTGCCGTAGGCTATGGAAGACGAGGCCAGGTTGCTTGATACCCAACTTGGGCAAGAAACTCTCATTGCACCACCGGCCCAAGTTGCGGCCATAGCCGCCGTTGGCGCTGTAGCTGTAATCTGGGAACAAGCGTGTGCCGTTCCGGCGGCTATCCACGAAGTCGAGAAAGTCTAGACGGATCAACTCGGAGTGCAGAGGCACTTTACGCCTGCCTGCATTGGACTTTACGCTTTTGTTATCGTCGCCTTCGTCGGTGATGTTTAGGAACCATGTGTCGCCGTCCTGCTTCACATCGGCAATGTCGAGCTGGCAAATCTCGTTCAAACGTGCCCCGGTGAACATGCCCAAGAGCATCCCCCACTTGTGGCTATCTTTGCGCACCAGTCCGGAGGGGTTGTCCGTCAACTCGGTGTAGATCAGGCGCGCTTGGTTCGGTGTGAAGGGCCTGCGTTCACTCTCGCTGGCCTTGTCCTTTTTTACCTTCATCCCTTCAAACAGCGTGTGCGGCGAATGTCCGTGCCGTTCCGCCCAGTCGAAGAACATCTTGAACATTTGGATATGGCTGTTGATCGTCTTGGCCGCGATCTTCTTGTGGCCCGGTTCCTTGATGACTTGCATCAACGGCATGGCTTTCAGCTCGGGCTTGGTGTTCCGGCTGGACGGTAGCGCCTGCAAGATCTTCTTGACCTCGCTCGCATCCTGCTTGGTGATCGTGGCAAGCAGCCGATCAGAACCGAAGTATTCGACAAGGATATTCAGGTAAGCCCGGTTCTGGCCGATGGTCTTGCCAGCCCATTGGCGCGAATGCTCCGCGATGAAATCATCCACCGCCTCACCCAAGGTCGAAGAGGCTGGCAGAGCGGGCGCAGGAGCGGCAGCAGTAATGGCCGGGGCCTCACCATAGGAATAATGCTCAAGGCGCTCAGCGGCCTCCAGAACGCGCCTCAGCATGTCCCGGCGACCCTTCCTTAGCTCGGTCGCGATCCGGGGCAGGCTGGCGTCCCAATCGGCATCCGAGACGCCCATCTTCCTCTTGAATGGCTGCACTGGCAGCCAAGTCGGGTTCGCGCTGTTGATGTCCATGAAACTCTCATGGTCCAGCATCTCTTCGCGGGCATCGGCTAGAGCATTCTTCGACAAGCCGCGCCGGTCCAGCCAGTCGATGTACTGTTCCAGTTGTGCAGTGAAGTAGGCCTGCACCTTCTCGCGTATCTCGTCTTGTCTTAGTCCTGCCAAGGTATTGGTCTCGCGTATCAATCGACCACAAGATGCAAGATAGCGGGCCAGATCGCCAGCCCGATCAGGGCAACGGGTCCGCAGGGACAACCGGACGGTTCTTCTAGGTTGGCTATCTGAGGCGGGGAGGGGCCAGCGGAAGTAGTAAACCCCATGCCGTGAGGGGCTTAGATAGGATGACAACATCATAGGGCGTGTGTCCCACTTTGTGTCACACCCGACCTCTAAGTCGCTAACCCTATGATTTAGAAGGAAATGGAGGCGGGTACCGGAATCGAACCGGTCTACACGGATTTGCAATCCGCTGCGTAACCTCTCCGCCAACCCGCCAGCCGCCGTTCCTATATAAATGTTCGGTGAGGGCCGCAAGAGGGCCGAGCCGTTTCCCTCGACATTCGGCGTTCCATGCCTCGGGCGGTCGCGCTTTATCAATGTTGGGTGCGGTGCGCCGTTGCTGCGGGCCTAAGGGCCGTTCTGATAGCCCTCCTGACAAGGGGCGGAAGACGATAAGGGGCTGGCGTCCGGTCTGCGCGGAAGGGCAGGTTCGCAAGCGCCCCATGGTGCCGAAGAGTGCGAAAACCGGTGCGCTTCGGCCGTTCGGGGCGGTCCGGAGCCATGATCCGGCATGAGCAGGGGTGTGGCCCTCAGGTCTCCCTGCGGATGTGGCGTCGGTCCCGAAGCCCTGCGCAGTTGCCGCTACGCCGGGGTTGTGGCATCAGGGCCATGGCGAAACTGAACGAAAGAGTCCGGTCCGTGGTTGATTATGCGACCCGCCGCGTCTTCATGGTCGACACGCAGGTGCGACCCTCGGACGTGACGAAATTTCCGATCATCGACGCGATGCTCGGGGTTCCGCGTGAGACATATGTGCCTGCCGCGATGCGCGAAGCCGCGTATGTGGGCGAGAATCTGCCGCTTGGCAGCGATCGGGTCGTGCTCGAGCCGCGCACGTTGGCCAAGATGCTCGACGGTCTGGAGATCGAACCGCAGGACGCGGTGCTCGATCTGGGATGCGGGCTTGGCTACTCCACGGCGCTGCTGGCGCGGCTGGCGGGCTTCGTGGCGGCCGTCGAGGATGACGAGCAGCGCGCCGCCGAGGCGCAGGCCATCCTCTCCGAAAACGGTGTCGACAACGCTGCCGTAGTCTGCGGCACGCTGTCCGAAGGTGCGCCCAAGAGCGGCCCTTACGACGTGATCATCCTGCAAGGCGCCATCGAGCGCTTTCCCGACGCATTGGTCGAGCAGCTGCGCGAAGGCGGGCGGGTCGCGGCGATCTTCGCGGAAGGCGCGCTGGGCGTGGTCCGAATCGGTCACAAGATCGACGGCCGGATCTCATGGCGCTTCGCCTTCAATGCCGGAGCCCCGCTTTTGAAGGGCTTCGAGTCGACACGGGACTTCGTGTTGTAGGCTGACGAGCAACAAGAAAAACAAGGCGGGCATTATGCGGCATTTTTGGGGAAGCTTGATTCTGGGCGCCGGTCTTGCCGCCGCCATGACCGGCGCGGCACGGGGCGAGACGCTCGCGGATGCGCTGGCCTACAGCTACGAGCACAGCGGATTACTTGAGCAGAACCGGGCCTTGCTTCGCGCGGCCGACGAAAACGTCGCGCAATCCCTCGCGACCTTGCGCCCGATCATCAGTTGGTCGGCGCAGACGGCGTTGTCGACAAGCGGCCCCCTGCGCGATGCCGTCGGCGTCGATCCCTACGACATCAGCAGCTCGGCTACGCTGTCGGCCTCCCTGCTGCTCTATGATGGCGGCCAGAGCCGCTATGCCCTCGACGCCCAGAAGGCACTCGTCCTCTCGAGCCGCGAGCAGCTGCGTCGAATCGAGCAGGACATGCTTCAACGTGTGGTTTCGGCCTACATGGAAGTGCAGCGGGCCGACGCTTTCGTCGAGTTGCGGCGCAACAACCTGCGCCTGATCACGACGGAACTCCAAGCGGCTCGGGACCGGTTCGAGGTCGGCGAGGTCACCCGGACCGATGTGTCCCTGGCCGAGGCCCGGCTCGCATCGGCCCGCAGCCTTCTGGCATCCGAAGAGGGCGTTCTTGCCAATGCGCAGGCCGAATTCACGGCGGCCGTAGGCCGACGGCCGGGCAATCTCGCCGACGTCCCGGATGCGCGAATCCCCGGCTCGCTGGCCGAGGCGCAGGCCCTTGCACGGCGCAATCACCCGTCCCTCGTCGAGGCGCAGCATGCGATCACCGTGGCCGAGCTCAACATCCAACGTGCCGAAGCCGCCAACCGTCCGGAGCTCTCGCTGCAGGGCAGCGTCTCGGTCAATGATGATTTCGACGACAGCGAACAGATCGGCCTTTCCGTCAGCCAGCAGCTCTACACGGGCGGTTCGCTGGCCAGTCAGCTGCGCCAGTCGAAATCGCGTCGGGACGCGGCGCGTTCGGCGCTGCTGCGCGCCAGCCGGGTGGTCGAGCAGGCGGTGGCCAACGCCTATACCAGCCTGACCGTCGCGCGCGCCAGTATCGAGGCGTCGGGCCGGGAGGTCCGTGCCGCGCAGGTGGCCTTCGATGGATTGCGCGAAGAGGCCAGGCTGGGTGCGCGCACGACGCTCGATGTGCTCAACGCCGAGCAGGATCTGCTCGACGCCCGCGCCTCGCTCGTGTCGGCTCAGATGGACGAGACCTTGGCGACCTACGTGGTGCTGTCGTCGATCGGGATGCTGGATGCCCGGCAGCTCGGTTTGGCGGTGCAGATCTACGACCCCGCCGCCTATTACAACCTCGTGCGCAACGCGCCCTCCGGCAGCTCGGAGCAGGGCCGCGCGCTCGATCGCGTGCTCGAGGCCATCGGCCGTTGATCCGCACCCGGCAGGATCATTGCCGGGTGCCGCGGCCTTCGCTAGACTTCACCCGAGGCAAGCAGGGTAGAACATGTCCGATCCCGTCAAGAGTGTCGAAATCGAGGATGTGCTGTCGTCCATCCGCAGGCTGCTCGCGGATGGCGATCCGCAGGGCGCGCCCGCTAAGACCGGCCCGCGCCCCGTCGATCGGAGCCTGCATGCCCCGGTTTCCCCGACGCAGGGCCGTGACGAACGTCGCAGTTCGGCGCCCTTGATGCTGACCCCGGCGCTGCGTGTCGCGGGGCGCCCCGAGCCGCAGGAGGCCACAGCGCCCACAGCGCCGACGCCGTTTCCGGGGAACGTCGGTCGAGTCCTTAAAGCAGAGCGCGACCAGACCGACGAGGATTTCGAGGCGCCCTCGTTTCCCACGGCCCACAAACCGCAGGATTCGGCCCTTCGATCGCGTCTCGAGGCGACGATCGCCGAGCTCGAGGCCGCGATCACCCACCAGGTCGATGAGTGGGAGCCCGACGGAAGCGAACCGGCCCCGGTGATGGATTGGGCACAGGCCCGCCCGGAGGACGCCCCGTTCCTCAGCCGCCGACACCCCAATTCCCAAGCGTCCGTCAGGTCCGGCGGGCATCCCGCCGAAGGAGTGAGCTCCATCGCGCCTGTGCCCGAGGCCGGTTTCCACGACGGCCTTGCCGACGAGGAGACGCTTGCCGACGAGGAGACGGATGAGGTCGAGGCTCCGGTGGCGGAACGTTCCGAGCCGGCGCCCGAGGCCATGCATCCGGCGGACATGGCCGAGGTGACCGAGCTCCGAGCCCTGCACGAAGCCCCGGCCGAGGAGATCCCCGCTGCCGCCGAAGCACCCGGGCCCGTCCCGGCAGGTGCGCCGCAGATCGACGAGGGCATGCTGCGTGAGCTGATCGTCGAGGTGCTGCGCGACGAGTTGCGCGGTCCACTCGGCGACCGGATTACCAGCAACCTGCGCAAGCTCGTGCGCCGCGAGATCTTTCGCGCTCTCGCCAGCGGCGAGGTCGACTGAGGCTTGCCGCGCTAGACCGGGGCGGCGAGGGCCAGCAGCCGATCGATGTCGAGATGTGCCTCCAAATGCGCGGCGAGCGCATCCAGCGTCGCCTCCACGCCGTCCTCATAGGCCGTGCGCCCGGTCCCGCCCAGCTCCGCGAGCATCCGGGCGCGAAACCGGTCGTCGGCGAAGAGCCCATGTAGATAGCAACCGCGCACACGCCCATCCGCGCTTGCCGCGCCTTCGGGGCGGCCATCGATCTCGATCCAAGGATTGGCTTGGCCGAACCCATCGGTCTGACCGATATGGATTTCATAGCCCCTGAGCGGCGTGCCGTCGTCGCACAGCCGCGCCTCGACAAGGCCAAGCCGCTTTTCAGGCCGCATCACCGTCTCCACGTCCAGGAGCCCGAGCCCCTCGACAGTCGAGGGCGATCCTTCAATGCCCTCAGGGTCGGCGATGCTGCGGCCGAGCATCTGGTATCCACCACAGATCCCCATGATCCGCCCGCCGCGTCGCAGATGCGCGCGCAGATCGATGTCCCAGCCCTCGGCGCGAAATGCGGCGAGGTCCGCGATGGTCGATTTGGTGCCCGGGATGAGCACGAGGTCGGCGTCGCCGGGCAGGGGGCGGCCCGGTTCGATCATTGTCACGCTGACATCGGGTTCGGCCGAGAGCGGATCGAGGTCGTCGAAATTGGCAATGCGGTTCAACCGTGGCACCGCGATCCGGATCGGCCCGCCGGGGCGCGTGACGATCTCCGCCGCGTCCTCGGCCGGCAATCGCCAGGCATCGGCGAAATGCGGTACGATCCCCAGCGGTGTCCAACCGGTGCGGGTCGCGATGAACGCCATGCCATCGGCAAAGAGACTGGCATCGCCGCGAAACTTGTTGACGGCAAAGCCCCGGATCAGCGCGGCATCCTCAGGCGCCAGCACCACGTGGCTACCCACGAGCTGCGCGATGACGCCGCCCCGGTCGATGTCGCCCAAGAGGATGACGGGCACGCCCGCGGCCTGGGCGAACCCCATATTGGCGATGTCGCCCGCGCGAAGGTTCACCTCCGCCGGGCTGCCCGCCCCCTCGACGATGATCAGCTCATGCCTTGCCGCAAGCCTGTGAAAGCTCTCGAGCACCCGTGGCATAAGCGTGAGCTTGAGCGCCGCGTAGTCGCGGGCCCGCGCCGTGGTGAGGCGCTGGCCCTGCACAACGACCTGCGCGCCGGTTTCGCTCTCAGGCTTGAGAAGCACAGGGTTCATGTCGATGAGCGGCGCGAGGCCCGAGGCGCGGGCCTGCAACGCCTGCGCGCGGCCGATCTCGCCGCCATCCGCCGTCACGGCGGCATTGTTGGACATGTTCTGCGGTTTGAACGGTGCGACCGACAAGCCCCTGAGATGCGCCGCGCGCGCCAGCCCCGCGACGATCATCGACTTGCCGACATTCGAGCCTGCGCCCTGGATCATGATCGCCCGTGCCATGCGCCCTCCGATTGCCCGGCTTTCCGGTTCATCCCGACTGAGTTAGCTGTCTAGGGGCGCGACCGCGAAAGGAAAAGTGCATGAACACCCCGGCGCATCTGATCTTCGGCGCGGCGGCCTTCGGGCGGCCGGGCCATGCACGGGTCACGGCGGCGGCGCTTTTGGGCGGCTGGCGCCGGACCTGTCTCTCTACCTCATGGTGGCTTGGGCGCGCCTCGTCTCTGACGTGCCTGCACGCGTGATCTTCGGCGAATATTACTTTTCGGACGCGTGGATGGCGGTCTTCGCCATCGACAATTCCTTCCTGCTCTGGGGCGCGCTTCTGGGCCTCGGGGTGTGGCGGCGCTGGCCGGTGGTCACGGCCTTCGCGGGGGCGGGGCTGCTGCACCTCGCGCTGGATTTCCCGCTGCATGGCAGCGACGCGCGTCCGATGTTCTGGCCCCTGACCGACTGGAAATTCGACTCACCCTACAGCTATTGGGACCGTAACAACCATGCCGGGATCTTCGGGCCGCTTGAGGCGGGGGTGTCGATCTGCTTGACGGCATGGATGCTATGGCGGTTTCGCTCCATCGCCCTGCGTGTGGGTATGGTTCTGTTGCTGTTGGCCGAACTGGGCTCCTCGGGCATCTGGCGCTTTGTTTTTTGACAAAAAAACGCGGCTCCGGAGGAGCCGCGCGTTTTTCGGGTCGAGAGGCGTCGGATCAGGCGGCGCGAGATTCGAGTTCGGCGGCGTGACGACGCTCGCTCTCTTCGCGCGACAGGGCGACCGAGGTACGCACACCCTTGCCGACGAACTCCATCAGCCGGCGACCACACGCTCGTTGGGGTCGATTCCGGCACAGGACAGCACTTCACGGCCGTCGCGCGAACGGGCCCAGCGGGCGATCTGCTCGGGGCCGTTGCCATATTTCTTGTCGTCGGCGATGGCGTCATCCAGGGCGGCAAGGACGACGGCCGCGAAGAGCTTGCGGGCACGGTTGCCCTGCTCGTTGTTGTAGGCGGTGCCGTCAACGAAATCCTTCATCATGCTTCCTTACGTTCTTTTTGCTCTTGTCGCCAATGCGTCCCGGTGACTAGCCCGTTTCCGCCATGATTCGGGCCGCCTTTTTGGAATGGCAGCCATGACGTGAGTGCATGGCTCTTCGCATGACGACCTTGCGGGGCTGGCTCAGCTTGCCTTGAGGCGACCTGCGAGATATAGGCGGGGGCCAATCTCGATCAACCCATCGCCTTAATTCCGTCACATGGACCGACATGCCCAAGATCAACGGTAACGAAATCCGCCCCGGCAACATCCTCGAGCATAATGGTGGCCTCTGGGCCGCCGTGAAGGTCGATCACGTGAAACCCGGCAAGGGCGGTGCCTTCGCACAGGTCGAGATGAAGAACCTGCGCAACGGCTCCAAGCTCAACGAGCGGTTCCGCTCCGCTGACAAGGTCGAGCGCGTGCGCCTCGACCAGAAGGACCAGCAGTTCCTGTTCGAGACCGACGGGATGCTGACCTTCATGGACAGCGAAACCTATGACCAGATCGCCCTGCCTGCCGAGCTTCTGGGCGAACGTCGCCCGTTCCTGCAGGACGGCATGACGGTGCATATCGAATATTACGGCGAGGAGGCGCTCAACGTCACCCTGCCGCAGAAGGTGATCTGCAGAATCGTCGAAACCGAGCCGGTCGTGAAGGGCCAGACGGCGGCCAATAGCTTCAAGCCCGCTCTGCTCGACAACGGCATCCGCGTGATGGTGCCCCCCTTCGTCGGTCAGGACGAGGACATCGTGGTCAACACCGAGACCATGGAATACGCCGAGCGCGCCTGATCCGCTTGGCGCCTTGCGGCCGGAGCGGGGATCGTCAGACTGCACCTGAACGGGGCGGCTCCACCGGGGCCGCCCTTTTGCATGGCGACGGGGGTGGTGATGATCGACAATGGCGAACTGACGGCGATCCTGAGAGCGGCGGCGCGGGCCGAGATCCTGCCGCGATTTCGCAATCTTGGCGCGGGCGACATCGCCACGAAGTCCGATCCCCACGACCTCGTCACCGAGGCCGATACCGCCGCCGAGGTCCGGATCACCGAGGCGCTGCGCGCGCGTCTGCCTCAGGCGCTGATCGTAGGCGAGGAGGCGGTGTCGGCAAATGCCTCCCTGCTCGACGGTCTCGGGACGGCGGAGCTATCGGCGATCATCGACCCCGTCGACGGCACTTGGAACTTCGCACGCGGTCTGGCCCTGTTCGGCATGATCCTCGCGCTTGGGGCGCGGGGCAGGGTGACGCATGGCATCCTTTACGACCCGCTGCTCGACGACCGGGTCGAGGCACGCGAGGATGGCCCCTGCGAGATGGTGACGGCGGATGGCAACCGCTGCCGCCTCGCGACCTCCCCGATCGCCGATCCCGCGCTGATGACCGTCTATCTGCCGCTGGCGCTGGTGCCGCGCGAGAGGCGCCCAGCGCTGGCCGCGACCTTTGCGGAGTTTGGCCGGGTTGGCGGGCTGCGCTGCTCGTGCCATGAGTATCGGTTGATCGCACAGGGCCACGCCGAAGCCGCCCTTGCCGCCGTGCTGAACCCGTGGGATCACGCGGCAGGGGCACTGGCGGTGACGCGCGCGGGCGGTGTGGCGCGGATGCTGGACGGGGATGACTATCATCTCGGTCTGGCGCGCGACGCGGGTTACTTGCTTACCGCGTCGAGCGAGGCGGCATGGGAGGCGATGGCCGTCCGGCTGCGCCCGGCACTGCTCTAATCGATCCGGATCACGCGGGCCTCGCCGGCCCGCATTTCGCCCTCGGCTCGGTCGAAGCGCAGCCACGCAATGGCCCGGTCGCCCGCGCGGCTGTGCAGCGTACCGACGGCTTTGTCGTTCGACAGGATCTGCGCGCCAGGGGCGGCATCCCCCTCGACCGCGACGCGGGCGAAACCCTTGCGCAGCTCGGTCTTGTGCTTCATCCGCGCGGTAACCTCTTGGCCCACATAGCACCCCTTCTTGAAATCGACGCCACCCATCCGCTCGAAGCCCGCTTCGAGGATATAGGTCTCGGGGCCAAGCTCGGCGCCCCATTCGGGGATCAGGTGTTCGACGCGGATCGCGGCCCAGTCGCTGCCATCATCGCCCGCCTGCGCCCCATAGAGCCGCCAGCCCAGTGCCGGGTGCCGCGGATCGGGAAGGGCGTCCTCAGGGGCGAGGCCGGTGCCGCGCGAAACCTTCAGATCGGCTTCGGCCAGCGCCACGTCGGCACGCAGCTTGTACATCGACAGCCGCTGAAAGAGCTGCGCCGCGACGTCGGAGGCCACGTCGATCAGAAGCCGATCCGCCTCGCCCTTCACAAAGAAGTCGGCGATGAGCTTGCCCTGCGGCGTGAGCAGCGCGGTATAGGCGAGGCCGTCTCTCTCGCGCGCGATGTCGTTGGTGACGAGCCCCTGAAGGAACTCCTCGCGGTCGGTGCCTGTGACGGCGATGATGGTGCGGTCTTGTGTCATGCGCCCTACATAGAGCCGCGCGGCGCCCGCGTCAGCCCGTCTCGGGGTCGCGAAACTGCAAGGCGTGCAGATCCGCATAGAGCCCGCCGCGCGCCAGAAGCTCGGCATGGCTGCCCTGATCGACGACCTCGCCCTGATCCATCACCACGATGCTGTCGGCGCCCTGCACCGTCGAGAGGCGGTGCGCGATCACCAAGGTCGTGCGCCCCTCACTGAGCCGTTCCAGCGCCTGCTGCACGACCGACTCGGATATGGTGTCGAGCGCGCTCGTCGCCTCGTCGAGCAGCAGCACCGGCGTGTCGCGCAACAGCGCCCGCGCGATGGCGACGCGCTGGCGCTGGCCGCCCGACAAAGCCGAGCCGCGCGGCCCCGCGGGGCTGTCGAGACCCTTCGACAGGCGCGGCAGGAAATCCGACACATGCGCCGCATCGAGCGCCTCGCGCAGGCGCGCCTCGGAAACATCTGTGCGTCCCAAGAGGATGTTGTCGCGGATCGTCTCGTCGAACAGCAGCGCGTCCTGCGTGACCACCGAGATCAGCCCGCGCAGATCGTCGAGCGCCAATGCGCGGGTCGGCACGCCGCCGATGCTGATTTCGCCCGATTGCGGATCGACGAGACGTGCGAGCAGGTTGAACACGGTGCTCTTGCCCGCCCCGGAGGCCCCCACCAGGGCCGTGGTGCGCCCGGCCCGGGCGGTGAAACTCGCACCGCGCAGAACTGGTAGGTCGCCATAGGTGAGGTGCACGTCGTCCAGACGGATCTCGGGCGCGCCGGTCGGGGCGGAGCGCGGCGTCGCGGGCGAGGTCAGCGTCGGCTTGGCATCGAAGATCGCCCGCAGGCGTTCGAGGCTGGCAGCCGCAGTCTGCCATTGACCCGAGATGTTGCCCAGCCGGCGCAGCGGCTCGAAGGCGAGGCTCATGGCGGTGAAGAAGGCCATGAACTGGCCCACCGACTTGTCGCCCGCGATAATTTCTGCGCCGCCATAGAACAGCACGCCGAGAAAACCGAGACCGGTCATGATGTCGATCATCGAAGGGATCGCGGCCTGACCCGAAGCCGCGCGGATCTCTGCCCGCACACGGGCCTGGACAAGGCGGCCATAGCGTTCGGATTGGTAGCCTTCGAGCGCGTTGAGCTTGATCGGCGCAATGCCGTGGAACACTTCATCGAGGCGGGTCGACATCCGCGCCGCGATCTCACGCGAACTGCGCGAGCGTCGGCGCACGTATTTCTGCGCGATGAGCGAGGGCAGCACGAGGATCGGGATGCCGATCAGCGCCACCAGCGTCCAGCGCCATTCGACCGACAACGCCACGGCAAAAAGGGCGATGACCGAGGTGAGATCGCGGCCCGCCCCCGTGACGAGGGTCGCCCAGACCTGGTTGATCGCCGAGACGTCGCCCTGCACCCGCTCGATCAGGTAGCCCGGCGGATGGGCCTGATGCCAGCCACCGTCGAGCCGCATCAGGTGCCCCAGAAGATCGGAGCGCAGCGCCGCGGCGGACCGCTCGCGGATCGTCGTCATCAGCACCCTTTGACCGAGCGAGGTGACGGCGCGCACGATGAAGACGCCCATCACCACGACGCCCACCATCCACAGGGCCTCGGTCTTTCCGGCGACGAAGACCTCGTCGAACATCGGTTTCATCATCGATGCGAAAAGCCCCAGCGAGCCGCCCTCGATCGCCATCAGGATCATCGCGACGACGAGCCAGCGCCAGTGCCGTGCAAGATAGTTGCGCCACAGCCAGAGAAAGAGCCCGCGCCGGTCGAGAGCGGGCGGGCGGGGGTCTGCGTCGGCAGGAGGGCGCAGCGTCGCGGTCATGTCGCGGCCCGCTTGGCATCGAAGCTCCGTTGCGCCGCTTCGGCGTCGTATTCCGTGGCGATCCACTCTTCGATGCCGATCGGCCCCTGTTCGAGACGGGCGGCATAAAGGTCGAGAATGTGATCGAGTACACCGGTGCGCGAGCGGCGGAAATGCAGGAAGCGCGGATGCAGCTGCCGGCGCGCCTCCTCGATCGAGTGGCCTTCGGCCAGAAGGTGCAGCGCCGAGGCGAACCCGGCGCGGTCGGCCCCCGACTTGCAATGCATCACAACGGGGCGCTCGACTTCGCGCAACAGGTCGAAGAGCCGCAGGATCTCTCGGGGCGGGGCGGCCTTGCGGGCCGAGAGCTGGGTCGAGACGAGGCGCAGGCCCAGCGCCCGGCAGCTTTCGGCCTCGAACAGGTAACGCGGATGCGTGCCTTCGCCACGCAGATTGATGACGGTGCGAATGCCGATCTTGGCCATCCGGCCGAACCGGCCATGCGTCGGCTGGTTCGAGCGGAAAACGCCCGGCGTCACGAGGTGGAAGTTGGTCCACCAATAGCGCAGGATCGCGTGGTCGAGGATCAGGTAGCTCGCCAGCGCGCGCCGCCGGGCCTCGGGTTCGTCGAGGTTGTGGTGTCGCGTGCGGGTGCGCCGTTCCCAGGCCTTCAGATCGTCGAGAAGCTTCATTGCCCATCCCATCGGTGCATCCGGCCTTTGCATAAGCATCCCCGCCCCACCTCGCAAGCGGGCGAGGGGGCGGGCGAGCGGAGGCCGGGGTTTGACGGGACCGGGATCGCGGCCTAGGGCAGAGACGCAGACAGGAGTGGCGGGCATGGACGAGGAACGGGTCGAGGTCATCGACAAGGTGCGGCTCTGGCCGAGCCATGCCACGGTCGCCGGGCGGGTCTGCCGGGTGAAGTGGGGTGCCTGGGCCGTCTATCTGCCGGGGCCGCAGGTCAAGATCATGCATGCTGTGTCGGGGCTTCAGCACTGTATCTACCACAAGGCGCCACGGCGCGAGGAAGTGCTGGGTGGTTTTGACCGGCGCGGCGACGCCGAGAATTGGGCGCGCGCCTTCTCCACGCCGGTGCTGCGCCGGGTGGCCGAGAATTGGGTCATGTTCGCCCGGTTGCATGCGGCGGGGATCGGGCCCGAACCGATGGGTCTGGTGGCGGTGCGCGATTACCGCAGCTTCTTTTCGCGCGGACGCGGCATCACCGCGGGGCTGCGGCTCGCCGACCTGACGAAATACCCCGAGAAGACTCCGACCACCGAGGCGGAACTGCGTGGCGCGGGGATACTGCCAGACCGCAGCCGCGCCTCGCTGCGCGAGCAGATCCGCGGCTACGTCAGCGATCTCAACAACCTGCATGGCGCGATGCCCGAGGATGGCGAAGCCGAGGTGGCGCAGGTCGAGGCGGCGCTGGCGCGGGCGCTGGGACGCTGAAGGGGCGTTGACGGCGGGCCGGGGCGGCGCGAGGCTGCGCGCCGATCCAATTGCCGCCCATTCCCTGCGAGGCCCCCCGCATGACGCTTTCCCACGGCCGTCCCTATCTCGCCATTCCCGGCCCCTCGGTCATGCCCGACCGGGTGCTCGCGGCGATGCAGCGGCCCGCGCCCAACATCTATACCGGCGCCCTTCACGATATGACGGAGACGCTGTTTCCCGACCTGCGCCGCATCGCGGGCACCGACCATCATGCCGCGATCTATATCGCGAACGGCCATGGCATGTGGGAGGCGGCGCTGTTGAACGTGCTCAAGCGCGACGACAGGGTGCTGGCGCTGGTTTCGGGGCATTTCGGGCAGGGCTGGGCCGCGACGGCGCGCGCGCTCGGGGCGCAGGTCAAGGTGATCGAAAGCGACGGGGCGGGGCCGGTGACGCCCGACCGGCTCGAGGCGCGTCTGCGGGACGACGCGGCCCACGAGATTCGTGCCGTCATCGCCTGCCACGTCGACACCGCGACCGGGGTGCGCGCCGAGATGGCCGACTACCGCGCCGCTCTGGCGGCTTGCGGCCATCCGGCGCTCTTGATGGCCGACTGCATCGCCTCAATGGGCTGCGACCGGTTCGAGATGGACGCGTGGGGCGTCGACGTCGCCATCACGGCGAGCCAGAAGGGGCTGATGACGCCGCCGGGGCTGGGATTTGTCTTTTTCAATGAACGCGCCGCCGAAGCGCGGCGGCGGGCCGACATGGTCACGCCCTACTGGGACTGGACCCCGCGTGCCGCCCCCGACCTTTATTACCAGCATTTCGCTGGTACTGCGCCGACCCACCATCTCTACGCCCTGCGGGCCGCGCTCGACCTGATCGTCGAGGAGGGGATCGAACAGGTCTGGCATCGCCACGCCATTCTGGCCACCGCGATCTGGGCGGCAGTGGGGGCTTGGGGCCGCGAGGGCGAGATGCGGCTTGGGGTCCGCGAGGCGCGCGCCCGCAGCCATGCCGTGACCTCGATTCACCTCGGCGCACCGGACGCCGACCGGCTGCGCGCATGGTGTGAAGCCGAGATGGGGGTGACCTTGGGGATCGGGCTGGGGCGGACGCCGCCCGAAGGCTGGTTCCGGATCGGCCATATGGGCCATGTCAACGCGCATATGGTGATGGGGGCGCTTGGGGTGATCGAGGCGGGGCTTTCGGCCCTGTCGATCCGCATGCCACGGGTGGCGTGGTGGCGGCGGCCAGATCGCTGGCCGCCGCCTGATCGCTCAGGTGTTGGCCGCGCGGTCCGGCGTGCCGGGCCGTGTTTCGGTCTGGGCATCGCCCGGTTTCGCCTTGTCGCTCTGCGATTTGGCAATCTGGACGTCGCCCGGCTTTGCCTTGTCATTCTGCGGCTCGGCGGTCCTGGCGTCCCCGCCCTCGGGCGCTTCGGCCTTCGCGGCACCGGGCGTCGGCTTGGGGTCGTTGGTGCTGACCAGCGTCGGCTTCGCAGGCGCGGGCTTTGGGGCCTCGGCGGTCTTTGCTTCGGGTGCCGCGACATTGGCGCGAGCCGGCACAGCGCTTGGCTTCGGGTTTTCGGCCTTCGTGGTCGCTGCGGGCTTGGGCTTTGCGACGGATTTTGCAGCTGGCTTTGCCTTGGCCTCCTTGACGGGCTTGGCGGCGGCAGGTTTGGCCGGGCGCGGCTTGGGCGTTTCGACCTTGGCGGTCGGCTTGGCGGGGGCGTCGGAATTGTCGTCGATGAACTGAAGCACCAGCGGGCGGATGTTGTTGCGCCAGCTCGACCCGGCGAAGATGCCGTAATGCCCGGCGCCGGGCTCCAGATGCGCGGCCTTCTTGTCGTCGGAAAGGCCGGTCAGGAGATCAAGCGCGGCGAGGCATTGGCCCGGGGCCGAAATGTCGTCCTTTTCGCCCTCGACGATCTTTACCGCCACCGATGTGATCTTGCCCAGGTCGAGCCTGCGGCCATCCACGCTGAACGCGTTGCGCGCGATATCGCGCGACTTGAAGACCCGGTCCACGGTCGAGAGGTAGAACTCAGCCGTCATGTCCATCACGGCGAGGTATTCGTCGTAGAACTGGTTGTGCTTGTCGTGCTCGGACGCCTTACCATGAGCGGCGCGGAAGATCTGGTCGGTGAAGGCCTGCGCATGGGTCGAGGCGTTCATCGCGATAAAGGAGGCAAGCTGCAGCAGCCCCGGATAGACCTCGCGGCCCACGCCCTTGTACTTGAAGCCCACGCGCTGAATCATCGAGTGTTCGAGCTGCCCCATGGTGACGCGGCTGCCGAAATCGGTCACGTCGGTGGCGGCGGCGTCGGGGTCCACCGGCCCGCCGATCAGGGTCAGCGAGCGCGGCTGCGCGGACGGGTCGTCCTCGGCCAGCATCGCCGTGGCGGCGAGCGTCAGCGGCACCGGCTGGCACACGGCGATCACGTGCAAGTCGGGCCCGAGATGGCGCATGAACTCGGCGACGTATTTGGTGTAATCCTCGACGTCGAACTTGCCCGCGCTGACGGGGATGTCTCGGGCGTTGTGCCAGTCGGTGATGTGCACGTCGCAATCGGGCAGAAGGCTGATCACCGTCTTGCGCAGCAGCGTGGCGTAATGGCCCGACATCGGTGCCACCAGGAGGACGCGCCGCCTCGGCGATTTTCTGCCGGGGATGGTAAAGCGGATCAGGTCGCCGAAGGGCAGCTCCAGCAGCGTCTCGACGCGGACGATATGGTCCTTGCCATCGGGGCCGGAAACCGAAGGGATACCCCAGTCGGGCTTGGCCACCATGCGGGCGAAGCTGCGCTCGGTCACGTCGCCCCAGGCCCGCAGAATCTGCATCACCGGATTGGCGGTCATCGCCATGGCCGGATGGTCTCCCATGGCCCGTGCAGTCGCACCCAACCACTGGTTGGTGTTGCGCACGCTTTCCATAAGGTCATAGGTGGGCATATACTTCATAAGACTGCTCCAGGCAGGGGTCATTGGTCCACCGGGGCCAACCCCGCCTCGGCGGCACATGGGGCGCAGGCCCGTCCCGGCAGGCCGCATGCTGCAGCTGCAAACTAGGGCGTGGGGGGGCGTATGACAACTGACCATCAGAACAGGGCTAACGACGAGAGCGTGAGCGGTGACGCTTTGGCCACGAAAGCCAAGGAACGGCTCGAGCAGAATCTCGCCCGGATCGAGACACTGACGCAAAGGCTTGTGGGAGCTATGGGGCGGGGTCGCAAGGTGCCCAGCGCTTGCAGGGGCCCAAGCACGACCTCTACTTGAAGGCAGCCGGGACTTACTGGTCCGAAATGATGCGCGATCCCGCCAAGCTGATGGAGCATCAGCTCGGGTATTGGGGCAAGACGCTGCAGCATTACGTCGAAACCCAGCAGAAGATGGTACAGGGGGCCGCGACGCCCGCGCCCGGCGATGGGCCGAGCGACCGCCGCTTTGCCAACCCGCTGTGGAACACGCATCCGTGGTTCGCCTTCATCAAGCAGCAATACCTCACCAATGCCGAACGTGCGCACGGCGATCGATTCAATCGAGGGGTTGGAGCCGCGCGAAAAGAAGCGGCTCGACTACTTCGCCGGGCAGATCGTCGACATGTTCAGCCCGACCAACTTTCTCGCCACCAACCCTGACGCGCTGCAAAAGGCACTTGAGACCGATGGCCAGAGCCTGATCGACGGTCTGGAGAACCTCGTGCGCGATCTCGAGGCCAATGAGGGCAATCTCGTGGTGACGCTGGCCGACGGCGACGCCTTTCGCGTGGGCGAGAACCTCGCCACCACACCGGGCGAGGTGGTGTTTCGCAACCATCTGTTCGAGCTGATCCAGTATTCGCCTACCACCGATGACGTGCGCGAGACGCCGATCGTGCTGTTCCCACCATGGATCAACAAGTTCTACATTCTGGATCTCAAGCCGCAGAACAGCCTGATCCGCCACGTGGTCGATCAGGGCTACACCCTCTTCGTGGTGAGCTGGATCAATCCCGATCCGAGCTATGCCGAAATCGGCATGACCGACTATGTCGAGGACGGCTATGTTCAGGCGATCGAGGTGGTCAAGGAAATCTGCGGCGTCAAGAAGGTCAACGCCGTCGGCTACTGCATCGCGGGCACGACGCTGGGGCTTGCGCTGTCGGTGCTCAAGGCGCGCAAGGACAAGTCGGTCAACTCGGCCACCTTCTTCACCACGCTCACCGACTTTTCCGATCAAGGGGAGGTCGGCGTCTTTCTCGATGATGACTTCGTTGACGGGATCGAGGCCGAAGCGCGCGAGGCGGGCGTGCTCGACAAGTTCTACATGTCGCGGACCTTCTCCTTCCTGCGCGCGCGTGACCTGATCTATCAGCCCGCGATCCGCAGCTACATGATGGGCGAGGCGCCCCCCGCCTTCGACCTGCTCTACTGGAACGGCGACGGCACCAACCTTCCCGCGCGCATGGCGGTCGAATACCTGCGCGGGCTGTGTCAGCAGGACCGCTTCGCCACCACCGGCTTTACCGTCGCGGGACACGAGGCGAAGATTTCCGACGTGACGGTGCCGGTCTTTGCCGTGGGGTGCGAGAGCGACCATATCGCAGCGTGGGATTCGAGCTGGCGCGGCGTGCAGAAGATGGGGTCGAAGGACAAGACCTTCGTGCTTTCGGGATCGGGCCACATCGCGGGGATCGTCAACCCGCCCGCCAAGAAGAAATACGGCTACTGGACCAACGCCGCACCCGCCGAGAATGCGCAGGCCTGGAGAGAGGCCGCGACCCGGCACGAAGGCTCGTGGTGGCCGGCCTGGATCGAGTGGCTGGAGCCGCGTTCGGGCGAGCTTGTGCCTGCACGCCAGCCCGGCTCCAAGGTGCATCCTGCGCTGGGTCCGGCGCCTGGGCGATACGTGACGGGGGGGCGCCTCGCAGCCGAATAGGCCGATGCTTGCCCCTAGGGAATTTTTTTGCTGCACCGCAGAAAAACATCTTGAATTGCTGCGGTGCAGCATTCATATTCGGTCTACGAGTTCACAAGCGGAGCCACCGAGCTGCCGCACCTGCGACCAGAAAGGGACCTCCAATGGCCAATACTCAAGATTTCACTTCGATCTTCAAGGACATGATGGGTTCGTTCCCCGTCGACACCAAGAACATGGAAGAGACCTTCCGCAACCAGACCGCTCTCGCCGAGAAGCTGTCGGCTGCCAACCTCGAAGCCGCTCAGAAGTCGACCGAGCTGTCGGCCAAATGGGCTCAGGACACGCTTGCCAAGTTCGGCGAAGTGACCCGCGCCAAGTCCGAGCCCGCCGACTATGCCAAGTCGATGAGCGATTTCGCCTCGGCCTCGGCCGAAGCTGCCTCCGAGCACATGGCCGCCTTCGCCGAGATCGCCAAGAAGCTGCAGACCGAGACCCTCGAACTGATGCTTTCGGCTGGCAAGGACATGAGCGATGACATGACCAACGCCGCCAAGAAGGCCGGTGCCGACGCACAGGCCGCGACCCGCAAGGCGACCGCGCAGGCCGGTCAGACCGCGTCGAAGTAAGCCGCACTGCGGCGATTCTCCCGCGCCGTATGGGCGGGCTGCCACGCGCAGCCCGCCCTTTCTTTTGGGAAACATCACCCTAGGCTTTGCTGCAGCGCATCATGCCTTGGGGGGACCGAGATGGCCGAGACCGCGAAACCGCTTCTGATCAAGCGCTATGCCAGCCGCAGGCTCTACAACACCGAGACCAGCGACTATGTCACGCTCGAGGATATCGCGGGCTTCATCCGCGCCGGCCGCGAGGTCCAGATCGTCGATCTGAAATCGGGCGACGACCTGACGCGGCAGTATCTGCTGCAGATCATCGCCGAGCACGAGAGTCGGGGCGAAAGCGTGCTGCCGGTCGATGTGCTCACCGATCTCGTGCGCAGCTACACCAGTCAGGCAAGCTCCGTCGTGCCGCAGTTCCTCGCCGCCTCCTTCGAGATGCTGCGCGACGGGCAGTCGAAGATGATGGAGAACATGACCAAGGTCTCGCCGATGGGGCAGATGCCCGGCTTCGACGCGATGCGCGCGCAGCAACAGGCCTTCTTCAAGGCGATGACCGGCGGCGTCATGGGCTCGACCGGCCCTGGGCAGGACGGCAACGGCGACAATCTCGAGGACATCAAGAAGCAACTCGCCGAGCTTCAATCCAAACTGGCTCGCATGAGCAAGTGACCCGCTCCCCGAGATGACCGGGGCAGGGACCGCCCGCCGCTTGTTTCCGTAGGGATGAACCGGCGGGCCGAACCTTGTGTCCGGCCCGCTTGACCGTCAGGCGACCTCGGCAAAGACCTTGTCGAGCGCCGTTTCCAGCTTGGTGAACATCTCGTCCATCTGGGCCTCGGTGAGGATGAAGGGCGGGCAGAGCACGATGGACTGGCCCAGCGGGCGACAGATCAGCCCCTGGTCGGTGCAGGCGTTGGCGATCCGCTCGCTGACCGACAGGTGCCCCGCGAACGGCGTCTTCGTCGCCTTGTCGGCCACTGCCTCGAGCGCCCCCATGAAGCCCTTGCCGCGCCACTCGCCGATATGCGGATGCTGCGCGAGCCGCGCCATGCCCGCCTCGAAGCGCGGCGTCAGGCGTCTCACGTTATCGGCCAACCCTTCGTTCATCACCACGTCGATCGCCTTGAGCGCGATGGCGCAGCCGACCGGGTGGCCCGAGGCGGTAAAACCGTGCGGAAACTCCTCGATTTTCTCGGCCGCGCGCTGCATCCGATCGGCCAGCGCCTCGCCGAGGATTACGGCCCCCATGGGAAAGAAGCCCGCAGTGAGGTTCTTCGATGAGATGATCGCGTCCGGCACGAAATCGTAGGTCTCGCAGCCCCATGTATTGCCGGTGCGCCCAAAGCCGGTAATCACCTCGTCCGAGATGAGCGGAATGCCATGGCGGCGCAGGATCGGCGCGATTGCTTGGAAATATCCTTCGCTGGGCGGGATCACACCGCCGGCACCCATCACCGGTTCGGCGAAGAAGCCCGCGATGGTGTCGGCCCCCTCGCGCGCGATGGTCGCCTCTAACTCGTCGGCCATGCGCTGGGTGAACTGCGCCTCGCTCTCGCCCTCTTGGCCAAAGCGCCAATAATGCGGGCAGGACAGATGGACGAAGCCGTCGAGCGGTAGGCCGAAGACGGCGTTGTAGGGCTTGCCGGTCATTGAGGCGGAGACGGCGGTGACGCCGTGATAGGCGTTGACGCGGGTAAGGATCTTGCGGCGCTGCGGCTGCCCCTCCGAGGCCCAGAGGAACCACAGCATCTTGACCATGCTGTCATTCGCTTCGGAGCCTGAATTGGTATAGAACACCTTGGCATTGTCGAAGGGTGAAACCTCGGCGAGCTTTTCCGACAGCATCACCGTCTGGTCCGACATCCGGCCGAAAAAGGCGTGGTAGCCCGGAAACCGTGCGTATTGCGCTTGGGCCGCGGCGATCATGCCGGGGTGGTCGAAGCCCGCGACCATGTTCCAAAGGCCGGAATTGGCGTCGAGATAGCGCCGCCCCTCGGTGTCGACGATATAGGGTCCCTCGCCATGAGTGACGACGATCGTGCCGCGTTCGGCCACCGTCGGCAGGTCGGTGAAACCGTAAAAGGAATGGGCGGCGGCGCGGGCATCCCAGCTATTGGGGCTGTCGTTGGTCATCATGGTCTCCTGCGGGTTGGCGCGAGCCTAGTCGGCGCTCCGTGCCGCCGCAATCGCGGCCTTGGCACGACGCGAGGGCAGGTCTTTGGCCACGAAAAAGGGCCGGTGTGTCCACCGGCCCCAAGGTCGCATCTTGTTGGTGCCGCTTATTCGCGATTGCCGAAGATCTGCAGCAGGAACATGAACATGTTGATGAAGTCGAGATAGAGTTGCAGCGCGCCCATGATGGCGGCCTTGCCCAGCCACTCGCTGTCACCGTGGGCCGCGTGGCTCACGTAGATGTTCTTGATGTTCTGAGTGTCATAGGCCGTAAGGCCGGCGAAGATCAGAACGCCCAGCACCGAGATCGCGAAGGCCACCGCCGAGGAGGCGAGGAAGATGTTCACGATCGAAGCGACGATCAGGCCAATCACGCCCATGATCAGGAAGGTGCCGAAGCCCGACAGGTCCTTCTTGGTGGTGTAGCCGTAAAGCGACAGGCCCGCGAAGGCGATGGCGGTGATCAAGAACACCTGAATGATCGACGCGCCGGTGAAGACGAGGAAGATCGAGCTGAGCGACAGCCCCATCACCGCCGCGAAGGCATAGAACACGACCTGCGCGGTCGCGGCGGACATGCGGTTCATGCCGGCCGAGAAGCCGAAGACGAACAGGAGAGGCGCGAACATGATCAGCCAGCGCAGCGGCGAGGTGTAGATCGCCGCGCCGAAGCTGGTGAGATATTTGCCGGTGCCGATCTGCGCCGCGGCCATGCCGGGATCGGTCGTCACCGCGAGACCCGAAATGGCCCAAGCCGCGGCGGCGGTGATCAGCATGCCCACGGACATCGTGCCGTAGACCTTGTTCATGTGGGCGCGGAGCCCCTCGTCGATCCGTGCGGACCGGGCCCCGGCCGTCGCGTGGATCGTATTGTAATCAGCCATCGAGACCTCCGTTGGAATACAACTCTTGCTCTCGATATTGGCGATCAGGGCCGATTATTCAAGATCGCGGAGCCTTGCCGAGACAGAGTTTCGGCAAGGCTCTCATCCGGTTGCAGCGAAGCCTCATCGCTCAGGGCGGCAGGCGGCGGCGATCGGCGGTCCGATCTCCGCCATATCCCGCAAAAGCGGTCGCTTTGGGGAGGGCGAAGGCGAGGCTGCGGTTGACAATCACCGAGGTCGACCCATGTCCGTTTGGGAAACAACAGGCGTGCCGTGCGCGACGCGGTGGCAAGCCTGTGTGATCCGTCTTTGGAAACATCAGTTTGCGGCGTTTTCCTGTCCTTCCGGACAGGTTCCGGTGATCCAATGCCCCGATTCATGACCAAAAAGCAATGATGACCGATGCAACCGATGCGTGTCTATATGGGTATATAGATGGGCATGGTGTCCGCGAAGCATTTCACGCGCAAGGCGATGTCCACTGGGTTGTCGCCGATATTCGCAAAAGCAAGAGCAAAAGGGACGAGACATGAAGCATCCGGTAGACGTTCATGTCGGGAAGCGCATCCGTCATAGACGATGGATGAACGGCACGACACAGCAGCAGCTGGCCGAAAAGGTCGGCATCAAGTTCCAACAGATCCAGAAGTACGAAACCGGCATGAACCGTGTCTCGGCCTCGCGGCTGTGGGACATCGCGCATGCGCTCGGCGTGCCCGTCTCCTTCTTCTTCGAAGGCATGGACACCGCCGAACCCGAGGCGCGGCCCGGCGACATGCCGGGCGACGTGATGGCCGATCGCGAGGCGCTGGAGCTTCTGCGTTCCTACTACGCGATCCCGGAACAACAGCGCCGCCGCCTGTTCGATCTGGCCCGGGTGCTGAGCGACGCCGCTTGAAAGACTTGGCCTGAATGAGCCCGGTCGCGGCGGTGCCCCCGGCTTGACCGGGGCACCGTCCGCGCGTTACCGCCCGTGTCGGGGCGGGGCTGTCCGTCCGATCTGGATGGGCTTTTCATGACCGGCACGCTCCCCTTCGACCTCGCGCAGGACCTCGTTGCCACCGCACATGCGCTGGCCGATGCCGCACGACCCGAGACCCTGCGTCATTTCCGGCAGGCCATCGCCGCCGACGACAAGACCGGGGATGCGGCAGGTTTCGATCCCGTGACCGAGGCAGACCGCGCTGCCGAACGCGCGATGCGTGCCGTGCTGGCCCGGCGGCGCCCCGATGACGCGATACTGGGCGAGGAATATGGCGCGACCCCCGGGACCAGCGGCCTGACATGGGTGCTCGACCCGATCGACGGCACGCGCGCCTATATCTGCGGAGCGCCGACATGGGGCGTGCTCATTTCGGTATGCGGTGCGGAGGGCCCGCTGTTCGGCCTGATCGATCAACCCTATATCGAAGAGCGTTTCGAAGGCGGTTTCGGCATCGCGCGTCTCACCGGGCCGCGCGGCGAGATGGCACTGCGCGGCCGTGCCGCGCGCCCGCTCGCCGAAGCGACGGTGATGACCACTTTCCCGGAGGTCGGCACGGCGCAGGATCGCGCGGGCTTCGAAGCGGTGAGCCGGGTCGCGCGGCTCACCCGCTACGGCATGGACTGCTACGCCTATGCGCTCGTCGCCCTCGGTCAGGTCGACCTGGTGATCGAGGCGGGGCTCAACAGCTATGACATCTGTGGCCCCATCGCGGTGATCGAAGCCGCGGGCGGCGTCGTCACCGATTGGGAGGGGCGTCCGGCACATGAGGGCGGCCGCGTGCTTGCCGCGGCCAACTCCCAAATCCATGCCGAGGCGCTGGCGCTGTTGCACGAACGCGACTAGGGGCCTCAGCCCTTCATCTGGCGCCCCGCGACATAGGTCTTCGCGATGGCGCGGTCGTCGCCCATCATGATGGTCGGGAACAGCGCCTCCCATATATCGGAGGCCACCGCGCTGCGCTGGGCGATGCCGGGGGTGGAGGCGAGGTCGAGCACGATCATGTCCGCCATCGCCCCCGGTGCGAGGCGGCCGATTTCTCCTTCCGAATGCAGCACTGTGGCCGAGCCTTCGGTGGCGAGCCAAAGAAGCTGCGCCGGGTGGATCGGGTTGCGCTTCAGCTGGCCGATCTCATAGGCCGCGCCCATCACCCGCAGCATCGAGAAGGACGAGCCGCCGCCCGTATCAGAGGCCAGCCCGATCCGCTGCCCTTCGGCCACCCGTGTCGCCATGTCGAACAGCCCCGACCCGATGAAGGTGTTCGAGGTCGGGCAATGCACCAGCCCGGCACCGGTCTCGCGCAGTCGGTCGGTCTCGCGCGGTTCGAGATGGATCGCGTGACCGTAGAGGCCGCGCGCGCCCAAGAGGCCGTGCTGCTCGTAGGTGTCGAGGTAATCGCGCGCCTGCGGGTAGAGCCCCTTGACCCATTCGATCTCGTCCACCTGCTCCGACAGATGCGTCTGCATCAGGCAGTCCGGATGCGCCGCCCAGAGCGCGCCCAGTGCCGAGAGTTGCTCGGGGCTGGAGGTGGGCGAGAAGCGCGGCGTGATGACATAGGTGGCCCGGCCCTTCTTGTGCCAGCGTTCGATCAGTGCCTCGCTGTCGTCATGCGCGCTTCGGGCATCGTCGCGCAGTCCGTCGGGGGCGTTGCGATCCATGCAGGTCTTGCCCGCGAAGCCCGCCATGCCGCGCGCCTGTGTCGCCTCGAAGAAAGCATCGACGCTGCCGGGATGGATCGTGCAGAAGCTGGTCAGCGTCGTGGTGCCGTGCGCGATGGCGAGGTCGAGCGTGCGCCCCGCGATCTCGTCCGCATAGGCGCGGTCGGCGAATTTCATCTCCTCGGGGAAGGTATAGCTGTTCAGCCAGTCGATCAGCCTTTTGCCCCAGCTCGCGATCATCGCGGTCTGTGGATAATGCATGTGTGCATCGACGAAGCCGGGCAGGATCAGCCCGTCGCCGTGATCGGTCATCTCCGCCCCGGGATGGTTCGCGCGCAGCGCGTCGGCCTCGCCGGTGGCGATGACGCGGCCGCCCTCGATCAGCACCCCGCCGCGGCTCGAATGGGTGGCGGCGGCGGGGCCTTCCACGAAAGGATCGCCGGTGAAGCTCAGGGTCTGGCCCAGGTGCAATATCTTTGTCATGCGGCGACGATAGGAGCGGCCGGGCGTCAGGTAAATCCGCCCGTGCCTCGGCCCCCCGGTTGCCGTCGCGCGAACATCCACTATGGTCCGCGCAAACATCGGGAGCCGCCATGACCGACAAGATCGACCCCCAGGAGCCACAGGACGACGAGGGCGATTTCGGTCTGCCGGCGCGGCTGTTCGACGAGGTGCTCGACGCGGTCGAGGCGGGGGACGTGGCCCGGCTCGACGCGATCTTCGAGCCGCTGCACGCCGCCGACATCGCCGATCTTCTCGAACAGATCGACGCGCGCGACCGCCGGGCGCTGCTGGCGCTGTGGAAGGGTGGCATGGACGGCGAGATCCTGTCGGAGCTCGACGACAACCTGCGCGAGGAGATCATCCAGAGCCTCGCGCCGACCGAGTTGGCGCAGGCCGTGCGCGAGCTGGAGTCGGACGATGTGGTCGACCTCGTCGAATATCTTGATGAGGACCAGCAGGCCGCCGTGCTCGACGCGCTGGCCGCCATCGACCGGATCGCGGTCGAAAAGGCGCTGGCCTACCCGGAGGAATCCGCCGGGCGTTTGATGCAGGTCGAGGTGGTGCGTGCGCCCGAGCACTGGACCGTGGGCGAGGCGATCGACTTCCTGCGCCGCTCCGAGACGCTGCCCGATCAGTTCTACCACGTGATGCTCGTCGATCCACGCATGAAGCCGGTGGGCTATGTTCAGATCGGGCGGCTCTTGTCCAAGTCGCGCGCCACGCCGCTGCGCGACATCACCGAGGAGAGCTTCCGCACCTTCCATGTCGAGGATGACGAGGGCGCGGTGGCTTATGCCTTCAACCAGTACCATCTGATCTCGGCCCCGGTGGTCGACGACGATGACAGGCTGGTCGGCGTCATCACCATCGACGACGCGATGAACGTGCTCGACGAGGAGCACGAGGAGGACATCCTGCGCCTCGCCGGTGTCGGCGGCGAAAGCGAGCTGTCGGATTCGGTGCGCGAGACGACGCGGCAGCGGCTGCCATGGCTCGCCGTGAACCTCGGCACGGCGATCATCGCCTCATTGGTGATCTCGATCTTCGAAGAAACCATCGCCGGTCTCGTGGCCCTGGCCGTTCTCATGCCGATCGTGGCCTCGATGGGCGGCAACGCAGGCACGCAGTCGCTCACCGTCGCGGTGCGGGCGATCGCCACGCGCGACCTGACCACCTCCAACGTCTGGCGGGTGATCCGGCGCGAGGTGGCCGTCGGGCTGATCAACGGTCTCGCCTTCGCGGTGGTGATGGGCATCGTCGGTGTTGTCTGGTTCGGCTCGCCGCTTCTGGGGGGCGTCATCGCGGTGTCGATGGTGATCAACCTCGTGGTGGCCGGGCTGTCGGGGGTCGTGGTGCCGGTGGTGCTCGACCGCTTCGGCGTCGATCCGGCGCTGGCCTCGGGAACCTTCGTGACCACGGTGACCGACGTGGTGGGCTTTTTCGCCTTTCTCGGGCTGGCCTCGGTGATTCTGCTGTGAGCGCACATACCGGCCTTGCGGCCCGCAAGAAGGCGGCGCGCGAGGCGGCGTTTCTGCGTCGCGAACTGGCGCATCGCGACGCAAGCGCACAGGCCGAGCATCTGACTCGCTGGATCGCAGGGCATCCGGGCCTGCCGGTCGCGGGCTACATGGCCATGCGCAGTGAGATCGACCCGTTGCCCGCCATGGCCAAGGCCGCCGAGACCGCCCGCGTCGGCGTGCCGGTGATCGAAGGGGCGGAGCGGCCGCTCCGGTTTCGCGAATGGATGCCGGGATGCGCGCTCAAGGAGGGGCATTTCGCGCGCGGATCCCCGTTTCGGGCGACTGGATCGTGCCGCAGATCGTCATCCTGCCGCTGGTGGCCTTTGACCGGCA
The DNA here is from genome assembly GCF_000466965.1 of Limimaricola cinnabarinus LL-001. Classification (GTDB taxonomy): domain Bacteria; phylum Pseudomonadota; class Alphaproteobacteria; order Rhodobacterales; family Rhodobacteraceae; genus Limimaricola; species Limimaricola cinnabarinus. The sequence goes on from NZ_BATB01000005.1 coordinate 90,396, forward strand.
CGGCCACCGGCTCGGCTATGGCGGCGGATTCTACGACCGCACGCTCGAGCTGCTGCGCGCCACGGGGCCGGTTCAGGCCGTGGGGTTCGCCTTTGCCGCGCAGGAGGCCGACGAAATTCCGGTCGAGGAGACCGATCAGCCTTTGGACCTGATCATTACCGAATCCGGGATCGTCGTCCCGTCCTGAGCGACGCCCGTGAACGGGCGTTCCGGGCCCTGCGCTGTCGCCGGATCGGGCGGTTTGCCCCGCGTCGCCACGTGACGAGGGCGGGCCGCGATGCTTCGCTTGCCCTTTGCAAATCACCGCCCTAACACCTGCGGAATGAGAATATTGTTCCTTGGCGACGTGATGGGTCGCGGTGGCCGGCAGGCCGTGGCGGAGCGGCTTCCTGGCCTGCGCCGTGACTGGCGGCTCGATTTTGTGGTGGTCAATGGCGAGAACGCCACCGGCGGGCGTGGCCTTTCGGCCGAACATGCCAAGGGCATCCTGGAGGCGGGCGCCGACGTGATCACTTTGGGCGACCACGCCTTCGATCAGAAGGACATGATGCGCTTTTGCGAGAGCGAGCCGCGCATCATCCGTCCGCTCAACTACTCCAAAGCCGCCCCCGGCACCGGCGCGCGGGTGTTCGAGGCGACGCGGGGCCGAAAGGTCCTCGTGGCGCAGGCGTTGGGGCAGGTCTTCATGAGCCGGCCCTATGACGATCCCTTCTCCGCACTGGAGCCGGTGCTCAAGGCGCATCCACCGGGTGGAACCGTGGCCGCGTCGCTGATCGACATCCATTGCGAGGCGACGAGCGAGAAGATGGGGGTGGGGCATTTCTGCGACGGGCGCGCCTCGATCGTGGTGGGTACGCACACCCATGTGCCAACCGCGGATGCGACAATCTTGCCGCGTGGCACTGCGTTCCAGTCCGATGCGGGTATGTGCGGCGATTACGACAGCGTCATCGGCATGCAGAAGGAGGAACCGCTCCGGCGCTTCATCACCGGCATGCCGGGCGGGCGGTTCACGCCCGCGATGGAAGAAGTCACCCTGTCGGGTCTTTATGTCGAGACCGACGATCGCACCGGCCTCGCCACGCGGTTGGAGATGGTGCGGCAGGGCGGTCGGTTGTCGCAAAGCGGCCCCGCATGAGGCCCGGCCTTCGGCCATTCGATGCTCCGGCCGTGATCACGGTCGTCTGAAAAGGTTCTGACGATGTTCGGCATTTCCCTGTCGCCTGAAATTGAAGCGATCACCGCCATGGTGATCGTGCTGGCGATGTTCCTCGCTTTTCTGCGCGAGATATATCCCGTTGAGGTGGTGGCAATCACCGGCGCCATCGCGATGCTGGTACTGGGCATCCTGCCCGAGGCCACCGCCATCGGCATCTTTGCCAACCCGGCCCCGTGGACCATCGCCGCGCTCTTTGTCGTGGTGGGGGCCTTGGTACGCACCGGTGCGCTCGACTGGATCTCGGCTCAGGCCGCGCGCCATGTCGAAAAAACGTCCCAAGACGACGCTGATCACGCTCACCTTCACCGTGCTCGCCATGTCGGCCTTCATCAACAACACGCCCATCGTCGTGGTGATGATCCCGATTTTCGTGCGGCTATCGGCCAGATGGGGCACCAGCCCTCGAAGCTGCTGATCCCGCTGAGCTACTTCGCGATCTTCGGCGGCATGCTGACGCTGATCGGCACCTCGACCAACCTGCTGGTGGATGGCGTCGTGCAAGCTGCTGGCATGGAGCTTTCGGCATTTTCGAGATCACCGGTGCGGGTCTCGTCATGGCCAGTGTCGCTGTGGCCTATCTCGGCCTTATCGGCCGCAAGCTGCTGCCCGATCGCGATTCGATGGCGGGCCTGCTTTCGGGCAAGTCGAAGATGCGTTTCTTCACCGAAGCCGTGATCCCGCCCGACAGCAACCTGATCGGCCGCGAGGTCACGGACGTGCAGCTGTTCAAGCGCGAAGGCGTGCGGCTGATCGACGTGGTGCGGGGCGACGCCTCGCTCAGGCGCAACCTCACTGGCGTCACGCTCGAAGTCGGCGACCGGGTGGTGCTGCGCACCGCGATGACCGAGCTTCTGTCGCTGCAATCCAACAAGAGCCTCCGCCGCGTCGATCAGGTTTCGGCGGTCGAAACCACGACGGTCGAGGTTCTGATCTCGCCCGATTGCCGCATGGTCGGTCGCAAGCTCGGCGATCTGCGCCTGCGTCGCCGCTACGGCGTCTACACCCTCGCGGTGCATCGCCGCGACAAGAACATCGGCCGTCAGATCGACGATCTCGTGGTGCGGGTGGGCGACACGCTGCTGCTGGAAGGCTCGATGGCCGACATCCAGCGCCTCGCCACCGACATGAACCTCGTCAACGTCGCGCAGCCGACCGAGCGCGCCTATCGCCGCAGCCACGCGCCGATCGTGCTCGCCGTGCTCTTTGCCATCGTCGGCCTTTCGGCGATCGGTGTCGCCAACATCGCGGTGATGAGTTTCATCGGCGTGGCTGTAGTGCTGCTGACGCGCTGCATCGACGCGGACGAGGCGTTCGGCTTCATCGACGGGCGGCTGTTGGCGCTGATCTTCGGCATGCTGGCGGTGGGGGCGGGGCTCGATCACTCGGGCGCGGTGAGCTTGCTGGTCGACTGGTTGACCCCGTGGCTCACGCATCTGCCGAGCTGGGCGCTGGTGCTGGTGGTCTACCTTCTGGCCTCGGTCCTGACGGAGATCGTGTCGAACAACGCGGTGGCGGTGATCCTGACGCCGGTGGCGATCGGTCTTGCGCAGGCGCTGGGCGTCGACCCGCGCCCGTTGATCGTGGCGGTGATGTTCGGGGCCTCCGCCAGCTTTGCCACGCCGATCGGCTACCAGACAAACACGCTGGTCTATGGCCCCGGCGGCTACAAGTTCTCGGACTTTCTCAGGATCGGCGTGCCGCTCAACGTGCTCACCGCCCTGACGGCGTCGATCGTGATCCCGCTGTTCTTCCCGCTCTGAGCGCGCTTGCCCCCTTCAGGGGGGCTGGCATATAGAGACCCCGACTTTCGCATATCACGACAGGAGCCCCGCCATGGCCGGCCATTCCAAATGGGCCAACATCCAGCACCGCAAGGGGCGGCAGGACGCCGCGCGCTCCAAGCTGTTCTCGAAGCTCTCCAAGGAGATCACCGTCGCCGCCAAGATGGGCGACCCCGATCCCGACAAGAACCCGCGCCTGCGCATGGCCGTCAAGGAGGCCAAGTCGGTCTCGGTCCCCAAGGACGTGATCGACCGCGCCATCAAGAAATCCCAAGGCGGCGACGCCGAGAGCTATGACGAGATCCGCTACGAGGGCTATGGCCCCAACGGCGTCGCGGTGATCGTCGAAGCGATGACCGACAACCGCAACCGCACCGCCTCGAACGTGCGCTCCACCTTTGGCAAGAGCGGCGGCAATCTCGGCGAGACCGGCTCGGTGTCGTTCATGTTCGATCGCAAGGGCGAGATCTTCTACAAGGCCGAGGTCGGCGATGCCGACACGGTGATGATGGCCGCGATCGAAGCTGGCGCCGAGGATGTCGAGAGCGACGAGGACGGCCACTGGATCTACTGCGCCGACACAGACCTCAACGAGGTGGCGACGGCGCTCGAGGCCAGCCTCGGCGAAAGCGAGACCACAAAGCTGATCTGGAAGCCGCAGAACCGCACCCCGCTCGATCTCGATGGCGTGCAAAAGTTGATGAAGCTGGTCGAGACCCTCGAAGACGACGACGACGTGCAGAGTGTCACGACGAACTTCGAAGCCTCCGACGAGGTCATGCAGGCCTATTCCGAGAGCTGATCCCGGCGGTCGGGATCGATCTGAACGCCGGAGGCTTTCGCGGGCCTCCGGCGTTTCGCGTCACAGCGCGGCGAGAATCGGCCAAAGCGTGGCGACCAGCAGGCCCGCCATGACGAAGTTGAAGATCCGCAACCGGCGCGGCTCCGACAGCAGGCGTCGCAGACTCTGGCCCAGCACGGTCCATAGCCCCGCCGAGACGGTGCCCATCGCGGCGAAAACCGCGACCACCAGCGCCACGCCCCACAGGCCGCCATCTCCGACATAGGCGCTGGTCGCCGTTACCGACATGGCCCAAGCCTTTGGGTTCACCCATTGGAAAGCCGCCGCCTGCAGGAAGGTGAGCGGCGTCCCTTCGGTTTCGGGCGCCGCGGCGGATTTCGGCGCGGCGCTGGCGATCTTCCAGGCGAGCCAGAGCAGGAAGCCGATCGAGACCACGCGCAGCACGGTGGTCAGCGCGGGCCAGATCTCAAACACCTGCGCTAGCCCGAGCCCGACGAGCCCTGCCATCGCCGCGAAGCCGAGCGCCACCCCCGCCATGTGGGGCACCGAGCGGCGCAGGCCGAAATTGGCGCCCGACGCCATCAGCATCAGGTTGTTGGGCCCCGGCGTGAACAGGGTGACGAGAGCAAAGCCCATGAGGGCGGGGAGAAGCGAGAGCGCTGTCATGTGCGCCAATCTGCACCCTCCGACGGGAATGGAAAGTCCCAAAACGAGAAACGGCGACGCCAGGGAGGAGGAGGGGCGCCGCCGTCATGTTCCGGTGCGCGGGCCCTCAGGGAGGAGGAGGAGAACCCGGGACCGTCTCGGTCGACCAGCTCGGACCAGGGAGGAGGAGGGCCCGGCCGGTCTATGCAACGGATGCCTGTCTGGGAGGAGGAGCATCCGTATCCTGAGCGACCGGCAGGGTCAGGGAGGAGGAGGACCCTGCCGGTCTGATCTACGTGCGCGCCCCAGAGAGGAGGAGGGAGCGGCCCGTATTCGGGTAACTTTCAAGGCGACGGCATCAGGGAGGAGGAGGATGCCGTCGCCTCGTTGCGGGTCGCCCAGAGAGGAGGAAAGGCGGTGCCGCGGCTCGCGACCGGTTCAGGGAGGAGGAGGAACCGGTCGGGAACTGGGAAACTTACTTGGTCTCGCTGGCCTCGATCGCGATGCGCTTGATCATCGACCGGGCGATGCCCAGATCGGCGAGATCACGGTCGGTCAGCGCCTGCAGCTCGTTATAGGTCGAGCGATAGGTCTTGTTCTTCGCGATCCGGTCAGCCAAGCTGGCGCGGAAGGCCGAGATGCGCTGGCCCAGGCCGGCGCTGCGGGTTTCGGTCGTGTATGCCATGTTGCATACCTCTTTCATTCGGGGCCCGATGTCGGGCCGGTCTGCTCTCTGGTAGGCCCCAGACTGCGGGACCGGTCGTCAAAGGCGCCGTATTGCGTCTTCGATATTCAAAATAGGCGCATGCTGCGGATGCACAATCCCCCGGATGGGCAATGCTGCTATGCAGCGAACGCATGGTAAAAGTTTCATGAAATCATAGGCTTCCCCAAGGTAATTGTGACTTTTTCATGGCTGCTTGCGCTTTGGGCGGCAAAACGCGAGTCTCGCCCGGAGATCGGGCAAGCGCCTGATGGCAGACAAGGAAACGGATCCCGGATGACCCTGACGCGCGACCAAATCCTCGAAGAACTGCGCCGCATCGGTTTGCCCGACGGCGGCGATCTCGTTTCGCGCGACATGATCCGCGCACTCGGTATCGACGGTGGCAAGGTACGATTCGTCATCGAAGCGCCGGATGCGGCGACGGCGCGCAAGCTCGAACCGGTAAGCCAAGCCGCCGAAGCGGTGGTGCGGGCCCTGCCGGGTGTCGAGTTGGTAAGCGTGGTGCTGACGGCGCATGGGCCGGCGGCTCCCAGCGCCCCAACGCCGCGCCCCGCATCCACCGGAGAGGCACCCTCCCTCAAGATCGGACGCCACCCGACACCCCAGCCGCCGGGCCAGGCCGGCCCGCAGCGCATTGCCGGCGTCGACCGGATCATCGCCGTGGGCTCGGGCAAGGGTGGCGTGGGCAAGTCCACCGTCGCCTCGAACCTTGCCGTGGCGCTCGCGCGCGAAGGGCGGCGGGTCGGTCTGCTCGACGCCGACATATATGGGCCCTCGCAGCCGCGCATGATGGGCGTGTCCAAGCGGCCCGGCTCGCCGGACGGCAAGACGATCGAACCGCTGCGGGCGCATGGAGTCACCATGATGTCGATTGGCCTGATGCTGGACCCGGACAAGGCGGTGGTCTGGCGCGGGCCGATGCTGATGGGGGCGCTGCAACAGCTCTTGGGCCAGGTGGCCTGGGGCGAACTCGATGTGCTCATCGTCGATCTGCCGCCGGGCACGGGCGACATCCAGCTCACCTTGTGCCAGCGCACGCATCTGACGGGGGCGATCGTCGTGTCGACGCCGCAGGACGTAGCGCTTCTCGATGCGCGCAAGGCGATCGACATGTTCAAGACGCTCAAGACACCCGTGTTGGGGCTGATCGAGAACATGTCTCTCTATATATGTCCCGAATGCGGGCATGAGGCGCATATCTTCGGTCATGGTGGCGTCGCGCAGGAGGCCGAGCGCCTCGGCGCGCCGCTGCTGGGCAGCCTGCCCATTGACCTCGACACGCGGCGGGCCGGGGATGCGGGCGTGCCGGTCGCCGCGGGCGAAGGCGCGATGGCCGAGGCCTACCAGCGGATTGCCCGTGGTCTCGTCGCGGGCGGCGTGGCCTGATCTTTCCGGTCCCGACCGTCCCTTGCGAAAGCCCGGTAGCCACAGCCGGGATCGCATGGGATGGCGTCCCGGGATCTCATGGGAGTTCGTCAGCTTGCTCGAATCGAGCGCGTCGATTCGACAGGCTGGATCAAGTTATCCCCATAATTACCCACAACTTGGCGATCTTTTCGAAGATTCGAAGGGTCTTGTCGGAACTTGCCCTCGGGGAATCCGTTGCGCGTTGCGACAATGCTGCAGGACCGGGGCTTTCCGCTACTCGGCGCCTTAATCAACATATGGTGTAAGCTGTTACTTATTGCGCCTTATGTTGCGGTTTTTTCCATGAATTCTCACATTTCCGAGACGTGACGCGTTGAATCGCGTTGGGATACGGTTAACTCCGGGCCTGAAATTTGTTGCCTCCCATGAATTCCCATGGCATCCCTATGGCCAAGGAAACGGTGGACGACGATTACGGGGCAACAAGACCCCATCGGCAAAAAATTAGCAGGTTCATACAGGCAACCCGCTGTTTTCTAACAAGAGATCCGGCGCGCGAGCGAGCAGACATCCCCCCAGGTGGCGCGCGCGATCGGACATCCCGGAAACGGGACGATGCGGCGGATCGAGCAGTGGCAGCAGCTCGGTCCGCCGTTTTCGTTACACAAGGTCTGATGACCTGGGTGGGCATGGGCAAGGGTCTCGATAGGCGTGCTGGCGTTCACCGGAGAGTATCCGCAAAAGATCGACGGGAAAGGGCGCATGTCCATCCCGGCCGATTTCCGCCGGGTGCTCGAAGCCGGTGATCCGGACTGGACCGAAGGACTAAACCCCAAGATTTACCTGCAGTTCGGCGACCACCTTAAGGACAATCTGCGGGTCTACTCGGTCAATGAGTTCGACCGCATCTACGCCCAGATCCGGGCCATGCCCTCGGGCACCAAGGAAAAGCAGATGGTGAGCCGGCTCTATCTCGGCCAATCGATGAAGCTTGAGATCGACCGCGACGGCCGCATCGTCATGCCGATCCGCCAGCGCCGCAAGCTGGGGCTGGAGCAGGGCGAGGTTCTGTTCATGGGCGTCGGCGACTATTTCGAAATCTGGAAGGCCGACACCTTCGAGACCACCGTGGGCCAGGACGCCGCCGACTGGCTCGGAGAGCAGCCCGAGGGCTTCGACCCACTAAGCCTTGTGGGAGGCCTTTGATATGACCGACGCACCGCATGTTCCCGTCCTGTTGCGACCGCTGATCGCGGCCTTGGCCCCGATCGAAGGCGTATGGCTCGACGGCACCTTCGGGGCGGGCGGCTATACGCGGGCGCTTCTCGACGCGGGCGCCGACAGGGTCTTCGCGGTTGATCGCGATCCGTCGACATTCCGGATGGCGCAGGCATGGGTCGGGCAATACGGTGATCGGCTGCAGATGCGCGAGGGACGGTTTTCGCAGCTCGACCAGCTCGCAGGCGAGTCGCTCGACGGCGTGGTGCTCGACCTCGGCGTCTCCTCGATGCAGATCGATCAGGCCGAGCGCGGGTTCTCGTTCCAGAAAGACGGCCCGCTCGACATGCGCATGGGCAATACCGGCCCCTCGGCCGCCGACATCGTGAACGAGGCCGAGGAGGCGCATCTCGCGCGGATCCTGTTCCTTTATGGCGAGGAGCGGCAGAGCCGTCGCATTGCTCGCGCCATCGTCGCGGCGCGCCCCGTTACCACGACGTTGCAGCTGGCCGAGATCGTCGCGCGCTGCCTGCCACGCCAGAAGCCTGGACAATCCAACCCCGCGACCCGCAGCTTTCAGGCGCTGCGCATCGCGGTGAACGAGGAATATGACGAGCTTTACGAGGGCCTTGCCGCCGCCGAACGCGCGCTCAAGCCCGGCGGACTTTTGGGCGTGGTGACCTTCCACTCGGTCGAGGACCGTATGGTAAAGCGTTTCATGCAGCTGCGCGCCGGCGCCACTGGCAACGCCAACCGCTTCGCGCCCGAGGTCGAGGGACCGCCGCCTGCCTTCGAACTGGTGGGGCGCAAGGCCGCCGGGCCCGATGACGAGGAACTCGCCGCCAACCCGCGCGCCCGCTCGGCGCGGCTCAGGGTGGCGCGGCGCACCGATGCTCCGGCGGGGCGGGCCGATTCTGCCGCGCTGGGAATGCCTATCTTGAACAAAGGGGAGAAACGTCGATGAGGGGCGTGATCTACGTGCTGTCGGCTCTGGCCGTCGTCGCCTTGGGCTTCTGGGCCTATCAGGAGAACTACAGCACGCAGCAATCTTTGCGTGACGTGCGACAGCTCTATGCCCGCATTGGCGCCGCACATGCGCGGCTTGGCATGCTCAACGCCGAATGGGCCTATCTCAACCGCCCAGACCGCCTGCGCGACCTCGCCGATCTCAACTTCGACCGTCTCGGGCTTCTGCCGCTGCGGCCCGAAGCCTTCGGCCAGATCGAACAGGTCGGCTTCCCGCCCGAAATGCTGCCGCCGATCATGAACCCGGTCGAAGTGTCCTCGGCCTTCATGAACACCGATGAGGAGCCGCTGTGATCCGTCGCCCGCTGCGCCCCTTGGCGCGTATCCTCAAGGCGCGCGACCACGGCGAGAACCCCGACGCGATCGAACGCGAGAACCTGCGCCTGCGCCACGAAGAGGTGCGCGACCGCGCCCGCTCGCGTGCCGAAGGCCGCCTGCTGGTGCTCGGCGGTTTTTTCTTCATCGCCTTCAGTGCCATCGCTCTGAAGATGGGCGGCATGGCGGGCGCCCCCGCCGAAGAGCCGCGCGCCGCCGATTCGGGCAATCCGATTATTGCCCAGCGCGCCGACATCGCCGACCGCAAGGGCCGGATCCTCGCCACCAACCTCGACACCTACGCGCTCTATGCCCAGCCGCCGCAGATGATCGACCCGGCGCGCTCTGCGGCCGAACTGGTGCGGATCTTCCCCGAGCTCGACGAGCAGGAGCTGCTCGAGGATTTCGCCGGCCCGCGCAAGTTCCTGTGGATTCGCAAGCAGATCAGCCCCGAGCAGCGTCAGGCGGTGCATGACATCGGCGATCCGGGCCTGCTGTTCGGCCCGCGCGAGATGCGGATCTATCCCAATGGCCCCATCGCCTCTCACATTCTCGGTGGCGCGAGCTATGGGCGCGAGGGCGTCTCCTCGGCCGAGGTGATCGGCGTGGCGGGGGTCGAGCGGCGCTTCGACGCCTATCTGCGCGATCCTGCCAATGAAGGCGCGCCCTTGCAGCTTTCGCTCGACCTCACCGTGCAGTCGGCGGTCGAGGAGGTGCTCTTGGGCGGTATGAACCTGCTCAATGCGCGCGGCGCCGCAGCGGTGCTGATGGAGGCCAAGACCGGTGAGATCGTCGCCATGGCGAGCCTGCCGGATTTCGATCCCAACAACCGCCCCCGGCCGCTGATCAAGGGGTCGCCCGCCGACAGCCCGCTCTTCAATCGCATGGTGCAGGGCGTCTACGAGCTGGGCTCGGTGTTCAAGATCTTTACCGTGGCGCAGGGCCTCGAGATGGGGCTGATCCAGCCCTCGACCATGATCGACACCAAGGGCCCGATGACATGGGGCCGGTTCCGCATCCGCGACTTCCACGATTACGGCCCGCAGCTCTCGGCCACCGACGTGATTGTGGAAAGCTCCAACATCGGCACCTCGCGCATCGCCTTGATGTTCGGCGCCGAGAAACAGCGCGAATTCCTCGGTCGGCTCGGCATGCTCGAACCCACCGAGGTCGAGATGGTCGAGGCGCCCACGGGCAAGCCATTGCTGCCAGCGCAGTGGTCCGAGATCTCGACCATGACGATCTCCTATGGCCACGGGCTCTCCGTCACGCCGCTGCATCTCGCCGCCGGTTATGCCACACTCGCCAATGGTGGGATCAAGGTGACGCCGACGCTGCTGCACAACGCCAACCGCGCGCCGGCGAGCGGGTGGTGAGCGAGCAAACCGCCGCCGCCACGCGCGCCATGCTGCGCGCCGTGGTCAGCCGCGGCACCGCGAGCTTGGGCGATGTCGAAGGCTACGAGGTGGGTGGCAAGACCGGCACCGCCGACAAGCCCAAGGAAAATGGCGGCGGCTACTACAAGGACAAGGTGATCTCGACTTTCGCGGGCATGTTCCCCGCGACAGATCCCGAATACGTCTTCGTCGTCACCTTCGACGAACCGGTCGAGACCACGGGATCGATCCGCGCCGCACCGCCGGTTGGACCGCCGTGCCCGTCGCCTCCGAGATGATCCGGCGGACCGCGCCGCTTCTGGGTCTCAGACCGCAGGTTGAAGGCGCGCCCATTGAGGGTATATCGCTGGCCGCGAACTGATCCGCGAGGGGCTGAGATGGACGGCAAGGTGGCCACGCTGGCCGAACTGGGGCTGACGGCGCAGGGCGGCCGCGAGGCGCGTCTCACGGGGCTGTCGGTGGACAGCCGCGAGGTGCGGCCAGGTCATCTCTTTGCGGCGCTGCCCGGCTCGGTCTCGCACGGGGCGGGTTTCGTCGAGACGGCCCTCGAAGGGGGCGCCGCGGCGATCCTTACCGATGCGGACGGCGCGCGCATCGCAGCATCCGCGCTCTCGTCGTCATCGGCGGCGCTGATCATCGCCGAAGAGCCGCGCCAGGCACTGGCCCATGCCGCCGCGTTGTGGTTCGGACCCGCGCCCGGCACCCTCGTCGCCGTGACCGGCACCAATGGCAAGACCTCGGTCTCGACCTTCGCCCGACAGATCTGGACCGCGCTGGGACACCGTGCCGTCAACCTCGGGACCACCGGGGTCGAGGGGGCATGGACCCATCCGCTCAAGCACACCACGCCCGAGCCGATCACCCTGCACCGCGCTCTGGCCAGGGCCGCGCGCGAAGGGGTGACCCATGTGGCGATGGAGGCGTCGAGCCACGGTCTCGACCAGCACCGGCTCGACGGGGTGGTGCCGGCGGCGGCGGGCTTCACCAATTTCACGCAAGACCATCTCGACTATCACCAGAGCTTCGAAGCCTATTTCGAGGCCAAGCTCGCGCTGTTCGATCGGGTGCTGCCCGAAGAGGGCGTGGTCGCCGTCAATCTCGACGATACCAAGGGCGCAGAGATCGCCCGGCGCTGCGCGGCGCGCGGACAGGAGGTGATCGGCGTGGGTCACGCCGAGGGCGCTCGGTTGCGTCTTTTGGCGCAACGATTCGAATCTACCGGTCAGGAGCTGCGCTTTGCCTGGCAAGGCACGGCGCGCATGTGCCGTCTCGACCTCGTCGCGGCTTTCAGGCCGAAAACGTCCTTCTGGCCGCCGCGATGGTAATCGGTGCCGGAGAGGACCCCGACGACGTGTTCCGCGCGCTGCCCGAACTCACCACCGTGCGCGGACGGATGCAACTTGCCGCCCGGCGCAACAACGGCGCGACGGTCTTTGTTGATTACGCCCACACCCCGGACGCGGTCGAGACCGCGCTCAAGGCGTTGCGCCCGCATGTGATGGGCCGCATCGTGGCCATCATCGGTGCGGGCGGCGACCGCGACCGGGGAAAGCGACCCTTGATGGGGGCGGCCGCCGCCCATCACGCCGACGCGGTGATCGTCACCGACGACAATCCGCGGTCCGAAGACGCGGGATCGATTCGCGCCGCCGTGCTGGAGGGGGCGCGCGGCGTGATCGGCGGCGCCGAAAGCGTGACCGAGACCGGCGACCGCGCCGAGGCGATCCTTCGGGGCGTCGATGCGCTGGGGCCGGGCGACGCGCTGCTGATCTGCGGCAAGGGCCACGAGACCGGCCAGATCGTCGGCGACGATGTTCTGCCCTTCGACGACGCCGAGCAGGCTTCGGTCGCCGTGGCCGCTCTGGAGGGACACGCATGACTCTCTGGACTGCAGCCGATGCCGCCGCCGCGACGGGTGGACGCGCGAGAGGCGATTGGAACGCCGACGGCGTCTCGATCGACACCCGCACCCTGAAGCCCGGCGATCTCTTCGTTGCGCTGGAGGCGGCGCGCGACGGGCACGACTTCGTGGCGCAGGCGCTTGAGAAGGGGCCGCCGCCGCCCTCGTCAGCCGCGTACCCGACGACGTGCCCGAAGACGCGCCCCTGCTGATCGTCGATGCGGTCTTGCCGGCGCTGGAGCGGCTTGGCATCGCGGGCCGTGCCCGTACCGGGGCCCGGATCGCGGCGATCACCGGTTCGGTGGGCAAGACCTCGACCAAGGAGATGCTGCGCGCAGCGCTCGAAGGGCAGGGCCGCGTCCATGCCGCGGAGGCGAGCTACAACAACCACTGGGGCGTGCCGCTGACGCTGGCGCGGATGCCCGCCGACACCGACTTCGCGGTGATCGAGATCGGCATGAACCATCCCGGCGAGATCGCGCCGCTTGCCCGCATGTCGCGGCCGCATGTCGCGATGATCACCACCGTCGCCGCCGTGCATCTCGAAGCTTTCGAGAACGTCGAGGGGATCGCGCAGGAGAAGGCCGCGATCTTCGAGGGGCTGGAGCCGGGCGGCTGCGCCGTGATCAACGGCGACCTTGCGGTGAGCCCGATCCTGCGCGCCAGCGCCCGCGCGGCAGGGGCGAAGATCATCGGTTTCGGCGGCGGCGTCAGCAACCATCACAGGCTGCGCGAGGCGCATGTGCGAGAAGGCGCCACCGTCGGCAAGGCGCGGCTGTGGCGCACCGACATCATGCTCAAGGTCGCGACCGAGGGGCGGCATTTCATGGTTAACGCGCTGGGCGTGATCGCCGTGGCGCAGGCCATGGGCGCCGACCGGGCCCGTGCGATCTGCAACCTTTCCGCATGGGCGCCACCCGCCGGCCGCGGCACCCGCGAAACGGTGGTCATCGACCCCGCTCGCGACGGTGAGACGCTGGAATTGATCGACGACAGTTTCAACGCCAACCCGACCTCGCTGTCGGCCTCGCTCGCGGTGCTCGCCGCCGCCCGGACTCGAGACGGGGTGGGGCGGGTGCATCGCGGTCGCCGCATCGCGATCCTGGGCGACATGCTGGAACTGGGCCCGCGCGAGCGCGGGATGCACGCCGAGATGGCAAATGATCCGGCGATGGCCGCGCTCAGGACGGTGCATTGCGTGGGGCCGCGGATGCGCGCCTTGCACGACGCGCTGCCCGAGGCGCAGCGCGGGCGTGGGTCGAGCGGGTCGAGGAGCTGATCCCCGAGACGGCGCGGCTGGTCGATTCCGGCGATGTCGTGCTGGTCAAAGGCTCCAAGGGCAGCCATGTCAGCCGTCTTGTTGACGCGATCCGCAAACTGGGGCAACGCAGACCCTCCGGCGACAAGGAGGCCTGAGACCCATGCTCTACCTGCTGACGCTGCTGTCCGACGGCGGCGACTTCTTCAACCTGTTTCGCTACATCACCTTTCGGGCGGGCGGGGCCTTTCTGACGTCGCTTCTGTTCGGTTTCATCTTCGGACCGCCGCTGATCAACGTGCTGCGTCGCACCCAGGGCAAGGGCCAACCGATCCGCACCGACGGCCCCGAGGGGCATTTCGCCAAGGCGGGCACCCCGACCATGGGCGGGCTCTTGATCGTCGGCGCGGTAATGACCTCGACGCTGCTCTGGGCGCGGCTCGACAATCCTTACGTGCTGATGGTGCTTTTCGTGACGCTGGGCTTCGCGATGATCGGTTTTGCCGATGACTACGCCAAGGTCCGCAAGCAGAACACCGATGGCGTCTCGGGCAAGCTGCGGCTGCTGATCGGTTTCACCATCGCTGCACTCGCGGGTTGGTGGGCGGCGATGTATCACCCCGACAACCTCACCAACCAGCTCGCCTTCCCGGTCTATAACGAGATGCTTCTCAACCTCGGCATCCTGTTCGTGCCATTTTCGATGATCGTCATCGTCGGCGCCGCCAATGCGGTGAACCTCACCGACGGTCTCGACGGGCTTGCGATCATGCCGGTGATGATCGCCGCCGGTGCCTTTGGCGTCATCGCCTATGCCGTGGGCCGCACCGATTTTACCGAGTATCTCGGCGTCCACTACGTGCCCGACACCGGCGAAATCCTGATCTTCACCATGGGGCTGATCGGCGGGGGCCTCGGCTTTCTGTGGTACAACGCGCCGCCTGCGGCGGTCTTCATGGGCGACACCGGCTCTCTCGCGCTGGGCGGCGGCCTCGGGGCCATTGCAGTGGCGACCAAGCACGAGATCGTGTTGTCGATCGTCGGCGGGCTCTTCGTGGTCGAGGCGCTGTCGGTGATCATTCAGGTGCTCTACTTCAAGCGCACCGGGCGCCGGGTCTTCTTGATGGCGCCGATCCATCATCACTACGAAAAGAAGGGCTGGTCCGAGCCGCAGATCGTGATCCGATTCTGGATCATCTCGCTGATCCTCGCGATGATCGGCCTGGCCACGCTGAAGCTGCGCTGAGACGCATTTCACGGAGAGAGCTATGATCCCGGTTCGCGGACATGAGGGCCAGATTGTCGCGGTGCTGGGGCTGGGCAGGTCCGGCCGGGCCACGGCGGCGGCGCTGAAGGCCGGCGGCGCGCAGGTTGTCGCTTGGGATGACGGCCCTTCGGGGCGCGAGGCCGCCGAAGCCCAAGGCATCGAGCTGCGCGACCTAACCCGTGCGAGCGCCTACGAGGGCGTGTCGCTTCTCGTCACCTCTCCGGGCATTCCGCATCTCTATCCCGCGCCGCATGCCGCCATCGCAGCCGCTTGGGAGGCGGGGGTGCCGGTCGACAACGACATCGGCCTGTTCTTTCGCAGCTATGCGACCGAAGATTTCGACCAGTTCGACACGTTGCCCCGCGTCGTCGCCATTACCGGCTCAAACGGCAAGTCGACCACCTCGGCGCTGGTCCATCACATATTGATCGAGAACGGCCGCCCCGCGCAGCTTGCAGGCAATATCGGCCGCGGCGTGCTCGATCTCGATCCGCCGCATGACGGCGAGGTGGTGGTGTTGGAGCTGTCGAGCTACCAGACGGAACTGGCGCGTGCGCTCACGCCCGACATCGCGGTGCTGACCAACCTCTCGCCCGATCACCTTGATCGGCATGCCGGGCCGGGTGGATATTTCGCGGCCAAGCGGCGGCTCTTTTCCGAGGGCGGGCCGGACCGCGCCGTGATTGGTGTCGACGAGAACGAAGGCCGCTACCTCGCCAACCAGCTCGCCATCGCCGCCGCCGACGATCGCGTCATCGCGATCTCCTTGGGCCGCAAGCTCACCGGTCCCGGCTGGAATGTCTTTGCGCGCAAGGGTTTCCTCAGCGAGTACCGCAAGGGCCGTCAGGTCGCCTCGGTCGATCTGCGCGACATTCCCGGCCTGCCGGGGGCGCACAACCACCAGAATGCCTGCGCTGCGTGGTCCGTCGCACGCGCGCTGGGCCTCGGGCCGCGCGGCATCGAGGCGGCGCTGCGCTCCTATCCCGGCCTGCCGCACCGCTCGCAGCGGGTGGCGGAACGGGATGGCGTGGCCTTCGTCAACGACAGCAAGGCCACCAATGTCGACGCCGCCGCCAAGGCGCTCTCCGCCTTTCCGCGCATCCGCTGGATCTGCGGCGGGCTCGAGAAGGAAGGCGGGCTGTCGGGCTTGGGCGAGGGGCTGGCAAACGTCGCCAAGGCCTATGTGATCGGCCGCGAGGCCAAAGCCTTCGCGGTAAAGCTCTCAGGCGTCGAGGCCGAGGTCTGCGGCAGCATGGCCGTCGCCGTGGAGCGGGCCATGGCCGAGGCGGAGCCGGGTGACACCGTGCTTCTGGCCCCCGCGGCGGCGAGCTTCGATCAATACGACAATTTCGAGCAGCGCGGCGAGGATTTCGCGAGCGAGGTCAAGGCCCGGCTCTGATCGCGCGGGGCGCGGTCAGCCACCCTGCGCGATCGCCGATCCGGCGGCAAAGCCCGAGGCCCAGGCCCATTGGAAGTTGTAACCGCCGAGCCATCCGGTGACATCGACGCATTCGCCAATGAAATGCAGCCCCGGCACCGTCTTCGCCTCCATCGTCTTGGACGACAGCGCGTCGGTCGACACGCCTCCCAGCGTCACTTCGGCAGTGCGGTAGCCCTCGGTACCCGAAGGCACCAGCCGCCAGTCGCGCAAGGCGGCACACAGCGCGTCGATGGCGCGGTCGGACTGGTCGGCCATGTTGCCGGGCATCGGATGCTCCTCGGCCCATGCCTCGATCAGCCGGGCGGGCAGATGCTGCGCCAGCACCGTCTTCACCGCCTTTTTTCCATCCGTGCGCCGCGCGCCGCGCAAGGCCTCGGCCAACCTGCCGTCGGGGGCGAGGTCGATGCGGATCTCCCCGCCCTCGCGCCAGTAGGACGAGGCCTGCAGGATCGCGGGACCGGAGAGCCCACGATGCGTGAACAATAGCGCCTCATCAAAAGCGGGGCCGTCGGCCTGCGCGCGCACCGGCAGAGCCACGCCGGACAGACCGGCAAAGCGGTCCGGAAAGGTCAGCGGCACGAGGCCGGGTCGGGTTTCGGTGAGGGGCAAGCCGAACTGCTCAGCGATGCGGTAGGCCAGCCCGGTGGCGCCCATCTTGGGAATCGACTTGCCGCCCGTGGCCACCACGACTCGGGCCGCGCGAAGCGTCTCGCGCCGTCCCGCCCGCTCGATCACCGCGCGAAACCCGCTTTCGTCACGGGCGACCTCGACCAGCGAAGTCCGAAGCGACACCTCGGCTCCGGCGGCCCGTGCCTCGGCCATCAGCATCGCGACGATCTGGGTGGCCTTGCCGTCGCAGAACAGCTGGCCCAGCGTCTTTTCGTGCCAAGCGATGCCGTACTTTTGCACGAGGTCGAGGAAATCCCATGGCGTGTAACGCGCCAGCGCCGATTTGTGGAAATGCGGGTTGGTCCCGACAAAGCATTCGGGGCCGGTGCGCAGGTTGGTGAAGTTGCAGCGCCCGCCGCCCGAGATCCGGATCTTTTCGCCCGGCGCGCGGGCGTGGTCGATCACGAGCGTGTCGCCGCCCGCATGCATCGCCGCGAAGAGGCCCGCGGCCCCGGCACCGAGGATCAGCGTGTTGATATGACGTGTGTTGTCCATCCCCGCGACCTGCCGCTTTTCAGCCACGGGCTCAAGCCTCGGTAGCGCCGGGACTGGACGTTATTTTCATGGTCAATCGCGCATATTCGCGCTAGTCTTGTGCGACAGACCCGCAAAAGCGGGCAGGGCAGAGGCAATCAGGCAGCAGATTCATGACCGAAATGGTGCATGGGGCGGTCCCCGTACGGACCGTCGATCCGATTCTCCCCCGCTGGTGGCGGACCATCGATGTCTGGACCATGTCCTGCATCCTGTTGCTCTTTGCGATCGGCATCCTGCTGGGGCTCGCGGCCTCGCCCCCGCTGGCCTCCCGCAACGGTCTTGACCCGTTTTACTATGTCAGCCGACAGGCATTCTTCGGCATCGTCTCGCTCGCGGTGATGATGGGCGTGTCGATGATGACGCCGCAGGTGGTGCGCCGCCTCGCAGTCGTGGGCTTTGCAGGGGCCTTCGTCGCGCTGATGCTGCTGCCGGTCTTCGGAACCGATTTTGGCAAGGGCGCGGTGCGCTGGTTCTCCTTCGGTTTTGCCTCGGTCCAACCGTCGGAGTTCCTCAAGCCCGGCTTCGTCGTCGTGGCGGCATGGTTCATGGCGGCAGGGATGGAGCCCTCGGGTCCTCCGGGCCGGCTGTGGTCCTTCGCGCTGGCCTTCACCATTGTCATGTTCCTCGTGCTGCAGCCCGATTTCGGGCAGGCGGCGCTCGTGCTGTTCTCCTGGGGCGTGATGTATTTTGTCGGTGGCGCGCCGATGTTGCTACTGGCGGGCCTCGCAGGTGTGGTCATTCTGGGCGGCACCTTCGCCTACAACAACTCCGAGCACTTCGCCCGGCGCATCGACGGTTTCCTCTCGGCCGAGGTCGATCCCAACACCCAGCTCGGCTATGCGACCAACGCGATCCGCGAGGGCGGCTTCTTCGGCGTCGGCGTCGGCGAGGGACAGGTGAAGTGGTCGCTTCCCGACGCGCATACCGACTTCATCATCGCCGTGGCGGCCGAGGAATACGGGCTGGTCTGCGTGATCGCGATCATCGTGCTCTACTGCACCATCGTGGTGCGTTCGCTGATGCGGCTGATGAAGGAGCGCGACACCTTCATCCGTCTGGCCGGCACCGGCCTCGCCTGTGCCTTCGGCGTGCAGGCGATGATCAACATGGGCGTGGCGGTGCGGCTCCTGCCGGCCAAAGGCATGACGCTGCCCTTCGTGAGCTATGGCGGCTCCTCGGTGATCGCGTCCGGCATCGCGCTCGGCATGCTCCTCGCCTTTACCCGGACCCGTCCGCAGGGCGGCATCGGCGACATCCTGTTGCGGCGGGGCCGCTGATGTCGGCGCCGCTTCTCGTCATCGCCGCCGGTGGTACCGGCGGCCACATGTTTCCTGCTCAGGCGCTTGCCGAGCTGATGCTGACGCGCGGCTGGAGGGTCAAGCTGTCCACCGACGCGCGCGGCGCGCGCTATACCCAGAACTTCCCCCGCGAGGTCGAGATCGAACAGGTGGGTGCGGCCACCTTCGCGCGCGGCGGCCTCTCGGCCAAGGTGATCGCGCCGTTTCGCATCGGCGGCGGCGTGGCGGCGGCGGTGACCCGGATGATGCGCGACCGGCCTTCGGTGGTGGTTGGCTTTGGTGGCTACCCCTCGATTCCCGCGCTTTCGGCGGCAACGGTCCTCAAGCTGCCGCGCATGATCCACGAGCAGAACGGCGTGCTGGGCCGAGTCAACGGGCTGTTCGCGCGCCGCGTCCACGCCGTGGCCTGCGGCAATTGGCCCACCGCGCTGCCCGATGGCGTCGAGGCGATCCATACCGGCAACCCGGTACGCCGCGCCGTGCTCGACCGTTCGGGCGCGGCCTACATTCCGCCGGGCGATTACCCGATGTCGGTTCTCGTAATCGGTGGCAGCCAAGGCGCGCGCATCCTGTCGGACGTGGTGCCGCCCGCGATCGCCGAGCTTCCGGCCGAACTGCGCCGCCGGGTGCGGGTCAGCCATCAGGCCCGCGAGGAGGACGTGCAGCGCGTCTCCACCTATTACGCGGATGAGGGGATCGATGCCGACGTGCAGACCTTTTTTGCCGATGTTCCGACACGCATGAGCGAGGCGCAGCTGGTCATCTGCCGCTCCGGCGCCTCGACCATCGCGGATCTAAGCGTCATTGGCCGGCCTTCGATCCTCGTGCCCTTCGCGGCCGCCGCCGCGGATCATCAGACCGCAAATGCGCGCGGTCTCGTCGACGCCGGCGCGGCGATCATGTTCCCCGAGAGCAAGTTTCATGTGACGACGCTCTCCCAGCGGATCGCGCTGGTACTCGGCAACAGCGACGGCGCGATGCGGATGGCGCATGCGGCGCGCGACACGGGCGTTCCCGACGCGGCAGAGCGGTTGGCGGGGGTTGTGGAACGCCTCGCGGATGGACAGAAGGGCACGGATTCTTGATGGACGGGACGCAAGCCATGAACGCCGCCACGAAACTGCCGCTCGATGTCGGCCCGATCCACTTCGTCGGCATCGGCGGCATCGGCATGTCCGGCATCGCCGAGGTGCTCCTGAACCAAGGCTACACGGTGCAAGGCTCGGACCTGAAGGGCTCCAAAATCACCGAGCGGCTCGAAACCCTCGGGGCCCGGGTCTTCATCGGCCAGTCGGGCGAGAACCTCGAAGGGGCCGAAGTCGTCGTCATCTCCTCGGCGATCAAGCCGGGCAACCTCGAGCTTGACGAAGCCCGCCGCCGCGGTCTTCCCGTGGTGCGCCGCGCCGAAATGCTGGCCGAGCTGATGCGGCTGCGCTCCAACGTCGCCGTGGGCGGCACCCATGGCAAGACCACCACCACGACCATGGTGGCGACGCTGCTCGACGCAGGCAATTTCGACCCCACCGTGGTCAATGGCGGCATCATCCATGCCTATGGCTCGAATGCCCGGATGGGGCAGGGCGAATGGATGGTGGTCGAGGCCGATGAGAGCGACGGCACCTTCAACCGGCTACCCGCCACCATCGCCATCGTGACCAACATCGACCCCGAGCACATGGATCACTGGGGCTCGATCGAGGGGCTGCGCAAGGGCTTCCTCGACTTCGTGTCGAACATCCCTTTCTACGGCCTCGCCGTATGCTGCACCGACCATCCCGAAGTGCAGGCGCTGGTGGGCCGCGTCACCGACCGCCGCGTCACCACCTTCGGGTTCAACGCGCAGGCCGACGTGCGTGCCGCCAACCTGACCTACAAGGGCGGCATCGCGCATTTCGACGTGGTGCTGCGCGCCGAGGGCACGGTGATCGAGGGCTGCACCCTGCCGATGCCGGGCGATCACAACGTGTCGAACGCGCTCGCCGCCGTCGCCGTGGCGCGGCATTTGGGCATGAAGCGCGATGAGATACGTGCGGCACTTGCCGGGTTCGGGGGTGTCAACCGGCGCTTCACCAAGGTCGGTGAATGGAACGGCGTCACGATCATAGATGATTACGGCCATCACCCCGTGGAGATCGCCGCCGTGCTGCGTGCGGCTCGCCAAGCCAGCGAAGGCCGGGTGATCGCGGTGCACCAGCCGCACCGTTTCACGCGGCTCGCCACGCTGTTCGACGATTTCTGCACCTGTTTCAACGACGCGACGTGGTCGGCATCTCGGACATTTACGCCGCTGGAGAAGAGCCGATCGAGGGGGCGGGACGCGACGACCTCGTCGCCGGTCTGATCCGGCATGGCCATCGCCACGCGCGCGCCGTCACCTCCGAGGAGGATCTGGCCCATCTGGTGCGCGAGCAGGCTCGTCCCGGCGATATCGTTGTCTGCCTCGGAGCGGGCACGATCAGTGCCTGGGCCGGTGCGCTGCCCGCAAGGCTGGAACAGGACGGATGAGCGCGGCGCAGGCCCTGCCGCTGGCGGTCGCCTGCCTGTGGGTGATTGCGGCCAATCTCGCCGCTATGCTGCCTTCGCGCGACAACCACCGCAGCTGCGCCACCGCCCTCGTGGTGATCGGCGTGCCGCTTCTGGGCTGGACCACCTATGCGCTGGGTCCGATCGCGGGCGTGGCGATGATGGCGGCGGGGGCCTCGGTGCTGCGCTGGCCACTGATGGCGGCCGGTCGGCGGCTCAAGCGGCGGTTCGGGCGGGCGTGATGACCGGCATGCCCAGCGAACTTCCCGACACGCGGGGTCGGCTGACCCCAAATCGCGCGCTCGCCGATCTGACATGGCTGCGCGTGGGCGGGCCGGCCGACTGGCTGTTCCAACCCGCCGACCGCGAGGATCTTGCAGCCTTCCTGCGTGACCTCGACCCTTCCGTGCCGGTCTTCGCGATGGGCGTCGGCTCCAACCTCATCGTGCGCGACGGGGGTGTCCGCGGCGTGGTGATCCGGCTCGGGCGCGGCTTCAATGGCATCGACATCGCACCCGATGGCCGCGTCATCGCCGGGGCGGCCGCGCTCGATTCGCACGTCGCGCGCAAGGCGGCGCAGGCGGGGCGCGACCTGACCTTCCTGCGTACCATCCCCGGTGCCATCGGCGGCGCGGTACGGATGAACGCGGGCTGCTACGGCGCCTATGTCGCCGACGCGCTGCGCGAGGTCACGGTGATCCACCGCGATGGCCGAACGGAAACGCTTGCCGCCGCGGCGCTTGACCTCGCCTATCGTTCGAGCCGTCTGCCGGAGGGCGCGGTGATCGTCGAGGCGGTGTTCGACGCGCCCGAAGGCGATCCGGTGGCGCTCGAGGCACGGATGGAGGAGCAGATCGCCAAGCGAGACGCCAGCCAGCCCACCCGCGACCGCACGGCGGGCTCGACCTTCCGCAATCCGGTGGGATTCTCCTCAACCGGGCGCGCCGATGACAGCCACGAGTTGAAAGCTTGGAAGGTGATCGACGAGGCGGGGATGCGCGGCGCGCGGCTTGGTGGTGCCGTGATGAACGACAAGCATCCGAACTTTCTCACCAATGCGGGCAACGCGACGGCGGCCGATCTCGAAGCTCTGGGCGAGAAGGTCCGGAAAAGGGTTTACGAGCATTCGGGCCTGACGCTAGAATGGGAAATCATGCGGGTCGGGCAACCGAGCGCGTGACACACGGATAATTCGGCCCCCGCCAAGCGGGGGAGGCCCACAAGGGCCATAACAATGACGCGCCGTTCAGCGGCGCGCGAATGGGGCAGTGCGGGAATGTCGAGCGGGACACATCCCAAGGTTGTCGTGGTGATGGGCGGACCCTCGGCCGAGCGCGAGGTCTCTCTTTCCACGGGGCGCGAATGCGCGGCGGCCTTGCGGCAGGCAGGATATGAGGTGATCGAGGTCGATGCCGGCCCCGACCTGCCCCAGCGTCTGCGCGACCTTGCTCCCGGTGTCGTCTTCAACGCCCTGCACGGCCCGCGCGGCGAGGATGGCTGCATCCAGGGCCTGCTGGAATGGCTGCGTATCCCCTATACCCATTCGGGCGTGCTGGCCTCGGCGCTGGCCATGGACAAGGAAGCCACCAAGACCGCCTTTCGCGCCGAGGGGCTTCCAGTGGCAGAGAGCCGCCTCGCCACCAAGGCCGAGGTGATGGCCGCCCATGTCATGCCGCCGCCCTATGTCGTGAAACCCTACAACGAAGGCTCCAGCGTCGGCGTCTATATCGTGCCCGAAGGCGCGCACCAGCCGCCGCAACTTGCCCAAGATATGCCCGCGACGGTGATGGTCGAGGCTTACCTTCCGGGGCGCGAGCTGACGACCACGGTGCTGGGCGACCGCGCGCTGACCGTGACCGATATCGTGACGAATGGCTGGTACGACTACGACGCCAAGTACAAGACCGGCGGCTCGCGCCATGTCGTGCCCGCCGAGATTCCGCAGGAGATCTTCGAGGCCTGTCTCGACTACGCGCTTCGCGCGCATCGCGCCTTGGGCTGCCGTGGCCTTTCACGCACAGATTTCCGTTGGGACGAGGGCAGGGGGCTTGATGGCCTCGTGCTTCTGGAGACCAACACCCAGCCCGGCATGACGCCGACCTCGCTTGCGCCCGAGCAGGCGGCCAAGGTCGGCATCTCGTTTCCCGAGCTCTGCGGCTGGCTGGTGGAGGACGCCTCATGCGATCGTTGACTTCGCTGTTCCGGCGCCAGCCGCAATACGGCATGCGCCGCGATCCGGCGCCGACGCGCTGGGGCTACCGCTACCAGCGGCTGATGCTGACGCCGGCCTTCCGGATCGGATTGCGCTTCGGCCTGCCGCTCGTGCTCGTGGCGGCGGTGGGTGGCATCTGGTTCGGTCAGCAGGACAACCGCACCGCATTCGCCGCGCAGGTCGACCGGCTCAAGGCGATGGTCCAGCAGCGACCCGAATTCATGGTGGGCGCGGTCGAGATCGAGGGCGCCGAGCCCGCGCTCGCCGCCGCGATCAAGGCGTTCCTGCCCGAGAAGATGCCGGTGTCCTCCTTCGATCTCGACCTGCCGGAGATCCGCAGCCGCATCCGCGAGCTGACGGCGGTGGCCGACGCGACGGTGCGCGTCCGCCCCGGCGGCACGCTCGAGGTCGCGGTGACCCAGCGGGTTCCGGTGGCGGTGTGGCGCTATGTCGACGGGCTGCGGCTCGTCGATGCCGAGGGCGTGATGACCGGGATGATCCCGGCGCGTTCCGACCGCGCGGACCTGCCTCTCATCGCGGGCGACGGCGCGCGCGAAAAGATCGACGAGGCGCTGGCGCTATTTGCCGCCGCCGCCCCCGTCGCCCCGCGCATTCGGGGGCTGGTGCGCATGGGCGAACGGCGCTGGGATCTGGTGCTCGACCGCGACCAGCGGATCCTTCTGCCCGCGGAGGCGCCGGTGAAGGCGCTGGAGCGGGTGATGGCGCTCGATGAGGCCGAGGAGATTCTCGCGCGCGACATCGCGGCGGTGGACATAAGAAACGAGGATCGGCCGACCATAAGGCTGACCGAGCAGGCATTGGTGCGGCTTCGCCGCGTCAGCGAGACAAATTAGAAAAAACGGGGCGGAAACGAAAATGGGGCAGCTCTACCAGACGCAGCGGGCGATGCGGCACATGCGCAAGGCGGCGATGCAGAGAGGCGTCATCGCCATTCTCGACGTCGGCACCTCCAAGATTGCCTGTCTGGTGCTGCGTTTCGACGGCGACGCCCCGGCGCTCGAGGGCGTGGGCTCGATGGCCGGGCAGTCCAACTTCCGCATCATCGGTGCCGCCACCACCCGCTCGCGCGGGGTCTCCTTCGGCGAGGTCGCGGCGATGGCCGAGACCGAGCGCGCGATCCGCACCGCGGTGCAGGCGGCGCAGAAGATGGCGGGCGTGCGCGTCGATCACGTCATCGCCACGCTGTCGGGTGCGCGGCCGCGCAGCTACGGTCTCGACGGTGAGGTCGAGGTCGAAGAGGGCCAGGTGACCGATGGCGACATCGGCCGCGTGCTCGCCGCCTGCGAGATGCCCGACTATGGCGACGGCCGCGAGGTGCTGCACGCGCAGCCGGTGAACTTCGCACTCGACCATCGGTCGGGTCTCGCCGATCCGCGCGGCCAGATCGGCCAGCGGCTCACCACCGACATGCACCTGCTCACCGTCGACGCCACCGCCATCGAGAACCTGCTCTACTGCATCAAGCGCTGCGACCTCGAGGTCGCAGGGATCGCGTCGTCTGCCTATGTCTCGGGCGTGTCCTCGCTGGTCGAGGACGAGCAGGAACTGGGCGCGGCCTGCATCGACATGGGTGGCGGCTCCACCGGCATCTCGGTCTTCATCCGGAAGCATATGATCTATGCCGACAGCGTGCGCATGGGGGGCGATCATGTCACCTCCGACATCTCGATGGGCCTGCAGGTGCCGATGGCCACCGCCGAGCGGATCAAGACCTTCTACGGCGGCGTCGTCGCCACCGGCATGGACGACCGCGAGATGATCGAGATCGGCGGCGACACCGGCGATTGGGAGCATGACCGCCGCACCGTCAGCCGCGCCGAGCTGATCGGCATCATGCGCCCGCGCGTCGAGGAGATCCTCGAGGAGGTGCGCCAGCGGCTCGACGCGGCGGGCTTTGAGCATCTTCCTTCCCAGCAGATCGTGCTCACCGGCGGCGGCAGCCAGATCCCCGGGCTCGACGGTCTGGCGACGCGCATCCTCGGCCAGCAGGTCCGTCTGGGCCGACCGCTGCGCGTGCAGGGTCTGCCGCAGGCCGCCACCGGCCCGGCCTTCGCGGGCTCGGTGGGGCTGTGCCTCTTTGCCGCGCATCCGCAGGATGAATGGTGGGACTTCGAAGTGCCTGCCGAGCGCCACTCGGCGCGGTCCTTCAAACGGGCCTTCAAATGGTTCAAGGACAACTGGTGATACGCAAGATGTCGCTCATCGGCCCACAGGGCCGATATTCGACGCTGCGGAAACCTCAAGAAAACAGTAAGAATGCCCGAGTTTCCCCGTGACGATACGAGCGCGCGCGGATAGTTTGGCCAAACAATGGCAGACACGCCCGGCGGGACGGGCCAGATTCAGGACAGGCAGACAGCGATGGCACTCAACCTCTCTCTGCCGGGGCAGGAAGATCTCAAGCCCCGGATCACCGTCTTCGGCGTGGGCGGCGCTGGTGGCAACGCGGTCAACAACATGATCGAGAAGGAGCTCGACGGCGTCGAGTTCGTGGTCGCCAACACCGATGCGCAGGCGCTGCAGCAATCGCGCGCCCAAGCCAAGATCCAGATGGGCGTGAAGGTCACCGAAGGTCTGGGCGCGGGCGCTCGTGCCACCGTCGGCGCCGCCGCGGCCGAGGAGTCGATCGAGGAGATCGTCGATCACCTCGCCGGCGCGCATATGTGCTTCATCACCGCCGGCATGGGCGGCGGTACCGGTACCGGCGCTGCGCCGATCATCGCCCAGGCCGCGCGCGAGCTCGGCGTGCTGACCGTCGGCGTCGTCACCAAGCCGTTCCAGTTCGAGGGCGGCAAGCGCATGAAGCAGGCCGAGGCCGGCGTCGAGGCGCTGCAGAAGGTGGTCGACACGCTGATCATCATCCCGAACCAGAACCTGTTCCGCCTTGCCAACGAGAACACCACTTTCACCGAGGCCTTCGCTCTCGCCGACGACGTGCTCTATCAGGGCGTCAAGGGCGTGACCGACCTGATGGTGCGTCCCGGCCTAATCAACCTCGACTTCGCCGACGTCCGCGCGGTGATGGACGAGATGGGCAAGGCGATGATGGGCACCGGCGAGGCCGAGGGCGAGGACCGTGCCGTTCAGGCCGCCGAGAAGGCGATCGCGAACCCGCTGCTCGACGAGATCAGCCTCGAGGGCGCCAAGGGCGTGCTCATCAACATCACCGGCGGCTACGACCTCACCCTGTTCGAGCTCGACGAGGCGGCCAACAAGATCCGCGAGAAGGTCGATCCCGAGGCCAACATCATCGTCGGCTCCACGCTCGACACCGGCATGGAAGGCCGGATGCGCGTCTCCGTGGTCGCCACCGGCATCGATGCGATGGCCAAGCACGAGGACGTCCCCGTGCCGCGCCGCAAGATGAGCGAGCCGCTGCGCGAGCGCGTCTCGACCGAGGACGAGATGCAGGCCGCGCCGGTGCCGCCGCGCCGCGAGGCCCAGCCGCAGCCCGCATCCCGCGCCCAGGCCTCCGTGCCGCGCCGCGAGCCGCAGCAGCAGGTCCGTCAAGAGCCCGAACCCTCCTATGAAGAGGACTACGCCGAAGGCTTCGACACCCGGCGCTCTGCCCCGCGCGAGGAGCCGCAGCAGCGGTTCCAGCCGCAGCACGAAGACGATGTGCCGGCCCCCGTCTACGAACCGCGCCGCGAGGCGGCTCGTCAGGCCGAGTCCGCCCCCGAAAGCTTCGTGGCGCCCGCGCCGCGTGCCTCCGGTGGAGCCTCTCCTGACACCATGGCGCGTCTGCGGGCCGCGTCGCAGAACCAGCCGCGCCAGCAGCAGCCCGAGCGCGCCGAGATGCCCCGCGCCGAGCCGCGCAGCCCCGCCGCTCCGGCCCGCAGCGCCGAGGCCGACCGGCAGCCGCGCTTCGGTATCAATTCGCTCATCAACCGGATGACCGGTCATGCCGAGCAGCCCGGCGCCCCGGCGCAGCCGCGCGTCCGCAGCCGCCGACCCAGCGCGCGCAGCCGCAGCAGCCCGTGCAGCCACGTCAGGCCCCCAACTGGCAGGATGACGGCGAGACCGATCCCGAGCAGGAGCGCATCGAGATCCCTGCCTTCCTGCGGCGTCAGGCGAACTGACGCAAAGCCGCACATTCTTTGTGCAACAAGGGCCGCCTTCGGGCGGCCCTAGCCGTTTTCAGGGGGTTTTTCCTATCGACTGCGTGCTCCGGACCACATGTTTCACGCTGTCGCAAAGAGTGAATTGTGACCTCTAGGGGGAGCGCTTAGGTCACTGGGGTAACGAAATCCGAAATGGATCCGGGTAGAGACACGTGCAGACCACATTGTTCAGATACGTCGGCTTTACCGGCATTGGCCTCCATACGGGGCGACCGGTCCGACTCGTGCTGCGACCCGCGCCCGTGGGCCATGGCATCGTATTCCGCCGCATGGATGTGGTCGGGATCGACCGTCTGGTGCCCGCGCGTTGGGATCTGGTCGAGATTTCGCCGCTCAATACCCGCGTCGTCAATGCCGACGGCGTATCGGTCTCGACCATCGAACATCTGATGGCCGCACTCTCGGGCTGTGGCGTGCACAACGCGCTGATCGAGATCGACGGCCCCGAGGTTCCGATTCTCGACGGCAGCGCCGCAGGCTTCGCGCGGGCGATCCTCGATGCCGGGCTGCGGCGTCAGGACGCGCCGCTCCGGGCGATCGAGATGCTCGATGTTGTCGAGGTTTATTACGGCCAGGCCATGGCCCGGCTGCGACCAGCCCGCGGTCACGAGCCGCGCGGCCTCAGGATCGACTTCGAGATCGACTTCGTCGATCCGGCCATTGGTCATCAGTCGCGCGTGCTCGATATGGCCAACGGTGCCTTTCTGCGCGAATTGTGCGACAGCCGCACTTTCTGCCGCCTCTCGGATGTCGAAGCGATGCAGGCGCAGGGCCTGGCACTCGGCGGTACCTTCGAAAACGCGGTGGTGGTCGATGGCAACCGGGTGCTCAGCCCCGGTGGCCTGCGTCATCCCGACGAGGCGGTGCGCCACAAGATGCTCGACGCGCTCGGCGATCTGGGCACCGCGGGCCTGCCGATCCTCGGTGTCTACGAAGGGCTGCGCGCCGGTCACGCGATGACCAACCGCCTGCTGCGCGCACTCTTTGCCCGGCCCGAGGCCTGGCGCGTCGTGACCTGCGACGCCGCGCTCGAAGACCGGCTGCCGGGCAGTCGGCTCAAGCCCGCCGATTTCGCCGCCGTTGCCTGATCGCCGCGCCGCGAGCGCCGCCGGAAAAGCCATTTTGCCCCCGATTTTTTCATGCTAGACCCGAGGCCGAGCGGCCCCGGTGCGGGGTGTGAACGGGGCAACGACCCCGGGATGGGCAGATGACCGACAGGATGCAGGACGCGCGGATGGCAGGCAGCGGAACACGGGCCAGCTTGGGCCTGATACTGGCTCTGGGGCTCTTGGTCGGCTGCGGCAGCACCTCTGACCGGTTGAGTGCGGGCGCGCTTGAGCAGCTTGACGCCGTGGCGATCTACAAACAGGGCGAAGCCAGCCTCGAAAGCGGTTCAGCCGACGACGCGGCCTTCTATTTTGGTGAAATCGAGCGCCTCTACCCCTATTCGGAATGGGCCAAGCGCGGGTTGATCATGCAGGCCTTCGCCCTGCACAAGGACGGCGCCTATGACGACAGCCGTGCCAGCGCCCAGCGATATCTCGATTTCTATCCGACCTCCGAGGATGCGGCCTACGCACAGTATCTTCTGGCGCTGAGCTATTACGATCAGATCGATGACATTGGCCGCGATCAGGGCCTGACCTTTCAGGCGCTGCAGGCGCTGCGTGCGGTGATCGAGCAATATCCCGACAGCAGCTATGCCGCCGAGTCGAAGCTGAAATTCGACCTCGCCTTCGACCACCTCGCGGGCAAGGAAATGGAGATCGGGCGCTACTATCTCAAGCGGGGTCACTATGCCGCCGCCGCGCGCCGGTTCCGCGTCGTGGTGGAGCAGTTCCAGACCACGACCCATACCGCCGAGGCGCTGCACCGGCTGGTCGAGACCTATCTCTCGCTCGGGCTCATCCAGGAGGCGCAGACGGCGGGCGCCATCCTCGGCTACAATTATCGCGGCACCGACTGGTACGAGGACAGCTACCGCCTGCTCACCGGACGCGGCCTGTCGATGGAGGCTACCGGTGACAACTGGCTGGCAAGCATCTATCGCCAGCTGGTGCGGGGCGAATGGATCTGATCGCTTCGCGCTGACGTTCACTCCGGGGGTTACTGGACATGCTGCGCGCGCTCGACATCCGGGACATGCTGATCATCGACAGGCTTGAGCTGGAGTTCCAGCCGGGCCTCAACGTGCTGACCGGGGAAACCGGCGCGGGCAAGTCGATCCTGCTCGACAGCCTCGGCTTCGTGCTGGGCTGGCGCGGGCGGGCCGAGCTGGTGCGCGCGGGCGCGGCCCAAGGCGAGGTAACGGCGGTGTTCGAACTCGCGGCCGACCATCCGGCGCGCCGCGTGCTTTCGGAGGCCGGGATCGAGGCCGATGGCGAACTCATCCTGCGCCGCGTCAACACCGAAACCGGTCGCAAGACGGCTTGGGTCAACGATCGCCGCGTCTCGGGCGAGGTGCTGCGCGCGCTGTCCGATCAGCTTCTGGAACTGCACGGCCAGCACGATGATCGCGGTCTCCTCGATCCGCGGGGCCACAGGCTGATGCTCGATGAGTTCGCCCAAGCTGCACCCGCCATTGCCGAGACCCGCCGCGCCTGGGCTGCGCGGCGCGACGCCCGCCGTGCCTTGGCGGCGGTGCAGGGGCAGGTGGAGGCGTTGCGCGCCGAGGAAGATTACCTGCGCCATGCCGTGGCCGAGCTCGATGCGATGGACCCCCAGCCTGGCGAGGAGGCCGAACTTGATGCCACGCGGCGCCGGATGCAGGGCGCCGAGCGGGTACGCGGCGACGTGGCACGCGCCCATCAGGTGATTTCCGGCGAAGGAGCCGAAGGTTTGGTTTCGGATGCGATGCGTTGGCTCGACGGCGCGATCGAGGCCGCCGAAGGCCGTCTGGACCTCGTGATGGAAGCGCTGACCCGCGCGCTTGACGCCCTCGGCGAAGCCGAGACCGGCGTGCGCGACGTGCTCGACGCCCTTGAGTTCGACCCACGTGCGCTCGAAGCCGCCGAGGAGCGGCTCTTTGCACTACGCGGTCTGGCGCGCAAGCACGAGGTGGCGGTCGACGAGCTGGCCAGCTTCACCGACGGCCTGCGTCGGCGACTGGCGGCGCTCGACGCTTCCGAAGGCGACATGGCCGATCTCGAAGCCGCCATGCGCGCCGCCGACACCGCCTATGACGCCGCCGCCGCCGCATTGAGTGAACTGCGGCGCGACGCAGGCCTGCGGCTGTCGGCGGCGATGGCGGCGGAACTGGCGCCGCTCAAGCTTGACCGTGCGGTGTTCGAGGTCGATCTGACGCCCGCCGATCCCGGCCCCGAGGGGCGCGACGAAGTGAGCTTTCGCGTCGCCACCAACCCCGGCGCGCCGTCCGGCCCGCTTTCGCGTATCGCCTCGGGCGGTGAGCTGTCGCGGTTCCTTCTGGCGCTCAAGGTCTGCCTGACCGGCGACAATATCGGCAAAACGCTGATCTTCGACGAGATCGACCGGGGCCTCGGTGGTGCCACCGCCAACGCCGTGGGTCGCCGGTTGGCGCGGCTGGCCGACGGGGCGCAGGTGCTGGTCGTCACCCATTCGCCACAGGTCGCGGCGCTGGGGGCGCATCACTGGCGTGTCGAAAAGGGGGTGAGCACTGGCCCCTCGGGCGAGGTAACGACATCGCGCGTGGTGCCCCTCGACGACTCCGACCGCATCGACGAGATCGCGCGGATGCTCGCGGGCGATACGGTTACCGAAGCCGCGCGTGGCGCGGCGCGGGTATTGCTCGGTGATGCCGACGCGGCCTGACCAAGGACGGTCGGCAGACTATCGTCCCCGCATAGAAAAAGGGTGTCTGCAATCTGTGTTGAGCGCTTCGCTTTTGAACAAAATGGTCAACTTTCTTCCGTGAGCGCACAGAGTGCACTCATTGCTACACCATTACTTTCGAAGCTTCCTGAATGCACTCGGCGATCCGATCGACGTTGATGATGGGTTGGGTAGCCCCTCCTGACGGCACTCGTGCCAGGATGGTCCGGATCGGATCAGGAGGATCGTGCAATGAAGGAAGTATCAATCATCGGCGTCGACTTGGCCAAGCAGGTGTTTCAGCTCCACGGAGCGACCGCCGACGGCGAAGTTGTCTTTCGGAAGAAGCTGTCACGCAAACAGTTCGCGGTTTTCATGGAGGCACATCCTCGTTGTCGCGTCGCGATGGAGGCGTGCGCCACGGCTCACCACTGGGCTCGCATGCTGACGGGTTTCGGCCATGAGGTGCGGCTGATCGCACCGAAGTTCGTCAGGCCCTATGTGAAGACCCAGAAGAACGACATGGCCGACGCCGAGGCGATTGTGGAAGCAGCAACCCCACCGACCATGCGCTTCGTCGAGAGATCGTGTCCCAACGCTTGGTGTAAGAGGCTGCGGGCGGAGCCCTTGGCGTAGCGCAGCGCGTGGCGGGGTGTGACGCTGGCGATCA